>NZ_MPZR01000015.1:0-49473 GCF_002020075.1 Thioclava sp. F36-7 | reverse complement strand
CTGCGACCTCGGAGAGAACCATGACCCGGACGGACGTCGCGATCCGCACTTGACGAAGCCGCAATCAGAGAACGTGTTTCAGGTGATCGCACAAGTATCAGCCAGGTGGTGCCATCGAAGTTGTTGCTTTCCACCTCGACCAACTTGCAACGATTTGCCGATGGCAATGTGCGTGCTGCGTTCCGCGCGAGCTTGCCGCGCAAGTAGCCTGAACAGACAACTCGCAAAACCATACCTAAACCCCGCCCGCCAATTCGGCGTGGCGGGATGTTTGATACTTTTTCACTGAAGAGCGGCTGCTGCCTCGTGACGGTGATACCAGACGGCCGCCGCTGTGCGGTTACTCACGCCGAGCTTGTTGATGATCCGATGGATATGGATTTTCGCGGTGTGCTCGGAGACCTGAAGGCGATCCGCGATGATCTTGTTTTGCTGACCGGATGCCAAGAGTTGCAAGACCTCCCGTTCGCGCCGCGTCAGAGTTTCGATCAGGCCCGGCGCAGCCACCAGATCAAAGCCCGGCTCGGCAAGCTTTTTCGAGATCGTTTTCGAGACCGTCAATCCGGTCTCAAGAAGCGCTGGCGGGACAAACTGCCCCCCCGACAGAATGAGGCGCAATGTCAGCATCCAAGTCGTGATATTGATGCTCATCGGAAGGAAACTCACCTGCTCGAGCAAGGCGCCCGATCGAAGGAAATCCATTGCCTCCATTTCGGGCGTGTCCTCGCTGTAGGCAATCGCGACACGCATGCGCGAAAGGGCTTCTCCGCGCGCCGCGATGAACGCTCTTAGTCCCGCGGCGTTGCCTTCATCCACGATCAAAGCGCAAACCCTTTCGCCATTCGCAAGGCGGCCATTCTCATCAATGCGTTGAGAGATTTCCTCCAGATAGTCTACGCGGTCCACCGAGACCTCCGGCACTTCGCTCTCTATCGTCCGGATGATCGCATCGCCGAAAATCTCTCGCTGCCCTACTAAACATATGCGCGCATCACTCTTGCGCCGTGGCGCAGCTCGAGACACCCCGCTAAAATCCGCCCTATTGTGCGTATCCATATCCCCTCCAATTTTTTGCCTCCCCAGGCCTTAATGAAACAGGATAACACAAGCGCGTGAACGGGGTATCTGCCCGAGTGATATATAATCGAAAGGCCCTAACGACCGGTGCATGCCGATGCGAAACTCGGTTTCGTGGAAAGCTTCAACGACCGTAAACGGCTGCTGCCTCCCTCCCCCGGGTAAAGCGTGGCGGTATGAAGTTGCAGGACCGGAGATCGTCGATGCGGCCTTTCAGATGGCGGCGGCAATGGCCTCCCGGGGTGGCCTTGAGATCGGCGGCAGGTCAGCGTCCGGTTCTCGCAAAATGGCTGCGAAACGACGATCGAGAGGGACACTAACCGTCTGTAGGTCACGGAAATCGGCCGCCGAAATTTGACGCGACATCATACCTCCAGGCGAATGACTGTCGCCTGAAGCAAAGACGTCACCTTATGCCTACGCGCGACAGGGCCTTTTGCGAGGCTGTGGGAGTGCGCCTCCAACGCGAACATGGACCGCGCGGAAATGCGATGTCGAATACGAAAGATAGTAGCAACATGCATTGGAGTTATCTTTCCTGAGCGAAGAGTGCTCCGGGTAACGACGGCTAGATCTGCAAGAATGAGACCTAAAAGTTGTCTCGGGAGGAACCAACCCTATCGATGCTTGTTTCGATAATGTGCGGCCGATCGCGCAAAAACTCTTACTTTTTCAAAGTTGTTAGCCCTGCGAAGCCTTTCGAAAGGTCGGATCGTAAGACGCCCCACTCCGCGCCCATCTCATGGCACGCCGATAGCCCGCCCGGCGGTCGGTCTCGCTTCCCGCAAAAGCGCAAACGTGCCACAATCGGTTGCGCTCATCGGCAGCGGAGCTACGGCCATTTATGCGCTCAAGCACCTGATTGAGATCTCCTCCCCACTCACAATTCATATCTTCGAGCGCGAGCGCGAGATCGGGCCCGGGATGCCCTATCGAAATGGGGTTAACCACCCGCAGATGCTCGCCAATATAGGCAGTCGAGAGATCCCGCCCGTGGTGGAGAGCTTGGAAGCGTTTCTGCTACAGAGCAATGCGGCAACACTCGTAGAATTCGGGATCACTCGTGCGGAAATTGGGCCAGAGGCCTTTTATCCGCGGGTCGTCCTCGGCCGCTACTTTATCGCTCAAATAGCGGCTCTCATAGCGAAAGCGCGTGGCCGCGGACATAGTGTAGAGGTCCGCTCGCGCCATACTGTCGTGGATGTAGAGCCGACCAAGCTCGGGACGCGTGTGAAGTGGGAGACACCGCACGAAAGAGGCACGGAAACTTTCAACCACGTTATCCTGGCGACCGGGCATCAATGGCGCGATCGGAAGGATAACTCGGGAGTTCAGCTCCATTCGCCGTGGCCCGCGGAATCGTTGCGACGCTTCATTGGCTGTGCAGTAGGACTCCTTGGCAGTTCGCTTACTGCGATTGATGCTGCTGTCGCCCTGGCATCCTTCCAGGGGCGATTTGAAGAGAATGAGAACCAAGTGCGCTGGGTCCCCCACGCTCCCGACGCCGGGTTCACGATGGTAATGATGTCGCGCCGTGGTGCCTTACCCGATGCAGACTGGTATTACCCTCACCCGCTTCCGCCACTTTCGCTGTTTACCCACGAAGCGCTTTCAGAGCTCGTTAAGCACGACAACTTCCTGATCAATTGCCAATCGGTTCTTGCGAAAGAACTGGAGGCACTGGACCCCGCATATGCCGCACGCACGCGACCCGCGCAGCTTGAAGGGTTCGCGCAGCGCCATTTTGCCGATCGGCTGTCAACAAACTCTTGGGAGGATGTGCGTTCCGATTTGAGTCTCGCGAAGGCGAAGCGCGCCGCAAAGATCAGTGAACCATGGCGCGTGGGCTTACTGGCAGCACATGAAGTTTATCAGGGCATCGTTCAGCATCTGACACCTGAAGACCGCGCACTGTTTGATCGTGAATTGCTTCCGGTTTTCTCCGATGTCTATGCATCGGTGCCGCATCGCTCAATCGAACGCATGCTTGCGCTGCACGACGCTGGCGTGCTCGAACTCGTGAGGCTTGGGGAGGACTATACGATCGCGGCGGAGGGACAGACGGTAAGAATCACCGGTGCTTCCGGCACGATAACAGTTGAGCACTTGATCGATGCGCGCGGCCAAAGGCCTGCCGACCTCACCGAGTTGATGTTCCCGACGCTCCGCGATGCGGCCGATCTCGATCCAGAGACTCTACTGGTCAGCGGCCCGCATCAAGCAGCCGGAACGATAACCTGCGTGGCGATCCCGGTAGTGCTGAAACGCAACCCCTTCGTGCAGGGACTGGAAAATGCCGAAGCGTTGGGGCGGCGCGCCGCGCAGAACATCGCCGATGCAATCGCGTTCTGCAGCCAAGCCTAAGAGCACTCACCCGCTTCAAACAAACAACGGCGTAGCCACGAAGACTGCACCGTTGCTTCTTTCCGGACCTTTTCCCAATCACTCTGCCGCAGGCAAGAGAAAGGCGCGCTGCGCTCTCTCAACCTCGGCCACCCGGGCTGCGTCTTTCGTTTTCGTATGCGAGGGGGCGAGCTTGTCGATCACGCGGCACGTCGTCGCGTAGGGCATGTCTTCCATTTGGGAGCAAAGCGCATAATCCATCTCGTCGGGTTCGCGCAGGATACGAATGCCGTTCGGCGTGTTCTCGTTGAGTCCATCAGACGAAAAGCGTGGGGCCTGCGTTCCATCGGCATGCAATGCGCATGTTATTGATGGAAAACCTTTGCACCCGTAACCCAGAAGATGGGAATGCCCTTCTCGTCGAGGGTGCGACCGAAATCAGCATCTCGCCGACATAGCTAACATAGCGCTCATCAAACAAAGCGGACAGAGCCCAGCTCTCGCGATCGGGTGACACCTCTCAAGTTTGGAGGGAGGTTCCGATTGATCCTTAAAGGGTGAGGGGTTGGTGGTTTCGAGCATGTCAGAAAGGGCCCCTCTTCGCACCTCGCACTAAGTCTGCCCCCCGCCCCAACGCCACCCAATCCAAGCGTTCGTCGCCCACCGGAACCTGGCGCGGCAGAGGGCGTTACCCCAAGGTCAAGCATAAGGAGCCGCCCATGGCCTCACGCGCGATCTGGAAAGGCCAGCTGCGACTGTCGCTGGTCAGCATCCCCGTCGAAATCCACTCCGCGACCAAAACGGGCGCGCGGCTCTCGTTCCGGCAAATCCACGGCCCCTCCGGCAAGCGCGTCCATTACGAGAAAACCGTCTCCGGTATTGGGCCTATCGATGCCGACGAGATCCTCAAGGGCTACGAGATCGGCGATGACGAGTATCTGCTGCTCGAACCCGAGGAGATCGACGCGATCAAGCTCGAGACCAAGAAGACGCTCGAACTCGTGCAGTTCGTCGACGCGCCCGAAATCCCGCCGCTCTATTACGATCGACCCTATTACGTCGTGCCGACCGACGATCTCGCGCAGGATGCCTACCGGGTGGTGCGCGATGCGCTACGGCAATCGAAGAAGGTCGGGCTTGGGCAACTGGTGATGCGCGGCAAGGAATATCTCTGCGCACTGCGACCCTGCGGCGACGGTATCCTGCTGGAGACGCTGCATTACGCCGATGAAATTCGCGAGGCCGATCCGCTGTTTTCCGACATCGAGGACGAGCCGGCGGACAAGGAGCTGTTGGAGGTCGCCACGCAGCTGATAGACCGCAAGACCGACAGTTTCGACGCATCCGCCTTCACCGATCACTACGATGCGGCGCTGCGCGATCTGATCGACCGCAAGCGCAAGTCGAAGAAGACGCCCCGCGCCAAGACGGGAGAGGACGACAGCAGCAGAGGCGGCGATAACGTGGTCGACCTGATGTCCGCGCTGCAGGACAGCCTCAAGGCCGATGGCGGCGGCAAATCCGGCTCGAAGTCCGGGGGCAAATCGACGGGTCGGAAATCGTCATCGAAAACCTCCGGTTCGAAGTCGTCCGCGTCGAAATCCAGCAGATCCTCCGGCGCGAAGTCTTCAACCAAGAAGTCCGCGTGATGGGAAGCCTCGACCGTTATCTCGAGATGCGCGACTTCGCGCAGACGCCAGAGCCCGATGGCGGCACTGCCTCGGGCCATCTCGCGCCGCGCTATTCGATCCAAAAACACGACGCGACCCGCACACATTTCGATCTGCGCCTCGAATGGGAGGACGTGCTGCTGTCCTGGGCGATCACCAAGGGACCGTCTTTCGATCCGGGTGAAAAACGGCTCGCGGTGCGGACCGAGGATCACCCGCTGGATTACCTCACCTTCGAGGGCACGATACCGAAGGACAATTATGGCGCGGGCACGGTGATGCTCTGGGATCTGGGGCATTGGCAGCCGCTGATCCCGGTCGGCAAGGCGCTCAAGAAAGGGCATCTGCATTTGCGCCTGCATGGCGCGCGACTCACCGGCGAGTGGCACCTGATCCGCATGAAAACCGAAAGCAAACGCGAGAACTGGCTGCTGATGAAGGCGGAGGACGCGGCGAGCGGCGCGCGCGATCCGGTGGCGCGCTATCGCCGCTCTGTCCAGAGCCAGCGCACGATGCGCGAGATCGCTACCGACAAGGCGCCCATCGAGACGCAGGTGGGCAAGCGCCCCGGCTTCTCCAAGCCGCAGCTCGCGACGCTCTCTGACAAGATGGTCGCAGGCGACGGGTGGTGGCACGAGCTGAAATTCGACGGCTACCGCGCCCTGATCGCGCTTGGCAAAGGCGGTCCGCGTGTCTTCACCCGCAACGGCAAGGATTGGACGGATCGCTTCGACGACCTGCTACCCGCGCTGGCCGAGGTCGACTGCGACAGCGCCCTGATCGACGGCGAGATCGTCGCAGGCGCAGGGCTCGACGGGTTTTCGGAGCTGCAAAAGGCGATCACCGCAGGTGGACCGTTCCGCTTCTACGGCTTCGACATCCTGTCGCGCGACGGTAACGACCTGCGCAAGGCGCCGCTCTCCGAACGCCGCGAGGTTTTGGAAGAGGTGATGAAGCCGCTCCCCGCGCTTGGGCCCGCGCAGCTCTCTCCGGTGATCTCGAAAGATCCCGAGAGTGCATTCGACACAATCTGCAAGGCGGGCGGCGAGGGGCTGATCGCAAAGCGCATTGACGCGCCCTATCGCGGCGCGCGCTCTAAGGCGTGGATGAAGGTCAAATGCGAGCGCCGCGACGAGTTCGTCATCCTTGGCTGGCAGGAAAGCGACAAGCGCGGTCGGCCCTTCGCCTCGCTGGCGCTGGGGGCCGCCGAGGGCGACGGCTGGCGCTATGTCGGCAAGGTCGGCACCGGCTTCGACGAGAATCAGGCCGAGGCGTTGGCCAAGGCGATGAAACCGCTCGCTCGCAAGACCGCCCCCGCGGATGTCGAGGCGTCGGAGGCAAAGGGCATGCACTGGATCACGCCCGAGCTGGTTGCGGAAATTCGCTATGCCGAGCGCACCGGGGGCGACCGACTGCGGCACGCGGTCTTCCTCGGGCTGCGCGAGGACAAGCCCGCGCGCACGGTGCGGCTGGACAATGACATAGCCTCCGAGGAGCGCCCGAACGTTGCGGGGATCGGGATTTCCTCGCCCGATCGAGTGGTCTTCGAAGGTGCGGGCTATACCAAGTTGGACGTGGCGCGCTACTACGAGGCAATGGCCGATCGCATCCTTCCGCATCTTGCCGAGCACCCGGTGTCGCTGCTGCGGCTGCCGGAAGGTCTGGGCGGCGAGCGCTTTTTCCAGAAACACGCGGGGCGCGGCTTTCCTGACGGGATCGAGAATGTCGAGATCACGGAGAGCGACGGCAAAACCGCGCAATACATGGTGATCCGAAAGGCGGAAGGTCTGGTCGCGGCGGCGCAGATGGGCACGATCGAGTTCCATATCTGGGGCAGCCGCGTCGACCGGCTGGAGCGGCCCGACCGTCTGGTCTTCGATCTCGATCCCGACGAGGGGCTGGATTTCGCGGCGGTAAGGGATGCGGGTTTCGAGATCCGCGATCTGCTCGCCGAGTTGGACATGCAGAGTTGGCCGCTCCTGTCCGGCGGCAAGGGTGTCCATGTAACGGTGCCGCTGCGGCGCAGTGCCGGTTGGGACACGGTGAGGCTTTTCGCGCGGGTCTTCTCGCATTTGCTCGTGGCGCGGTCGCCCAAGCGCTACACCGCCGAAATGTCGAAGGCGAAGCGGAAGGGCCGGATTTTCGTCGACTGGCTGCGCAACGGTGAGGGAGCCACGGCGATCGCGCCCTATTCGCTGCGTGCACGGCCCGGGGCGCCGGTCGCGATGCCGGTCTCGTGGGACGAGCTGAAGAAAGTCCGCAAGGCCAACGCCTTCGATCTGGGCGCGGCGCTGAAGCGTGATGCAGAGATCGCGTTTCCCGACGCCGTGTCGATTAGTCAGGGCCGGGTCGACAAGCTCAAGGACATGCTGGAGGCTTCGGAGTAGCGCGCCTCATGCGAGGGTCGCCGTGCCACGGAGGTCGGATGCGAAATGCTTAACGACATTGAGCGGTTGGGCAACTGATCTTCCGAGAGTTCCGAGACGCCTGAGAGGCGCGCGACCTGCCGCGTCGCTCGTTCTTTTGTCTTGAGCACAGCGGCAATCGGCCTCGAACATGTGTGCTTGACCTAAGCCTTCGGCGGGCGGAAAGTTTCTCGCGCAAAAGTAGAGAAGAACTAGCGTGACTTGATGAGTGTCGACTACGTCAGGATTTCCTTGGAGGACGGATGTCAATCTTACGAGTGCTTGCAGCGGCGGGGACCATCTTGGGTCTCGCCTCCCTCGCGGGCCTTGGGCTCTCCTCTTTTTTGGGGCATCTTCAGGTTCCACCCGCTATCGCCGTCGCCGTAACAGGGTTTACCTATCTGTGCATGGCTGTGCTCTTGTGGGGCGGAGATCTCGCCAGCAGGTTCAGGCCTCGTGAGGACGAGAATGCCTCTCAGAGTATCCTCTGCCCGCGTTGCCACCAGCCCGTGGAGATTCGACGTGCTGAACGGGCCGCCTATTGCCGGGCCTGCGGGGCTCGGATCCCTCCGCGGCGAGACCCGCCGATCTCGTAGAAAGATTGGGCCGCGAAGGCCCTCTTCTCGTCTGATTGGGGCTGAACGAACTCAGTTATTCACGTCCCAAATCTTGCAATTAAGCGCGACGAGACGGAAGTTCTGACCCTTGGGGGCGCCTCGCGAAGATCCTCGGACTGAATGGCCTTGAGGGAGCGAGCTCCTCTCGGGGCCGACCGAGACGCCCGATAGGGCGCCCTGACAGAGAGGGCGGAAAGCGGACCTTCGCTGCGCTCGGCCCAAATGCCTGCTATGCGCACAAAGCCGCCCCTCTCCAAAACCAGGGCGCGTTGACCCGGGTCCCGTTCGGACGACAGCTTTGCGCGCCTTGCAGCTGCCGCCTACCGAGCGCCCCTTCTTTTGTTCTGCGCATCGGCGGTCAGCGCGGCGAGGCGATAGAAGCCGTGCGCCATCTTGGAAAACGGAGTCAGCAGGAAGAATGCGAGCACGGCCCCAAGATGCAAGGCCAACATGGCCGGCATCAGCGGGGTTTGACCGAGCACATAAAGCGCCAACCCGCTCAAACCCACAAAACCCAACAGAGCGATGAAGCCGAATTCGCCGCTCGTCGCGCCGGAGGCACCGAGTTCCGGATCCGCCCGTAGCTTCAGACGGATCATCTCGATGCAACCCAGGGTCAGCAGCAAGCCACCCGCCACGCCGAGAAGCTTCGGCATGGACCAGAGCGGGTAAGGGGCGCGCAGATCCAGCAGGTAATGCATCAATGTCGCCACACTCGTGGCGGCGAAACACAGAAGAAAGCCATACATCACGGCCTGATGCGCGAAGCGGCGGCCTTGGGAAAAACGGTCCTCGTCCTCGAAATTGCAGCCGTCGCCGTGCCCGCCCTTGAGGTTGCGCATGTTCGCCGCGGCGGCAAAGCCTCCCCGAAGATCGGAGAAGCGAACCCGACCGGCCCCGACCGCGCGCCAATACCGCCGCAAGCTGATCGCGAGACTAAGTAGCGGGAACAGGAAGGCAGGCAGGAAGATCGCCACCATCGTGTTGTGCGCCATGACCGCGTAAAAACCCTCGCCGCCTGCGCTTGCAAGCGACAGCATGGCCCAGATCAGGAGCGCAAAGCCCAGCACGGTCGCGAGCGCGATGCGCAGCCCGCTTTTTTGGAAGGCCTGCCCCGCCACGCGGGGAAACGCGAATTCTTCCCAGCTATCCTGCCGAACATTCGCCAGCGCCTGCGGCAGATTGAGGGCAAACTCGTGCGGTGCCGTGTATTGGCAGGCGTAATAGCACCCGCGACAATTGTGACAGAGATTGGCGAGCTGCGTCAGATCGCCGTCGCTGAAGGCGCGCTCAGCATGGAGCGCCGGAAAGACCGAGCAATATCCTTCGCAATACCGGCAGGCGTTGCAGATCTCGGCCTGACGACGTGCCTCTTCGAGAAACTCAGTTTGCATGGGCGGCGGCCTCCTTGCCTGCAATACGTCCGAAAACGGTGCCGATCGTCATGCCGAAACCGGCGAGATACCCCTGCCCGAGGATCGACCCGGCCATGGTTTCGCCGGCAGCCCATAGGTTCGAGACCGGGCGGTTTCCGACCGAGCATTGTGCGCGCTCGTCGACCTTCAGACCGAGATAGGTGAAGGTCACACCGGTGCGCAGCGAGTATCCGTAGAACGGCGGTTCGGTAATCGGACGCGCCCAGTTGGTCTTTGGCGGCGTGATCCCGGTGGTGGACACGCCGTCCAGCTCGGTCGGGTGAAATCCGGATGTGTCGCCGCAGGCTGCGTTGAACTCGGCCACGGTCTCGGCCAAGGCTGCGGACGGAAGTCCCATCTTGGTCGCCAGTTCTTCGAGCGTATCGGCCTTGATCGGCGGGAAGACCGAGGGCATGAACAACTCGAGCGACTTCGCGTCGATGATGACATAGCCCACCTGATCGGGCTGCGCCGCGACGAGACGACCCCAGATCGCATAGCGCTTCGGCCATACGTCCTCCCCCTCGTCGTAAAACCGCTCGCCATTCTTGTTCACGACGATCGAGAACGGCACGCAATCGAGCCGCGTGACTATCCCGCCATCGAATTTCGGCGCGCGCCCGTCGATCGCGACCGCGTGGCATTGCGTCGGATCGCCTACCTGTTCGACCTTCTGCTCGAGAAGGTCCGCGAGCACGACGCCGCGATTGTAGGGCGTGCCGCGGATCAGGAAGTTCTTCGCGGCCGGCCCCCAGGCGCGGGCGAGCCAATCGGTATCGGCTTGAAATCCGCCCGAAGCGACCACAACCGATTTCGGGCTGATACGCCGCGTCTCGCCATTCTGCGTGTAGTCGATATGCGTCACGCGATCATCGTCGATCTCCAGATGGGTGACGGCCGCTTCGTATTCGACTTGAACCCCGAGCGCTTCTGCGGTGCGGTAATAGGCGTTCACGAGGCCCTTGCCGCCACCGAGGAAGAAGGCGTTTGTCCGCGCGAGCGAAAGCGTGCCCGACAGCGAGGGCTGAAAGCGCACGCCATGCGCCTCCATCCACGGCAGGCATTCCTCGGAGCTTCGAATGGCGAGCCGCGCCAGACCTTCATCGGTCTTGCCGCCGGTGACTTTCATCAGGTCGGCAAGGTATTCTTCCTCGGTATAACTGTCGGTGAGTGGACCAAGCGGCCCGCGATGCATGCAGCGGAAGTTGCGCGTATGGCGGGAATTGCCGCCCCGATAGGGTTTCGGCGCGGTTTCGAGAATCAAAACGCGCGCCCCGGCCTCTGCCGCGGTGATCGCGGCACAGAGTGCCGCGTTACCGCCGCCGATGACGGCAATGTCGGGTTGAGGTGAAGCAAGTGTCACAGCAGATCTCCGTCATAGCTGGGGGTCTGGCCGGGCTCGGAGCGCAGGGCACGCACGCGCACCCGCTGGGCCGCCTCGATATGTGCGCGCATCGCGCTCTCGGCGAGCGCGCCGTCGCGCGCCTTGACGGCCTCCAGCACGGCGAAATGTTCTTCTACCGCCTTCACCGCCCGGTCCGGCTCGGTCAGCGTGGTCGGTCCAAGGATCATCAGCGCCTTTTGCAGCGAGCGGATCGAGCGGGTGAGGAACCGGTTCTTCGCTGCGTCGAGCAAAGCGGCGTGGAACTGCCGGTTAAGCGTGAATGCCTCAGGGACATTGCCGATCTCGCCCAGCTGACGGTTCATCTCGTAGAGTTCGTCGATCTCGATATCCGAAGCCGCCCGGGCCGCAAGCCGTGCCGCTGTGCCTTCGAGCACCGCGCGCATCTCGTAGAGCTCCATGACTTCGGCATAGTCGAGCCGTCGAATGCAGGCGCCCTGCCGCGCAACGTGACTGACGATGTTATCCGCTTCGAGCTTTCGTATCGCTTCCCGGACAGGCGTTCGCGACATACCCAGGCGCTCCGCAAGTTCGGTTTCCCGCAAGCGGTCGCCCGGGTTGAGCCGCCCTTCGCGCAATTCGGTCAGCAGACGGTCGTAAGCAGCGTTTCCCTGCGGTGTGCTGCCATCCTCATTTGCCATTTCGCCCTCCGCGTTCATCTTGTGTCCAATTGGATACAATCGTATACACGTCACGTCAAGACGAACAGGAGACCAGTTTGCGCAAACATATTTATGCGGGTGCCATGCGGCGGCGCGGCCTTACATTTCTCCTCGCAGCCTGCGGCACCGCGCTCTTCTGGGCGCTGGATTTGCCGCTTCCATTCCTCTTCGGGCCGATGGCATTTTGCCTTGCCGGCGCGCTGGCGCATTTACCGCTTCAGGGCTTCGGCCAGATCTCTGTCGGCGCGCGCACGATCCTCGGGGTGGCCGTCGGCGCCTCGATCACGCCCGAGGTCATCGCGCAATTGCCGCGCATGGCGCTCTCGGTCTCTCTCGTCCCTGTCTTCATCGCGGTGATCGCGCTCGTCGGCGTGCCTTTCTTTCGAAAGTTCTGGGGCTTCGACGCGCCCACCGCCTATTACGCCGCGATGCCTGGCGGACTGCAGGACATGGTGATCTTCGGCACGGAAGCGGGCGGCGACCCTCGCGCGCTTTCGTTGGTGCACGCGACACGGGTTCTGATCATCGTGACCGTGGCGCCGTTTTTCCTGAGCCATTTCTACGGTGCCGAACTCAGCAACCCGATCGGCGCGCCCGTCGCGGATCTGCCGTGGTATGAGCTGGCGATCATGGCCGTCGCCGCGGTGCTCGGCTGGAAAGGCGGCGAGAGGCTCGGGTTGTTCGGCGCCTCGATTCTCGGCCCGATGATCGTCACGGCGGCCCTGTCGCTCTCGGGGATCATCCATTTCCGCCCGCCCGCCGAGGCGATCCTCGCGGCCCAATTCTTCATCGGCTGCGGGATCGGCGTGCATTTCCTCGGGGTGACGTGGAAAGAGCTCACCCGCATCGTGTCGGCAGGCATCGCCTACGTGCTGGTGCTGGCCGTGCTGGCCGCGGGGTTTTCCGGTCTGGTGACCGTGTTGGGTCTGGGCGAGCGGGTGCCAGCGTTTCTGGCCTTCGCGCCCGGCGGCCAGGCGGAGATGACAGTCCTCGCGATCGTGACCGGAGCAGATCTCGGCTTCGTCATCACCCATCACCTTACGCGCATCGTGCTCGTGATCGTCGGCGCACCCGTGGTGGCGAAGATCCTCACGCGAAGGCGGACGGATTGACCATTTGGATCGGGTTGCCCTCCGCATAGGCATTTACTTGCGCGAAGATGTCGGTGAACTGCTTGTCGAACTCGTCCTCGGTCACGTAGCCGATATGGGGCGTGGCGATTAGGTTCGGATGCGCGAGCAGCGGATCTGTCGCGTCGGTCTCGGGCTCGCGGTCGAAGACATCCACCGCAGCCTGCCCGGGATGCCCGGCCTCAAGGGCCGCCAGCAAGGCCCCCGGCACAATCAGCCCTGCGCGTGACGTGTTCACCAGCACCGAGCGCGGGGACATCTGCGCGAGATCCTCGGCGGTGACGATCCCGCGGGTCTCGGGGGTCAATCGCAGATGCAGCGAAACAATGTCGCTTTGCGCGAAGAAGGCGGCACGGCTCTCGGCAACGGTTTCCCCGTCAGCCAAGACACGCGCCCGCCCCGCCTCGGAGGCCCACCACACGACCTGCATCCCGAATGCCCGGGCATAATCCGCGACGACCCGCCCCAAACGCCCGTATCCGTAAAGGCCCAGCACTCGCCCGCGCAGGCTACGGCCTACGCCAATCTGCCAGTTGCCGGCTTTGACGCTCGCCATCTGCTGCGGAAGCTGGCGCATCGCGGCGAGCATCAACGCGAAGGTCAGCTCTGCCGCGGCATAATTGGCGCCATCCCCGCCGGTGTTCGAACATAGCAGAACGCCCTGGTCGGTGCAGGCCTCCACATCGACATGCGGCCACGTGCCCCGCTGCGAAATTAGACGAAGATTGGGTAGCCGCTCGAGCAAGCCGCGCGTGATCTTCGTGCGCTCGCGGAAGAGAACAACGCATTCAGCACCCGCGAGGCGGCGCGCAAGCGCTTCCTCGTCGGGCTCGTGATCCGTCCAGACCGTCACCTCGTGCTCGTCCAGCATGCGAAAACAGGGCAAGCTGCGGAGCGTGTCGAACCAGTCGTCGAGAATATGGACCTTCATTGCCTCTCCCTTGGTTAGCCTTGACCGGACAGGGCCTTGATCGCACGGCTGACCCGGTCGTGCAGGAGCACGAGGTCGGGTGATTTGCCTTCGTCTCGGGCAATCTTCGCGACAATCTCCTTGCGAATGTCCTCGAGGTCCTGACGGACGCGGCTCAGTTTCTCGAAATGGGTCATGGCCTCCTCAATGCGACAACAATACGGGAATTTTCGTGCGCGCAAGCACTTCCGAGGTCACCCCGCCAAGGAAATCTTCGCGAAACTTGGAATGCTCGAAAGCCCCGAGCACAAGAAGCGACGGGTCGTTGCGTGTGCACCATCTTAGGAGCGTGTCCGCCACGGGTCGCGGCGTCGGCCATTCCTCATGAATGGCCGAAACACCATGCCGGGAGAGATGGGTCAGAAGGTCACTGATGGCGCGGTCGTCCTGCGGCCCAATGGTCAGAACACTGACCCGCCCGTCATCCTCGAGAAGTCGAAGACTGTCGGAGAGCGCTCGCGCAGCGGCCCGCCCTCCATCCCATGCGAGCGCCGCGTGGCTGTGCTGTGCGCCCGCATTATAGCCTTCCGGAACCACGATCACCGGACGGCCCGACATCAGCGCAATACGATCCGGATGCAGGATCACATGCGCATCGCCATCGTCAGCCTGAGTGCCTACGATCAGCATATCGTAGTAGCGCGCCGCTTCGGAAAGGACGTTATCCACGCGTCCGGCCACGACTTTCAACTCGAGATCACTGCCAAGCCCGAGGGCACGGCGCTCTTCCTCGAACCTCGCCTCGATCTCGCGCAGAATGTCGCCATTGGCCGTTTCAAGAAGCGCACGCGCTTCCTTCGGGATCCAGCGTGAGCGGCGGTCGATCACCTCGTGCGCCGCATGGGCCATTATCGCCGTCACATTAGCGCCACGCTGCGCCGCCATGGAGGCGGCATAGCGCAGGGCGGCGACCGACCCGCTCGATCCATTGAAGGCGACCAGAAGGTTCATCATTGGCATGTCAGCGTCCTTTCCAAACCGAAGCGGGAACATAGACCCGTCCGTCGGCTAACTTGCGCGCAGTGCGCAGCAAACCCGCGGAGTTCAGCGTGAAGTGGTTGTTCATTTCGAAGTCGACGAGGACTTCGATCGTGCCGGACGCATGCTCCAGCACCACGCTCGCCGGGCTCGTGGTCGGGCGCTCCAGTAGTCCGTCGGCCACGGTGCCGGGCGTAAGCGCGCAGGAGGCAAGACATTGCGCCCCGGTGACCGCCATCGAGGGATGCGTGTTCCACGGCATGAAATATCGCGTCGCGACGGTTCCACCCGTCTTGGCGGGCGCAAGCAGGCCGAATTTCGGCGTCACCGATTTCGAGACGTCGCCCATCCCCATAGCCGCGCCCGCCTTGAGGCGCACGGCCTCCATACGGGCGAAGAACTCGGCATTCGCGTCGAGCTCTGCTGCGCTTTCATAGCCGGTAAGGCCGAAGTCCTGCGCCCGCGCGATCACCATCGGCATCGCGACATCCATGCAGGTCACCTCGATACCGTCGAACTCATCGCGCAGATGCCCCGTCGGAAGAAACGCTCCGGTCGAGGAGCCGACAACCCCCATGAAATTGAGCGCGATCGGCGCGGCCGTGCCGGGCACGCCGGCGATTTCCGCGTCACCGTCGTAGCGCATCGCCCCGCCCGGCGTCTGAACGCGCGCGAGAACCTTCGCCCCGGTATTGACAGCGCGGATCTTCACCTCGGTCTCGTCCCCCGTGGGGCGGACGAGGCCAAGCTCGATCGCGGCGGGCCCCACCCCCGAGAGGATGTTGCCGCAGGTCGGCTTGAAGTCGACGAGCCGATCTTCGACAGAGACCTGCGCGAAGAAATAATCGACCTCCGCCCAGTCATCGTCCGAGGGCGAGAGCATGGCGACCTTGGTCGTCACCGCGACGCCGCCGCCGAGCCCGTCGATATTGTTCGCATGGCCCGAACCGAGCACCGCGATCAGAACCTCGGCCAGCGTCTCGCGATCAGCAGGCAGATCGGCGCGGTTGAAATAGGGGCCGCGCGAAGTGCCGCCACGCATGAATACATAGGGAATGGCTGTCTGTTCCATCTCATTCGCTCCGTCGGATCATTTCAGGGGCCAGGGAAGATTGGCTGCGTGCTGCAGCAGGCCGGGCGGGAAATCGCGGTTCAGCGCGCCGGCCATGACGCACATCAGGGCGATGCCGCTGGCGGCGAGGATCAGCGTCTTGGGCCAGCTGGCCTGGGCGCGGATGCGCAGGAAGGTGACGAGGAACCCGGCCAGTGCGAGGATGAAACCGACGACGTAAGTCGCCGCGATCAGCCCCGCGAACCACGCGAGCGTCCCCCACAGGCCATAGGGCGCGTCCGCGTCCTCTCCCGAGACTTCCTTGTCCGCGAAGATCACATCGCGCTCGGCGCGCAGGATCATCTGCACCAGAAGGATCACCAGCGCCGTCAGCGTGATGCCCCCAACCACGAGCGGCACGATCTTGTCGGTCATGTTGTAGTTCGGGATCAGGCTCGCGTTGACGAGCGCCGCAATCACGTAGCCCATGACCACCAGCAGGAAGATCAGCGGCGCGCGTTTGGAGCCCGACTGGACATCACCCTCGGCCATGATCGACTTAGCCTGCCGCAACCCGAGGAAGACCGACACGACCGTCACTATGAGCAATACGATCACGATCGGCGAGAACAGGTAGTCGACGCCCGCCGAGAAGGAATTGCGGAACCGGAAGGATGCGATCTGGAAAGCCTGGTTGGAGAATTTCTCGACCGGGTTCGACAGCACGAAGCCGATCAGGAACGCCGGACGCGACCAGTCGAACCGGCGCAGGAAGATCCCGATGAGGCCAATCGCGAACAGGGCGAGGATGTCCTCGAAATTCTGCCCTGACTGGAAGGCAGCAAAGGAGATCAGCATGAACAGGAACGGCGCGAGATAGGTGAAGCGGATCGTGGTCAACTTCGCGATCCCGCCCGAGGCCGCGATGCAGAGCACCGTGCCCACGACGTTTGCCAGAGCCAGCAGCCAGACGATCGAGTAGGTGATATCGAGATTGTCGCGCAGCATGTTGGGGCCGACTTCGATATCGCCGGAGCCCAGCAGGGCCAGTGCGCCGATGAAGATTGCCATCGAGCCCGAGCCCGGGATGCCGAAGAGCAGCGTCGGAACGAGTCCGCCGCCTTCCTTGGCGTTGTTCGAGCTTTCCGGCCCGATCACGCCGCGGATTTCGCCTTTGCCGAAATTCGACTTGTCCTTGGTGGTCTGAACGGCGTGGCCGTAGGCGATCCAGTCGACGACCGACCCGCCGAGGCCGGGGATCACACCGACGATCACGCCGATCAGCGAGCAGCGGACGGACAGCCATTTGTTGGCGACCCAGTCGCGCACGCCCTGGCTCCAGCCGGCGCCGAGCGTCGCGTCCTTGGCGATCGAGCTGTCCTGACGCAGCAGCGAGACGATTTCGGGCAAGGCGAAAATGCCGAGACCCACGATCACCAGCTGCAGCCCGTCCGTGAGATAGGGAATATCATAGGTCGCCATGCGCAGGCTGCCGCCGGCATCGGCCTCGCCGATCGTGCCGATCAGCATGCCAAGCCCCGCCGCGGCGAGCCCCTTGAGCGCCACGCGCCCCGCGAGCACAGCGACCATCGAGAGGCCGAGGATCGAGATCATCAGCATCTCGGGCAGACCGAAGGCAAGCACCAGCGGCCGGGCGACCATGATGAACATGGTCAGGAAAAGCGCGCCGACGAGACCGCCGAAGAGGGACGAAGTGAAGGCGGCCGAGAGCGCCCGCGCCGCCTGCCCTTTCTTGGCGAGCGGGAAGCCGTCGAGAACGGTCGCCTGGCTCGCCGAGGAACCGGGGATCCCCATCAGCACGGAGGCGAAGGTGTCGGAGGTCGGCACGACCGCGACCATGCCCACCATCAGGGCCAGCCCCAGCACCGGGTCCATACCGAACATGAAGGGCAGCAGGAGCGAGAGGCCGGCGATGCCGCCGAGACCGGGGAAGACCCCCACGGCCAAGCCCATGACGACCCCGAGCACCAGGTATCCCAGAACAACAGGTTGCAGAATCAGAGCCCATGCCTCGCCAAGCGCAGGCACGGCGGTTGCGAAGACATCCATCTCGCCCACCTCGAATTTTAGGATTATGAGAAAGTGAGCGGTCCGCGTCCCGCAGGAAGGGACCGCTCGAGGGTTTCGCTTAGTTCAGCGAAACGCCGTAGGCTTCTTGAAGCCAGTCGGTCACATAGGCTTTGGCTTCGGGAGACACGGTCGTGCCTTCCTTCGTCGCCTGCTCGGCGCCCTTGCCGACGAAGACGTCGTATTTACCAACCTGCTGTGCCGCGATTTTCTTGAAGTCCGGACGGTTGCGCACGGCGTCGAAGGCTTCGGTATAGGCTTCGACCACGTCATCGGGCGTGCCCTGCGGCAGGAACGCAATCTTCTGAACCGGGAAGCCCGCGATGAAGAACGCTTTCCACGAATCCCAGGCTTCGCCGGAGGTTTCGCAGCCATCGGTGGCTTCGCAAACTTCCTTGAAGGTCGGCAGATCGGGGAAGGTCGGATCGCGGACGATGTTGTTATTCTCGTCGAGCGCGCCCCAAGTCATCATCGGAACGGCCTTGCCAGCCTCTACCATCGAGGCCGAGCCGCCGAGATAGCCGGTCGTCGTCTGATAGTCGATCGTCGCTTCGCCGCGCTCGAACATCAGGCGGCCGTCACCGCGTCCCTTGATACCGAAGACCGGCTCAACGTTCATGCCCAGCATCCGCCATGCGAGAAGCGGCACGAGGTCGAGACGGGTTGCGCCCTGCGAACCGTAAATGAAGTTGAGGTCCTTGAGGTTATTCGCAGACCCGTCGAATTTCTTGCCGGCCTCGGGATTGAGATAAGCCACGCCGCCCGTGCCAGATGCCATGACCGGGATCCAGTCGGAATACTCGTAGCGCACCCGCGGATCGCCGAGCAGATAGGGGAACTGCGTCGAGCCGGAGGTGCCGAAAAGCAGCGTGCCGTCCTCGTAGCGCTGCTCCTGGAACCAGTTCGCACCCTTGGTCGAGCCTGCGCCCGGCATGAACTTCACGATCACGGTAGGCTTACCCGGCAGCTCCTGCGCGAGAAGCGGCGCAAAGAAGTTGGCCCATTTCGCGGAGCCCCCGGTCTCCGAGAACGGAATGACCCATTCGATGGTCTTGCCGCTGAAGTCGACATCCGCGAGGGCCGGTGCCGACATGAAGGCGAGCGCCGCCGCAGAATATATGAATTGCTTGATGGTCATTAGTGTCCTCCCTTAGACCTTTCGAACCGGGCGGGCTCGAAGCCGGCCGGTATGTAGTTATTCTCCTCAAGGGACGAATCCCTCCTCCTACACCGGCAACATGTCGTCCTAACCTTGCGCGAAACTTGCGCAACATGACAAAGAAGTAACCATGCGCATCGCCATCATCGAAGATAACGAGGCTCTGTCCCGCGCCATCGCCTTCCGCCTGCGGGATCGCGGCCACGCCGTGGACCTTCTGCATGATGGACTCGAGGCCGACCGTTTCCTCGCGCAGGAAGGCGCCGATCTGATCGTGCTTGACCTGAACTTACCGGGTATGGACGGGATCGAGGTGCTTCGGGCGCTGCGCAGGCGTGGTGACGGGGCGCCGGTGATCCTGCTGACCGCGCGCTCGGAAACGGCCGAGCGGGTTGCTGGGTTGGATGCCGGGGCAGATGACTATCTCACCAAGCCCTTCGAGATGGACGAGCTGGAAGCCCGGCTGCGGGCGATGGCACGGCGCAAGAACCTCGAATTCATGGAGCGCGACAAGTTCGGTCCGCTCGTCTTCGACCGCACCAGTCGCCAGCTGATGCATGACGAAACTCCGCTCGAAATTCCGCGTAAGGAAATCGCCACGCTGGAATGCCTACTCGAACGGCGCGGACGGATCGTCTCCAAATCGGCATTGATCACGCATGTCTATGGCACAGGCTCGGATGCCGAGGAGAGCGCAATCGAACCGCATGTCTCGCGGCTGCGCAAACGACTTGAGCCATACGGCATCAAGATCAAGACGGCCCGTGGCCTGGGTTACATGCTCGAGGTGGAAGCTTCATGATCGCGCAGCCCAGGTCCGTGTCCCTGCGGATGAGACTGTTCCTCGTCATCCTTCCGCCGCTCTTGCTGGTTTCCATCTTGTTAGGGTGGTGGCGCTTTACGGTGGGGCAACGGACCTCGGAAGAGCTATTCGATCGTAGTCTCCTCGCCGCGGCGCTGGCGATTTCGCGCGATGTCGCGATCTCTGAGGGCGATGCGCTTTCGCCGAGCACCCGGGATATCATTTCGGACGCAGGCGGCGGCGAAGTTTTTTACCACGTGACCGGACCCGGCGGGATCTACGTGACCGGCTACGCCTACCCGCCGCGCCCCGAGACAGACGGTCCGCAAGACAAGCCTTACTATTACATGGCGGAATATCGCGGCGAACTGATGCGCGTCATGCGGATGCATGAACGCCGGACGATCGGCAACATGACCGGAGAAACCGTCGTAACGGTCTGGCAACGGGCGAGCGATCGCCGTGCCTTCGCCCGCCAATTGGCCCAACGGGCGGCAGCCGTCATCGTCGTCCTGATGGTCGCGCTGAGTCTGCTGATCTGGTTCGGTGTCCAGATCGGTCTCCGACCTCTCAACGACCTTCAGGCCGCGATCGAAAAACGCTCGCCCGATGATCTCGCCCGCATCAAACGCCCCGTGCCCAAAGAAGTCATGGGCATCGTCACGACGCTCAACAGGCTGCTGTTGCAGATGCGTCGGAGCATAGAGACCCATCAAGCCTTCATCTCCGACGCGGCCCATCAGCTTCGCAATCCTGCGTCCGCGCTTCTCGCACTGGCCGAGACTTTGCCGGGTGTGCGTGATCCTGCCGAACGCGAGGCGCGCCAGCAGGAACTGATCGAGGCTGCGCGCAACTCCGCCCGACTGGCGGATCAACTTCTCTCGCTCGAGAGGCTTCGCTACGAAGGGGGCGAAACCGTCGAGGCGTTCGATCTGAACCCGGTCCTGGAAGAGGTCTGCCGCAGCTTTGGTTCCGCGGCGCTTTCGCGTGACATCGAATTCGAACTCGAAACGTCACCCGAGCCCCTTCCCGTGAGCGGCGACCCTGTTCTGATCGGCGAGGCCGTGCGGAACCTCCTGGAGAACGCACTGCACCATGGAGGACCAACGATGACACGTATCGCGGTGAATACGGAACGATCCGGGACGGAAGCCAAGGTCATTGTTCAGGACGATGGGGTCGGCATCCCGCTCGATCAAGAAGAGATCGCATTTCGGCGCTTCTCGCAACTTAGGAATGGCGAGGGCACCGGTCTCGGCCTCGCGATCGTCGAACAGGTTTTGCACCGCCACCGAGGGGAGGTGAGACTGACCCCTTGCGACCGCGGAACTCGCGTCCGACTGACGCTTCCGCTTGCCGCGCGTAACCCGGGCGACTGTTAGAACGACCTTCGCAGAGGGAACTACGAGTGTTCGGGTGAGTGTCCGTTCGACGTTCGAAGCGGATGCTACGTCCCAGCAAACCCAAGGGCCGCAAAGGGCCGTTTCCAGCATTACTGCTGGAAGGTCCCAGAGCAGAAATTCCATTTACGCCGCAAGAAAGCCGATGGCTACGAGGCGACGATTCAGCCCGTGGGCAACGCGACGGTTCAAGTCGAGCCGCCAACCCATTTCTTGAAGCGCTAAGTGCGCTCCAAGTCAATAAGTGCGTCTGCCAAGTTCAATTCTAGCTTGACAGGTCGTGCGCAGGCTTATGCTTTCGCCTGCGCACTCATTTGCTTTTTCTGGCTTTTCGCTGACCCGCACGAAGCCAAAACTAATGCGACATCAGCTCTTACTTTTTTCCTCCTCTAGCTTGTGGCCGTCGTCATTTAGCTCCTCCCAAGCTTCACGAGCCCTCATTTCAAGATCGTGTCTCACTTCGAGCTGCTCCACCTGCGCATTGAACCAACGGGCCTCCTCCTCGGTCAGCGGCGCATGGGATCGCTTCCACGAGCGCCGCTCAAACCAAATGGTCGCCCATAGAGCGATGATCACCAAGACGCCAAACATTGCGGCCACCACGATCGCCAGATCCAAATTCGGGTTCACACAATCCGCCATTTCAATCTCCCTGTTTCACTGCAACGGAGGACGGTTTTCGTGCGCGACTAGGGTGTCGATCAGTTTGATCACCGCGCGCAGATCCCACCCGCGCTCGGCTCCTCGCAGCATGTCCGTTAGCGCGTCGACCGTATCCGCTGGCAGGCCTCGTGCCGCCCCTTCGCGCCGCGCGAAATACGCCAGATGTGCGCCGGCGAGCGGCGGGATATAAACCACGCGACAGCGGCTTTGCAGCGGCGCTGGAACGGCAAGACGGTCGTTCGAGGTCAGGATCCAGCTGATCCAGCGCATGTCGAACCGCACGCGGAAAAATGGGCAGCTCCAGGTCCGCGCACTGAGGGGGTCCAGCAGCGGCAATAGCGCATTGCTCAGCGCAAAGCTAAAGCCTCGACTTGAACGCACATCGCCGCACTTATCCACCTCATCGATCACGATGACCGGGTTACCCACGCGCTGATGCAGGATGAGCTCCACAGGCCGGCCCGGATGGGCCGTCGACCAGCCTCGTTGGCTTCCGGCCACCGCGAAGCCCGCCGGTTCATTCGATGCGTCGATCAGTTCTGTCGGCGTGCCGATCAATTCCGCCAATCGACGCGCCCAGTGGCTCTTTCCGATGCCAGGAGGCCCATCAAGCAAGAGCGGCGGCAGACGGAGGGCGGGAGCACCTTTGCGCATGCTTTCACGCATCGCATACCACGCGAATTCTGTCGCACTGGACATCCAAGGCATCTCCTCGTGTAGCGCCGCGGCAATTTCGTCCACCCTATGCTCGCTCTCAAGCTGAATAAGCTGGACGCCGTTTTGGAGTGCCGAGAGCTTCTTCCGTTCGTCATAGCTGAGATGGCTCATTCTGGAGGCCTGCTGTCGAAGCTCTACGAGCTTTTGAGCGCGGCGGCGGATCTTGTCCCTGTCTTTGCGGCTTGGGGAGATCTGATCCGTCACATCAGACCATTCCCCGCCTCGATCGAGGTTCGAAAACCAGTCTTCATCGATCCCTAGATTCTTGCGGCGCAGTTCCGAGAGTGCCTTAGAGAGACGGGTCTCAATGTCATTTGCTGTGTCCGACGGGAAAAACCGAATATCGGCAATCTGAAAGTGAACCGAGCGACGCGGGCCGCTCCTGGTGGGGACGGAACGTCTCGTCATTCCAACGACCCTGCAGTTCGACAGAAAATCAAGGGTTCACGGCTATGCACGATAGAAAACCTCACCCGTGGTTCGCACAAGCGGCGAGCCGTCCTCCGAGAGAACTCATGGGGCCTGCACTCCGGCGACATTCCACGAACGGGGTCAATACATGCGGTTCTCTTGTCAGGAGCGCTTTTGAGCGTCGTCATTGAAAAAACTCCCGCCACTCATCGTCGGAGAAATTGCAGGAAAGATCGTCGTGAACCTTTTCCAAGGCCAGACGTTCAAACGCAGCTGTGCGATATGCCTCAGCGGTTCTTTCGCTTCGGTGACCACAGGCCTTCATGGCTAACTCGACGCCGCGGGAACCGAAACGGGCGAATTCATCATGGAGCTTCGTTCGCGCCGCGTGCGATCCTGTCCCCAGAACTTGGCTCCAGAGGAAGCTCACGTAATTCTTGTGAGGTGCTGTGTCGTCATAGTTCACAAACAACAATCGTCGTTTCTGGAAACAAGATTCTCGCATTTCCGACAAGTAGATCGGCGCACACCCTTGCAGCACGACTTGATCAATGAAGAAGGCGAAGACTGGATGGATGTGGGACTGAAACCGACGACCAGTCTTCGATACCTTCAAATCGAATTTGTAGCCAGCTTCGTCCCAGGCAAGTTCCTTGCCGAACGAGATGCGTGTATCCGCGACGCGCAACGGTAGTGCTGCAAACAGAGTGATCGCAAGCGCGGCATTCCGTCGATACTGAGCATGTCGTGGATTTGGCAGCCGGTCGGCTTCTCCAAGCATCTCGAAAGCTATCGCAAACATCTCCGAATATGTCGGCAATGAGAGGACCTTTGCCTCCTTCTTTGGCTGAATCTTGGCGGAACGACGCTCGTGGAAACGAACACGCTCAAGAAGATAATCGAGAACTTCCTCCTTGGCGCCGATGTATCGTCCGAAGTCGCGCACTTGCCGCATCGCAGAATGAATAGTGACCGGTGAGAGTGGGCGCTCTCGGTTGAACAGGGACTTCTCATATTCCCGGGTTGCCTCCAATGTCAGGTCCATCGCCAGACCGCGATCACGTGCGACTTTGGCAAACTCCCGCAACTTCACTTTCGTCGTTGCAATCATGGAAGGCGCAGGGGGATTGGCCGCAACGCCCGGCAAGCCATCTTCCATCGCTGCAAGGGCCTCCAACCAACTGTGCGGAAGATCACTAATATCCAGGGAGAACCTTTTCTCGCGCGGCTTGTGAGATCTATGCCTGTCTTCTGGGGGGCCGTGCCATCGCGCAATGGCGATGTCCAATTCACGTTCAAAAGGAGAGCGCTCAAAGATTTTCCTGAGCGCCGCTCGCAGCGAGGTCAGTTTACCCCAAGTCCAATATTCGGTAGCTTTCGATATAAGGCCCGCATCAATGTGTGCCTCAGCATCCAGTTTCAATGCAGAAAAAAACTCGTCTACAATCGAAATCTGTGCAACCGAAATTTCACGCCTAACGATCTGATTCAGAGTTTGGTCAATATCCAGCATTTGTGTTAATCGCCCGCGCTCGATAATTTCTCTTGCCCTCTTCACGCGATACGTCGGTGCGTTTCCATTCTTCATTTGGAGAACCCCGCCATCTTAATAATCTTATCCTGAACTTCGAGAAGCTCTCGCTCTTCATCAATCCAAGCATAATATTTACGAACTACGTTCGGGGTATTACACAAAAGCCGCGCGGCGCCAGCGTAGTCTCCAGGCTGAGCTCGCAAGTAAAGAGAAGCGAGCCCATGCCGAAAATTATGCGGGAACATTTGAAGGTGATGATTGCGTGCGTGGCGATGCAGCCAGCCCCGCAAAACGGTTGAAGAAAGTTGGGGAACCCCATAGCCAGGAAAGAGAAAATCCGACTCTTCCGATCCATGAATCTCTGGCCGAATTTCATCAAGATACCAGATCAATACCTCCAGCGCTCGCGTTGGACCGTCCACGAGCGATGCCTTGATATCACGCTTATTTTTCACGGAATGCGCTGGTAGTAATACGTATGCCTGCCTCCGCGCCCCAACGGGAAGAATGAGATTTGCATCCTCTCCCCTATGTCGAAGTTGAAGCATATTCGACACTCGCAGCGGCACCCCCCATAACGCGATCGCGGAAAAGCATGCGAGAACTCCCAGCTGAATAATTCTTCGCTCCTTGTAAGGAGAATTAAAGACTTCCGCTCGTAATGACTGAGCATCCCTCATGAATGCCAGATGTAAACTTTGAAAAGTGAGTTCTGCACGACGATTTCGAAGAAGATGCTGGCAAAACGCTTTTGCCGGTTCAGACATCTCTTGCGCGTCGCGTTGCCCCTTTTTTAAGGTAGGATTTATCTTGAGCGATGTTCTCATGAAGCTCGTATCAAGGTGCAACCACTCTGCGAGGATGGCGATGTTAGTTATATAGGAACGCATCGTGCGTTCCGAAATGCGGATGTTTCCATCTTGGTCTTGGATCCAAGCCCGAACAATTTCGAGAAATACAGTGCGATCGAAAATCTTCTCAAATGCGACGATCTCATGCTTGATGACACCAATCATTAATCCGGTCCGAAGATACTTATTGAGAGCCGCCTGGCGCACATTTTGCGCAGCTTTAGAAAGCCCAAAGACCGCTTCCCCACTAATTTCATCCATCTCGCCGGACGAGGCGTTTTCGATCAACTGATGGGCTTGCTGTTGCAGATGAACGGGAATGTGATCGGGCGCCGACCTCCGCACCCTATCCGGAACCTCCAGGTCGCATGTTGGCAGAGTCTCCGCGATTTCGGATGAAAGGTGCCGATACTCATTCAGCCTGCGCACCGCCTGAGAAATAGTTCGACGACGTTTCGCATCGAGTGCATCAGAGAGGGTAGAGAGCCATGCGCCGTCAAGTTCATGAGGCTGGCGTCCAGCACGTCTAGCTTCTTTTGCAAGCTGCACGACCGGTATAAGTTCCTGGCGCCTGCGGCCAAAGGTTCCATCGACTAGCCTTTCGCATTCGAAAAGTAATTTGCTCCAGAGATCTTTGGGGGCGACCGTGGTCGCTGTCGTGGCTCCGCTGCTCTTTTTCAGTATGGAAACGACCCTCTGGCGCCAACCTTTGTAGGATTTGAATGTTTTGAAAAGATCGGGATCATAGCTTTTGCGATGGAAACGCCCCTCAAACGCCACCACATCCGCAGGGATACTAGCGAGACTGTTGACTTGATAAACTTTCAAGCAACGGCGGATCGCATCTCGGTAGATCTTTTTCGTTCCATCCGTATATCCCGCCTCGCATTCAATCCACCGAAGCACATCTACCATTGTGCCAACTGCGCCATCTTCTTTCTTTCCGGACATGTTCGCTAATTCCACTTTTCTTCGATATAACCGACTGGAAAACTGAACACTCCATTTCTTTGAGACGCCGAAAAAGAGAGAGTGTTCCGTTGTTTTCTCGCTAATACCCACTCTGTTCCTTATTACGCAGGTAGAGCATCGTGCTCGCCTTCGCCGTGTCGCCCCCTGTAGTGTCAACGAGACGCACAGCCTTCCCAAATCGCGGCTCAAGCCACCATTCGAATGGCTCGTTCAAGCGCCACGCATCGACGTGCGCGGGCAGGTAGCGACGAATTCGCGGGCCAAGATCCGCGTGATGCGGCAACCTCCACTTCGGGTCTCTTTCGTTGCCAGCCCGGCGGATCGTGTGTTCCTCGACGCCCGCCATCGCCGCTAGCTGCTTCACCGAAAGAAGTGGCCGCTGGAGCTGTGGCAGCTCTGAAGATGGGATCTGATGAAGTCGCCACAATCGGCGGAGCAGGTCGACGAAATTCACGCGCCCGCCCGGCATCATCTCGCAAGAGAGCTCGCCCACTACTTTCGTGGCGGTCTTGCGTGTAACGCTCAGGTGCTCTGCGATCCTCGATATCGTCATCGGATGATAGCTCGCATATTTGATGGCAATTTTTCTCATGCCATCATTTTTTCACATCACACCTCTAAACGGGAACGCCCAAAGACGGTCAAAAGCCACGAAACAGCAAAAAACTTGTGGATTACGAGGCATTTCCGAACTCGAACAAGAAGGCTCAAAGCGAATTAGGAGATAATTGCGCAATTTTAGCCGAAATCGACCCTTCTATTGCGCAAAAACATATATTTTTTCGCACAGGAAATTGCCATTACTGATACGATTTAATTTTCGATTTTTAGACGAAAGAAACCGGCGAGTAGGCAGGCAAAAGCAATTGCCTTGGCACGGGTTCTCAACCTGGCGATCGGATGTAAGTGACACATCGCTGTATTTAACTGAAGCGTTGGTCGGCGTGGAGACCGTTGTGCTCCTCAAGCCAACAGGATCAAAGCCAGTGGCCGTGCGGCGCGCATGATGGGCGTGCGGTCATCCTTCGCGCCCGCGACGAGCATACGCGCGACCTCCCGGCAGCCCCCTGCCAGTTCTCGGGGCTCGCGTTCGATTTCGACCGTTCCCGGCTGCATCTGGGACAGTCGTAGAGTTGCCGCGAAAGCCTTCCCCTTCATCGTTGCTTTCGCCGCGACAGCAATATTCTGGATATTGGATCCTGAGCCTAAGCGGAAAGTTCATCGATAGAGTCGAGGCGAACATGCAGCTTCACCAGATCTGCTTGGCGCGCCAGGACCTAACGACGTCCAGTATGCCAGAGAGAAAAGGCGAGACTGACAATGACGATCACGCCGCCAGCCAGCATGGACGGCGTTGGCTGAATGCCGGTTCCGGCCCAGATCCAGATTGGGCCGAGAACGGTTTCGAGAAACATCAGCAGGCTCACGTTCGATGGGTGCGTGTAGCGAGATGAAAGCGAGAGCGAGAAGAACGACACGGGGAGCACCAGCCCGCCTGCGAGGGCAATTGCCCAAACGTGCCCCTCAGTCAATGCGCCCGGTTCCGTCAATGCAAGACATGCAAGCCCCGCCAGTGTGGCCCACCACCTACCAGGAGCAGGATCGGCAATTGCGCATTGGCTCGGATGGTAACGAAACTGATCGCCAAACACATCGCGACGCCCAGACCTATTGCTGCACCAAGCAGTGGACTACCGGTGGTCTGCCCGGGATCCGTCCCGAAAACTGCAATGCCGATTCAGGACAGCACGACTGCGGTCGTGACCCAGGTCGTCCAATGTTCCCGTTCGCCCAGAAACATCTAGGACAACAGCACAGCAAAGATCGGCACGGTGGCAACGCTGAATAAAACAACCGAGACCGGCGCAACCGCGATGCCAAATGCGAAAAGCGAAGCGTTGCAAGATTGACAAAGCAGGACGAGCACACCGGCCCAGCAGATAGTGACACGCAAATCTTTGCGAAGTTGCCGTCGCCGGAAAATCAGCCAAGCCAGCAACATCGCAGAGCCCATCAGGAGCCCGCGCCAAGCCATCATCTGGCTGCCGCTCATCTCCGACCACCGCATGAGCAGAGTGTCAGGTGAGATCGCCAGCGCCCCAAAGAGGGCGAGGAAGATACCGAACCTGGGGTTGCTTGTCATTTTCGATTCCAGAAGCGAGGAAGCGCCCAAGCTTTACCGGTCCACTGGTAGCATTCCAAGCTTTGTCGAAGCATCGTTAGGTCTCAAAAGGAACAGAGCAGCATCTCGTCGCTTCCGACCCTTACCTGCCGTCCGCTTCGCGTCCGAGCGCTGCGGTGCAGCGTCTCGAGAGCGGCCATTGGTTCATCGTGCAGCATTTTTGGAGGATGACGGTCTGCTGTGCGGACGAAGCCGACGGTCGCGCCCTCGTCGTCTGGTTGTTGCCCGAGATGCGTTATCGGCGCGACCGTTCAGCCGGGAAGCCCGTCGATTCTTTCGATGGCGACCAGGTCGTTGTCCCAGGTCGCGCGACTGGAACAGCAGATATGCGCGTTGGGTCGTATATCGATCCGGCTGTCCAGCGACCCTGCTGGCACGACAAGCAAACCAATCTCCGGTTGGGAAACAGGCAGCGCGGCCCCGCAGTCGGAGCAAAAGCCCTTAACATGGCGTGAACCGGCGAGCCGGAACGTCTTGATGTTTTCCTCACCTGACATCCATTTAATTTTGGCCGTGGACGAAAACAGGTTTGCCGAATGGGCCGAACCGCTGTCCTTGCGGCAGCGGGCGCAGTGGCACAGGAAAAAGCTCTCGAACTCTCCCGATATGCGGAATTTCACAGCGCCGCACAGGCATTGTCCTATGGCCGGATTGTCGTCCATTCACACTCCTCTCGAGAGACAAGCTCCTGCCGCCAGTCGAATGCATTTTCATTTCCTCCTTGTATCCGCGTGTTGGATCACGGTCAAAAGGGGCTCGAAGCGGGCTTGCGGCGTCGCGGCACGGCTGGGCGCTCTCAGTGAGCAAAGATCGTCGCTCTCGGCCCTGAGTTGGACATTGAAGTTGGCGGGTCTGCGCAAATGCTGCTTGATCGAACCCGCCATTTTCGCATCGTGCAGCCGTCGCTCACGGCTTGTAGACGAATGATGCTTCGCCAAGAGATGGTGCTCACTTTAATCGTTGCGGTGGTTGGTCTCGTCGCGATCACGTTCATATCTTTTCATGTCCGGAAATTCCGGCAGCCAGGCTTCGCGACGAACGACCCAATTCTCATAGGTTGGTTTCAATTGGTCGGGCGCATCGAGGCAACCGAGATGCAGTTCGACCTCATCGCCACTTCGCGCGAAAACGGACGATCCGCAGCGTGGACAAAAATTCCTCCCGGCATAGTCACGCGTGTCGCCGTCGATCTTCACCGCGTCTTCAGGGAAAACGGCGGCCGCGTAGAATAGGGCGCCATGATGTTTGCGACAGTCGAGGCAGTGACATATGCCGACCCGATAGGGGCGACCCGAAGCCACAATTCGAACATCGCCGCACATGCAACCGCCCGTGAAACGCTTCATGATCGTGTTTCCCCTCGATCAAACCTGTGAAAATTCAGCCGCGCGCTGCGGCATCGCCGGTCTTGCCCGCAACATGAACGGCCAGTTTGCCAAGCGTTTGAGCGCCAAATTCGACAGCCCCAAAGCCGATAACCACTGCGCGGCGTGCTGGCGTCGGATGCATCTGGCGCAGGGTGACAACCGTCTTTCCATTATCCTGCTTGTCGAAAGTGACCAGAAGCCGGAACCGGTCAGGATCATCATCGACATCGCGACCGTGATCGGCCTCGATCAGGCTTGGTGCCTCGACCCGCAGAAAATCCATACGGTTCGAGAACGGCGTGCCGTCCGGGGCAATCATGTCGAACCGCCATACACCGCCTGCCCGGATGTCGGCTTCATGCGACTCGATCTGGAAGCCGTCAGGCCCAAACCATTGCACGATTTGCGCTGGATCGGTCCATGCTGCGAAGGCGGTTTCTCGGTCAGCGTCGACGACACGCGAGATGACAATTTCTTTTTCCAAAGGCCACTCAGCCCATGCAGAGACGATATCGGCGGCTCCATCAGTCACTGGATTTCTCCTCCTTCATTTTCTCGAGGTGACTCTCAAAGCGATCCAGGCGGCTCTCCCACTGCTTGCGGTGGGAGGCCATCCAATCTTCCGCAGCTTTCAAAGCCATCGGGTTCAACGTGCAGACACGGCTTCGCCCCTGTCGTTGCGACACGATAAGGCCAGCGTCTTCCAGAACACCGAGATGCTGTGTGAAGGACGGCAGCGCCATGTCGAATGGCTGGGCCAATTGTGAGACGGCGGCCGACCTTTCGCTAAGTTTCTGAACTACTGCCCGCCGCGTCGGATCGGACAATGCGATGAAGACCCGTTCTATGGGGCGTTTTGAGTTAGGCATGCGCCTAAGCATGTGGCTGCAATAAGGTTAGGTCAATACCTAACCTTGAGAAGCCTGCAGGGGCATAGCCGATTTCGGTGCGACGCACAGCAACGGGAATGCTCAGCTCAGTGCGGCTTTGCGGGTCCACAGAGATCAGAAGTTCAGGCAGGGAAGAAAACGTTGGCCTTCGGCCCATTGCGGCCCTTGATCCCAAGGCGCACCGCTGCGGCACAGCGTCACCGAACCGCTCCTCCGTCCCTTGCGCAGCAAACTGGTTCCGCAGAGGTCCGCATTGCGGACAAAGTCGCCGCGCCTTGGCTTCGGTCTTGCCCAGATGCCGCGTTACCATGCCGAGGCGGCTCTGACCGCCCGCGAGTTCGTCGAGGTTCTGACCGATTTTCCGCCGTCACTCTCGCCGGTTTCTATCCTCTACCCACGCAACCGGCGGCTCTCCCCCGCCTGTGGATGTTTCGAGATTGATTGGGGGCAGTGGTCTGAGGGCGCAGGGCTCGGGCGGAGCGGCACCGCTATCAGGGCGGCAGACCGGACTCGCGCATCGCCGTGAAGATCGCCTGCAGGTGCCCGCGCATGGCATCCGCGGCGGCGTCCGCCGCGCCCCGTTGAATGCAGGCGACCACCTCCTCATGCTGTAGGCTGTGACGTTCGGTGAATTCGGCGACACCGAGTTTTCGGTAAGTGACTTCCCATTCGCGCTGCCAGGCCGCATGGCGGCGCGCGCCCGCGAGATAGTCGAGAAGGCCAAGCAGGATGGGATTGCCTGTTACCTCTGCGATACCACGGTGAAAGGCGGCGTCGAGCCGTTCGCAGTCGGCCCGGGTTGCGGCACGGCGGCCCCGGTTGACCAGATCGGAAAGATAGGCGATCTCGGCAGGGGTCGCGAGCGCAGCTGCCTCGGCGGCGACGGAGGGCTCGAGGGTCAGGCGCGCCTGCATCAGCTGAAGCGGTGAAGCCCCTTGCACTAGAATGGTCTCGCGCACAGGGTGGCCCCGCGGGCGGGGGCCAAGGAACGTGCCTTGCCCGACATGCCGCCAGAGGTCGCCAGCGAGCTCCAGCTCGGCCAAGGCATTGCGCAGCGTCTCACGGCTGCACCCCAACCGACGCGCCAGATCCCGCTCCGGCGGCAGCTGTCCGCCCGGCGCGATGGCGGCCGCCGCGCAATAGTCGCGCAGCGCTTCCACAACCTTTCGAGTTCGCTTCGTGGTCATTTGCACCCCGATACAGACCAATTTGCAGACCAATCCGGCATCATGCAACAGCGGCGCGGTTTGAAGGAGAACGAACATGCTGACAGGTATAATACTCGTGCTGGCCGGCTTGGGCGCCGGTGCGCTCAATGCAATCGCGGGTGGTGGCACCTTTCTGACGTTTCCCGCACTCGTCTGGGCCGGTGTTCCGCCCATCATGGCGAATGCGACCGCGACCTTTGCCGCCCTTCCGGGCTATGTGGGCAGCGCCTGGGCCTATCGCACAGATATCGAGCGCGGCGGGAAGCCTCCTCTCGCCCATCTTTTCGGCACGGCGATCGTCGGGGGGCTCGCTGGCGCTAGTCTGCTGCTGGTCACGCCGGAAGAGCTGTTCTCGGGCGTGGTGCCCTGGCTCTTGTTGATGGCGACCTTGGCCTTTGCCACCGGACCGTCCTTCGTTCGGTATCTCGCGAAGTCCGGGCGCGAGACGCCCAGCCCCACCGCACTTGCTCTTGTGTTCGTGGTCTCGGTCTATGGCGGCTATTTCAACGGTGGCCTCGGCATCATGCTGCTCGCGGCTTTCGGCGTCATCGGCATGACCGACCTGCACCGGATGAATGGGTTGAAGAACTTGATGTCCGTGATCCTGTCGGTGGTCTCGGTCGCGACATATGCCATTGCGGGCCTGATCGACTGGGGCAACTTGCTGATCGTCGGCCTGTCCTGCGCCATGGGCGGATACATCGGCGCGGTTCTGGCGCGGCGGGTTAGGAACACGGCCGTGCTGCGTCTGTTCATTATCGCAATCGGCTTGATCATGACCGTTGCCTTCTTTATGCGCCCCGCAGGTTGATCTTTCGTCAAACCGGTGAAACTTTCGGCGACAGCTGATGTTGAGGCGTCGCGTTGCACATTTTGAAATCACTTGGCCCGGCTGTGGCCCGTGTTCCAACCAAGGAGGCGCTGCGCGCGGGGCTTGGCGCGCTGATCGGATTGGCGCTAACCGGATTGTTCCTGTTGTCGCCGACCGTCGATCTGGACCTCGGTCTTTATCTCGTCGCGCCCTTTGGGGCGTCCTCGGTTCTGCTCTTCGCCGTTCCGAACAGCCCCTTGGCGCAGCCCTGGTCGGCGATCGTGGGCAATACCGTCGCGGCCTTTGTCGGGGTTGCGGTTTGCCTTTTTGTGACGGACCCCGCCTTGCGCATCGCGCTCGCCGTCGGGCTTGCCATCACCGCAACCATCCTGTGCCGCGCAGTCCATCCGCCCGCTGGTGCCGTCGCCATGACCGCGGCCATGTCCCCGGACGCCATCGCGCATCTGGGGTTTTGGTTCGCCCTGACGCCAATTGCGTTCGGAACCATCGCACTGGTTCTGCTGGCAACCCTCTATGCGCGGCTGACGGGACGCCACTATCCCTTCCGGCAATTCGAGGATCCCAATATTCATGGAACCGCAGATCGCAATCCGATCGAGCGACTTGGGCTTTCGGAAGAGGAGCTGACGGGGATTCTCGAACGCTATCGTCAGTCGTTCAACCTCGGCGTCGAAGACCTGGCCCGACTGATCGGGGCCGCCGAACTGCAGGCGGCGGCGCATTCGTCGGGCCCGTTGACTGCGCAAGACATCATGTCGCGCAATCTCGTCACCGTCACGTCGAACGCCCCATTGGGCGAGATCGCGGATCTGTTCCGGCAGCATCACTTCACATCGCTTCCGGTCGTTGGTGTGGATCAAACCTTTCTGGGCGTGATCTTCCAGATGCATCTCATCAGCCAGGCCCGCGACGATGCCCTGCGCCTTGATCGCGGCTTTCGGGCAGCGTTCCGCAGGTTGTTGGATCGGGACCGGGAAAGACCGATGACCGCCGCTGATATCATGAGTGTCGCCAGCCCCCGCGCCACCGGCGACACCCCGATCGGGGCTTTGCTGCCGATGATGGCCGAGGGAGATACAGATGCCGTTCCGGTCCTTGAATACGGCAAGATCGTCGGCATCGTCACCCGGACCGACCTCGTAGCGGCGCTGTCCCGGAGCGCGGCGCGCGCCGGCTCCGCCTGACCGGGGTGCCTGGAACCTGGATGGGGCTCAGACCACGTCTCTCACGGTCTGCATCCCTTTCTCGGTCACGATGAGATCGAGCGGGATGTCATGAGGTTGCGGGAAGATGGTCTGAAGGCGCGCCTCTTGAAACCCGACACCGGCGACAAAGGGTTTCGGTTCCAGCGCCGCTAAAGTTCGGTCGAAATAGCCCCCGCCATATCCGAGGCGATAGCCTTCTGTGGTCCAGCCGAGGAGCGGCGCAAGTGCGATGTCGGGTGTGGCGAGCCGCGCGTCCGGGGGCGGGACAGGAATGTTCCAGTCGCCGCACACCATGCGGCTTTCGGGCGTCCAGCGGCGAAAGGTGAGCCGGAGCCGCCTTGGTTTCGACCAGTGGCAGGGCGACGGTTATACCGGCCTTGTGACGCTCCGCCATCAGCGGGCGCAGGTCGGGTTCACCCTTGATCGGCCAGTAGGCGGAAAAGACCTTGCCCGGTGCCCCGCCGAAGCGGTCTTTCAACACCTTTTGCAGATGCCCGGCCAGCGCCTCGCCGATCTCCTTGCGCTCTGCAACCGACAAGGCCAGACGCGCAGCGCACAGGCGGGCGCGTTCGGCCTTGCGCCAACGGGCCACGTCGCGGGCCTGTTCGGGATCGACGGCCAGCGGATCGAAATAGCCCGGGGCGACCTCGGAGGCAGGTCAATGCCGCCTCGGGTCCGACCAATTAGACGACCACGCACCTTTTTTGGCGGCCATGCGGGTCACCGTTCGGTGGGCCCTTAGGTCTGTCGCGTCGATCATCACGGCCTTATCTCCGCCGTGTTCCGACACCAGCGCGGACATCATTCGCGCGAAGATGCCCTTTTCGCTCCAACGCTTCCATCGGCTCTAGAGCGTTTTGTGAGGGCCATTAGCAGCAGGAGCGTCGCACCAGCGCAAGCCATTGCGGTTGATGAAGATAATCCCGCTCAGCACCCGCTTGTCGTCAATTGGGCACTAGCACATCGTGCGGTCATAAGCTTCATCGTCCAAACGGTGGAACATCTGACCGGCAAAGAGGAATCGCCCGTTGTCGCCAATGCCCTCAAGTAGATACTCGATGGCAACCTAACGATGGTGGTCAACGACAGCCCACTTAGCAAAGGCACCGATGAGGAGTTCGATAATCTCATCGAAAGGTTCTCAGTATGATAGGCCAGCTGGCCCCCGCGCACAGGTAAGCGCAGAGGTGTATTGATTCCCGACTGTTTTTGTTCTAAATTGATTACATAACCTTTCATCGAGAGTTGGGTTGAAAAGGCCGTTGGGTGTGTCGCAGCCTCAATGGCCTTTACTTTTGCACAGCGTCGAACGAGGGCCGCGCGCGCTCGAAAACAGGCTGCCGCGCTGCGTTTAGAGATGCTGGCGGTGCCCTCGTTGCAGGACCACCGCCATGCGCCCTCATATCGTCGTTCAGTTGGCTGGTGCGCCGCCTCTGCGCATCTTTGCCTCGATAGCCCGTTTCGTCGTTAGGAGCCCGCGCGAAGCCAGGAAAGACCGAGTCACAAATGCGGTCGATATGAAGAAGTTGCTTCGCGTAGCAGACATCGGTGTAAAGTGCAGCGAGCGACCGCATTCCTGAAGGTTTTTCGATGCGGGCCGCGGCGCGACGTGGGCGGCCGGGAGGCGGCGGCCCGCGTTGACAAACCTCGGAAGGAGGAAGCCGCGGGGGGCTTGGATAACCCTATGGGGAAAATGCGTGGGCGGTCGGGGCAGCGGCTGCATCCGGGGTGCGAGTGATGGCGAGCCAAATGCCTGATACGGTCGCAAACGCGCCGGTGATCCCGACAAAGCTGTGCGTTTCTGAGCGTCTGCCGGCTTTGGCCGCGCTGTAAACGGGAGCGCACAAGCTATTTGGACCGGATCAGCGGATTGTAGCCGGTGCTGCTTCGTGTCGGATGAGGGGCGATATGTCATGCGGCCTGCTCCTTGGATGGCGCACGTGCCATCGGTTTCTGGCCGCGCCGGAAGATTTCGACGATGCGCATTGGTCCGCCGCAGCAGGGGCATGGCTCACGCAGGGTGAGCGGGGTGATCTTGGTCTGCGGGTCCGGCACGGCGACCTGTTGAGACCGCTGGACGCAGAGCAAAGCGCGGATTCTGGTGATGTTGGCCTTGCGGGCGGAGCTGGAGAGCAGCCCGTAGTGCCGGATGCGGTGGAAGCCGTCTGGCAGGACGTGGATCAGGAAGCGGCGGATGAACTCCGGCGTGGCCAGCCGCATGACCTTTTGCCGGTCGCCGGATTTGATCCGGTAGTCCTTCCAGCGGAACGCGACGGTATCGGCATCGGCGCTGACCAGGCGATTGTTCGAGATCGCCACCCGGTGGGTATAGCGACTGAGATAGGCCAGCACAGCCTCGGGTCCTCCGAAGGGTGGCTTGGAATAGACCACCCATTCGTTCTTGCGGAACGGGGCGAGCCAGGCGGCGAAGGCTCCCGCGTCAGCCAGTCCGGCGAGGTCACCGAAAAAGTTGAGCGCGCCCGTGCGATGCAGGTCGAGAAAGTCCTCGATGAACAGCCGCCGGAACAGCCGCGACAGCACCCGCACATGCAGGAAGAAGCCCGGGCGGTGGGAGACCCACCGGGTGCCGTCGGGCGACAGGCCGCCGCCCGGAGCGATCATGTGGATGTGGGGATGATGCATCAGCGCTGAACCCCAGGTGTGGAGCACGCTGGTCATTCCAACCCGGGCGCCGAGGCGCCTGGGGTCGGCCGCGATGGTCATAACGGTTTTGGCCGAGGCGCGGAACAGGAGACCGTAGACCGCCTTCTTGTTCCAGTAGGCGATCTGGGCGATCTCCGCTGGCAGGGTGAAGACGATGAGGAAGTATTCCACGGGCAGCAGGTCTTCGGCCCGCGCCGCCATCCAGTCGCGCGCCGCCGGTCCCTGACATTTGGGGCAATGCCGGTTCTTGCAGCAGTTGTAGGCGACATGGTGGTGGCCGCACTTGGCACAGCCCGCTACATCCCGCCGAGCGCCTCGGTCCGGCAGGCCTCGATCGCTGACATGACCTTCAGCTGGGTCAGGCTGACATGCCCTTCATTGGCCTGCCGCCACGCAGGACCATGGGCACGGAAGATGTCAGCGATCTCCAGCCTTGGCCGGAACACCGACCCCGGGGGCTACTCCAGTCCTCATCGCAGGGTCTCGTCCTGAAGCAGCTTCATCTGCTCGAAAGGGCTGACCGTGCCGCGGATCGTCTTCGTCGCCACATGGGTGTATCGTGCCGTCGTCGTCAGCTTGGCATGCCCGGAGCAGCACCTGGATCACCCGCACATCAGTGTTGGCCTCGAGCAGATGGGTGGCGAAGCTGTGTCGCAAACTATGCAGTGTCGCGGCCTTCTTGATGCCCGCCATATGCTTGGCCGAGGTGAACGCCCGGTTCAATTGTCGTGGCGACAGCGGGTTGATCTTGGGCTTACCGGGGAACAGCCAGCCCTCAGGACGGGACTCGCGCCAATAGTCCGGCAACAGATCCAGCAGGCTGGGCGAGAGCATGGCTTTGCGGTCACGCCCGCCCTTGCCGTCATCGGCATGGATCAGCATCCGGTCGCTGTCGATATCCTTGACCTTCAGGTTGCAGACCTCGGATGCGCGGAGCCCCGCTCCGTAGCTGATCCCGAGCGCTGCGCGATATTTGAGCCCAGGGCCGGGCACGGCGGCCATCAGATCGGCCACTTCCCCGACGCTCAGGACAATGGGCAACTTCCGGGGATTGCGGTGGAACTGCATGAAGCGCTTCATCTCGTCGCGACTGCACGTTACGCCGAAGAAGAACCGCAGCGAGATGATGCGCACGTTGAAGGTGCTGGCGGTCACCCCCTCTTGGGTCATCTTGAGCTGGTATGACCGCAGATCCTCCGGCGTGGCGGTGTCCGGCGGCCTCCCGAGGAAGGACGCGAAATGCTTCACATTCCGAATGTGCGCCTTCTGCGTTTTCTCGCACAACCCGCGGATGTTCATGTCCTCGATCATCCGCTGGCGCAGCGGGGTGGTGTTCTTCTCCTCCATGGGAATCTCCTGTCTGACGGTGGGAAGCCCCCCATCGTCAGCCCAGAAAGCTCAGCCACATAGAAAAACGCGGAAATGACGGGCAACGCCAGCCACGAGCGCCATTGCCGCGGAGCGGCTTAGTCCTCCCGCCCTTCGTCCGCGGGGACTGAAACGGTCCTAACCAGACATTCGTTGTCCTCGTCGGCGCTGCCGCGCAGCTTCTCCGAAGCGGTCTTCTGGGCCCGCCGCAGCACCTTTCCGGCTCCTATAGAAGCTCTGCGGGACAAGCCTGCCGATCGCAGCATTCACTCGATCTGTGCCGCAAGGGCGAAGGATTTTGCAAGGGCGCTGGAATTGGATTTTTGCTGCAGTATCGATGAAGGACTGAACAAGAAAAGGAACGGCTGATAGTAGGTTGTGCTGAGCCGACTATTCTGTTGCCCCATCGCTTCGGAGACTTCTCTCAAAGCAGTTCGATCGACGGGCATTCCGGGCCAACGCCATGGCCCGGAGCCATCAGGAACGGTTCAGATCAGGGCTTGTAGGCCGCGTCTTTTTCCCAACCGGCGAAACCAGTTTGCAGAACTACGACGTTCGTTCGACCCGCCACCCGCAGGGCAAATGCTGCTTGGGCGGACAGACTGCCGGTGTTGCAGAAGAGGACTGTCATTCGATCCTCGGGGATCTCGTCAATCCGGTCCAGCACTTCGCGCCATTCGATATTGATGGAACCGGGAATCGTGGCAGCGTCGAACTGCTCTGCGTCGCGTGTGTCGACGAAAAGCGCCGTTTCAAAGACGGCCTGGTCGATCTGTTGCGGTAGTATGATGCCAGCCTCATACTCCGAAAACATCATGTATTCCTGCATAGCCTCGATGGCCGCGTCCTGCGCCAAAATGGGAGTGGAATAGAGGCAAAGCGCGACAGTGGCCGCGCCAAGAATGTGGGACAGTTTCATCTGGGTGCTCCTTGGTTTTCGATCTTATTCGGTGACTTGTGCTTGCAGCTCCGCAAGGAACGCCTCGATGCGTCGGGCATTGGCGCCACGGTCGATCTGCCCAAGGCGCGAGCGTGACCGCATGTCGATGCGGCTGCCTGTCTCGATGTCGGTGACCCGAACTGCCACCTCGTCCTCGAAGCCGAAGACGCGGGTTCGGGCGATGGCTTCGATTTGGTTTTCCGCAGGATCGGCCGAGAGAACCTCCCAGCCATGCGTTTCGACAAGGGTCAACGCCTCTGCGAATGCATCCTCGACCGGGATCGGAAGATCCAGCGGGCGCACGTCAGGATAGGCGGAGCGTTGTGGCTCGGCATTCTGCGCAGGGTAGTCCGTTGGGGTGGCGGTGAACCAGTAGACCGGCGGGTCTTCGGTATCGGTCGAGATGTCGTTTATCGGCGGTGTCGTTCGAGCGGCGATTTCGAAAGCCACTCCGAGGCCTGCAACGGGTAAGGACAGGATCAGGCCAATCAGCGCAATGCTGGCACCGCGCCTCTTGCGGACAGCCCCCGCCAAAGTCACGAGCGCTGCGACGACCCCCGCTAACGCCGTCCAGACACCCCACCCGGCGATGTCATAGGCTTGGGGCCAAGGCCATCCGCCCGCACGATAACCCCAGACGGACAAAGCAAGAAGCGCAAGGGACACAAGGCCGAGAAGGATCGCCGCAAAGCCAAGGCGTCGTGTTATGTTTTCAAGCATCTGTATCTTTCTGATCGGGGGCGGGATTTAAGCGGGCGTGCGTTTCCATGGATCAGCGAGCCTCCTGAAAGCCGAAAAGAGCACCTACAAGAGCTGTTCAAGAAAGGGCGCAGGTTCTCACGGATGCCGAGGATGTAGGTCATTTCTCTTTCTCCACCGCGATGCGTGGGTCGAGAGCTTGGCCCGAAGCTGGGCCGCGCAGGGGCTGGAGGAGCATCCTGTCGATCCAAAGGTCACGGCGCGTGCGGAACTGTTCGATCCCGATCTCCATGTCCTGATGCCCCCTTGCCGGTTGCGCGACATAGGTGCCTAATAGCCGATCCCACCAAGGCAGGTTGAAGCCGTAGTTCGAATTGGTCTCACGCGGATCGATGGAATGGTGGACGCGATGCATGTCGGGGGTGACCACGAACAGGCGCAGCACCCTATCAACCGGGCGCGGCAGATCGACATTAGCGTGGTTGAAAAGCGCGGTCGCATTCAGGATCACCTCGAACAGCAGCACCGCGACCGCAGGCGGCCCGAGCGCCGCGACCACCGCCAATTTGATCCCCATCGAGATCAGGATTTCCAGCGGATGGAACCGCAGGCCCGTCGTTGCGTCGAAGTCGAGATCGGCATGGTGCATCCTATGCAGCCGCCAAAGTCCGGGAACCGCGTGGAACATGACGTGCTGAAGGTAGATCGCCAAATCGAGCACCAGCATCGAAACAAGGATGGCTGCCCAGGTGGGCCACTCCAGATTGTTGAACAGCCCCCAGCCACGATCCTCGGCCATGACGGCCAATCCGACTGCGAGGATCGGGAATGCCAGGCGCAGGATCACCGTATCCACAAAGACCAGGGCGATATTGTTCGTCCAACGGATCAAGCGCGGGATCTCTCTGCGCCGCCGGGGGGCCGCGACCTCCCATAGCGCCATCGCCGCCAATACGCCCAGGAAAGCGGCAAGTCGGATCGTCGGCTCAGCGGTGAGGATCGTTTCGGTCATGCGGTCGGCTTTGCTCTTGTGGCGCAGGCTGGGTTCGCTATCATTCAATTATTCGATTGAATGATGTAATATCCCGAGGCAGCCCATGTCAATTAGCCCGAAGATGACCCTTCTCGAAGAATATGCCCTTGTCGCGCGGGCCTTGTCGGCCCCCGCACGCCTTATGCTTCTTGAGCAGCTCGCCCAGAGCGAGCGCAGGGTAGAGGCGCTTGCGGAAAAAACCGGGCTCACTGTTGCGAACAGTTCGCAACATTTGCAGCAATTGCGGCGTGCTGGCCTTGTCACCAGTCGGCGCGACGGCAAGGCGATAATCTACAGGCTGACCGACGCGAGGACACTGACGTTGTTGGGGGTTTTGGGCGATGTGGCCGAAAGGAACCTCGCACAGGTTGGGGAGATTCTGCGCGGGCTATCAAACGGCGAAGACGCGCCGGAACCGATCAACCGCAACGAGCTTGCCGCTCGACTGAGTGAAGGGTCGGTGACCGTCCTCGACGTGCGCCCCGCCGACGAGTTCGCCGATGCTCATATCCCGGGCGCGCTCAACATGGCCGTGACGGAGCTGGGCAAGTTCCTGACGGATCTCGACCGAAACACCGAGATTGTGGCCTATTGTCGTGGTCCATACTGTGTCTACGCTCACCAAGCCGTGGCGTTCTTGCGCAAGAATGGCTTCAACGCTCGTCGTCTTGACGGCGGTCTGCCTGAGTGGCGCGAAGACGGTCGAGCCATTCAGGCAACATCCTGATCGACAAAGGCCTTATTCGATGTCGCTACGGGTCGACCTGACTATGTGATCGCACTGCATGCGAGGCCTTCAAAAATGCAATGACAATTCGCCCAGACTTCACATGAGATCTCATGATGGAAGCAACCTCCGCTTAGTGTCTGCTACCGGGTCGCCGTTCATGGACGGCCAGTTGCTGCCGTTGATACGCATGCCGGAGCGCTGCTCTACACCGCGACACACCTCGCGCAACTCTCTTGATACCCGCGCGCGCCACCGCCATTTTGCGTGCGGTAAGCGGCGATGACCGCATAGGGATGGACTGAGATGTTCGAGATTTGGGGGCCCATTCTGGCGGGGCTGGTCGCGCTGGTGGTCGGAGGCGAGCTTATGGTCCGCGGGGCGGTCCAGACCGCTGAGCGGATCGGTATCTCACCGCTTGTGATCGGATTGACACTGGTGGGGTTCGGCACCTCGACACCGGAACTGGTGACATCGGTTCAGGCCGGTCTGAGTGGATCGCCAGGCATCGCCTTCGGCAACGTCGTGGGCTCAAACATCGCGAATATCCTTCTGATCGCTGGCGTTTCTGCCGTTATTGCGCCCCTCGTTGTGGCGCGCGTCGCCCTGCGACGAGATGCGATGGTGATGCTGGTCGTCGCCGTGGTCTTCGCTGGGGTCGCGCCGTTCGCTCCGATGGGGCGGATCGCTGGAGTTGGATTGATCGCAGCGCTGGTCGGCTATTTGGGCTTCGTGATCCATCAGGAACGCCAGCACGCTGACCGCGGCGCGATCTACGACAAGACGGTGGCCCTTGCTGACGCGGATCCCGGCCTCGCGCCACCGCATGCACCTCACGGTATTCTCATGCCGCTGTTGCTCGCGTTCGCCGGATTGGGACTCGTGGTTTTCGGTGGCTCATTGCTGGTTGGTGGCGCCGTATCGCTCGCGCGGGCTTTTGGCGTCTCGGAAACGGTCATCGGTCTGACCATCGTGGCGATTGGCACCTCGATGCCCGAGCTGATCACCTCGATCGTGGCGGCGCTGAAGCGTCAGGGCGAGGTGGCTTTCGGAAATGTAGTCGGATCAAACATCTACAATATTCTCGGCATCGGTGGGACGACGGCGCTGATCGCCCCGTCGCGCGTGCCCGAGGAAATCGCGCGATTTGACGCCCCGCTGATGGTTCTTGTCTCACTCCTTCTGGTGGTCTTCGCGACCACCGGGCTACGGATCACCCGATGGGAGGGGCTGGCGCTAATCGCGGGCTACGGTATCTATCTTTGGAAGCTTTGGCCTTGAGAACGTTGGAGCCAAAGGTGAAAACTTTGAAATGTCGAACCCTGGGCGGGGCGGCGTCAAAATCTGAAAAAGCATATGGATCACGAACACCAGGCGCCTTGATAGCAATGCGATTATTGCCAGCGAATAGGGGATTTGGATGAACGAGGCGCGAAAGGATCACTGGGACCGGATCTACGGCAGCAAGAGTGACAGTGACCTCAGTTGGCATCAGGACGCTCCGGAGATCTCGCTCGAACTTGCCGAACGCGCCGGTGTGACGCCGGACACCCGGGTGATCGACGTGGGCGCCGGCACTTCGCGGGTCGTTGACGGCTTGATCGCGCGTGGCCTGCGCGACATTTCCGTTCTCGACCTCTCCCAGACGGCCCTCGACGCCCAGCGTGCCCGGCTTGGGCCGCGCGGCGCGGATGTGGAGTGGATCGTCGCCGATATCACGCGCTGGTCGCCCCAGCGGGTCTATGACCTCTGGCATGATCGCGCCGTGTTCCACTTTCTGGTCGACCCATCGGACCGGGATGCCTATGTGACGCGCCTGTCTCGTGCTCTGCGCATTGGGGGGCACGCGATCATCGCGACCTTCGCTCCTGACGGGCCGGAGACCTGCAGCGGCCTTCCCGTTCGTCGCTACAGTCCGGAGGCCCTTGGCGGTGTGCTGGGCCCCGATTTTGAGTTGGTGGCGAAACGGTTCCAGAAACACACGACGCCCTCAGGCAACCTGCAGTCTTTCCAGTTCAGCCTGTTCCGGAAGCTCCGCTGATCGGCCCCTGTGCAGCGGGGTCAGCCTATCGCGTCGTGATCGTCGGCGAGACATTCCGAGTGGTCGCGCAGCACCTCCAGCACCCGGCACTCCGAGGCTGTCCCACCCCGACATTCGCCGATCATCCGTTCCAGCTCGCTCCTGAGCGCCTCAAGCCGCGCGATCCGGGTCTCGACCTCGCGCAATTGCCGCCGCGCGATCGAATCCGCGGCCCCGCAATCGCGCGCAGGGTGATCCGACAGGTCCAGCAATTCGCGGATCGCCTCGAGCGGGAAGCCGAGCTGGCGCGAGTGGCGGATGAAGGCGAGCCGGTCGAGATCGGCATCATCATAGCGCCGCTGACCGCCTGCGGTCCGCCCCGGTTCGGGCATCAGGCCGATCTGCTCGTAATAGCGGATCGTCTGCACCTTGGTGCCGGTGCGGCGGGCCAATGTTCCGATCGTGTGCATGTCGCTCCCTTTCACGGCTACGTGAGGTCGAATTTCCCTCTTGAACCTATAGTTGCTGTAGCTCTTATCTTCTCCTCTGTCGAGAAATCGAGAGTGAGAGGATGGTATCGGATGACCGAGGCGAAAGACCTTCAGGAATGGCGCGTGACCGGCATGGATTGTGGCGCCTGCGCGGCGAAGGTGCGCGGCGCGGTCGAGGCTCTGCCCGGTGTGGACGCTGTCGAGGTCACACTGATGAACGAGCGGCTGCGGTTGCGGCTCGACACGGCCACTACCTCGCGCGAGAGCGTGGAGAAAGCGATCCGCCGCCTCGGCTATGGCGTCTCGGCCAAAGGGGCTGCGCCGGAAAAGCCCAAGGGCGGCTTCATCCTGCCTGACGGCGCTTTCCCCGGATCAGAGAAAAGCGCGGATGAGCCGGATAGCCCGGCCCAAAGCATGGATACCCGGCCTACCGATCCGTCATGGTATGCGACCCCGAAGGGCCGTTACCTGATCGCGACCGGGCTTCTGCTGGCTGCGGCATGGATGGTCGAGCTGTTGATCGGCGGGCCGGTCGCGCATTGGGCCTTCGTGCTCACGACCGTGATCGCAATTGCCCCTGTGACCAAGCGCGCCGCCCTGATGGCACGGGCGCGGATGCCCTTCACAATCGAAATGCTGATGAGCATCGCAGCGATCGGCGCGCTCTTCGTCGGTGCGGCGGAGGAAGCGGCGCTCGTGGTCTTCCTGTTCGCGGTGGGCGAGATGCTCGAAGGGCTTGCGGCGTCGCGCGCCCGCGGTTCGATCCGGGCGCTGGCCGATCTGGTGCCGAAGACCGCGCGGCTGGTTGTCGGCGACCGCATTCGCGAGGTTCCCGCCGACAGCCTCGCCATCGGCCAGATCGTGCAGGCCCGCCCGGGTGACCGCATCCCCGCCGATGGCAACATCGTCTCCGGCAGTTCGGGCGTCGATGAAAGCCCGGTGACGGGCGAGAGCGTGCCGGTCCTGAAAGAGCCCGGCGACGCGGTCTTCGCCGGAGCGATCAACACCGAGGGTGAGCTGCGCATCCGCGTCGAGAAAACCGCCGAAGACAACACGATCTCGCGCATTCTGCACCTCGTGGAGGAGGCCGAGAGCGCGCGCGCCCCGGTCGAGCGGTTCATCGACCGGTTCAGCCGCGTCTACATGCCCGCGGTTGTGGGCGTGGCGCTTCTCGCCGCGATCGTGCCGCCGCTGGCCTTCGGCGCGCCGTGGGAGACGTGGATCTATCGCGGCCTTGCGCTGCTGCTGATCGGCTGCCCCTGCGCGCTGGTGATCTCGGTTCCCGCCGCGGTTGCGGCGGGTCTCTCGACCGGGGCGCGCCACGGTCTGCTGATGAAGGGCGGCGCGGTGATTGAGACGGCCGCCAGAACCAGCCTCGTCGCCTTCGACAAGACCGGCACGCTGACCGAGGGGCGGCCGCAGATCACCGATCTTCTGCCGCTGAACGGGGCCGAGGCTGAGCTTCTCGCCACCGCCGCGGCGGTCGAGACCGGTAGCAGCCACCCGCTGGCACAGGCGATCCTCGCCCGGGCGGAGGCGGGCGGCATCGCGGTGCCGGAGGCGACCGAAGGCATGGCGATCCCGGGCCGCGGCGCGCGGGCCAAGATCGACGGCGAGGTCTGGAATGTCGGGGCACCGCGCCTCGCGACCGAAGCGGGCGTTCTCAGCGCCGCCGACAGCGCCACCGTCCGCCGCCTCGAAAGCGCGGGCAAAACCGTCGTCTGCGTCTTCACGCCCGGGCGCCTTCTGGGCCTGATCGCGCTGCGCGACGAGCCGCGCGCCGATGCGGCAGAGGCGGTCTCCGCGCTCAAGCAAATGGGGATTTCCTCGGTCATGCTGACCGGCGACAATCCGGTGACGGCTCGCGCGATCGCCGACGGGTTGGGCATCGAAGCCCGTGCCGGGCTGCTGCCCGAGGACAAGGTGACGGCAGTGCGCGATCTGGCCCGCGATGCGCATGTGATGATGGTGGGCGACGGCATCAACGACGCCCCGGCGCTCACCACCGCGCATCTCGGTATCGCGATGGGCTCGGGCACCCATGCCGCGCTCGAGACCGCCGACGGCGCGCTGCTGCGCGACCGCATCACCGATGTCGTCGAGCAGATCCGGCTGGCCCGCGCGACGATGGCCAACATCCGTCAGAACGTGGCCATCGCGCTCGGGCTGAAAGGGGTGTTTCTGGTGACGACGCTGCTCGGTCTCACCGGTCTCTGGATCGCGGTAATGGCCGATACCGGCGCGACGGTGCTGGTCACGATGAACGCGCTCCGCCTCCTACGGTTCAAGGCGGAGGCGCAGTAGGCCTGAAATCTCTGCTCAAGCGCTGGAGATTTCCTAAATCGACAAACCCCGTGCCGTTCAACCGGGCAGCCGAAAACGTTTGAGGCAACTCGGAGCTGGAGTGCCTACTCTTTCTTCGAAGGAAACCGCCGCGGTAATTTGTGGGATAGCGTGCCCTGAATCGCCGCTTCCAAACGATAGAGGCACCACTTTGTCTTTGTAGCGAACGACAGCTTTCCGCCCATTCTATTGAAAAAGTCTTTGTTGCAGTGCGGCAAGTCTTTCGATTCACTCGTCGATGAGGGGATGGGAGGATTTCGGGATGATGGGTCGGCAGGACGCTCCAGTGCAGCTGTTTTATGATTTCAATCTGGACCGTCATGTCCCGGCCGATCATATGCTGCGAGAGATCGATCTGTTCCTTGACGGCGACAGCCTGCGGGACGCGCTGCGACCGTTCTACAGCCACCTTGGCCGCCCCTCCATCGACCCCGAACTGATCATTCGGATGCTGGTGATCGGCTACGTCATGGGCATCCGATCCGAAGGACGCCTGTGCAACGAGGTTCACCTGAACCTGGCCTATCGTTGGTTCTGCCGGTTGGGCCTAGAGGGCAACGTCCCGGATCATTCGACCTTCTCGCGGCATCGCCACGCCAAGTTCCGCGAAAGCAACCTGCTGCGACAGGTGTTTGAAGCCACTGTGGAGCGGTGCCTGAAGGAGGGGCCGGTCTCCGGAAAGGGCTTTGCCGTCGATGCCAGCCTGATCTCCGCCGACGTGAACAACCACCTGCCCGGTATCGGCGATCTGATCGACTTGACCGTTCAACCCGACACGTGGCACGTTTTCGACCCTTCAAGCGGCGCGAACCTGTCGCTGGCCTAGCGTCGCCCGCGCCCCAAGCAAGGATGATCCGATGACGCCCCTCCCGGCCCTTTGCCGTGACGACCAAGCCAATGCGGCCTCGTTGCAATATCGACTGCAAATATTGCTATTACCTTGAAAAGGAACATCTCTACCCGCAGGAAAAGAAGTTCCGCATGTCAGATGCAGTTCTCGAAACTTATATGCGCGATCTGATCGCGGCGAGCGTCAAGGCGGGGCAGCGCGAGGTGCAGTTTGCCTGACCGGGCGGAGAGCCGACCCTGCTTGGCCTGCCCTTCTTCGAGCGCGTGGTCGCGCTGCAGCGCCACTATTGCCCCGTCGGCGTGACTTGCGCCAATCCGACAGACGCGCCGGTCCCGCTCTACGAACATCGAGCGAAATGCGGACTGCCTTTCCCCGGTTCCAATATCCACCCGAGGGCGGAATTGCGGCGTGGCATACGATGCGGCTGACGGAGGCCTGGCCAGGATCGCGACGGCATTGATGCGCTGGAGTTGCAAGAGGCCCTGTGGGCCTTTGAGGCGCGCGACAAGGCTCGGATCGGCACTTAGAGAGCTATGGCCGGAGGCGAGAACTCGGGTCACGCCAGCTTTACAAAGATCCAAACCTTTTAATTCGCGCGACTTCTGTCAAGATGCTGTGAGGTCGTCCAAAAACATTTCCGAGCCATGCCGCAAAACCCTTTGAGACAACAAGCCGAACGCCCCGCACCCTCCGACGCGCCACAGGCACGGGGCCGTTCGAGACGTAGTCACGCGCATTACATGCTGCTGGGCGGCGCGCTGCTCTTGGCCAGTCTTATGGCCGGGCCTTTGTCTGCGGCGGCACAGACGACCCAGCCGCTGCCCGAGCTGGCCTTGCCCAAGCCGATGCCCGCGCCGCCCATGACGGTGCTGCTTCCCGTTCCGGACGCGCGGATCACGGCGGCGATCTCGACATTGGATGATCTCAGTCAGGATATCCTCAAGCGAACCGGCATTCCCGGACTGGCGGTCGCTGTGGTTCATAACGGACGCACCGTCTATGCGCGCGGCTTTGGCAAGCGCGCCGTTGGAAGCCCGGAGGGCGTCGATCCCGAGACGGTCTTCCTTCTCGCCTCGCTGTCAAAGCCCGTCGGTGCCACCGTTGTCGCCACCCAAGTGACCGCAGGCCGCGTCAAATGGGACAGCCCGATCCACGATTTTCTGGCCGCCTTCAGTTTGGGCGATCCGTGGATCAACGAACATATCACCATCGCCGATCTCTATGCGCATCGCTCGGGCCTGCCCGATCATGCCGGAGACGATCTGGAAGATATCGGGTTCGACCGGAGCGAAATCCTCAAGCGGCTCGCTCTGCTGCCCCAAGGCCCATTCCGGGCGCAATACACCTATACCAATTTCGGCATTACGGCTGCAGCCCAAGCGGTGGCCACGGCCGCAGGCAAGGATTGGGCGCGCCTGTCGGAGACGGCGCTCTATGCGCCTCTTGGCATGGGCGCGACCAGCTCGACCCATGCCGATTACATGGCGCGGGACAATCGGGCCGCAAGCCATGTGCCGGGTGGCGATGGCTATGTGATCTCCGACAAACGCCAGCCCGACGCGCAAAGCCCGGCGGGCGGGGTCAGCTCCAACGCGCACGACATGGGGCGTTGGATGGCGATGGTGCTGGGCGGCGGTATGGCGGACGGGACGCGCCTGATCTCTGAAGAGGCGCTTCTGCCTGCAACCTCCCCGCAGATGATCCGAGGCGCGCCGATGGCGGTCTCTGCGCGCGCGGGCGCCTATGGGTTTGGCTTCAATGTCGATACCCGCTGGTCAGGCCGTGTGATGCTAAGCCATTCCGGGGCCTTCACATTGGGCGCATCGACAAGTGTCGCAATGCTGCCCGAGCTCGATCTGGGCATCGTCGTCTTGACCAATGCACCGCCGACAGGGGCCGCCGAAGCCATCACCGCGAGCTTCCTCGATCGCGCGGAACTGGGGAGGGATACCCACGACTGGCTGGCGGCCTATGCCCCGATCATGGCGCCGCTATCGGCCCCTGTGGGGCAGCTGGTGGGTGCAAAGCCCCCCGCTGACCCTGCCCAGGCAGCGCCCGCGCAAACCTATGTCGGCACCTATGACAATCCCTATTTCGGCCCCGCCTCGATCTCTGAGACCAACGGATCGCTTGTGCTAACGCTTGGCCCGGACCACCGAGCGCTGCCCATGCGCCATTGGGATGGTGACACCTTCGTTGTCTATCCGGTGACCGAGAACCAACCCGCAGGTTCGGTCTCGCGCGTCACCTTTCGCGCAGCTGACCTGCCACGGGATTTTTCCTCCACCATCGATTAGAGTCCGACCCAACTTGAGGACGGACAATGAAGCGAACGAG
>NZ_MPZR01000014.1:0-52723 GCF_002020075.1 Thioclava sp. F36-7 | reverse complement strand
CCCTCGGCGCAGGCAAGTCGAACCTTGCGATACAAGTCCACGGTGAAAATCCTCCCGCCCTCCCGTCGCCAGAAAGGGCAAAAGTGGCCGACTTTTACGCCGCCCGCAGCCGGATCATCCCGCCGCTACCGTGGCCGACTATTGCGCCGCCGTTCTCACCAGCAGCCGCTCCCGCTGGGGACGTTTGCGAAACACGGCTGCCGCTATTTCGTCCAGCCCGTCAAGACTGCAAACGGCAATGTCCAGAACCTTGATGTCCGCCAGATCCTCTTCTCTTTTCTCTTCTCTCCATCTATGTCCGGACCGTTGCACTGTTGGATCGGGAGGCAGTACTTTCCATTAGATTAAGAAATAAAGTCGCTCCATAGAGATTGCTGAAAAGCAGCTTGTCCCGAAGGCAGATCACTGGGTGTCATTCGTCTCTCGTGATCTGCAAATTCACTTTCGAATACCAATCCGCAAATTGCCGGATTTGCTCATCCGAAAGCTTCGCCGCGATCTCCGACATGATTTCATGCTTTCGGGCCCCGATCCGAAATGCTCTGAGCTGCGTGACGATATACGTATTCGCTTCTCCCGCCAGGTTCGGCGCATTCAGTGCAACCGAGATTCCATTGATACCGTGACAGGAGACACATTCAGATGGAGCATCCTCTTCGCTCACTCCGGCGGGAAGCGAGGCGCTGGCGGTATGGGATGCATACCAGGCCGCAACATCGGAAATTTGCTGGGCAGAAAGGGTTGACGCCACGACGGTCATCATCTCGTGCTCGCGCGCGCCGGTCTTGAAAGCCATGAGTTGAGCCTCAAGATACTCTTTCGGCTCCCCTCCGATGTTGGGTGCGATAGGCATGCGTGCAAGGCCGTCAATGCCATGACAGGTCTGGCACATTTTCGCGACCTTCTGACCCTCAACGGGATCATCGGCGAAAGCGGGTGTCCCCCCGGCGAGCATAAGCCCGCCGAGGATCGTGAATGCCGCCAGTCTCATTGAGGGCTCACAGGATTGTAAGCGATCCGCCAGATCGCGCCTGCGAAGTCATCGGAAACCAGCATTGAGCCGTCCGGCAGGAAGGCGATATCCATCGGACGCCCCCGGTATTCGCCGGTCTCTTGGTTCAGCCAACCTTCGGCAAAGACCTCAGTCGATGCGGCATTTCCCTCTTCATCGAGAGCCGTGAACATCACGCGGGCGCCGACAGGGGTGGTGCGGTTCCAAGAACCGTGTTGGGCTGAAAAGATTCCGCCATGATATTTTTCCGGGAACGAACCCTTGTTGTAGAAGCGCATCCCGAGATCAGCGGCATGTGCGTCCATTTGGACTTGAGGCTCTACGAATTCGACCGCGTCGGGTCTTGGCACATCCTTGTAGGCGGGGATCTCGATACCGCCATTGGTCCAAGGGAACCCGAAATGCTGACCTGCCGCATTCTGGCGGTTCAACTCGCCCGGCGGGATGTCGTCGCCCATCCCGTCGACTTGGTTATCGGTGAACCAAAGTTCGCCATTGGCCGGGTTGAAATCATGCCCGACCGAATTGCGGATGCCGCGTGTGTAGACCTCGCGTCCGGAGCCGTCGGTGTTCATCCGAATGATGCCGCCGATGCCGATCTTGTCATACATCTCGAGCTTGTCTGCCGGCTGCACGTTATGCGGCTGGCCCAGCGAGATATAGAGCTTCCCGTCTGGACCGATGCGACAGACCCGGGCAGTATGGTTGAAGCTTTCCTCCTCGGCGGGGATGAGTTGGCCCTGCGGCACGACTTCGCCGACCGCCGGATCTGGTCCTTCGAAGAAGAACTCGGCCGCCGGGAACGTCAGAACGCGGTTTCGCTCAGCGATGAAGAGAAAGCCATCGGGCGAGAAGCAAGGCCCGTTCGGAATATCAAAGTTGACCGAAGGCGCGAAATCCTTGACTTCATCGGCAACGCGATCCCGATCACGATCAACCACTGACCAGACTTTGTCCTTGCGGGTGCCCACGAAAGTTACGGTCCCCTGCGGCGCCACTGCCATCGAGCGCGCATCAGGCACGACAGCATAGAGGCTAACCTCGAATCCCTCAGGCACCTTTATGTGCTGGACGATATCGTGAAGCGCATTGGCGCGTTCTCCCTCCTGATCGACAAAGGTGAAGCTCGCATCTGTCCGCTGCATGTTGGACAGCTTTTCCATATTTTCTTGAGCGATTGCTGGCATAACAATCACCGTCCCGAGCAATAGGCCCGGGAGGAGAGTATTGATTTTCATTCCATCCTCCCAAAATGACGGCCCCGCGCTATTTCGCTTCTCCCTCAAGCGACACGAGGCCGCATACAGGGTGTGTATGGTACGACCCTTCTGTCAACACTTTCGTGATTTTTGCGTGATCTTCTCTTGACCCAAGCGAACGTCGACTTCGAAGCCTACGACTTCTTCCTCTAGCCGGGAGCCGTTCGGAGATCGCATCGAATGAACCTGCGTTCCTTGCCACCGGGGCAGCGGCGCCGGACCGTACATGCTGACAGATATTGGTCCAGTAGCGACCAACCTTCAGCGTCTTCCTCGCCTGTGTAGCGGCAGGTCAACTCTTCACCCGCGGGGTAAGCATAGGCCTCGCCTGCCGGATCAAAGGAAAAATCGGCTTTCACATACATAGCTTTGGCCCCGTTGCCTGAAGTTTCCGGGCGCGGCGCGCTGGTAGTGATCCCCGCTTGATGGCAAGCCAAGATTTGAGACCCACTTAAATATCCTATGTCGGCGATAGCGTGAAGCCCGTCGCGATCAGAGCCTTAATTGGTAACGTCGTGCGCCGCGACCAGATACGTCTGGGTATCGACAGCTGCGCGCCAGGCGCAGGTTGACATAACGCGGACATCGGCATCGGTCAGTGACATCCGCCGGTCGGGCGCCTCGGCCAAAGCATTAACCGACCTCAACCGCGCGACCTTCTGCCGGAGGCAGCCCTAACGACTGGGGAGACGGGCGGTCTATAGTTACCATCCCATTAGCTCTGAAGCCTGATCGCAAGCGCGAACTGGTTCGCGGGGGTGTGTAGCGATTGGGCGGTCTCGATCCGAAAGGCCTGTGGGGCTATGGGGTTTGACCGTTCGACGTTTCACTACAAGTCTCGCCGCGCCGATCAGGCTGCTGTCGCCAAGCGGATCCGGGAGATCTGTGAAACGCGGGTGCGGTATGGCTACCGGCGCGTTCACGTCCTGCTCGAATGTGAGGGCTGGAACATCAACATCAAGAAAGTCTATCGGATTTACATGGAGTTGGGATTGCAACTCAGGAACAAGACGCCGAAGCGCCGTGTGAAGGCCAAGCTGCGTGACGACCGGGCCGAGGCGGTCGGCCCGAACGACGTCTGGGCAATGGACTTTGTTCACGATCAGCTTGCGACCGGCAAGAAGCTGAGGGTTCTGACAGTCATCGACACCTTCTCACGGCTCACGTGCCAGTGCTCGATGTCCGGTTCAGCTACCGCGGCGAGGATGTGGTCGCAACGCTGGACCGGGTGTGCCGACAGGCAGGCTATCCGAAGACTATCCGAGTCGATCAGGGCACCGAGTTCGTGTCTCGCGACATGGACCTCTGGGCCTATCAGCGTGGCGTGACCCTCGACTTCTCGCGCCCCGGCAATCCGACCGACAATGCATTCATCGAAGCGTTCAACGGCCGGTTCCGGACCGAGTGCTTGAACCAGCATTGGTTCCTCACCCTTGCGGATGCGGCCGAAAAGTTGGAGGCTTGGCGTAGATACTACAACGAAGACCGATCCCACAGCGCGTTCGGATACAACGTCCCGATCGCCATGCACTTTTCCGATGGCGCAGCCAGCCCGTCGTCCTGATCAAAGGCGGGAAATTCCAGCTTCTGGCAGTCCAACGTTGGGAGCAGGGCACGAAGCCGGGAAAATCTACCTGCGGGCGGCCATAAGCCAAGGGAGCGGATCATACACTAATCGGGCTCCAATCGCTGCTGGATGCAATACCCATGGTCGGTCAGTCGGCGCACAACCCCACCAAACTCGACCTTCCCCAGCAGCGAAACACTCCAGCTAGTAGCGCGAATAGCGTATTGGACCTTCACGTTGCTTTGCGATTGTCATTCGATGATGATACGGGCGCGGACACTCGCGCCCGGGGCGCCGAGGCGTTCGGTAGGCGCCTCGCACCGTCTTTTTGCACCCAGCAGATGCCTACCAAAATGGCGACGGCTGCGAGGATAATGAACACCAGATAGCAAAACAGGATCGTCATCGGCGAGACGTCACCGTTGAACTGCCAGAACACGCCCAAGATGGCTGGCGAATACCATGACGCGACTGAAATTGCGCCTGACACGATGAACGCCGTGGTCAATCCGTGCCCGATACCGGATAGCAGGGTCTTGCCGATCTGGCCGCGCAGCACCGGCAGAATGATCGTGTGAATGAACCAGCCGTTGATTGTAAGGATCACCACAATGGCCAGCTTTGCATACAGCTTGGGGTTCGCCAACTTGTCGGGATCGTAAATCGCGTAATGCATGAGAAACCCGAAGCCGCTGAGCCATAGGATTTTTAACCCCAGACACACCACCTGCGCGGCACTCGCAAAAATTTGCGCTGAGTCTTCGGTGATACTCCGCGGAATCAGGAACTTCAAAAGCATCAAGTCAAGTAGAATCATACCCCCGAGACCGATGGCCAAGCCGATGAAATGGGCAAAACGCAAGGTTGCCTTTAGGGTGCCGGCGAGGTCGTCCGCGAAGTGTTCTATGAGCGTGTTCATGCGAGCTGCGCCCTTCCGTTCGATCAGGCTGTCGACGCGTAGAGGCTCCATCCACGCATCAAGTCGGGCTACTAACTGGATTTTTTGGACCGCGCAACATAGATGATAGTTTTTGTCGGGAATTATTCTGTATTGGGCTATGAAACTTGACGGAAAACGGTACACAAAGAAGCAAAAATCAACGCAGCGTCTCTGGAGCTCGCCCTTCGCACGCTGGTGTGCCGAGAACCCAGGGAACGAACGGGCTCCCTGCACGTTTCCACGCGGAGAGAGGCCCTCGCTGATGACGGTCAGGGTAATAACGGAGGTAAGTCCAATGACCCGCAAACTCGCTACTATTCTCGCTGCTGCTGCCAGCACCACGATGATCGCCGGCACCGCTTTTGCTGAAACCAGCCCGCCGCTTATGGCGACGGCGCAGGGCGACGTGACGATCCATGCAGGGGTCGAAGCCTCGTCGAAAACTGTTGCGACCGTGATGGCCGGCTCGACCATTCCGGTCGAAGGCTGCCTGCCCGACGGCACGATCTGCCAGGTTACCTATGACGGCATGAACGGCTATGCCCCTGCCAGCCAGCTGGGTGTGATGGTCGACGGCCAGATGGCGCTTCTGTCGACGAACCCGCAATCGGTGACGGTGAACCAGATTCAGGTCCCGGGCGATAACGCCAACAAGGACGCTCAGGGTGCCGCGGCGCTGACCGGTGCTGCCGCGGGTGGTGCGGCCGGTGCGGCCGTGGGCGGTCCCGTGGGGGCCGTGGTCGGCGCGCTCGTCGGTGCCGCAGGTGTCGGCGCTGCCGCCAAGCCCGAACCCACCACGATCACCTGGGTTGAGAAGCACCCTGTCGCACCGGTCTATCTGAAAGGCGAAGTCGCGACCGGCAAGGTCGTTCCGGATGTGGTGACGCTGACGCCGGTGCCCGACAGCACCTATGCCTACGGCAACATCAACGACCGCACGGTCTTCGTGAATCCCGACAACCGCGCGATCGTCTACATCGTCCCGGCCTCGTAAGGCCCCGAGACGGAAAGCGACATGAGAGCCGGCGCGTCATCGCTGGCTCGTTCCGGCTTTTGGGACACAAATGCAACGGCTACCGAGGAAACTCTCGGTAGCCGTTTGATTTTATACAAGGAAAATTCGGCGCCGGTTAGATGCATCTCGGGAGATTTGTCCCGGTGCAACACATAGCAGAAAAAATTGTTTCGGGACTTCGGGGTAGGAAAAACCGGCCAACATCCCGTGCGGCCCTGGAGGCCATCTTGACAGAGAAATACCGAAAGATCGGAGATCGAATGGTCAAGATGTCAACGGCAGAGTAAAAGTGGGCCAAAGGGCAGTGCAAAATGTTGCCACTTTGGGGTTGGAACACTCACCGTATAGATAAGCGCCAGCATCCGGGTGGCCGCGCTTGTCATATAGCTGGCGGCTGCCCGGATGCTTTGGCCCGTAAGGGCCAATCTGTGCTGATTGGGGTTCAGGTTTTGGGCGTTGCCTGACGCGCCTTGCTTTGTCCTAAGCGGTAGCTTTCGCCATTCATCTCCAGGATGTTGACGTGGTGGGTCAGGCGGTCGAGGAGCGCGCCAGTCAGGCGTTCTGACCCAAATGTTTCGGTCCATTCATCGAAGGGCAAGTTGCTTGTGATCAGCGTCGCGCCGCGCTCGTAGCGTTGGGAGATCAACTCGAACAGAAGCTCGGCCCCGGTTTTGCTCAGCGGCACAAAGCCCAGCTCGTCGATGATCAGCAGCTTGTAACCAACCATCTGTTTTTGAAGCCGCAGGAGCCTGCGTTCATCCCTCGCCTCCATCAGTTCATGAACAAGCGCTGCGGCGGTGACAAAACCGACAGACAGGCCTTTCTGGCATGCCGACAACCCGAGGCCGAGGGCAATGTGGGTTTTGCCGGTGCCTGATGGGCCGAGTGCGATGACATTCTCGCGCCGTTCAATCCATTCGCAGCGCGCCAGCTCCAGCACCTGCATCTTGTTCAAGGCCGGGATCGCCTTGAAGTCGAAGCTGTCCAGGCTTTTGACGGCCGGGAATTTGGCGGCTTTGATCCGTCGTTCGATCATCCGCCGTTCCCGGTCAATCATCTCCAGTTCGATCAGGCGTGCAAGGAATTGAACGTGATCCAGCCCTTCAACCGCAGCCTGCCTGGCCAGTTTGCCATATTCCCGCAACACCGTTGGCAGGCGGAGAGACTTGAGCCGATGATCCAGTAGGATTTGTGGGGCTTCGGTCATGCGGCCTTGCCCCGCTGCATTAGAGACATGTAGCTGGCCGCTGACGTCGTGCCGACATTGGCGCGTGGCAGATACGGATAGACATCCAGATCCAGTTTGGGTGGCCGCTTCTCGACCTGGCACAGCACGAGGTGTTTGACAGCATCAAACCCAATCGCGCCCATGCGCAGTGCATTTTTGACGGCGACATTCAGGTCGGCCATCTCGAACGTTTCCAGCAGCCGCAAGACCTGAACATACTCACGCCGCCCCGCCTTGATCATCCGGGCTTCCATCAGGCGGCGCAGGGTTGCGAACTCTTCGGGCAACTCCCAGCCCGCCAAAGGGGCTGCCTGATCAAGGGCACCGACCTTTTGCTCCAGCAGGGGCAGATAGTGGACAGGGTCAAAGACCATGTCTTCGCGATCCCAGCACCGGGGGTGGCGGGCAATGACATCGCCACCGCAGCCAATAACCACCTGATCGACATAGCCGCGAAGCCAGACATCGCGGTGCCCGTAGGCGACAGGAACCGAATAATCGTTGGTTTTGTAGCGCACCAAGGATTGCGAGTTCACCTGACCGGTGGCCTGATCGCAGGCGTCAAACGGGCACGCGGGCAGATCCATCATAGCGTCAAGATCGCGGGCGAGGCGCTGCCCGATGCTGTCGCCATGCCCGCGCAAGACATCTGATTGACGCTTGCGGCATTGCTCTTCCAGCCAAAGATTGAACGCCTCCCACGTGGCAAAATGAGGGATGGGCACCATGAAGTTGCGTCGGGCATATCCGACAAGACCTTCCACTGCGCCTTTATCGTTGCCCTTGCCCGGACGGCCATAACGATCCTGGATGAAGTAATGCGACAGGAACCCACTGAACAGTTTGGTCCGTTTGCGCGATCCGTCCGGCAGGATCTTCGCAACAAGGCACCGGTCGTTATCGTAGAGAACTGACTGCGGGACACGGCCAAAGAAGGCAAAGGCCTGGACGTGGCCGTCAACCCAAGCCTCGGATACTGCCGCAGGATAAGCCCGGACAAAGCACGCATCGCTGTAAGGCAGATCCAGCGCAAAGAAGTGCGCCTTTTGTTCTACACCACCAATAACCACCATGGCCTCGCCAAAATCTGCCTGCGCATGGCCGGGGGCATGGGCAAGCGGGATAAACATCTCTCGGCTGCGCCGACCATGTTCACGGACATAATTCTTGACCGTCGTGTAGCCGCCCTTGAAGCCGTGCTCGTCCCGCAGCCGTTCAAAAATGCGCTTGGCGGTGTGGCGCTGTTTGCGGGGACGGTTGAGGTCGTCTTGCAACCATTGATCAATGAAGCCGGTGAACCCGTCCAGCTTGGGCCGCTTGATATCTGCCGTTCGTTGATATCCGGGCGGGACCGAAAACATCATCATCTTCTTCACGCTCGCACGCGAGATCCCGAAATGGCTCGCTGCCGCCCGTTCGCTCATACCGCCCCGACGCGCGAGGCGGACCTTCAAATACAAATCCACGACTAAAATCTCCCGCCCTCCCTGCAAACAGAAAGGGCCAAAGTGGCAACATTTTACGCTGCCCGCAGCGAGATTATCACGCCACTTCCGTGGACCACTTTTGCATTGCCGTTCTCAGCCAGTAAAGGCGCCCTGTATTTCACCCGTCCGGACAACGCGGACGCCAAAGCCGGCAACATCAACTCGGCGATTGCCAGGACCGATGGCGATTTCTTCATGGTACTCGATGCCGACTTTGTCCCGCAGCGGAATTTCCTTTACCGGGCAATGGGCCTTTTCGAGGATCCGGATGTCGGGATCGTGCAGATTCCCCATTCCTTTTATAACGCCGACCCGATGCAAACAAACCTCGGTATGCGTCAGGTCATGCCTGACGATCAGAGGCTGTTTTTCGGCTCGATCATGATGGGGCGTGACGGTTGGGACGCGGCGTTCTGCTGCGGATCTAACTCCATCACACGGCGGGGGGCCATCGAAGCCGTAGGCGGCGGTCTTCCAACGGAGTCGATTACCGAAGATATCCTTCTGACCCTAACGTTGCTGCGCAAGGGCTATGTCACCCGCTATCTCAACGAGCGGCTGGCCATCGGACTGGCCCCCGAGTCCCTGTCCGCAATGTACGTGCAGCGTGCACGCTGGGCCCGGGGAGCGATTCAGACGCTTTACCTTCGTAACGGGCCATTCGGACCGGGCCTCAATCCGATGCAGAGAATTCTGTTTTTCCCTTCCTACTGGATTGTGCATCCGGTGATGGTGCTTACGACCCTGCTGGTTCCGACCATCTGCCTCTGGAGCCGCTGGTCGCCGCTTCCGGCTGTGCCTGTTTCGGAACTTGTATCTTACCAGTTACCGGCGCTGTTCGCGACACTTGGAACCCTGAGGCTGCTTGCGCCCAAAAGCTTCTTTCCCTTGGCGGCAACCGTACATTCGGCATTGCTGGCGCCTAGGATCCTGCTGACGGTCGTATCTACCTTGATCCGACCTCACGGCCATGTTTTCAAAGTGACGCCCAAGGGCCGCGCAGCTGATGGCAGAGCGATTGACCGAATGATGGTTTTTATGCCAGCCGCGCTCATTGTCCTGACAGCACTCGGGTTCTTTGCAAACGCCAACTTCAATACCCGATTTGTCATGTCGGTGGAGCAGCTTCCGATTCTCGCGATCTGGGCATTCGTGAGCATGATCGTTTTGTCCGTAGTGCAGGCTGCCGCGATCTCTGCAACCGGCTCCAACCGGGCAGAGCGTTTCCGCGTCGATTTATCAGGAACTGTTGGATCCAAGCCTTCAGAGGCCCTTCCTGTTGAAATCAAGTGGATCTCTATGGAGGCGGCCCGCCTTAGTTTTCCAGATTCCTGCGGCATCGGGGACTCTGTTGACTGGCTGCGCCTCGATCTGCCGGGCATCGGGTCTGTCGCCGCCGAGGTTGAAATGGCTCATGGGCGCGATGTCGAGGTTAAATTGAACATTCCGCCAGGGAAAACCCGTGACGCTTTGCTTCGGGCACTCTTCACGGAGGGCCTGGAAAACGCGACGGAGCCCGCCTCGTCGCTGAAGATCAGCCTGGCGATGATGCAGCGTGTCTTCTTGCGCCGCCGCCCAGCCCGCCAGCAAGGGGATCAACCCGGAGATCAGGTTCGCCGTCCACCGCAATGGCTCGTGGCGGCGACGGCGTGATCTTGATCCGCGGTGGATTACAGCACTTTATGAAATGGAAGAAGATATCCGCAGAACGCTCCCTGTTCAGTGTTTGTGCTCCGGTCAGTTCGCACTGTCCAGCGACTCCGATTATCTGACCGTTCCCCAACGGCATCTGTGTGCCTTGTTGGGTCTGCGATGATCCACAAAGGAGGAAGGTCATGTTGGAGGTTATAAAGATCGGGCTCGATCGCGCTAAGAAAGTGTTTCAGTTGCATGGTGCGGATGTCCCAGGCCGGGCAGGTCTGCGAAAGAAACAGCGGCGAGCGGATAATCCGCCCATTTTTGCGGGGCTCGGTCGTAAAATTTAGGGAATGTCAGCAAATCGTGTTGGCGTCAGACTGCTTAACCCACGCCTGTGCTGTTGAGCGTCAACCGCTTGCATCTCTGTGTCTCTTTGACAGAGATGCAAGCGGCTGCCTGCGTCAGGGCACCATGTGGTAGATATGACCACGCATTCACTGAGCAGGGCGCAGAACCAAGAAGGACAATGTTCATGAAAGACGTCGATCGCACCAGTCTGATCGGATTTCTCGAAGCCATGGATCGCGCAGCGGAGGACCGGCAGACCATCTGCGTCATGGGTGCAGCTGCCCTCATCCTGCTCGGACAGCCAGAGCGACAGACCGGCGACATCGACGTTTGGCGTCCCGGGAGCCAAGTGCTCGATTCCGATCTGCGTCGCCTCGCAGCTGCGAGCGGGCTCTCTTACGACCCGAAAGAATACGAACCCGAAGGCGCCTACCTCCAGATCATCAACCCTGGGATCGTGAATCTCCCCGCCGTGCGGGACGATACCTGGGCAACGGGTGAAGACAGCCGAATTCTCTGGCAGGGTCGGAAACTCACCGTGATCTGCCCGCCGCCGCCGATCATCGCCGCCTCCAAGCTCGTCCGAGCCTCGGAGGTTGACATAGACGACGTGGTCTACCTTATTGGAGCCATTGGTGTTGCAAGGAAGCAGATCCTGCAAGCGGCGGACAAGTTTCCGGATGCCGACCGGGAGACCATACGCGAGAACATGTCGCTGGTGGAAGCCACCCTCCCAGTTGCCGAGCGCCGTGCCCAGAAACGCAAGTCGCGAGAGGATCCTGAACGATGAGCAAGCGGGACGATTGGGTCGCAGGGGTAAGCCTTCTCAGGCAATACCTGTCGGATGATCTGGCACTGGCCAGGGCGATCAAGGATCGCCGATGGTCCGATCTCGCCGCTGTCGCAGAACTCGCGCAGGGCGGCGTAGACCATGACTTGGCCCTGACTGATCCAGCCCTCTACAAGGCACTGCGTGACAGCATCACAAAGTATCACCTTCGCGGCTACGCCTGCCTCGATGCAATCCTGCTCCGACAAAGGGCGGCTCGCGATGCGCGCCCGAAAAGCGTGGCATGATGGCGCAGACCCCGGCTACATGATGATGGCCCGGAACATCTCCAGCGGACCAGTTTTGCGGCGGGCGACCATCCAGCGGGCATAGCCGTCGAGATACTTGCTCGCCGGGCCGCGCCATCGCTTGCTGAACTCTCCCTTCCACTCGGCGTGGAGGCTGTTCACCGTGTTCAGGTGGTAGGCCTTCGGCGTGGATTTCCAGCGACGGCCCGAAACCAGAACCGTATAGGAGATCCCGCGGGCTCGCGCGATGGCCTCATACTGCGGAGCACCATCGAACAGGACCATCGCGTCCGGCGCGACCTGCGGTATGAGAGCCGCTTCGATTGTCGGCTGCCTGTTGTCCATGATGTGCTGGAAGCTGGCTTGTCCGGTTCTATCGACGACACCGAGAGGCGGGCGCAACCATTGCCTGACGATGGACTGTGGCGGCCCCTTACGCCCATACTCATGCCACCGCTTTCGCGGCGGCTGCGGTGAGAACGGCGGCGCAATAGTCGGCCACGGTAGCGGCGGGATGATCCGGCTGCGGGCGGCGTAAAAGTCGGCCACTTTTGCCCTTTCTGGGTAACCGCCCGATTGAGACCGCAGGTTACTTCTGAAGCATAGGGGCGACCAAGATGATCGCCATGCCGGTCAGGCAAAAGATTGCGCCGATGATATCCCATCGGGTCGGGATCTGCCCCTCTACGGCCCAAAGCCATGCGATAGATGCTGTGATGTATATGCCGCCGTAGGCCGCATATGCACGACCGGCAAACTCGACCTCAACACGCGTCAGCAAGTATGCGAACAGGGCGAGGGAGATCGCGCCCGGGATAAGCCAGAGGGCTGAGCGGTCAAGACGTAGCCAGACCCAGAACGCGAAGCAGCCCGCGATCTCGGCGAGAGCAGCCAGGGCATACATGCCGATGGAGGCGAAGGCGCTCATCATGGGCGGGCTGCAGTCCACTGCCACGGCAACAGTTCGTCAAGCCGGTTGATCTTGTGATCATGGATACGGTCGAGGATGTCGGCGAGCCAAGCCTGCGGATCGAGCCCGTTCATCTTGGCGGTTTCAATGAGGGTCATCGCCCTGGCCAGCGTCTCGCCACCGCTATCGGAGCCGGCGAAGAGCCAGTTTTTCCGTCCGATGCCGATCGGGCGCATGGCGCGCTCGGCGGGGTTGTTGTCGATGCCGACGCGACCGTCTTCGAGGAAGAGCTCGAAGGAGGACCAGCGGCTGAGACCGTATCGGAAGGCCTTGGCGAGATCGCTCTTGCCCGGAATGCGCAGCAGCTGGGCCTCGGCCCAAGCCTTGAAGGCATCGACCATGGGGCGGGAGTGCGTCTGGCGCGCGGCCTGTCGCAGTTCGGCGGATTGACCGGCGACCTCGCGCTCGACATCATAAAGCTTGCCGATCCGGTCGAGGGCCTCCCGCGCGAGCTCGGATTTCGTGCTGTCCCAGACATCATGGAAGTCGCGCCGAAGATGCGCCCAGCAGGCGGCCTCGCGGAACTGGCTGCTGCCGTCCGCGCGTGGTTCGTAAAGCAGATTGAAGCCAGCATAGGCGTCCGCCTGAAGGATACCGCCGCTGTCTTGCAGATGTCGCTGAGGATGTTCCCCCTTACGATCCGGGGAGAAGCGGTAGACGACACCGGGCGGCGCGGCGCCGTCCCAAGGACGTTGATCAGAGACATAGGCCCAGACCCGCCCCTGCTTGACCCCTTTGCCGAGGCCGCGGTCCCGGCGTGACCGGTCCAGGACGCGGATCGGAGTGTCGTCCGCGTGCAGCACCGGCGCGGCCATCACCTCGGTCTCGATCCGTTCAATGATAGGGGCGAGCACCTTCATGGCGCGTCCGCACCAGTCCAGCAGCGTGCTGTCCGGGATGTCGACCCCCATACGGGCGTAGATCTCGTTCTGGCGATAGAGCGGAAGGTGATCGTCGAACTTTGAGACAAGGATCTGGGCCAGAAGCCCAGGACCAGCCATGCTGCCGGGGATAGGGCGACTTGGGGCGGCAGGCTGCACCATCTTCTCGCACCGGCGACAGGACTTCTTCACTCGCGCGATCTGGATCACCTTCATCTGCGCCGCGACCATGTCGAGCAACTCGCTGACATCCTCACCCACCACGCGAAGGTCGCCACCACAGTCGGGACAACAGGAGCCGGGATCGAGTTCGCGCCGTTCGCGAGGTGTCGTGTCCGAGACGCGCGGGCGTCGACGAGGCTTGATCTCAACGACAGCGGCATCGATCGCCGCAGGCACTTCCTCCTCGACCGACCCATCACGCTTCTCGGCAACTGCGACCAGCAGGTCTTCGAGCGCCAGTTCGAGCTGCGCGATCTCACGTTCGATCTTTTCCGAGGACTTTCCGAAGGCCTGCTTCTGGAGCTTGGCGATCCGCAAGCGCAGAGCCTGAACCAACTGCTCGTGGGCCTGAAGCGTGGCCGACATGCGTGCATTCTCCGCCTGAAGTGCGGCGATCATCGCCTTCAGGACCGCAGGATCATCAGAGAGAATGTGGGCATCATCGGACATGCCGACTGATACCACGCACAGGTCGAGATGGCCAATAAAACAAGTGGATTCAGGTAGATAACCTACCCGACCCGCGCGGGTGGTGCGCCCCAGTCCGGGCGCCTCCAGTCGATCCCTTCCCAGAGCATCGCCAGCTGGGCGGAGGTCAGCCGCGCAACCCCGGCCTTGGTGTTCGGCCAAGGAAACCGTCCGCGCTCGAGGACCTTGTAATAGAGGCAGAAGCCTTGGCCATCCCAGTAGAGCAGCTTCAGCCGATCCCCCTTTCGCCCCCGGAACGCGAAGACCGCGCCGCTGGTGGGTTTCTGGCGCAGCACATCCTGGGCCAGGGCTGAGAGACCGGCAATTCCTTTCCGCATGTCGGTCGCGCCGCACGCTAGGTAGACCCGGACCCCGGTGCCTGGGCCGATCATGCCGCTTCCACCGCGCGGATCAGCCCGGTCAGCGTCTCACCATCCATGCTGCTGTCGAAACGGAGGCAGCGACCGTTCCCCAAACGCAGCTCGACAAGAACCGGGCGAGCGGGCGGGGAGTGGGCCGGTTCGGACTGGGCACCGAAATCAAGAGGCAGGAAGACTGCTCCCCGATCCGGCGACCAAAGGCCCTTCTTCTTCAGGTCCCGGCGCCAGCCGTAGATTTGCGAGCGCGTGAGCTCATGCCGCTGGGCAACTTGCGTAACCGAAGCCCCGCCAGCACCCACTTCCAGCAAGATCTCGAGCTTCTCCTCGTCGCTCCAACGACGGCGCCGTTCGACACCCAGAACTTCACCCAACATAGCGCCTCCCAATAAGACACGTTCTCTGATTGCGGCTTCGTCAAGTGCGGATCGCGACGTCCGTCCGGGTCATGGTTCTCTCCGAGGTCGCAGCCTTTGCGCCTCACAATGGCGTTCGAGGGCGGATTGTCTCCAATGTCGCTAGCGGGGTTAGGATGTTCGTTCGCCCCAACGTGTCTTGCGAGATCAATCTGCCTCCGTCCCATCAGGACTTCGCTTCCCGCCTTTCCGGCGAGAATTCAGATCAAGCAGTGGCCTCCTTCGTCCAGTGATACTCGGTTTCGTTCTTCCAGAGCGTCAGCATAAGGACGGCGATCTTGCGCGCCGTCGCAACGGCGGCTTTTCGGAAGCCGCGACGGCCAGCCAGGCGCACGGCCCAACTCTTCAGAGCCGAGAACCGTTTGACCTGTCGGATCACGGACGCAGCCGCTTCGAACAGCAAGCCGCGCATGGCGCTATCGCCGCATTTCGAGACCCGTCCGGACCAGTCGATCTCGCCGGACTGGTGCCGCTTCGGCGTGAGGCCGAGGAAGGCGCCGACATCCGACGTCCGACCGAAACGGCTCGGATCATCGATCAGGGCGATGAAGCTAAGCGCATTCACTGGGCCAACGCCCGGAATGGTCATCAGCCGGCGCGCGACTGAATGATCTCGCGCCTTTCGTTTCAAGGCGGCATCGAGATCAGCCGCGGCCTGGCAAAGGGTCGCGTGGGCCGTGATGAACCCGTCCGCAATGACGCGCAGCACCGGGTCTGTTTCGCCCGCCGCGGCGAGCTGATCGCGGAACGCCTGGCGCTGCCGCCCTTGACTGATCCCGGTCATGCGGATGCCAAAGGTTTTCAGGACGCCGCGAATGTGTCCCTCCAGGTCCTTGCGCAACCGGAACAACCGTTCGCGCGCGCCGATTAAGGCGCGCAACCGGTCGGACGCTTCAGTGCGGATATGGACCGGCGTGAACCAACCGGTGCGCGCCAGCTGAGCCAGACCTTCGGCGTCGCCTGCATCGGACTTGTTGAGACGCGCTGACAGGCTCTTGTGCGCCTTCCGGGCATCGATGCAGGTGGCTGCCAAGCCAATGCGCTCGAGACCGCGCTGCAACCAGATCGACAACATGCCGCTCTCATGCACGATGCGGTTCGGCTCGAGCGACCGGTTGCGAAACCAGCCAGCGATGCCCTCGGGATCGGCGGGACACGTGCCACGCGCCACGGTATTGCCGTCCCTGTCCACGACACAGATTGAAATCTCTTTCAGCGACACGTCCAAACCAGCATAATGTTCCAAGGTCGTTCTCCTCACGGTTACTATCCATGAGGCCACCATACCGAACCTCGTTTGCCACCGGAGAGCGACCGCCGCAATCACACCATGTCGCTATACACCTGTCTTATTTCCTGCGTCCGTCGGCAGACAGCCTCAATAGAGCGCTTACTCTTGGACAGGATCTGGCGTAAATTGCGAGATGCGTTGCATCTAATGATCGTGTTGGTTGAGATCATTCCTTTGCCAATAGACTAGCGTCTGTGGCTTGCCGCCGGGGCTGCGCGAGGACCCTGGTATTTGTAGAAGGCCATCCATTCCCGTTGGTCGCTTACGTCTCCGATCCGATCTCCCAAGCGTGTAGGTAGCTGTAATCGTATCTCAGGATTCGCCAAAGATGCTCGATGAAGACGTTGTCGAGGAACCGGCCTTCACGATCCATCAAGATGTGCACGCCGGATTGACGCTGCCCGCAGAAAGGATGCTCTGTGACCTCATCCTCACCTAAGGTGATCCATTATGCCGGAGGTGCGAAGCAGACATTCGTGAACAATGCAGCGAATGGCTGCTCCCCGCGCTATTCTGACATTCGTGCGCTGCGCAGCTGATGATCTGTTTCTGCGCCTGGTGGTCAGGCGGATAGCTGCATCCGACAGGTAAGCCCAGCTGTGCATCGGGACATAGACAGGCTCCGCTCCTTGCAGGAGACCGTCGATAAAACTGCGAGCTTCACGGAGGTCCCAAAGTGGTTTGTGCTCAGGACCTTCCAATGTCGGCGCGAAGTAGCCGTCCTTACGCAAGGATTCAAAATGCGTGCGCGAAATGAGGAGCGCATCTTGAAGATCTGTTGCGGAGACAAGCGTCTCCAGACGGCTTAGGACCGGTTCAGCGTCTTCGGGGGTGAACAGTTCCCAGGCATCTGACCGACCTTGCTCGACCGGACGCACTACCCCTGCGGAGACGAGCAATTTTCGCAGCCGTCGACTGTCGATGCCATACTCCCGAGATGCGGTGAGCACCGAGTGAAGGTGGCGCGTTAAAACAGGCTCACCCATCAGGTCATCCCCAGGGCCGAGCGGCCAAGTTTTGAGGATGTGATCGCGTAGCAGGTTTCGGAAAGGAGCGTAGTCCTCATTCGTCAGATCGAAGGTCAGTCGATCGTAAAGATCTCCGAATTTCTTCTTGGGGCCGTCGGTTGGGCCCCCTTCAAATTCCTGCAAGCTCGACAAGCCGAAGCGACTGCCGATGCGCAAGCCCTCGGGGAAATACAATGTCTGGAACAAGATCACCTTCGATGACGGCACCAGCCACTGAGGGACCGCGCCTGTCGCGGCTGATGCTGCTGCCCTATCCCTTCGCCGCGGCAGCGGTCGCGATCAACCTCTTCATGTTGGGGCTGATGGGGCAATGGATCGGCCTGCCCGCAATCCCGCCGCTCGTGGCGCTGGCGCTCTCGCTGCCGCTGGGCGTGCCCGCCTCATGGGGTTTCTCGCTCTGGGTGAAGGGGGTGATCGACGAGGCCGAGGGAAGGCGCTGACCTTCAGGAACAGGGATCGTCGATCAGTTCAGAAGGTTTGGCAAAAGCACGAAGATCTTTTGCATCGGTGATCGTAACGCAGCTTCCGTCAACTTGCACGCCGTAGGGTTCCAGCTGACGGATCGCTCGACTCAGGTTTTCTGGTGTCATGCCCAAGTAAGAAGCCAGACGCCGTTTTTCGATCCCAAGATCAAAGACATCTGCCTTATCCTCGCATGTGTGGCGATGAACAAGGTAGTTGGCCAGGCGCTCAAGGGAAGTTCGGAGCTTTAGGTTCTTTGTGTTCCGCACAACCCCACGATATCCCTGAGCGAGCTCTGTTACGACGTTGCGTGCGAATGTCTGGTCGGCATCGAAGATTGCACGAACATCCTCTGATGGCACCAAGATGATGCGCGACTTTTCAAGCGTGCGCGCAGACATCAGGTAGGGCGCTGCTTTGACGGTAGCCGCCACGATGAAGGTTGAGACGGGCTGCAGCGTCTCCATCGTCGTTTCGCGCCCATTCCATGTTGCGAACAATTCCACCGACCCACTGATGACGACGTGAAGGAAATCACTAGTCTCGCCCTCAGTGAACAACTCGATTTGCGGCGGAAAGTTTTGGACATAGGCACCTCGGATCAACGCAGAAAAATTCTCGTCGTCGATCCCGGAAAACAGTCGTAGCGCGCGAATCTCGGAAGATTCATCGTCGCGCAAGCGGATGGCCATGCTTCACCTCTAATCGTGCCTGACGGTGATGCTTGATAAATATCAAGCGGTCAATTGTCACCGATTGGCGAGCGGGTTGATAGGTGTTTTCTGTCGGCGTGATCCTTGCCGAGCGGTGACTTATTTCGATCCTACCAGCTAATCGGTTTGATTTCGATCAACCTTTTCCAGTCTCCCTGCCTGTTGATCTGTCCGCAACCAGACCGGCGGTTCACGTCGGCCCAACTGCGGAGAGAGAACATGCATACACTCGATGGAGTCACTCGTTCGGACCAATACCGGGCATTGGGGCTCAGCACTTTCGCCTTCACCGTCTGCTTCGCGGTCTGGACGATTTTTTCGATCATTGGCGTCCGGATCAAGCAGGAGCTTGGCTTGTCCGATACGCAGTTCGGACTGTTGGTTGCCACCCCGGTTCTGACGGGTTCGATCAGCCGTATCTTCCTTGGCGTCTGGACCGAGCAGTTCGGTGGCCGGATCATGTTTCCGCTGCAGATGCTCATTACGGCAGTTGCTGTCTGGCTGCTGGCAACGGTTCACACCTACGAGGTTTTCCTGATCGCAGCACTTGGCCTTGGCCTGGCGGGGGGGTCCTTCATTGTCGGCGTCGCATACACGTCACGCTGGTTCGAGAAAGAACGTCAGGGCACCGCCTTGGGTATCTTCGGCGCGGGCAACGTCGGCGCTGCGGTGACGAACTTCGCTGCTCCCTTCCTTGTCGTCGCGCTTGGCTGGGAAGGGACTGCGAAGGTCTATGCCGTCGTTCTCGCTGCAACGGCAGTGTTCTTCTACCTGACTGCGAAGACCGATCCGGTGCAACAGGAACGCAAGAAGACTGGCGCCAAACCGGTATCTGCAGGGGACCAACTCGCACCGCTCAAGAATATCCAGGTTTGGCGTTTCGCTACCTATTACTTCTTCGTCTTCGGCGGTTTTGTTGCGCTCGCCTCGTTCTTGCCGCGCTACTATGTCGGGGCTTATGGGCTGCCGCTCACGACGGCCGGAGTCTTTGCTGGCTTCTACTCCCTGCCTGGTTCCGTTTTCCGCGCTCTTGGTGGGTGGATGTCCGACAAATGGGGCGCGCGTTTCGTCATGTATTTGACCTTCATTGTCTCGCTCGTGCTCCTGTTCGTCATGAGCTACCCCGAGACCAGCTACACAGTTGAAGGCATCCACGGCCCGATCTCGTTCACCTTCGGCCTCAACGCGACGATGTTTATGGTGATGACCGTGATCTTGGGCTTCGTGATGAGCCTCGGAAAGGCTGCCGTCTACAAGCATATCCCGGTTTATTACCCGCATCACGTCGGGGCCGTTGGCGGACTCGTCGGCATGATCGGGGGACTGGGTGGTTTCTTCCTGCCCATCAGCTTCGGCTTCTTGCTCGACCAAAGCGGTGTCTGGACTGCTCCCTTCATGTTGCTCTTCGTGCTGGTCCTCGTCTCGACGGTCTGGATGCACATCGCCATCCGCCGCATGGAACATGCACGGCATCCTGGTCTCAAAGGAGAGAAGTATCTTTCCGATGTGCCCGATGAGCCGCTCGCGAAGTCCATGCCTTGATGAATACCCAACGGGCTTCCCGCTGGGTGGCCCGCCCCCCTCGCACATTTCTGAAGGAGCCACTCCAATGGCCACCACAACAGCAACCTCCGGTCAAAGCGGCCACGTGCTGACCGACTGGCGTCCCGAGGATCCGGAGTTCTGGAAAACCCGCGGGCATGCGATCGCCACCCGCAACCTCTGGATATCGATCCCCGCGCTTCTCCTCGCCTTCTCGGTCTGGATGGTGTGGTCCGTCGTGGTCGCCAAGCTTCCCGCAATCGGCTTCGACTACTCTACCGGACAACTGTTCTGGCTGGCGGCACTGCCGGGCCTGTCGGGCGCGACACTGCGCATCTTCTACAGCTTCATGATCCCGATCTTCGGCGGCCGCAAATGGACGGCCTTCTCGACCGCCACGCTGCTTTTGCCCGCGCTCGGTATCGGCTTTGCGGTGCAGAACCCCGAGACCCCCTACGCCATCTTCCTGCTGCTCGCGCTGCTCTGCGGCTTCGGTGGTGGAAACTTCGCCTCCTCGATGGCCAACATCGCTTATTTCTACCCCAAGAAGACCAAGGGGAACGCGCTGGCTCTCAATGCAGGCCTCGGCAACGCGGGCGTCTCGGTGATGCAGTTCCTCGTGCCGATCGTGATCACCACGGGCGTCTTCGGCTCCCTCGGCGGCGCGCCCCAGCAATTGTCGGCAGGGGGTGAGCTCTTCCTGCAGAACGCTGGTTTCGTCTGGGTGCCCTTCATCGTCCTTTCGGCGATCGCCGCATGGTTCGGGATGAATGACATCGCATCGGCCAGCGCTTCGTTCAAACAGCAATCAGTGATTTTCTCGCGCTTCCACAACTGGGTGATGTGCGTCCTCTACACCGGCACGTTCGGAAGCTTCATCGGCTATTCCGCTGGCTTCCCGCTGCTCATGAAGACGCAGTTTCCTGAGGTGGACGTGCTGCAATTCGCTTTCCTCGGGCCGCTGGTGGGCGCGCTGAGCCGGGCCGGCACAGGTTGGATTTCCGATAAGTTCGGTGGCGGTCGCGTGACCTTCTGGACCTTCGTCGGCATGATCGTCGCCGTCTGGGGAGTGCTGCAGTTCCTGCCCTCGGCCGGTGACGCCGGCAGCTTCTGGGGCTTCTTCGCCTGCTTCATGGCGCTGTTCTTCCTGACCGGCGTGGGTAATGCCTCGACCTTCCAGATGATCCCCTCGATCATGCGTCAGGAAGTGCCGCGTCTGAACCCGCATCTCGACGCGGCCGCCACGCTCAAGCAATCGGAGCTGGAGAGCTCGGCGATCATCGCCTTCACCTCGGCGATCGCGGCCTATGGTGCCTTCTTCATCCCGAAATTCTACGGCACGTCGATCAGCCTGACCGGCGCTCCCAACGCAGCTCTGTGGGGCTTCATGATCTTCTACGCGCTCTGCGTGGTGGTGACGTGGTTCTTCTACAGCCGCAAGGGCGCCTCCGTTCCCTGCTGACGCGACCGGCGCGCGCCGTGGCGTCCCGCGGCGCGCGCTTCCAATCCATTTCCGCAAGGAGACGCGACATGAGCCACTTGCTCGACAGACTTAATTTCCTGCAATCCAAGGAGTTGGAGCAGTTCTCCGACGGCCACGGGCAGGTGACCCGCGAGGACCGTAAATGGGAAGAGACCTATCGGTCCCGCTGGCGTCACGACAAGATCGTCCGCTCGACCCATGGTGTGAACTGCACCGGGTCTTGCAGCTGGAAGATTTACGTGAAGTCGGGGATCGTGACATGGGAGACCCAGCAGACCGATTACCCGCGCACGCGTCCCGGATTGCCCAACCACGAGCCGCGCGGTTGTGCCCGCGGCGCCTCCTATAGCTGGTATCTCTATTCCGCAGCGCGGATGAAGCACCCGATGGTGCGTGGCAAGCTGCTGAAAATGTGGCGCGAGATGCGCAAGACCAAGTCGCCAATCGAAGCATGGACTGCCATCCAGAGCGATCCTCTGCTGCGCGCCGAATACACTAAGGCCCGCGGGAAGGGCGGTTTTGTGCGCGCGAGCTGGGACGAAGCTACCGAGATCGCTGCGACCGCCAATGCCTATACTGCAAAGACCTACGGGCCCGATCGCGTCTTCGGCTTTTCGCCGATCCCGGCCATGTCGATGGTCAGCTACGCTGCAGGTGCGCGTTACCTGTCTCTGCTGGGCGGCACCTGTCTGTCCTTCTATGACTGGTATTGCGATCTTCCGCCTGCCTCGCCGCAGACCTGGGGCGAGCAGACCGACGTCCCGGAATCTGCCGATTGGTATAATGCGGGCTATCTGCTGATTTGGGGCTCGAACGTGCCGCAAACCCGCACGCCGGACGCTCATTTCTATACCGAGGCCCGCTACCGCGGCACCAAATCCGCCGTGATTTGCCCTGATTACTCGGAAGCCTCGAAATTCGGTGACATCTGGCTCAATCCCAAGCAGGGCACCGACTCGGCGCTGGCGATGGCGATGGGGCATGTGGTCCTGCGCGAATATCATCTCGACCGTCAGGCCGAGTATTTCGAGGATTATGCACGTCGCTATTCGGACATGCCGATGCTCGTGCTGCTCGATGAGGAGGATGGCCGCCACATCCCCGGCAAGATGCTTCGGGCTTCGGACCTCGCAGACGGGTTGGGCGAGAGCAACAACCCCGAATGGAAGACCGTTGCCTATGATGAAGCCTCCGGGGCGATGGTCGTGCCGAACGGGTCCATCGGTTTCCGTTGGGGGGAAGAGGGCAAGTGGAACCTCGAGGACCGCGCCAGCACGGGAGAGGCGAAGCTTCGGCTCAGCCAGGTTATGGAAGAGTGCCATGACGATGTCGTCGGTGTCGATTTCCCCTATTTCGGCGGCGCCGCTACGGAGAATTTCGTCAAGTGCCAACACCCCGACGTCCTGACCCGAAACGTGCCGGTTAGAAAGGTCACGCTCGCTGATGGCCGCGAGGCCATGGTCGCGACCGTGTTTGACCTCCTTTGTGCGAATTACGGTCTCGATCGTGGTCTGGGGGGCGACTGGGTCAGCCATGACTTCAATGAGGACCTGCCCTACACGCCGAAATGGGCCGAGAAGATCACCGGCGTCTCCGCTGACAAGATCATCGCGGTCGCACGCGAGTTCGCCAGCAATGCCGAAAAGACTCACGGCAAATCCATGGTGATCCTGGGGGCGGGTCTGAACCACTGGTATCATATGGACATGAACTACCGTGGCATCATCAACCTGCTGGTGATGTGCGGTTGCGTCGGTCAGGAAGGTGGTGGCTGGAGCCACTATGTCGGTCAGGAGAAACTGCGCCCGCAAACGGGTTGGCTTCCGCTCGCCTTCGCTCTGGATTGGGGGCGCCCGCCGCGTCAGATGAACGGCACCTCGGCCTTCTATGCCCATACCGACCAATGGCGTTACGAAACGCTCGGGGTGGACGAGATCCTGTCTCCGACCGCGCCGAAGGGTGACTGGGACATCTCGCTGATCGACTACAACATTCGCGCCGAGCGTATGGGGTGGTTGCCTTCGGCGCCGCAACTCAAGACGAACCCGCTCGAGGTCACCAAGGCTGCCAAGGCAGCGGGCATGGATCCCAAAGACTACGTGGCCGAAAAGCTGAAGTCCGGTGAGCTGCAGATGTCCTGCGAGGACCCTGACGCTCCGGAAAACTGGATGCGCAATCTCTATGTGTGGCGCTCGAACCTCTTGGGTTCGTCGGGCAAGGGGCACGAATATTTCATTCGTCACCTACTCGGCACCGACAGCGGGATTCTCGGAAAGGATCTCGGCGAGGAAGGTCGGGCGAAGCCGAAGGAGGCCGTTTGGCATGACGAGGCGCCGGAAGGCAAACTCGACCTGCTCGTTTGCATCGACTTCCGTATGTCGACGACCGCAGTCTATTCCGACGTCGTTCTGCCGACCGCTTCGTGGTATGAGAAGAACGACCTCAATACCTCGGACATGCACCCGTTCATTCACCCGCTTCAAGCGGCTGTAGACCCTGCTTACGAGTCGAAGTCCGACTGGGAGATCTTCAAGGCGATCGCCAAGAAATTCCAAGAGGTTTCGCCGGAGGTTCTTGGTCAGGAAACCGACATTGTCCAGGCGCCGATCCTGCACGACACGGCAGGCGAATTGGCTCAGCCTGAGGTGCGCGATTGGAAGAAGGGTGAATGCGACCTGATCCCGGGTAAAACTGCGCCTAACTACGTCACTGTCGAGCGCGACTACGGTGCAATCTACGATCGGTATGTGGCGCTCGGTCCGCTGATGGATAAGCTGGGCAATGGCGGCAAGGGCATTGGCTGGGATACCAAGCACGAGGTCGAAGCGCTTCGCAAACTCAATGGCGAATGGGAGGATGGTCCCACCAAAGGTTGTCCGAAAATCGATACCGACATCGACGCAACCGAGGTGATCCTAATGCTCGCGCCCGAAACCAACGGCGAGGTTGCGGTCAAGGCTTGGGGGGCGCTCGAGAAGCCCACCGGCCGCGGGCATAAGCACCTTGCCGAAGGGCAGGAGCACACGAAGATCCGCTTCCGTGATATCGCCGCGCAACCGCGCAAGATCATCTCGTCCCCGACCTGGTCGGGTATCGAGAGCGAGGAAGTCTGCTACAACGCCGGCTACACCAACGTGCATGAGCTGATCCCATGGCGCACCCTTTCAGGTCGTCAGCAGCTCTATCAGGACCACCTCTGGATGCGCGCTTTCGGCGAGGGCTTTGTGTCCTATCGTCCGCCGGTCGACCTGAAGACCGTGACGCAAGATGTGCTCGCCGGCGACGACAAGCATGTTGTGCTGAACTTCATCACTCCGCACCAGAAGTGGGGCATCCACTCCACCTATACCGACAACCTGCTGATGCTCACGCTGAACCGCGGCGGGCCGGTGGTCTGGATTTCGGAGACCGACGCGAAGAAAGCGGGAATCGAAGATAACGACTGGGTTGAAGCCTACAACGTTAACGGCGCGCTGACCGCGCGGGCGGTCGTCTCGCAGCGGATGAAGGAAGGCACGATCTTCATGTATCACGCCCAGGAGAAGATCGTGAACACGCCCGGCTCTCAGAAGACCGGCCTGCGCGGAGGCATCCACAATTCGGTGACCCGCGCGACGCTCAAGCCCACGCATATGATCGGTGGCTACGCCCAGCTTTCCTACGGGTTCAACTACTACGGCACCGTGGGTGCGAACCGCGACGAATTCGTCGTGGTCCGCAAGATGAAGAAGATCGACTGGCTCGATGAGCCCGCTACCCAGGAGGCAGCAGAATGAGAGTCCGCGCACAAATCGGCATGGTGCTGAACCTCGACAAATGTATCGGGTGTCACACCTGCTCCGTGACTTGCAAGAACGTCTGGACCAGCCGCGACGGTGTCGAATACGCTTGGTTCAACAACGTCGAGACTAAGCCCGGCACCGGCTACCCGACCGACTGGGAAAATCAGAAACGCTGGAACGGTGGCTGGAAACGCACCCGTTCCGGTAAGCTGATCCCGCGGCAGGGTTCGAAATGGCGGATCGTGGCGAATATCTTCGCCAACCCCGACCTGCCTGCGATCGACGACTATTACGAGCCGTTCGATTTCGACTACGAGCATCTCGCCAACGCGCCCGAGATGAAGGCTTTTCCGACCGCCCGCCCGCGCTCCAAGATCACTGGCGAACGGATCGAGAAAATCGAAAAGGGGCCGAACTGGGAAGAAATCCTTGGCGGCGAATTCTCGAAACGCTCGAAGGACTACAACTTCGAGGGGGTGCAGAAGGAGATCTACGGGGAATACGAGAACACCTTCATGATGTATCTGCCGCGACTGTGCGAGCATTGCCTTAATCCGGCCTGTGCAGCGTCGTGTCCTTCGGGTGCGATCTACAAACGTGAGGAAGACGGCATCGTCCTGATCGACCAGGAAAAATGCCGCGGCTGGCGGATGTGCGTCTCGGGCTGCCCCTACAAGAAGGTCTATTACAACTGGTCGACCGGAAAATCCGAGAAATGCACCCTGTGCTACCCGCGGATCGAGAGCGGCAACCCGACCGTTTGTTCGGAAACCTGCGTGGGCCGGATTCGGTATCTCGGCGTCATGCTCTATGATGCCGACAAGATCGAGCAAGCGGCGAATGCGCCCTCCGAGCAGCAGCTCTATGACGCGCAGCTCGACGTGTTCCTCGATCCCAACGATCCGGTCGTAATCGAGGCCGCACGAGCCGATGGCGTTCCGGAGGAATGGATCAAGTCGGCGCAGCAAAGCCCGATCTGGAAGATGGCGATGGAGTGGAAGGTCGCCTTCCCGCTGCATCCCGAATACCGAACGCTGCCGATGGTCTGGTATATTCCGCCGCTCTCACCGATCCAGAACGCCGCCGAGGCGGGCGCGATCGGCATGGATGGCGCGATGCCGGACGTGAAGAGCCTGCGTATTCCGCTGCGCTACCTCGCCAACATGCTGACAGCCGGTGACGAGGCGCCGATCGCTACCGCTCTTGAGCGGATGCTTGCAATGCGTTCCTACATGCGGGCAAAGACCGTCGACGGGGTTCGCGACGAAGGGATCGCCGCACGTGTCGGTCTCTCGGGTCGTGTGATCGAGGATATGTATAAGATCATGGCGCTCGCCGATTACGAGGACCGCTTCGTGATCCCGACGACCCATCGTGAACAGGTCGAGGATGCCTATGACCTGCGCGCGGGCACCGGGTTCACCGATTGCAACGGCTGCTCGACCGGGATCTCGAAGGGCTCGCTCTTCGGGGGCTCCAAAAGACCGCTCAAGATGCCGCAGGAGGTGCAGTGATGGACCATCAACTCAACGATCGCACGCTCAAGGCCTTCTCGGTCCTGCTGAGCTATCCGACGCAGGAACTGCAACAGGCGATGCCGGAGATCGGGGGCGTTCTCGCCTCCGAGACGCGGCTCACGGCGGCGGCACGGCGGGACTTGCGCCCGCTGATCGAAGAACTCGGTGCCCGTGACATCTACGCGCTCGAAGAGGACTATGTGATGCTCTTCGACCGCTCGCGCAGCCTGTCGCTCAACCTCTTCGAACATGTCCATGGAGAAAGCCGTGATCGTGGCGGTGCCATGGTCGACCTGCTCGAGACCTATCGTGCGGCAGGTTTTGAGCCAGCCACGACCGAACTGCCCGACCATCTTCCCGTGCTGCTCGAGTTCCTTGCGGCTCGTCCGCGCGAGGAAGCGCGCGACATGCTGGCGGATGCAGCCCATATCCTCGCTGCGATCGGGGAACGGTTGGGCAAGCGCGAGAGCGCGTATGCGGCGATCTTCGCGGCGCTCGTGCAAATGTCGGGTGAGGTGGCTGACGAGGAGGCTGTGGCCGAGATCCTCGCGCGACCTGATCCGTCCCCCGACGATCTCGAGGAGATCGACAAAATCTGGGAAGAAACCGAGGTTACCTTCGGTCCCGACCCGAATGCAGGCTGTCCGCAGGTGCGCGACATGCTCGCGCAGATGGATCCGCCCAAACTGCGCCACGCGAAAACCGCGGCGGAATGACGGAGGCTCAGATGAATACGTTTCTATTTGGCATCTACCCCTACATCGCACTTTCCGTGCTCTTCCTGGGATCGATCGCGCGTTACGATCGTGATCCCTTCACTTGGAAAACCTCGTCGAGCCAGTTGCTGCGACAGCGTCATTTCGCGATCGCATCGATCCTGTTCCATGTCGGGGTTCTTGTGATCTTCGTGGGCCATGTCGTCGGCCTTCTGACGCCGATCTGGGTATTCGACATGCTCCATGTCAGCCACGGCGCCAAACAAATCCTCGCAATCGTGGCAGGCGGGATCGCGGGCGTGATGGCGACGGTCGGCGGCGGGATGCTGCTCTATCGCCGCTGGACCGACCAACGTATTCGGTTGACGTCGAGCTTTGCCGATATCGCGATCCTCGTGCTCCTGCTGGCTCAGCTTCTGCTCGGTCTCGGGACGGTTCCGGTGAGCTGGCAACACTCCGACGGTCACGAGATGGTCAAGTTCATGACATGGGCGCAGATGATCTGGACGTTCCAGCCGGGTGCTGCGGACTATGTCGCGGGCGCGGCGCTTGTGTTCAAGCTGCACATCGCGCTCGGACTGACCATTTTCCTGTTGGTCCCCTTCACCCGCCTCGTTCACATAGCTTCGGGGATCTTCGCGCCGCTACGTTATTTGCTGCTGCGCCCCGGTTATCAGATCGTGCGGTCTCGCCGGAGCTCCAAGTTGCCTGAGCGCAGTGCTGCCGACATCAATAAGAGGCGTATCGCTGCGGCGAAGCGACCTTCGGCTGCGGAGTGAGAGCAATGACCAAACCGCTCTTTCCCGATGTGGTCGTGAATGGCCAGACTATCCCTTCCGCGGCGATTGCTGCGGAAGCCCAGCATCATAACGGCCCGAGTGACAAACCCGGCATTGCCTGGCGCAAGGCGGCCAATGCGCTCGCGGTTCGCGCGCTTCTTCTGCAAGAAGCGGAGCAACGTGCGATTGACGCCGACCCTCAGGAGGTCGCTCCGGGACAGATCGAGACCGAGGACGAGGCTCTGATCCGTGCGCTTCTTGAGGATGCCGTCGAGGTGACGCGTCCCTCCGAGGAGGATATCCAAGTCGAATGGAGCCGTGATCCCACGCGGTTCCGCGCCCCGCCGCTTTGGGAAGCCGCGCATATACTGATCGCCTGCGATCCGCGCAACGAGGCGCAACGCGAGACAGCTGAGGCCCGCGCGCGCGCCTTGGCGACAGAGGCGATCGAAAAACCCAAAAGCTTTGCGCGTCTAGCCAAGGAGAATAGCGACTGCTCGTCGCGCGGCGAGGGCGGCTTCCTCGGCCAGCTCGGCCCGGGCGACACCGTTCCTGAGTTCGAGAAAGCCCTGCGTGCGCTTGGCGAAGGAGAGCTTACCGCGGAGCCCGTGCTCAGTCGCTTCGGCTGGCATGTGATCCGGCTCGATGCGGTCGCCGAAGGCGCTCCACTGCCATACGAGACCGTGCGTCCGCGTATTGCCGAAGCGATGGAGAAGGCAGCCTGGACACGCGCAGTGCGCGCCTTCGTGGCGGAGCTCGCCGCACGAGCAGATATCTCTGGGGTCGATCTGGCGGCATAGGGACGAAAGCGATGCTGAGCGATCTTTTCACCCGCAACCGCACTTGGTCGGAACGCCGCAAGGCGGAGGAGCCTGGCTATTTCTCACGTCTTGCGACGCGGCAAAACCCGGAGTTCTTCTGGGTTGGTTGCGCCGATAGCCGCGTGCCTGCGAATGTTGTTGCGGGGCTTGATCCCGGCGAGGTCTTCGTCCACCGGAACGTCGCCAACGTCGTGCATTCTTCAGACATGAACTTGCTGAGTGCGCTTGAATTTGCCGTCGAAAGCCTTGGTATTCGCGAGATTATCGTTTGTGGTCATTACGGCTGCGGCGGTGTCAAAGCTGCGACCGAGGAGATGCTCGGCGGTCTCACGGACCATTGGCTTGAACCAATTCGTCGTCTTGCGCGCGCCTATGCGATTGATCTGGGGCAGCTGGCCAATATCGAGGCCCGGCGCGACCGTTTGGCCGAGCTCAACGTGATCGAGGGTGTGCGACGCATAGCTGAGACACCAATTCTTCAGCGAGCTTGGACCGCAGGAGAGCCCGTCAAGGTTCACGGATTGATCTATGGGCTCAAGGACGGGGTTCTCGCTGACCTCGACTGCACCATCACGCGCGCGAGCGTTTTCGGTGAGGATGTGCAGCGCTGAATCTTGGCGAATGATTGATTGGAAAGGACATGAAATGTTTCCTATCGCAGCTATTCAAAGCCCTGGCCGGGGTGACGTGGACTTTCTGATGGCGCGCTTTGCCCGACAGGTGATTGCGCGAGGGCATCGCGTGTGCGGCGTTGTTCAGGTCAATATTGATCGGCCCAAAAGCCATGCCTGCGATATGGATATTAAGGTTTTGCCCGACGGGCCGGTGTTATCGATCTCGCAATCACTTGGCGAGGGATCTCGCGGCTGCCGCCTTGATCCTGCAGCGCTTGAGGCTTCTGTCGCAGCGGTTTCACATAGCCTTGCATATGGAGCCGATCTGCTTGTCGTGAATAAGTTCGGTAAGATGGAGTCCGAGGGGCGCGGGTTTCGCCCGGTGATTGCTGAAGCTATCCTGCAGGGAATTCCCGTCCTCGTTGGTATCAACGGCCTGAACGAACTTGCTTATGACGAGTTTACGGGCGGATATGGTTGTCGCCTTCCTTTCTCACTCGAGGCGCTCAACGACTGGTTCGACGATGCGCGCGGTCTTGTGGGCGCCTGACGGGCCACCGAGGGTGCTTTCGATTTCGCAAATTCCGAGAGCAATGGTCGCTGGCAATGCGGGATTGGTTTCAGTTCTAAGAGCCAGTTGACGTTTCGAAAGCCACCCATTAGTAAGTAATCAATAACTTACTAATGGGCATGTGATGCGAAAGTCCGCAGATCTACGAAAAGCAGAAATCGTTTCGACCGTCCTCGAGATGGCCGACCAGATCGGCCCTGATCGCGTGACTACGAATGCGGTCGCGAAACAGATCGGGCTGACACAGGCGGCTCTGTTCCGGCACTTCCCGTCCAAGGCGGAGCTTTGGGGTGCGGTCGCCGAGCATGTCACCGACACCCTGGCGGCAGCCTGGGAGGCAGCGCTCGAGGGTGTGTCAGATCCGCTGGACCGGGTGCGCGCATTGGTGGCGGCACAGCTTGGGGTGATCGCGCGCACTCCGGCGATCCCAATGCTCCTGTTCTCGCGAGAATTGACGACCGAGAACGAAGTTCTGCGCGGGGCTTTTCGGGAGCGCCTAAGCGTATTCCATGAAACGCTTGAGGCGGACATCGCCGCCGCACAAGCACAGGGGCGGGTATCGGTCGATCTCACGCCGCGTGATGCTGCTTATCTGCTGAGCTCGCTTGTCCAGGGCGCCGCGATCCGATGGGCCCTCGGGCCGCGCACGACGTCAATGGAAGAGACCGGGCTGGCGCTGCTGGATGTGCAACTGCGCTTGCTCGAATGCAGGAAGGATGGCTGAGAGATGCGTAAGAGCTGGTTTGTCGTCGGTGTAGCCGCAGTCGCGCTGGCGGTTGGGATCTGGGTGCTGCGCCACCGTCCGCTGCCGGTAACGGTGCTTTCGCCAGAGACGGATGTCACGCTCCGGATTTATGGTTTGGGAACAGTTGAGGCACGTGTGCTGAGCGCCGTTGGCTTCGAACTGGGGGGCGCCGTGCAGAGCCTGTCAGCAGATGCTGGTGATCGTGTTATGGCTGGGCAGGAATTGGCGCGTTTGCATCCCGAAGAACAACAGGCGCGCGTTGCCCAGGCTGATGCGGGGGTGGAAGCGGCACGTGCAGCGCTCGCCAAGGCGGAAGCTGCCCTGCCACGCGCTCAGGCGGTTTTGTCACAGCGCGAGGCGGCCAATACGCGCCAGCAGGAACTTGCACGAACGGATCGCGCCTCAAAGCAGAGCGCGGAGGAAACCCAGCGCGATCTCGATGTGGCGCGCGCCGATCTCGCGGTGGCCGAAACCGAGCTGATGGTGCTGCGGGCTCAGGCGGCGGAAGCGGATGCTAATCTGCAATCGGCCCGCACGCTTCTGGAAAAACACGTTCTGGCGGCGCCCTATGATGCCTTGATCATTGCGCGCAAGGCCGAGGCCGGCACGGTGGTCAAGGCGGGTGACACGATCTTCAGCCTGATTGATCCGCAGACGATCTGGATTCAGGCCTATATCGACGAGGAGCGCGCGGGTCAGCTTGCGCTGGGGCAGGTGGGCGCCATCCGTCTTCGTTCGCGCTCGCAACAAGAGTTTCATGGCGAAATCGTGCGGATCGGGCTGGAAAGCGACCGCGTCAACGAGGAGCGCAAGGTCTGGCTCGCCTGCACGGATTGCCCCGCCGAAATGTATCTGGGCGAACAGGCTGAGACTCTGGTCACGACTGGTCATCGCGATCAGGCGTTGATGGTGCCCGAGGTCGATATCACGGGCTTCGACGGTGCTTCGGGAACGGTCTGGATCGCGCAGGATGGTGCGCTCGCGCAGGCGACCCTGGAATTCGGTGCGCGCGACGATCTCGGCCGCGCAGAGGTGACGGACGGTCTGCCGGAAGGCGCAGAGGTTGTTTCGCCGGTTCCCAAAGGCGCGGTCGAAGGCCGAAAGGTGAGCGTCGAGGTGGACGAATGAATCTTGCGCTCAAGGATATCCGGCATAGCCTGTTTCGCTTTGTCCTGACCTGCTTCGGGTTGGGGTTACTGATGACTGTCGTGCTGGCGATGATCGGGATTTATAACGGTCTTGTTTCGGATGCACTTGCGGCGGTTAAAGCACCGCGCGCAGATCTCTGGGTCGTTGAGGCGAATACTCAGGGGCCCTTTGCCGAGGCGTCTTCGCTACCTTCCGCGACGCGCGATGCGGTGGCGCGCCTTCCGGGGATCTCTGACGCGGGCGCGATCACTTACCAGACGATCGAGGCACAGCACGGGACGCAGACGCTCCGGCTATATGTTATAGGTTACGAGCGCGGTCGTCCGGGAGGTCCCTTCACCATCACTGATGGGCGTGGGCTTGGGCGCAGCCACTACGAATTGGTGGCCGATCGAAAGTCAGGGCTTCAGGTCGGCGACACGATCCGTATCGGACGTAACCGGTTTACCGTCGTCGGGCTGACAGAAAATGCGATGAACTCCGGCGGTGACCCCGCGGTCTTCATGACGCTTTCCGATGCAATGGCTTTGCAAAGCGAACTCGATCCCGCTGCCGAGAGGGTCCGCGCGGCGCGTGGCGCTACGTCGCCAGACGCCAGCAATGTCGCCGCAGTAATTGCACGGATTGAGCCCGATGCCGATGTTGAGCGGGTGGCTACGACGATCAGGCAATGGAAGCATTTGGGCGCTCTGACCCAGGCACAGCAAGAAGAACTTTTGCTCGCATCGGTCGTCGATCGCGCACGCCGCCAGATCGGGCTGTTTCTGGGAATCCTGCTGACGGTCTCGGCGGTGGTGATAGCGCTGATCATCTACACGATGACGATGGAGAAGCTTAAACAGATCGCGACGCTCAAGCTGATCGGGGCACCAGATCGCACGATCCTCGGTCTCATCGTTCAGCAGGCTCTGATCCTGGGAATTTCCGGCTGGGCGATCGGGCTGTCTTTGATTTTGCTGGTGAAAGACAATTTTCCTCGCCGTGTTGTGCTGGAGCCCACCAACGCATTGGTGCTTGCCGGGATCATCGTTGGTGTCTGCATCGTGGCCTCCGGGCTCGGTATCCGTGCCGCGCTCAAGGTCGACCCTGCGACGGCGATTGGAGGCTGAGATGGCAATTGGTGATCTTCTCGTCGATGTGTCAGGCGTAGCCAAGCATTATGGCGAGGGTGAAACACGCGTCGATGCATTGCGCGTGGTCGAATTGCAGATCCATGCGGGCGAGGTGGTGGCGATGCTCGGCCCTTCGGGTTCGGGAAAGACCACACTGCTCAACATTATCGGCTGCATTGTTGACCCCTCGGCAGGCCGTCTCTTGCTTGATGGCGAGACGGTGTTTGACGGCCGATGGCTGCGTGGCAACCTGCGCCAACTTCGTCTCGACAAGATCGGCTTCATCTTTCAGGCGCATAACTTGCTTCCGTTCCTCACAGCCGAAGAGAATGTCTCGGTGGTGCTGAATCTCGCGGGCTGGAAGCCTGCGGCGGCGAAAGCACGGGCACGCGAATTGCTGGATTATCTCGAGGTCGGACATCGCGCCGGGGTCAAGCCCGCGCATCTGTCAGGCGGGGAAGCGCAGCGCGTTGCCATCGCGCGCGCGCTGGCGAACCGACCCCGGATCATTCTTGCCGACGAGCCAACGGCGGCTCTCGATTCCGTGCGGGCTCAGCTTGTGATGGATTTGTTGCGAAAGCTCGCAGTCGAGCAGGAAGCCTGTATTCTCACCGTGACGCATGACGAGAAAATCTTCGACCGCTTCGATCGGCTGATCCATCTCCGCGACGGGGCACTGATCGAAGCGTGAGGAATTTCCGCGAAGAAGGCGTTGCGTCGCTTGTCTTCCGAATATTGGGGCTGCGCGGCAAAGGTTCATCTTCTGCACAAACAGGAGGTGCTATTCGCTTCTGTGAAAGATGCCTCGGGGGAATGTCATGAAGGTGCGCTTTTTGCCGAGAATTTCGCGTTGGTCGCGCGTTTCAGCTTGTTTGCAGACGCTGAAGTAGTTGGGTGACACTCGAGGCGGAGTGGGGAGCGTTACTGATGCAGCACGACGAAGGCCGTCCTTTGCGTGCTGAAGGTTGTGAAATCTTCTTTTGCCGGAGCGTTCGAGTTGGATGTCATCTGAGGTCTCCCACGTGTTCCGAACACGTGATTGAAGAAAACTTCGTGTGCTCGATCCGCGCGGTTTATTCACAAGAGAATGGTTGCCGATCCAGGTCGAAGTAAAGAAAATCAAAGCTCCAGATCAATCAAGCTAATCCTCACGCCGAAGCAGAAGAGCCGCGCCTGGGCCCATGTGGCGTAGGGAGCGGCTACATCCTGTCCACGATTTCCTGTGGATTGAGGAACGAAACCTCTTCGGTATTTCACCCCAAAGCACCACAATAGGGAGTGCGGGGCCAAAACCTCGGAAATTCAGGTCCCAAGAGGGAATATCGCTAGGAAAAGAAGATGGCCACAAGCCCCCAGGCACACTCGAAAAGACTTGTCGCCACACTTGTGCGCGAATTGTCCGACGCTGGATTGGCCGGCGCGCGGATCGAGATTAAGCCAGATGGCTGTGTCATCCTCCACATGACGAAGATTGAACAAGAACACCCTGATGACTTCCTCAGCGGTGATCTGAGGATGGGGAAGAAATGACGAGGAGAGCGCTCCCTAAATATGTCTACGAAGATCGTGAGTATGTTCGGTTTATTCGCCGGGCTCGCGGCCAGTCAGAGATGATGCATGAGGAACCGGGGTCGCCAGAATTCTGGGATCATTATAATCGGCTTCTTAAGGCAGAAAAGTCAGCTCCTTCCAAGAGGAACTTTGAGGCCCTTATTCTAAGCTATTATGAAAGCGAGGCTTTTCAGAAACTCGCTCCCCGCACGAAAAGCGACTACCACAAGTATATTAGCCATATTCGAGATATTTGGGGCGATTATGAGCCGGCTAAGATCGAAACAACGCACATCTACGAGTTACAGCAAGCGAACAGGCATCATTGGCGCCAAGCGAACTATCTCGTTCAGGTTATGGTGGTGCTCCTCAACCATGCAAGACTGAAAGGCTTTATTAAAGGAACCGGTGACAAAACCGCGGCGCATGGCGTTCCTCTCCTGAAGCAAAAAAGTGACGGCTGGGAGCCGTGGCCGCAGGATGTGCGCGAAGAGTTCGAAGAAGTTGCGACAGCGAGAGCAAGGCTTGTTTACGAACTTTGTATCGGGACCGGCCAGCGCATTGGCGATGTGGTGAAGATCCGTTGGGGCGACCTTTCGGAGGGCGTCTATCGGGTTAAGCAAGGCAAAACTGACAAGGAGTTGTGGATCCCGCTCACCGAACGCTTGGCGGAGTATCTATCTGCGGTTCCCAAGAAGGGACTTAACGTGATCACAGATGCGAAGGGGCGGCCAGTAAGCTACCGCATGATCGCCGAGGAGATGCGTAAGGTGAAGGCAAGCATGAAGCACCCGCAAGCTAAGAAATATGTCACGCACGGTCTACGCAAGAATGCGACGATCGAGCTCTACTTAGCTGGATGCGACGACGAAATGGTGAAGGCCGTCACAGGTCACTCGGGCGTAGAAATGCTGAAAAAATATGGTGGTGAGGTCCGACAGCGACTTTTTGCACAGCAGGCCCAAGAAGCCCGGAATCGAATGGAACAGAACAAGAAGGGAACGTGAAAGTTTCAACGCTTGTTTCAACATCCGATTTCTGAACGAGAAAGCGCGACGTAAGTCATTGAAATATTTGGAGGCGAGTACCGGAATCGAACCGGTGTACACGGATTTGCAATCCGCTGCGTCACCACTCCGCCAACTCGCCGCCGTGGTGTTGGCGTCAGATACGGTATCGCAAGCGCCCGCGCAAGAGGCGAGTTGTGCCTTTGGCGCATTGTGCGCAGGCGACGTCGGCTCTGAGCGCAAGGGCAGGTCCGAAGGCCCTCTCGCATAACTTGCTCAGACCCTGCTTCTGTGGCAAAACCGGCCACAAGGGTTTGCTACCGAAGAGTTCTCGACATGCAAGATTTCGCTACGCGCCGCACCATGATGGTCGACACGCAGGTCCGTCCCAGCGATGTGACCAAATTTCCGATCATCGCGGCGATGCTGCATGTGCCGCGCGAGCAATTCGTGCCCGCGGCCAAGCGCGAAGCCGCCTATATCGGGGAAAACCTCGAACTCGCGCCGGGCCGCGTGCTGCTGGAACCGCGCAATTTCGCGAAGATGCTCGATGCGCTCGACATCCAGCCCGATGATCTTGTCCTCGATGTGGGCGCCGGGCTCGGCTATTCCTCCGCCGTGATCGCGCGGATGGCCGAGGCGGTCGTCGCGCTGGAAGACGAGGAGATGGCATCGCAGGCAGAGGCTGCGCTGGCGGAGGCGGGGGCCGACAATGTCGCCGTCGTCACCGGCGCGCTGACCGAGGGCGCAGCACAGCACGGCCCCTATGACGCGATCCTCATCGAAGGGGCGGTCGAAACCGTTCCCGCGGCGCTGATCGAGCAACTCAAAGAAGGGGGCCGGATCACCGCAATTTTCATGGAAGGCGCCCTCGGGGTCGCCCGGATCGGTTACAAGATCGACGGTGCGATGAGCTGGCGCGATCTTTTCAATGGCACCGCACCTGTCCTCCAGGGGTTCGTGAAGCCGCGTGAATTCGTGCTCTGAGGAGCACATCGAATAGGCTAGCTGTTTTGCAGGATATGCAATCGGGCGCTGAGCCGATAGAATTTGAAGTAATCGCGCCCGGCGGCAGAGGGACAACACCTGCATCTGCGGCGATACAGGAAACGAGGGACATTCGATGCTGCGTAAGACTCTGACTATGACCGCTTTGGTCGCGGCTACCGCATTTGGGCCGGTCGCGGCAGGGGCGGAGACGCTCGCCGATGCGCTGGTCTCTGCATATCGCAATTCGAACCTGCTGGAGCAGAACCGGGCCGCGCTGCGGGCCGCCGATGAAGACGTCGCTCAGGCGGTCGCGAATCTGCGCCCGGTCCTGCAGTGGACCGCGAGCTACGATTACCTGAATTCCGACGCCACGGGGGCGATCTCGCAGAGCGCCTCGACCTCGCTCGGCGCGTCGATGACGCTGTTCGATTTCGGTCGCAACAAGATCAATGTCTCGATGAAGAAAGAGACCGTGCTGGCCACCCGTGAGGGTCTGCGCTCGGTCGAACAAAACGTGCTGTTGTCGGCGATCCAAGCCTATTCGGACGTGAAATCGGCCTCCGAGCAGGTTGCGATCAACCAGAACTCGGCGCGCGTCCTAAACGAAGAACTCAAGGCCTCGAACGACCGTTTCGAAGTGGGTGAAGTCACCAAGACCGACGTGTCGCTCGCTCAGGCACAGCTCGCGTCCGCCCGTGCCTCGCTCGCTGCGGCACAGGGCAACCTGCGCTCCGCACGCGAGGCCTACAAGGCGGCCACTGGCCACTATCCGAGCAACCTCGCGGCCTTCCCGAAGCGTCCGTCTCTGCCGGGTTCGCTGGATGCTGCACGTGACATCGCGCTGCGCACCCATCCGAGCATCAAGCAGCTGCAGCACACCGTCGCGGTCTATGACCTCGGTGTGGATTACGCCCGCGCCAATCGCCTGCCGAAAATCACCGGTTCGCTTGGCCTGCGCCAGCAAGAGCAGGGCGTGCAGACGCAATCCGCCGGGATCGAGCTGAACCAGACGCTTTATTCGGGTGGCGCGCTTCTTTCGGCGCAGCGTCAGGCCGTGGCGAACGATCAATCGGCCCGCGCGCAGCTGAGCCAGGCCGGTGTGACGGTCTCGCAAAACGTGGCCAACGCCTGGGCGGCGATCGACATCGCGAAGGCGCAGATTTCGGCTTACGACCAGCAGATCACCGCAGCCCGCACCGCCTATCAGGGCGTCAAGGAAGAGGCGCTTCTGGGCGCGCGCACCACGCTCGACGTGCTTTCGGCTGAACAGGACCTGCTGGATGCGCAGGCGGGCCGGATCGACGCGGCGGCCACTCTGCAGGTAGCTTATTATCAACTTTTGTCCGCTATGGGTCTGTTGACGGTAGAAAACCTGAAGCTTGGAATTCCGACCTATGATCCCGCGGCCTATTACAACTCGGTCCGCACCGCGCCCCTCACGCTCAGCCCGCAGGGCAAGCGTCTGGATCGTGTGCTCAAGGCCATCGGCCAGTAACGACCGATCGGTGTTTCGGCGGGCTTTCGGGTCCGCCTGCCGCGCCGCTGTGGCGCAGGCATCGCAGCCTCCGGGTGTCCCTTGCAGTTTCGGATCCGTCACGGCTGGACAGGCGCGCGTGCGCGCGGCAGGATGGAGTGATCATGGCTGATACCCGACCCAGACCCGAAATCGAAGATGTGCTGGCATCGATCCGGCGACTGGTGTCGCAGGACAGCCCGCGTGTGGCCGAGAGCTATCCGACTTCAAAAGGGGAGGGCGCGACACCCGATCCTTTGGTTTTGACGCCCGCGCATCTCGTGTCGGACACTCAGGCGGGGTCGAAAGGCGATATCCACGATCTCGAATGGTCCGCGCCGGGTGTTTCGCCGGAAGAGGAAGCCGAGGCGGCGCAGGATGACGCGGCCGATCTGTCGGAGGCGCCCGCCGCGTCGGTCGAGCCTGCACCGCTGTCCGAGGCGCGCCGAAAGCCGCAGAATTTCGAGCCCGAATTCGATGATGCCGAGGCCGAGCCCTGGCCGTCGGAGGCGGAATTGCCGCAGGGCAGCTTTGATGACGAACTCAAGCGGCTGGAGGGCTCGCTCGCCCAGCTTGAGGCAGAAGTGGCGCGCGATGGTGCCGATTACGAATCCGAGACGGGTGATAGGTTCGAACCGGCAGGCACCGCGCCGCTGACCGAATTGCCCGAAAGTTTTACGCCGGTTTGGGATCAGGGCTCCGATCCGGAGCAGACCTTCACCAGCGCCGAGTGGGAGGACGTGGCCGGCTTCGTCGCGCCGCATGCGCCGGAAGCCGACGCGGCGGACAGTGACGCGGATATCGCCAGCGAGACGCTTGAAAGCGCCGAGGATGATCCTCTGGCGGGGCTCGAATTCGATGACGCCGCTCCCGCAGAGGCCGAGCCGGAAGACATCAGCATCGACGATGAGGCCTTCGCGACCGAGGCCGTGATCGGCTTCGACGTGCCGCCGGGGGCCGAGGCTGAGCCTGAGTCGCTGCAGGACGCCACCGCAGCGCAGGATTGGGAAGATCTCACGCCGGAGATGGACGGCGCTGACAGTGCTCCCAACTTCGTGCAGGCTAGCGAGCATGCGGCTGATACGCCGCCGCGTCGCCTGCATCTCAGCGATGCCGGGGCGCGTGCCCCGGAGCCGGAGTCGCGGACGTCCAGCTATGCGGAGCTTCGTGCGTCGCTCGAAGAGGATTTCGAGGCGGATGAGATCGCCGCGCTCGAGGCCGAGCTTGCGTCCACATCGGACCAGCCCGATGCCGCCTTGCATCCGCTGGCGCAATCGATGACCGAGACCCAGCTTCGGCACCTCGTGTCGTCGCTGCTGCGCGAAGAGCTTCAAGGCGCGCTCGGTGCGAAGATCACGCGTAACCTGCGCAAGATGGTGCGTCGCGAAGTGCAGCGCGCGCTGATGAGCCGCGATCTGGACTGAGGCTGGAGAAGCTCGGGCAGGGACGCCCGAGAGCGACTTAGCCCTGCACTACGCGGCCAACAATGCGTGCATCGACCGGGAAATTCTTGCCACCGACTAGGCACGCAAGGCGTCTCCTTAGATCATCGCAAAAACACGCCCAAGAAATTCAAAACGGCGCGCCCTGTGGGACGCGCCGTTTTGTGTATCCAACTGTCGCCGTGGCGCCTGACAGGATCAGGCGGCTTCGGCCTCGTGCTCGTCCGAAATCGCGGCGAGGCGGCGTTCGCTTTCTTCGCGCGACAGGGCGACCGACGTGCGGACACCTTTGCCGACGAATTCCATCAAACCCCGGACGACGCGCTCGTTCGGATCGATGCCGGCGCAGGACAGAACTTCACGACCATCGCGCGAGCGTGCCCAGCGGGCGATCTGCTCGGGACCGTTGCCGTATTTCTTGTCGTCTGCAATCGCATCATCCAGCGCCGCGAGAACCACAGCGGCGAACAGTTTGCGGGCTCGTTGGCCCTGCTCGTAATTGAAGGCCGAGCCGTCAACGAAATCGCGCATTCTTCCGTCCTTTGTTATTGCTCTTGCGTTTCCTGGCGTGAGGGCCATCTAGGCCGTTCGGCCCCCGATTCGATATGCCTTGGGTCACATGGCAGGTATGCGACTGGCGCATATCACCTTTGCCGCTCACCAAAAGCTAGGCCCCTCATAAGGGATCGCAATGCACGCGAAGTAAGCGTGTGCCGCTGGAATTCAAGGCCGGCTATTTGCGAAGCGCGAACGCACAAAGGCCTAGATGGTCTTCTAAGTGATTGAAATTGCGCTCTATTGATAGTCTTCAGGTCGCGCGAATTCGTTCGTATTACGAAGGATTTCTTGCGGTCGTTTCCTCTGCGTCACGATGTTCCGGAAAACGCATGGATGGGGCTTGCGCTTTCTGAAATATTTGATCCTCGCTGGTCATAAATAAGTGACCACCGCGTCACCCGCCGACATCTCGCCCGATGCGCGCCCGAGGCGCAGATAGGCGATCGCGCGATCGCCCGAACGGGTGAAAAGACGCCCGACGCTGCGCCCGTCGGAGGTGATCTCGGTTCCCGGCTCAGCAGGGCCTTTGACATCGACCGTAACGAAGCCTTTGCGCAGCTCGGTCTTGTGCTTCATCCGCGCGGTGACTTCCTGGCCGACATAGCAACCTTTGCGGAAATCGACGCCGTCCAGCCGATCGAACCCGGCCTCGAGGATGAACGTGTCGGGGGTCAGTTCGACACCGGTCTCAGGGATGCAATGCGCAACGCGGATCGCGTCCCAATCGGTGCCGTCATCGCCCGCTTTGTCCCCGTAGAGCCGCCAGCCCATGTCGGGATGGCGCGGATCGGCCAGCGCGCCCTCGGGCGCGGGCCCGGTGCCGCGATAGACCTTCAGATCGGAGGGAGCGATCGCGACATCGGCACGCAGCTTGTACATGCCCAGCCGCTTGATCGTCGCCTCGGCGATGCTGGCGTCGATATCGAGCACGATCGCCTCGCCCCGCGCCAGCAGGAAGAAATCGGCAAGGTATTTGCCCTGCGGCGTCAGCAGGGCGGTATAGACCAGCCCGTCTTTTACGTGGCTCACGTCGTTCGTCACCAGCCCTTGCAGGAAGTGCTCGCGATCCGTACCGGTGATCTCGTAGAGAATGCGCTCGGCCATAGAGGTCTCCTTTCCCCGCCCATGTAGGCAGCCGGGGCGGGAATGCCAACTCAATCGAGAAGCTGCATCCGGCAGAGCCCCGCATAGGGCCCGTTCTTGGCCAGCAGCTCGTCATGCGTGCCCTGTTCGACGACCTGACCTTCGACCACCACGACGATCTTGTCGGCATTGCGCACGGTCGACAGGCGGTGGGCGATGACCAGCGTCGTGCGGCCCTGGCTCAGGTCCGCCAGCGCCTGCGCGACCTTGGCCTCGGAGACGGTGTCGAGGGCGGAGGTCGCCTCGTCGAGCAGCAGGATCGGCGCGTCGCGCAGCACGGCGCGCGCGATGGCGACCCGCTGGCGTTGCCCGCCGGACAGGGCCGAACCACGCGGGCCTGCGCCGGTATTGATGCCGTTCTGCAGGAGGTCGGTGAATTCGGTCACATGGGCGGCTTCGAGCGCGGTCTGGATATGGTCGGGATCGACCTCCTGCTGCCCGAGCAGGACATTCTCGCGGATTGTCTCGTCGAACAGCGCGGAATCCTGCGACACGGTCGAGAAATGCTGGCGTAGTTCGGCAAGGCCGAGAGCGTTCAGCGGCGTGCCGCCCAACGTGATGCGCCCGCTATCGGGATCGACGAGTCGGGTCAGCAGGTTGAACACGGTGGTCTTGCCCGCGCCCGAGGGGCCGACAAGCGCGGTGGTCTGGCCCGGTTCGGCAACGAAGCTGAGGCCGCGCAGAACGTGCTTGTCGCCGTAATGCAGATGCACGTCGTCGAACTCGATCCGCGTGGTCTCGGGCAGGGCCGAAGGCTGCGCGGGCGAGGTGATCGCGGGTTGCGTGTCGAACAGGCGATAGATTCGCTCGAGGCTCGCGGCCGCCGTTTGCCACGCACCTGCCGAATTCGCGAGACGGCGCAGCGGCTGGAAGGCCAACGCCATCGCGGTGAAGAAAGACATGAAATCGCCGACCGACCGCTCGCCCTCCAGAATCTGCTGGCCGCCGAGGATCAGCACCACGAAGAAGCCGAGACCGGTGATGATGTCGATCATCGCGGGCACGAGGCCCGAGATGAAGGTGGTCTTGATCTGGGCGATCCGGACCTCGTTCACCAGACGGGAGAAACGCCCCGCCTGATACTCCTCGATCCCGTTGAGCTTCACGGCGGCGATGCCGTGGAAAACCTCGTCGAGCCGGGTCGCGCGTTCGGAAGAGCTTTCGCGCATCTGGCGTGTCTTGCGGCGGATATAGCGTTGCGCCATCGCGACCGGCAGGATCAGGAGCGGTGCGCCGATCACGGCCCCCAGCGTCCAGCCAGGGTCGATGGCGACCGCCACGCCGAACAGCGAAATCAGAGAGACCGCGTCGCGTCCGGTGCTGGAGATGAAGATTTTCCACACGTTCTGCACGGCGGAGGTGTCGCCCTGCACGCGTTCGATCAGCGCGCCGGGCGGGTTGGCCTGATAGAAATGCTGGTCGAGCCGCAGCATGTGCCGGAACAGGTCGATCTGCATATCGCTAGAGGTGCGCAGCGAGACGCTCGTCATCACCGTGCGCGAGGCCACCGAGGTCACGGCGCGGATCAGGAACAGCCCGAAGATCGCGGCGCCGACCCACCAGATCAGATCGCTTTCGCCTTGCACGAAGACCTTGTCGAAGAGCGGCTTGAGCATCCAGCTCAGCGCGCCCAGCGTCGAGCCTTCGATCATCAGAAGGACCATCGACACACCGATCATCGGCCAGTGCTTGAGCAGATAATCGCGCCACATACGGCCCGCGAGGTGTTTCGACGTGTAAGGATTTGCAGTCTTGGCCACGAGGCACCATGCGATAGGCGTGCCATTCGGCACGCGGTTAAGCCCGTGAATTACCGCGAGACAGGGGGCGCGTGCAAGCCGGGCGCGAGATTGACGCCGCGCGCGGGCGGCATTACCGATTGTCCGTTCTGCCAGACGGAGATACCCGATGAGCCTTGCCCAAGGTCGCCCCTACCTCGCCATTCCCGGCCCCTCGACGATGCCTGACCGTGTTCTGGCCGCGATGCATCGTCCCGCGCCCAATATCTACGAAGGCGAGATCGAGGAGATCGCGGCGCGGGTCGCGGCGAACCTGCGTCGGGTGGCGATGTCCTCGTCCCATGTCGCGATCTATATCGCCAACGGGCACGGCGCTTGGGAGGCGTCGATCTCCAACGTGTTCTCGCGCGGCGACAAGGCGTTGAGCCTCGTGACCGGGCGCTTCGGCAATATCTGGGCGCGCAACGCGGCCACGATGGGCGTGGACGTTCAGCGGCTGGAATTCGGCATCAAGGCACCGGCCGACCCTGCAAAGGTCGAAGAGGCGCTGCGGGCCGACAAGACCCACGAGATCAAGGCCGTGCTGCTCACCCATGTCGATACCGCGACCTCGGTGGTCAATGACGTGGCGGCGATCCGTGCAGCCATCGACGCGGCGGGGCATCCGGCACTTCTGATGGTCGATTGCATCGCCTCTCTGGGATGCGATGAGTTCCGGATGGATGACTGGGGCGTCGACGTGATGGTCGCCGCCAGCCAGAAGGGCCTGATGGTGCCGCCGGGTCTGGGCTTCGTGTGGTTCTCCGACAAGGCGCTGGCCGCGAGCCGCGAGGCCGATCTGGTCACGCCCTATTGGGACTGGCAGCCGCGCGCCTTTCCCGAGATGGTCTATCAGTATTTCGGGGGCACCTCGCCGACGCATCACCTCTTCGGCCTGGATGAATCGCTCAAGATGATTCTGGAGGAAGAGGGGCTCACCCATATCTGGGCGCGTCACGCGACGCTCGCCTCCGCTGTCTGGGCGGCTTTCGAGACGTGGGGACAGGAGGGCGATATCGCGCTCAATATCGCGAACCCGGCCCATCGCGCTCATTCGGTGACTGCGGCGCGGATCGGCGGCGGCAATGCCCAGCGGCTGCGCAGTTGGCTCGAACGCGAGGCGGGGGTCACGCTGGGCATCGGGCTCGGGATGGCCGAACCCGGCACGCCCGAAGCCAACGATTTCCTGCGCGTCGCCCATATGGGCCATGTGAACGCCCATATGACGCTGGGCGCGCTGGCGACGATGGAGGCCGGGATGCAGGCGCTGAAAATCCCGCACAACCCCGGCGGCATCGCCGCGGCGGCTGGCGCGATTGCGAAAGGCGCCGGTCAGGCCTGACCGTGACGCTCCAGCCAGTCGGTGAGCTGTTCGACCTCTTCCGAAGCTTCACGCGAGATTTGCGGGGCTTCGGTGCGTGACGTCGAGAGTTTCATCTCGCGGCTGGATTGGGTCATGCCTGCATAAGCGCCGAAGGCCAAGGCAAAGGCCAGCGGGCTAAGCATTGCGATACGGGCGTTGCGAGTCTTGCGGCTCATGGGTCTGCTCCTGTTGTTGAGCAAAACATGGGCGCGCCCCCGAGTCGGCGCAACTCACCTTGCGGCGAGACGCGCCGACGCCGGTGCTTTTTTGCCGATTTGATCGGCGGAATTGTGTCTGAGAGGGCGCGCGGCTCAGCGCGCGCGGGCGGCTTTCAGCGCGTCGGGCAGAGCCGCGGCGAAGGCGTCGAGCTCGGCCTCCGGCCCGACTGAAACCCGGATGCAGCGATTTTGCGGGGCGACGAAAGGCATCCGCACGAACACCGCGCGCGCATCCAGTTCCTGCAGTACAGCCCGCGCGAACTCACCGTCCTGCCCGCAGTCGACGGCGACGAAATTCGTGGCCGAGGGCAGAGTGCTCAGCCCGTTCGCCCGCGCGATGGTGTCGATCCTGTCGCGCGCGCCTGCCACCAGAAGGCGCATATAGGCCTGCCACGTTTTGTCCTGCAACGCGGCCAGCGCACCAGCCTGAGAAATCCGGCACATGCCGAAATGATTGCGGATCTTGTCGAAGGCCGCGATCAGCTCGGGCGCGGCCAAGGCATAGCCCACACGCGCGCCCGCCATCCCATGCGCCTTCGAGAAGGTGCGCATCCGGATCACGCGGGGATCGTCGGCTTTGATGCGCGCTTCGGTCCCGTCTTCGGCGAATTCCACATAGGCCTCGTCCAGCACCATCAGCGTGCCCTCGGGCACCGCCTCGATCATCGCCTCGATCATCTCGCGCGGGTGATGGGTGCCCATCGGATTGTCGGGATTGGCGATATAGACGAGCTTCGCGCCCACCTCCGCCGCCTTCGCGATCAGCGCCTGCGGGTCTTCGTGGTCATCGGCATAGGGCACCTTGTGCAGCACCCCGCCAAAGCCCGCGACGTGGTAGTTGAAGGTCGGGTAGGCGCCTTCCGAGGTGACGACCGGGTCGCCGGGTTCGATCACCAGACGGCATAGATAACCCAGAAGCCCGTCGATCCCTTCGCCGACCAGCACATTCTCGACCGCGACACCGTGATGCTCGGCAATCGCCGTGCGCAGCTCGAAACTGGTCGAGTCGCCGTATTTCCAGACATCGCCTGCCGCCGCCGCCATCGCGGCAATCGCGCGCGGCGAGGGGCCGAAGCCGTTTTCATTCGCACCCAGTCGCGCGGTGAAGCGGCGACCGGCAATGCGCTCGTGTTCCTCGGGCCCGACGAAGGGCACGGTGGCGGGAAGGCTGTCGATCAGGCGGGTATATCGGGGTCCGGTCATGGCTACAGGCGTAAGCGCAAAGCGGTCATGCGGCAAGAGGGCGCTTCAAGAGGTAGCGAGGGGAGCCGGAACACCGGAACCGGGGACTAGGCTAAAGGCTTGTCCCGGCGTAATCTTTAAAAATCACATATGTTTGGGAAGCCAGCCGATGAGCGCCAGCGACACCTCTTTCTCCACCTCCCTGTTCGAGACCCTGACCGGAGATGCGCCGGGGAACGTAAAAGAGCTCAGCGACAGCGCGGCGAAGCACGAACCTGGCAGTTTCCTGCGTCATGTCGGCTCGCTGTCGATGACCAAGCTGGCCGACGGGCTGATCGATCCGAAACTGGTGCTGAGCTGGCTGATGCAGGCCGTCGGTGCGCCCGCCGCGCTTGTCAGCTGGCTGGTGCCGGTGCGCGAGGCGGGCTCTCTGCTGCCGCAGCTGTTCACCGCGCCGCATGTGCGCCAGATGCCGCAGCGCAAATGGGCCTGGGCGGCGGGGAGCTTGATCCAGGGGCTGGCTGCGGCGGCGATCGTGGTGATCGCGCTGACGATGCAGGGGATGGCCGCGGGACTTGCGATGCTGGTTGCGCTGGGTGTGCTGGCGATTGCGCGCTCGCTGTCCTCGGTGAGCTACAAGGATGTGCTGGGCAAGACGGTCGACCGGACGCGGCGCGGCACGACGACCGGGATCGCGACGAGCGTCTCGGCCGCCGGGGTGATCCTGTTCGCGATCATCCTGATGACCGGCGTGGTGGAGCGGATGAGCCTCGTGATCGGGGCGATCTCGCTGGCGGCCGTGCTGTGGGTCGCGGCGGCGGCGCTGTTCTCCACGCTGACGGAAGAAGACCAGCCGGGCGAGGATAAGGCCAGCATCGGCCTGTCCGAGCTGAGCCTGCTGTGGAAGGACGCCGATCTGGGCAAGTTCGTGATCGCGCGGGTGCTGCTGCTGCCGACCGCGCTCGCGCCGCCCTATATCGTGCTGCTCGCGGCCCAGGCGGGCGATAACCGGTTCGGCGCGCTGGGGGCGATGGTGCTGGCCTCGGCGCTGGCCTCGCTGGTGAGCTCCTATATCTGGGGGCGGCTGGCGGATCGCTCCTCGCGCAAGGTGCTGATCTTCACCGGGTTGGTCGCAGCCGCGTTTCTGGCGCTGGCGGTGGTGCTGGGTTGGTCGGGGCTGATGGGCACGATCTGGGCCTCTCCGGTGGCGCTGTTCGGGCTGATGATCGGCTATCAGGGGGTGCGGCTGGGCCGCTCGACCTATCTCGTGGATATGTCGCCCAGGGATGACCGCGCGGCCTATACGGCGGTGTCGAACACGACCGTGGGGGTGATGCTGCTGGCCTTCGGGGCGGCAAGCTCGGCGCTGGCGATGGCGGGGCCGGATATGGTGCTGATCGTCTATGCGGGAATCTGCGTGGTCGCCTCGGGCGTCGCCTTCACGATGAAGGAGGTGTCGGAGTGAGGTCTCCGCTCAGCTCATGGCGCGGGGCGACCAGCCCCGGGCCGCGCCCGACCCTCCCCCCGGGAGGGCGCATTGCGATATCGCGCGCGCTCATCCGTCGTTCGGGCTTGTGAGATAAAGTGCGGACCTCACATGTTGAGCCGCGCCCACCCGAGGGTCAGGCGCGGCCCTGATCGCTAAAGGCCTCGCTCAGCCCATCTCGGCCAGACGCGCCACGGCCTGACGGACCTTCTCTGCCTCTTCCTCGGCGCGGGCGAGGTTCTCGCGGGTTTCCACGACGACCTCGGGATCGGCATTGGCGATGAATTTCGGATTGTTCAGACGGCCCTTCATGCCGCCGATTTCCTTCTCCATCTTGCCCAGAGCCTTCTCCAGACGCGCCTTCTCCTTGGCGATGTCGATCACGCCTTCCAGCGGCAGCCCGAACAGCGCGCCCTGCGCCGGGATCGAGATCGCGCCTTTCGGGATCGGTGCCTCGGTGATGCTCTCGATGCGCGCCAGCTTGAAGATCAGCGCCTCGTTATTGGCGAGCGCTGCGCGCGCGGCGTCATCGGCCTCGGCCAGAACCATCGGCAGTTTCAGCCCCACCGGCACGCCCATCTGCGTGCGCGAGGAGCGGATCGCCTCGATCAGGTCGATCACCCAGTTCATCTCGCCTTCTGCGAGCACGTCATGGAGGTCAGGATTGTAGGTGGGCCAATCTGCGTGAACGAGCATCTTCTTTCGGTCACCTTCCGGCGCGGTCAGATCCCAGAGCTCCTCGGTGATGAAAGGCATGATCGGGTGCAACATGATGAAGCACTGATCCAGCACCCAGCGCATCGTTGCCTTCGTCTCATCTGCATACTCACCATCAAAGAGAGGCTTGGCGAACTCGACATACCAATCGCAGACTTTACCCCAAACGAAGCTGTAGAGCCCAAGCGCAGCATCATTAAAGCGATACGCCTCAAAGCTTTCATCAACGAGCCGAAGGGTTTTGGTCGTTTCCGCCATGATCCAGCGGTTTACGGTATGCGTGGGCTTCGGAGTTTCCGAAATCACTGGGCCTTCGAACACGCCGTTCATCTCGGCGAAGCGCGTCGCGTTCCAGATCTTCGTGCCGAAGTTCCGATAGCCCTTGATGCGCTCTTCCGAGAGCTTCAGCACGCCGCCCATCGCCGCCATCGCGGTATTGGTGAAGCGCAGCGCATCCGCGCCGTAAGCATCGATGATTTCGAGCGGGTCGATCACGTTGCCCGTCGTTTTCGACATCTTCTTGCCCTTCTCGTCGCGGACGAGCTGGTGCAGGTAGACGGTGTGGAAGGGCACCTGATCCATGACGGCCAGCTGCATCATCATCATCCGCGCCACCCAGAAGAACAGGATGTCGAAGCCGGTCACGAGGACATCGGTCGGGAAATACTTGCGCATCTCCTCGGTATCCTCGGGCCAGCCGAGCGTGCCGATCGGCCAGAGCCCCGACGAGAACCAGGTGTCGAGCACATCGGCATCGCGCCAGACCGGGTAGACGAGCTGCGTCGGATCCTCGGTCATCTCGTATTGCGCGAGGCTCGCGGCGAGCACTTCGATCGCCTTGTGGCGGTCTTCGACCTCGACGATGCGCGCGGCGTTGAGCGGTGTCGGCAGCTCGGCGTTCTGTGCCTTGAACCAGCCGATGACGCTCTCGAAATCGGACGCGCAGTGATAGCGGTCGTCGCGATGCACCATCTTGGTCTCGACGAGCAGGCGGCCCATCTCCACGAGGTCGATCGTGCCGTCGCCCTCGTCATCGCGGAAGTCGGGCGCTTCCATATCCAGACCGTACCAGACCGGGATCTGGTGGCCCCACCAGAGCTGGCGCGAAATGCACCACGGCTCGATGTTCTCCAGCCAGTGGAAATAGGTCTTCTCGCCGGCCTCGGGCATGATCACCGTGTCGCCGTTGCGCACCGCATCCAGCGCCTTGCCCACGATCTTCTCGGCATCGACGAACCACTGATCGGTCAGCATCGGCTCGATCACCACTTTCGAGCGGTCGCCGAAGGGCTGCATGATCGGCTTGTCTTCGACGTAAGCGACGGTGGTTTCGGTCTCGTTGCCGTCTTCGTCGGTGACGGTCTTCGTGATCGTCACCGCGAGGCCCTCGTCGGTGATCTGACGGATCACGGCTTCACGCGCCTCGAACCGGTCGAGCCCGCGCAGTTCCTCGGGCACGAGGTTGAGCGCGTCGATCTCGGCCTCGGTGAACTCGGCCCCTTTCGAGATGTCCATCGCACGGGCCGCGCATTCCTCGTAGGACAGCCCGTCGGCGCGCATCGCGCCCTTGGTGTCCATCAAGCGATACATCGGAATGCCGCCGCGCTTGGCGACCATGTAGTCGTTGAAGTCATGCGCGCCGGTGATCTTCACCGCGCCCGAGCCGAAATCGGGATCGGGATATTGGTCGGTGATGATCGGGATCAGGCGGCGATGCTCTTTCGGGCCCACCGGAATCTCGCAAAGCTTGCCGACGATCGGCGCGTAACGCTCATCCGAGGGATGAACCGCAACCGCACCGTCGCCCAGCATCGTCTCGGGACGGGTGGTCGCGATCGAGATGTAATCGCGCTCTTCGGTGAAGAGGACATTCCCGTCTTCGTCCTTCTCGACGTAAGTATAGGTCTCGCCGCCTGCGAGCGGGTATTTGAAGTGCCACATGTGACCGGCGACTTCGATATTCTCCACTTCCAGATCCGAGATCGCGGTCTCGAAATGGGGGTCCCAGTTCACCAGCCGCTTGCCGCGATAGATCAGGCCCTTCTCGTACATGTCGACGAAGACCTTGATCACGGCGTCATGGAAATTGCCCTCGTTGCCTTCCGGCGCACCGGGCGCACCCGACATGGTGAAGGCGTTGCGCGACCAGTCGCAGGATGACCCCAGACGCTTGAGCTGGTTGATGATGGTCGAGCCGTATTCGCCCTTCCACTCCCAGACCTTCTCGAGGAATTTCTCGCGGCCCAGTTCCACCCGCTTGGGCTGCTGGGTCTTGGCCAGTTCCTTCTCGACCATCAGCTGGGTCGCGATGCCCGCATGGTCCTGACCCGGCTGCCAGAGCGTGTCGAACCCGCGCATCCGGTGCCAGCGCACGAGGATATCCTGCACGGTGTTGTTGAAGGCGTGGCCCACATGCAGCGCGCCCGTCACGTTGGGCGGCGGGATCATTACGCAGAAGGTCTCGTCGCGCGATGCGTTGGCCCCGGCCTTGAAGGCTCCGGCCTCTTCCCATTTCGCGTAGATCCGCGGCTCGGCGCTCGCGGCATCGAAAGTCTTGTCCATCGTCATGTCAGGCATCCTTGGCTCGGCTTGAGGGTTGTTTAGCCCGCGCAGGCGACAAGGAAAACCCCGTGTGCGCCGGTCCAAAAAGCCCGGCGGGCACGATCGGGTCAACAAACTGCCGCGATTGCCCCTGAAGATAAGAGAAACTTATCCTACATTGGATAGTATAAGCCCAACTTATCTGAGGAGCGCTGATATGCGCGGTCTCTTCGAGCGTGTGATCTCTGCCCTGCGTCGCCGCAGCCGGGAACGGGCCGAGGCGCGCGCGGCAACTGGTGCAGGCCGTGGGCCGGTGGATCATGTCGTGCTGCTCGACGGGACGCTCGGCTCGCTGCGCGCTGACCGCCTCACCTCGATCGGGCTGATCTATCGCTTCCTGCGCCGGGCCGCGCCGAAAGTGTCGGTCTATTACGGGCGTGGGCTGCGCTGGCGGGACTGGCACGACATGTCGGATGTGTGGTTCGGCTGGGGCGTGAACCAGCAGATTTCGCGCGCCTATGGTTGGCTCGCGATGCGCTACCGTCCGGGGGATCGGATTTTCCTGATCGGCTATTCTCGGGGCGCCTTCGCGGCGCGCTCGCTGGCCGGAATGATCGGGCGGATCGGTCTCTTGCGTCCGGAACATGCGATCGAGCGGAATACCCGCCTCGCATGGCGCCATTACGAGGAAGAGACGCCCACCGACATCCTGCAAAGCTTTCGCAACAGCCTATGCCACGAGGACGTCGAGATCGAGATGGTCGGCGCGTTCGACACGGTGCAGGCGCTGGGCATCCGTGTGCCGTTCTTCTGGATCGTCAGCGAAGAGCGCGTGCGGTTTCACGACCACCACCTGAGCGATCATGTGCGCCACGGGTTTCAGGCGCTCGCGATTGACGAGCGGCGCTCGGTGCTGGAGCCGTTGGTCTGGGAAAGCGATGAGGGGGCTTCGGAGGCAGATCCTCCCGCGACCCGGATCGAGCAGCGCTGGTTTCGCGGTGCGCATGGCGATATCGGCGGGATGCTGGGCCATTTCGGCGATGCCCGGCCGCTCGCCAATATTCCGCTCGTGTGGATGCTCGAACGCGCCGAGTCGCTGGGGCTGAGCCTGCCGCCCGGCTGGCAGGCGGAGTTTCCGCGCGATCCGAATGCTCCCTCGGTCGGCACATGGACCGGATGGAGCAAGCTGTTCTGGCTGCGTGCGCCGCGTGTCGTGGGCCGCGACCCTTCTGAGGGGCTGCATGAGAGCGTCGTCTTGCCCGAAGGCTCGCGCGCGATTTTCCGACCGCGCATCCTGCGCCCCGAAATCCGCCGCCTCGCGCGCGGGTCCGCGCCGGCCTCAGAGCTCGGGCGTCATGACGAAACAGGTGGCGGTGCCGGTCGCGTAGAGGCGTCCATCCTCGGCGCCCCGGATCTCACCCCGCGCGACGCCAGTTGACCGCCCAATATGATCGAGCTGGCCCGTGCCGATCACCTCGGTGCCGGGCTTGATCGCGCGGATCAGGTTCACCTTGAATTCGAGCGTCGTCTGCGTCTGGCCCTTCTTCAGCCCGGTGATCACCGAGCAGGTCATCACCGTGTCGAGCATCATCGCATACCAGCCGCCGTGAATGCCGCCATAGCCGTTGGTCTGCGGATGGCCCGGCGTGCCGCGACAGGTGACGCGGCCTTCCTCGGCCTCGGTGATCCGGTAGGCCATTAGCTTCTGCACGGTGGGGGAGGGGACGTCGCCGGTGACCATCTTGCGGACGTAGTCGAGCCCCGACATCGAGAGGACCTCCTCGAGCGGGAGGAAATCGTCGGGTCCTTCGGCAAAATATTGGTCGGGCATGTCACTTCCTTTTCCGGGTCGGGCGTTAAGCTATCGCGGTGGGCCGGAAAGGGAAGGGGGGTGAGAAGAATGGGGGGGGCTTGGAGCCCATAGTGACGAATGCTGCGGCATGGTCGAATGGCGGCTTAGCCAGAGAAATCAAACCTGACTCTCCTCGGCTTGGTACTCCGTTG
>NZ_MPZR01000013.1:0-58241 GCF_002020075.1 Thioclava sp. F36-7 | reverse complement strand
AATCCGTGACCGGATTAAATCGGAATGACCGACCGGATATTATCGGAATCGGTGACCAGATGACCCCGGTGTGCGCACCCCGACCCACGTCCATTGAGTTTCTCACGTGGGTGCATAAGGCTTTCTACGACGAAATGCCTGATGAGTTTCGAGTCATAGAGCACCCAGACGGAACACTCGAACCGATCATTCCCGGGCGTATGCGCCAAGACGGCGACAAGGAAGTGGCGGTCGGGCGTCACCTGCCTCCTTCTTCGCCGCGCGTTGCCGCCTTCATGGAGCACTTTGACAAGCGCTTCCAGATCGCTGCGCGGTCCTCTAGCGGGAGGATCATCGCGATCGCGTCGGCGCATCATCGACTGAATTACATCCACCCATTCCCGGACGGAAACGGGCGCGTCAGCCGATTGATGTCCCATGCCATGGCCCTGACAGCCGGTATTGGCGGTCAAGGCCTGTGGTCAGTTTCCCGAGGACTTTCACGCGGGCTTACCGATCGCGGTGAATACAAACGCATGATGGACCTAGCAGACAGCCCAAGGCGCGGAGACCGCGACGGGCGCGGCAACCTGTCTGAAGCCGCCTTGAAGGCTTTCAGCGAATGGTTTCTGAAAGTGACGCTTGACCAAATCACGTTTTCCGCAAAGCTGTTCGACCTTGGCGGGCTAGAAAAGCGCTACCGCCGCCTTGTCGGAGACACCATTGACGACAAGCGTGCCCCAGATCTGATCTCGGCCGTTCTCCGCTATGGCAAGCTTGAGCGTGGTGAGGCACAGATCGTTCTCAAAACCTCTGAACGCACCGCGCGCAACACGCTCGGCAAACTGACCGCTGCCGGGTATCTGACGTCGTCTTCGCCGAAGACGCCAGTAAGACTGGCGTTCCCGATGGACTATCGAGAACGGCTTTTCCCGAACCTTTTCGCCGATGGCGGTTTGCCAGAGTAATGGTAATCGAAATGGACAATAGCGGGTCCTCGGACAGATTTACGTAAAAAACCTTATCGGCGAGCTCTTTGCACCTGCAGCACCGCGACACGAAGGGCGGATTCCGGACATTTGCCGCGAGCGCAAGCGTTTTGCTACCCTGCGACGGAAGCTGACATTCCATCACCAATGCAGGCAGGCAATTGACGAAGACGCCGGTCTTGGCAATCAGACCAGTGGAACCGCTTTCAAGACGATGTCATCCAGCCCGTCGCCGCCGCCGGCGGCATAGTCCCGCAACTGAGCACGCATGCGCGGCTCCCAGAAGTCGGTGATATGTGCGGCAACTTTGGCGGGTGCATCGTCACCCGGCTGGGTTTTGAAGAAGGTGGCGATCTGGTTCGCCATGCGGATCATTTTGTCAGGCGCCATTTGCGGCCTCTTTATTTATAGGACGGGAATAAAGATTACACTCAGGCCGCTGATGAACGCAGCAAGGGTGATCCCAGCCTGCTTGATGAGACCCACGGCTGCGCTGGTGGGGGCTGAGACAGTTCTGGGGACTGGAATGCCCGCGACGGCGCATTTCTGGTCCCTCTCGCTAGACAGCCGGGAGGTCATCCCGGCGCGCCACGGACCGACTGGATCAGCGCCGCTTTGCGCGGGCGCTCGGCCCGGTGCCCTAGTGTGCCTCTGCATATTCATTCCGCCGCGGGCAGAATCCGGCGCGAGCGTTCAGCCTGTGCCGCGTAATCCTCCTGCCAGTCGGTTGGCCCGTTCGAGGGCGAGACCTGCACCGCCGTGACCTTGTATTCCGGGCAGTTGGTGGCCCAGTCGGAATAGTCGGTGGTGATGACGTTGGCCTGCGTATCGGGGTGGTGGAAGGTGGTGTAGACCACGCCAGGGCTGACGCGATCTGTCACCTTTGCCTTCAACGTCGTCTCGCCCGACCGCGAGGCTAGCTTTACCCAGTCGCCATCGTTTAGGCCACGGTTCTCGGCGTCGTGTGGGTGGATCTCCAGCACGTCGCCGTCATGCCAAACCACGTTGTCAGTGCGCCGGGTCTGAGCCCCCACATTGTATTGCGACAGAATGCGCCCGGTGGTCAGCAACAGCGGGAAGCGCGGGCCGGTCTTCTCGTCTGTCGCGACGTATTCGGTGACGATGAAACGCCCCTTACCCCGCACGAAGCCGTCGACATGCATCAACGGCGTGCCTTCCGGGTGGTCTTCGTTGCAGGGCCATTGGATCGAGCCCTTTTCCTCTAGTAGGGCGTAGTTCACACCCGCGAAAGACGGCGTCGTCGCAGCGATTTCGTCCATTATCTGGCTCGGATGGGTATAAAACCATCCTGCCCCCATGGCATTTGCCAAGAGTTGCGTCACTTCCCAGTCGGCATAGCCATTCTTTGGCGCCATGACCCGACGCACGCGATTGATGCGGCGTTCGGCGTTGGTGAAGGTTCCGTCCTTTTCGAGGAAGGTCGATCCCGGCAGGAACACATGCGCGTAATTCGCCGTCTCGTTCAGGAAGAGGTCATGCACGATAACGCAGTCCATAGCTGCCAACCCGGCCGCCACATGTTTAGTGTCGGGGTCGGATTGCAGGATGTCCTCGCCCTGACAATAGAGCCCCTTGAAGCTGCCCTCGACTGCCGCATCTAGCATGTTGGGGATGCGTAGCCCAGGCTCCGGGTCGATCTGAACGCCCCAAGTGGTTTCGAAAATCTCGCGCACCTCGGGCAGTTTCACATGGCGATAGCCCGGCAGTTCGTGCGGGAAGGACCCCATGTCGCACGAGCCCTGCACGTTATTCTGCCCGCGCAGCGGATTCACGCCCACGCCGGGACGGCCGATATTGCCGGTCAGCATTGCGAGGTTGGCAATCCCCATAACGGTGGTCGAGCCCTGCGAATGCTCAGTCACGCCAAGCCCGTAATAGATCGCGCCGTTGCCGCCACGGGCAAAGGTGCGGGCCGCAGCACGCAGTTCCTCAGCGGGAACGCCGGTCAGGAGCTGGGTCGCCTCGGGGCTGTGTCGGGCCTCTGAGACGAACTCGGCATAGACTTGGAATTCGTCCCAGTCACAACGTTCGCGGATGAACGCCTCGTCCATCAGGCCTTCGGTGACGATCACATGTGCCAGGGCGGTGACGACGGCAACGTTGGTGCCCGGCGTCAGGGCCAGATGATGCGAAGCCTCGATATGCGCCGATTTCACAAGGTCGATGCGGCGTGGGTCGATCACGATCAGCTTGGCCCCGGCGCGCAGGCGCTTTTTCAGGCGGCTGGCAAAGACCGGGTGACCGTCGGTCGGGTTCGCGCCGATGACAATGACCACATCGGTCTGTTCGACGCTGTCGAAATCCTGTGTGCCAGCGCTGGTGCCAAAGGTCTGGCCCAGTCCGTAGCCGGTCGGCGAATGGCAGACGCGGGCGCAGGTGTCGGTGTTGTTGTTGCCAAAGACCGCGCGGGTCAATTTCTGCACGAGGAAGGTTTCCTCGTTTGTGCAGCGGCTGGAGGTGATAACTCCGATGGACTTCTTGCCATAGGTGTCCTGCAACCCGCGCAGGCGGTTTGCTGCAAAGGTCAGCGCCTCGTCCCAGCTGACTTCGCGCCACGGCTCGTCGATGGTGTCGCGGATCATCGGGTTGAGGATGCGGTCGCGGTGGTTGGCATAGCCATAGGCAAAGCGGCCCTTGACGCAGCTGTGCCCGCGATTGGCCTTGCCGTGCTTGTAGGGGACCATCCGGACCAGATCGTCGCCCTGCATTTCCGCCTTGAACGAGCAGCCCACGCCGCAATAGGCGCAGGTGGTCACGACGGACCGATCCGGCGTGCCCATCTCGATGATGGATTTTTCCTGCAAGGTCGCGGTCGGGCAGGCCTGCACACAGGCTCCGCAGGACACGCAATCCGACGACAGGAAGTCATCGCCGGCGCCACCCGCCGACACGCGGCTGTCAAACCCGCGCCCCGCGATGGTCAGTGCAAAGGTGCCCTGCACCTCTTCGCAGGCGCGGACGCAGCGGTTGCATACGATGCACTTGGACGGATCGTAGCTGAAATAGGGGTTCGAGTCGTCCTTGGGCAGCCATTCGGGATTGGCCTCGCCGCTGGTGTTGCGGGCGGAGAAGTGATTGGCCAAGCCGCCGTTTTCCGGCGCCTTGTAGCGCACGTCGCGCAGGCCGACAGCGCCCGCCATGTCCTGCAACTCGCAGTCGCCATTGGCCGAGCAGGTCAGGCAGTCCAGCGGATGGTCGGAGATATAAAGCTCCATCACGCCCTTGCGGATCTTGCGCACCTTGGTCGAGTTGGTGTCCACCACCATGCCCGGCGCGACCGGCGTCGTGCAGGAGGCCGGGGTGCCCCGGCGGCCTTCGATTTCGACAGCGCAAAGGCGGCAGGACCCGAACGCCTCAAGATTGTCCGAAGCGCAAAGTTTGGGAATTTGGATGCCGATTTCGGCAGCGGCGCGCAGCACCGACGTGCCCTCGGGCACCGTTACCTCGAACCCGTCGATGGTCAGGGTGACCGGCTTACCCTTCCTGGCGGGCGTGCCCATGTCGCGGTCGACTGGAATGATGAAGTCCTTCATTCGGCGGCCTCCTTCAGGCGAGCGAAATCGTCGGGGAATTGGGTGACGGCAGACATGACCGGAAACGGCGTAAAGCCCCCCAACGCGCAGAGCGAGCCGTCCTTCATCGTCTCGCACAGGTCGGCCAGCAGCGGTAGCGCGTCGGCGTCGCCCTGTGCGATGCGGTCGATGGTTTCGACACCGCGCACCGCGCCGATCCGGCAGGGGGTGCATTTGCCACAGCTTTCGACGGCGCAGAATTCCATCGCAAAGCGCGCCATGTCCAGCATGTCGGTGGTGTCGTCAAAGACGGTCAGGCCCGCATGGCCAATCAACCCGCCCGCCGCGTCGAACTCCTCGTAGCCCAGCAGTGTGTTGAACTTGCTGAGCGGCATGTAGGCCCCCAGCGGCCCGCCAACCTGCACCGCCTTGACCGGACGGCCCGACAGAGTGCCGCCCCCGAGATCGTTGACCACCTCTCCGAGGCTGATGCCAAAGGCGGTTTCGAACAGCCCGCCGCGCGCCACGTTGCCTGCGATCTGCAGCGTCACGGTCCCACGCGACCGACCAAGGCCGAAATCGGCGTAGGCCTGCCCGCCCTTTTCGAAGATTACCGGCACCGTAGCGAGGCTGATGACGTTGTTAACCACGGTCGGGCGTCCAAGGAACCCCTCGAGCGCGGGCAGCGGCGGCTTGGCACGGACTACGCCGCGCTTACCTTCGAGCGAGTTGAGCAATGACGTTTCCTCGCCGCAGACATAGGCGCCCGCGCCTTTGCGGATTTCCATCTCGAAGGCGCGGCCAGAGCCCAGGACGTCAGGGCCTAGCAGCCCCTCGGCACGGGCGACCTCCACCGCACGGGTCATCACGGCAATCGCGTCGGGATATTCCGAGCGCAGGTAGACGTAGCCCTTGGTGGCACCGACGCCGATCCCGGCAATGGTCATACCCTCGATCAGAGTAAAGGGGTCGCCCTCCATCAGCATGCGGTCGGCAAAGGTCGCACTGTCGCCTTCGTCGGCGTTGCAGACGATGTATTTCTGCGGCGCGTCAGCATCGTGCACGGTCTGCCACTTGATGCCGGTCGGGAAGCCAGCGCCACCCCTTCCGCGCAGGCCGGACGTCTTGACTTCGTCAACGATCTCCTGCCCGGTCATGGCCAGCGCGCGGCGCAGCCCGGCAAGGCCACCATGCGCCCGATAATCGGCCAGCGACAGCGGATCGATCACCCCGACACGAGCAAAGGTGAGGCGGCTCTGGCGCTTCATCCAGTCAAGGTTTTCGACCGGGCCAAGCGCCTTGGCGCTGCTACCATCCAGAATACCCACCACATCAGACGGCTCAGCAGGACCAAAACCGTGGCGCACGCCATCCACTTCGACCTCGACCAGCGGTTCCAGCCAGATCATCCCGCGTGAGCCGGTCCGCACGATCTGTGCCTCGGGGGCCGCAGCGCGCAGGGCGGAAACCACTTCCTCGGCCCCCAGTGCTTTGGCCGCGCTATCCATCGGAACGTAAATCTTCATGCGGCCATCTCCGCCAGCAGCTTGTCCAGTTTCGCGGCATCGACGCGCCCCACCACCCGGTCATCCACCATCGCGGCGGGCGCACACGCACACATCCCAAGGCAATAAACCGGCTCGATCGTCACCGCGCCATTGGCCGTGGTGTCGTGCCATTCGAGCCCCAGCTTGGCCAGCAGCGCGTCGGCCACCGCCGCGCCGCCAACCGACTGGCAGGCCTCGGCGCGACAGATTTTCAGAACATGACGCCCGGCGGGCTTTTCGCGGAAGTCATGGTAAAAAGTGATCACGCCGTGCAATTCGGCGCGGGTGATGTTCAGGGCATCGCAGATCGGTCCATGGGCCTGCGTGGGGATATATCCGAACGCTTCCTGCAAAGCATGCAGCATCGGCAGAAGCGGCCCTTCGAGGGCGCGGTGGGCGTCGACGATCCGAGCGATCTCGTCGTCGTCGATAACGGTGGCAGGCTGGGCCATGGCTGTCGTCCTCCAATTTGGCATACGTTGGCACACGGTAGGGAGCGCTGATCAATAACGGCGTTCCGTGGGGCGATAGGAGTTTTGGATCAAGTGGCAGGCAGGCGCCTGGCTTCGGCTAGAAGCGCCGACAGAATGGGGGTTCGCGGGTCGCGCTGCGGCAGGATCAGGGCGACCTTCTGTGGCCGCGACGCACCTTCGAGCGGCACCAGCGCGACGTCTTTGCCGCCTGCGACGAACTCGGCCACGTCCTGGGGCAGCACGGTCATGCAATGGCCCGACGCCACGCTCGCGACCAGCGCGATGATGGAATTCGCCTCGATACAGGTCGCCGGGGTCACGCCGCTTTCGGCAAAGAGCCGATTGATGATCCGCCGGTTCTGCATGTCAGGGGTGAGCAGTGCCAGCGTCTGCCCTTCAAGATCGGACCACGACATCTTGGGCTTATCCGCAAATGGAGAATTGCGGGCACAGACGAGGATATAGCTTTCGTCATAGAGTTCTGCGGCATCAACTCGGCCGAGAGGCTCGTTTTCCAAGTAGGAAATCCCGGCATCGGCCTCGAAATCGTCGAGCATTTGCAGGATCTCGCGAGAGTTGCGCGACAGGATGGTGAAGCGCACGCCCGGATGACGCTTGGCGAAAGTGGTGCAAAGCCGCCCGGCCCAGGTCTGCGCGGTGGGGATCACCGCAAGCCGCACCTCGCCGGTCAAGCCGTGCCGACTGTTCCGCATCTCGTCTTGCAATTGCCGCGCATCCTCGACGATGCGCTTGGACCAGGATAAGGCGGTCTGGCCTTCAGGTGTCAGCCCGCCAAACCGCGAGCCACGATGCACCAGCTGCACGCCCAGCTGCGCTTCCAGCTGCTTGATCCCGGCGGACAGCGTCGGCTGCGCGATATTCATCCGCTCGGCAGCACGCCCGAAATGCCCCTCTTTGGCCAGCGCGATGAACATTTCCAGCTTGTCCAGCATCGGCGGTCTTTCCTGCGGCGCTCTCATCGAAGGCCGGGGCGCGCAACGCACGCCCCGGCCCGATTTCATCATTCACCCGGAACGGCTTGCAGTTCCGGTTCGTCGTGGTGGTGGTGTTCCTTAACGGGCTTCATCATCAGGTTGGCAAAGAACGCCACGACCAACAGCGCCGCCATGCAATACATGGTGGTGTTGTAGAGCGACGGGGTCGGGTCAATCGTGCCGGCGGGCGCAATTTCCATCAGCTTGGCGATAGTCACGGTCTTGGCCGCGGCCAGTTGATCCAATTGCGTCAACGGGGCACCGAATTTCTCGGCAAAGGCCGCCGGATCGACCTTGGCGGCCAGATCCTGGATCGCGTTCGTCACCGACATCTGCCGCAGCGAGGTGATGGCCAGTGGCCCAAGCACGCCTGCGGTAGACCAAGCCGTCAGCAACCGCCCGTGGATGCCGCCCACATGCATGGTTCCGAACATGTCGGCGAGGTAGGCCGGGATAGTCGCGAACCCGCCTCCATACATCGAGAAGATGATCATCGTCGCGGCGTAGAAGCCGATCAGGTAGACGATCGACGGGTTGGTGGCCACTGCTGTGGCGAAATAGGGGATCGACAGATACAGGATCGTGCCCAAGACGAAGAAGCACATGTATGTCGCCTTGCGGCCGATGTAGTCCGAGGTCGACGCCCAGAAGAAGCGCCCCACCATGTTGAAGACCGAGATCATCAGCACGTAGGTCGAGGCGAACGCCGCCGTGACCACCAGCGGCATCACCGTGCCGAAGATTTCCGACATCATCGTTTTGGCCACACCGATCACGCCAATACCGGCGGTCACGTTGAAGCACAGCATTAGCCACATCTGCCAGAACTGCGGCGTTTTCAGCGACTGATCGATATGGACGTTGTTTTGCGACACCATGCCCGAGGCGACGGGCTTGGGCTGCCATCCTGCGGGCTTCCAGTCTTCGGCAGGCACGCGATACTGGAACGAGGCCAGGATCATGACGATGAAATAGACGATGCCCAGCGTCATGAAGGTCTGTGCTGCACCCGTATTGCCGGTGCCCACGACATAGACGCCCGCCTGGCCGCCGAAATCCGCTGCCTGCGCGGCACTGGCCACGACGACCTCGACCTTGCCTGCGGCGGTTTCGGCAAAGACACGACCGTTTTCGACCACGGTCGCGACAGCGTCTCGCGCGCCGAGGAAGTCGGGGGCTTTCTGGAACACGCCCAGCAGCCAGCCTTGCACCGGAGCCGCGATCATCGCGCCGCCGCCGAAGCCCATGATCGCCATGCCCGTCGCCATGCCCCGCCGGTCGGGGAACCAGCGGATCAGCGTCGACACCGGCGAGACATAGCCCAGCCCCAGCCCGCAGCCGCCCAGCACGCCGTAACCAAGATAGATCAGCCAAAGCTGGTGCGCGGCGATGCCGAACGAGCCGATGATGAAACCGCCGCCCCAAAGGAACGCGGCCACCACGCCGACCATGCGCGGCCCAACGTCTTCCAGCCACTTTCCCGCGAAGGCCGCGGCGAGGCCCAGAAACACGATCGCGACCGAGAAGATCCAGACGACCGAGCTCAGCGACCAATCTTCGGCGGCGGGCGCGACCACGCCCAACGCGCGGGTCAGCGCCGGGTTGAACACCGACCAGGCGTAGACGGAGCCGATGCACAGATGAATGGCGATGGATGCCGGCGGAACCCGCCAGCGGTTGAAACCGGGTTCGGCGACGATGTGGCTTTTGTGCAGAAAGCCCAGCGCCCCGCCAGAAGCGTTGCTCATGTAGTTTCCTCCCATGTTCTTGACGGAACGCCCCGGTCTCCTCCCCGGGCCGCTCCGGCGGCATGCAACGGCATGCGCGGACATAAGCAGGCGATTCAGCCCTTGCGTTGTCAAGAAAATTATTATTTTTTATCAGTTACTTAATGGGACACATTGTCCTGCCCCGCTCTCTCGCTTTCGAATAAGTTGGACATTTTGTCCCGGCACATGCGACGCCGGTCGGCGAAGTCTGGTCATTGTGTCCGGATCAGTCGGCAACAGCGGCGGGCAGGATGATTTCAAACCGGCTGCCACCTCCGGGCATCGAGCGCGCGGAAATCCGCCCGCCGGCGCGACTCACGAGTTGCTGGCTGATCGACAGGCCCAGTCCCGTGCCCTGCGCCTGCTTGGTGGTGAAGAACGGGTCGAAGATGCGCGGTAGCACCGACGGGTCGATACCGGTGCCGGTATCCTCTACGCTCAGGATGACCTCGCCGGCCTCCTCGGCCGTAGCCACGCGAAGTGTCCCGCCGCCGGGCATGGCTTGGACTGCGTTCAGAATCAGATTGACGATGACCTGCTGCAATTCCGTCCGCGACATATGCACTTGCGACCTGCTCTCGGTCTCAACCACACTCGTGATGCCCGCCGCCTGAATCTGGTGCCGAGTCAAGACGAGGCAATCACGAGCTACCTGCGAGAGGTCCACCAACCTATCGGCGCCGGAATATTCCTCGGGGCGCGCGAAATGCAACAGCTTCGAGACAATGACACCGATGCGATAGACTTGGTCGTCGATGAGGCGGAACTCTTCTTCAGCTCGGCGGCCGTCCTCTCCAAGGTTGCTGCGCGCGAGGTCCAAATTGCCTTGGATCACCGCGACCGGGTTGTTGATTTCATGCGCGACAGAAGCGGTGATCTCGCCCACAGCGGCCAGTTTCTCGGATATGATCAGACGTTCGGTAGTTTGCTCCAGTCGCTGGTTGGCGTCATGCAAATCGCGGGTTCGCTCCTCCACGCGGTGCTCCAGCGTCTGACCCCATTGGCGCAGCTCGCGGTCGCGTTGTTGGAGCCGGTCTAGCAGGCTGTCGAAATGTCGCGCGACCTGTGCGATCTCGCCATCCGTTTCGACCGGAGCGTTGCGTGCCCCCAGATCGCCGCTTTCCACCCGGTCGATGGTGCGGGTCATTCCTTCGAGCGGGCGAAAAATACGCCGAGCCCATCGCAGGAAAACAGGAACCGACGCCAGTGTGATGAACAGGAACGCAAGGCTCAGCGTAATGACCGAATTGCGCTTGGCCGCGCTGAACGGCGCTTCTAGAAAGCCGACATAAAGCATCCCGACCGGTGTGCCGAAACTGTCGAGAATGGGTTCATAGGCCGAGATATACCAGTCATTGACGACAAAGGCGCGATCCAGCCAGATGTATCCTTCGCCCAGAACCCGTGCGCGAACCTCGGCAGAGACACGAGTTCCCAGCGCCCGCACATTCTCAAAGAGGCGAACATTGGTGGAAATGCGCACGTCATCCAGAAACAGCGTCGCCGTGCCCTGGCTGCCCTCGGGCAGGCTTTCGGCGCGGTAGACGAGCGCGTTGATCGTGTCGATGAAACCCAAGTTTCGGTTCAGCAGGACGCCCCCCGCCAACGCCGCCCGCGTCCCGTCTGGAAGCGTCAGCGGGGCGGCTGAATGAATGACCATTCCGCGCATCTCGACGGTGCGCTCCGTGGGCACCGCGCCGCGGGTGGGAACCAAGGGAATTTCCGCTTGCGCAGCTAGGTCGGGGGATATCGCTGCCAACGTATCTGCATCGAACACGTCGATCTTGCTTTGCCACTTCCCGTCGAGCGCATCTTTGATGACGGGCCAGGTCGTATCCCGCGTGATATGTAGGAAATCGAGCCCGAGCCGCCCACGCTCCTGCTCCAGAAAGGCGTCGATCGTGCCATTGTCGAGCGCGGTTTGCAGCGCCACAGACCCCGCGACGGCATCGATATGCTCACCAGAGGTCTCGACCAGCCGCCCGAGATATTGATCCGCGATGGTCAGGTCACCGGTGACCTTGTTGAGCAGGATCGCGTCGACCTTGCCCGACCAGCGCCAGATGGTGCCGCCCAGCAAGACCGGCAAGAGCACGAGCATCGGCAGCAGCGCGATTACCAGCAGGCGCACGCGGACGGACCGCAAGGCTTTGGGCGCGCGCAGCATTACCTACAGGCCCCAGGCCGCGCATTTTCGGTCAATCGTCTTGCGCGAGACGCCCAAGCGTCGCGCGGCCTCGGCTCGGTTGCCGCCAAGCGCCTCGAGAGCGCGAAGAATTTCGCGCTTTTCCATGTCCTCCAGCGGCGCAATTTCGCCCGGCGCAACGGCGTCCCCGAGCGTTTCCATCGGGAACCGCCCAAAGATCAGTGCGCGCTCGACGAAGTTATGCAGCTCACGGATATTTCCGGGCCAGTCATGGCGCAGCATGGCCGACCTGACTGCGGAGATCATCTCGACCATCGGCAGATTGAGTGCTGCCGCGATTTCGGTCTGGAACAGCTCGGCGAGGTCCAGAACATCGGTGCCGCGATCCTTCAGAGGGGGCATGGCCACTTCGATAACGTTGATGCGAAACAGCAGGTCCTCGCGGAAATGACCCTTATGCACGGCCGTTTGCAGCGACTTGCTCGACGCGATGACAAAGCGCAGGTCCAGTTGCACGTCGCGTCCGGTGCCGATGGGTCGGATCACGCCGTCTTCGAGCACGCGCAGAAGCGCCGTCTGCGCGTTTGCGCTCAACTCGCTGACATCGTCAAGAAAAACGGTCCCTCCTGAGGCCTGTTCGAGCAATCCCTCATGCCCGGCCTGTGCGCCGTTAAAGGCTCCGGCACCGTGACCGAACAATTCGTATTCGATCATGTCCGCCGGGATGGCGCCGCACTGGATCGTGACGAATGGGGACGCGCCGCGCCCGGACCGGCCATGCAGATGGCGCGCGGCGACTTCTTTGCCTGACCCGGAGGGGCCGGTGATGAGCACCGGCGTCGACAAGGGTGCCACGCGTTCCAGCAGCGCTCGGACCTCAGCAATTGCAGGCGAGGCCCCGATCAGTTCCTTGCGGCGATTGCCGCTGGCGGCCGTCTCCAGTTCCCGCCGCAAAAGTGCATTTTCGCGTTTCAACTTTGCCAGTTCGAGACACTTGCGCAGCGCGTTCAGGATCTGGTTCGAGCGGAAAGGTTTGATCAGGAAGTCCGAGGCACCCGCACGCATGGCCTCGATGGCCGTCTGCAAATCGGCATAGGCCGTTATCAGGATCGTATCAGTAAAGCCACCCTTGGAGCGCTGCTCCTGAAGCCAGTCGAGACCTTTCTGCCCCGGCATGATATTGTCGAGCACCATTATGTCGTATTGGCGCGCTGCGAGCATCGCTTCGGCGGCGCAAGTATCTTCTGCGCTGTCCACATGGCGTGCGAGGGGATGCAGCGTATTGACGAGGAAATGCCGCATCCCCGGCTCGTCATCGACGATTAGGATACGCGCCGCACTGAGCGGATCGGTCCCGTCTCCGGGCGCTTGCAGCATGAACACCTCCCAGTTGCTGCTGTCAGAAGACCATGCCAAGTCCTACAAACTCTCCCGCACAGAGTATCCCTTGCGCCAAGCGCTCAGAATTTCAAGGCCGGCATTACTTTTATCAAGGGCACTTTTATTAGAAAGCGTCACCTTCCGAGGCGAAAGTCGGCTTCGACACGCAATGCTTCAGCAATCCGAGGCAACGAGAACGACCGCCTTGGGACGTCCATGAAGGGCGCCCCGGTAGACCAGATTTCCACGGTTTTAGAGATCGCCAGCGCATCCTCCAGTTCGACCCCCAGATATCGGACCGTGCTGTCCATCTTGGTATGGCCGAGGAGGAGGATTAACGGCGCGAAGGTTGCCCGTCTTCCGATAGAACTGCGCGACCATGGTGCGGCGCATCGAGTGCTTGCCATAGGAGCTGGGTTCGAGGCCGATGGAGGTCACCCAGTCACGAACCGCCCTTCACGGTTGAGCCGACAGCGGTCGCGACGGCAGTCTACCTTGGACTGGCCGTGACGGCAGCGGGACTGTTCCTGTGGCTCTGGCTGCTGCGCACCATTCCGGCCCGTGTTGCGGCGAGTGTCCAGTTCCTTTAGCCAGTCTTCGGGATCGGGGCGTCGGCGGCGCTCTTTGGCGACCGTATGGGGGGCTTTTCCTGATCGGAGTTGCGTTTGTTCTTGCCAGGGTCGCGCTCACCGTCATCACGCAACGAAAGTGAAGGCAAGACAACGGCAGCTTGGTTCGCACTGCTTACCTTGGTCGGGAAGATGATGCTGCACATTGCTGCGAAGGGCCGGTTCGGGGAAGCTGCGGCGCAGCGATCGCCAGCCTCGTGAATGTCCGGAGAGGGCCGATTGCTCCAAGTTCGCACAAACTCGAATCTCCCACCAACACCCGAACCATGCTATAAGCAACGGATGAAGAGCTTTCACGACGAGATGCTTGAGGCGCGCCCGGAGATCGCGGAGCGCGAGGCTGAGTTTTCGGCTAAGATCGCTCTTGCGATGGAACTCCGCGCTCTGCGCGACGCAGCCAACCTAAGCCAGAAACAGATCGTAACTCTTTCGGAGTTGTCGCTCGAAGACGTTCAGACCTGCGAATCGCTCGCCGGAGGGATGCCGGCGCCTGACCTTGTCGCAGCGTATCGCTCTGCGGTTCACAAGCACACATCTTTGCAAGCTTAGCCCAGGGGCAAGAATTCACCGCCGACCCAACGAGCGATCAAGGGTGCGTTCATCCTGGTAACAGATACAGGCCCGAAGATTTCGCCGACGCATCCGCTGGCACCACTCCCACTTCGACCAGTGCGCCGCAGCTGGTCGAAGTCCTGTTGCTCGGCGTATCTCTGCGCAACTCATATGAATATCGGTTCAGCGCCGGGCAATCCCTGAAACTCGCCTCTCGCTGCTGTGAACCCCATGCTGAGCAGTGATCCACCACTCTATATGCATTCCGAAACTCAGCTTTCACAATCGCCGCTTGCGTCAGCGTGTAAATTCTCTGCCCCTGAGTCCGAGGCGACGTGAGAACGGTGCCACCAAATGTCCATTAGATCTGTCACGATATGACTGTTAGAAGTCGAACCAAACGACCATCACACGCATCTCGCTACGCGGGCCCCAGCCCGGCATCGTCGAGGTGTTCCCGCTCCGGCAAATCTAAAAGTGTCTCCAGATCGAAGGTCGCGAGGAACTGATGGGTGGTCACGAAGGTAAACGGCGCGCCGCGTTGCGGGGCGCGGGGGCCGGTGGCGATCAAGCCGTGCGCATGCAGACGGCCCGTGAGGTCGCGGCTGATTTCCTTGCCGAAAATATCCTTGAGCCCGTCGCGAGTGATCGGCTGGTGGTAGGCGATGGCCGCGAGCACGGCGATGTCGAATTCGCTCAGCTCGAAAACCTGGTCCCCGACATCCGCCGCCGCCCGGATCGCGGGCGCATAGACGGGCCGGGTGCGCAGCATCCAACCATCGGCAACGCGCGCGACTTCGAAAGCGCGCCCCTCCAGATCGGCTGAGAGGTCGGCGATCAGCAGGTCGACCAAGGCCCCCTGCCCCACCACCCGCGCCAGATCGTCGCGCGGCACCGGCGTTGCGGAGGCAAAGAGCACCGCCTCGATCCGCCGCATCCATTCGCGCCAGCGCAGCTCGGGCGGCAGGTCGGTAAGCTCGCGGTCCAGCGCAGTCCGATCCCTCGCCATGCTCACACCCCATACAGGCGGAAGGTATCGCGCCCGGTCAGCTCGCGGATCGCCCCCAGCTGGACGAGCCTGTCGCAAAGCCTGCGCGCGGCGCGATCGGGCAGCGGCAGGGCGGCCGGAGCGATTGCGTCCCGGGCAAGGAACAGGGCCACCGCCTCCGCCGCCCCTTTCGCCCGCAGCTTCGGCGCTACGGCACGCAGCCGGGCGGTCCGACGGGTAAGGTCTATTAACAGCCGGGTCGTCTCGATCCCCGCGGCGTGCAGCGCGCGATGGCAGGCGAAGTGCAGCTCCGCCCCGGTCAGGCGCAGGTCGGCGCGTTTCAGTCCCGTCGCGAGCAATGGCACAAGATGGCTCCAACCAAGAGTCTGCGCCAAGGCGGCATCGGCGAGGATCAGCGCCGCGAGCTGCGCGCGCGGGGCGTCAGCGCGCACCACCTCCAGAACGCCCGCCGCCCGCGGGACCGGAGCCCCCTGCCCTGCCACCAACCAACGGTCGAGCGCCTCCGGAGCGTGATCGGGCAGAGCGCGTTGCAGCGCCGCGACCGAGAGCGGCCGCTCTACCGCGCGCCGCCATGCCAGATAGACTTCGCCCGCCGGTCCCGGCAGATCGCCGTCGCGCAAAAGGTTTACGGCGTCGCGCAGATCCGCCGCCCGCTCCGGGCGGCCCGAATGAGTCACGCGGACCTCCGCCGCACGTAACGCGAGGCGTTCGCGCAACAAAGCATGGGGGGCGTCGTCGCGCGTGAACACCAGATGCAGATGGCTCAACGCGGCACCCGACAAAAACGCCACATCTTCAGGGGTTTCGCCATGCCCCTGCGTGACCCAGGCCGGCGGCTGCGGTAAGGTTTCGCGAGCGTCTGAGATGGCGGGCTTCTGCGACGTCATGATTCAGACTACCTCTCTGCGGCGCTTTTAGCCAGCATATTACGGCGAAACCGCCCCGCTTTGCCGGTCACTGTTATGTCCAATAATCTTGCATTATCGGACTAAAGCCAACTAAACTCGAACCTGCGGGCATTTGCTAGGAAAACCGACGCCGAATGGCTCACCCAAAAACTACCCGGCTGTCAGTTACCGGCCAGCTGGCAGCTTCAAAACCGTTACTTCAGGAGCCGATCCGATGAGCGACGACCCCGATAACGACGCGAGGGACACAGCCCCTGCCCTTCCGGGAAATATCGCAGGCTCCGGCGCGCTCGACCGCCTTGTGGAGACCGCGCGCGGCTATGCGCAGCAGTCGGCGGCGGACAACACGCTCGCGGCTTATGCCGCGGATTGGGCGCAGTTCGCGCGTTGGTGCCGGACGAAGGGCGCAGAGCCCCTGCCCCCGTCGCCCGAGATGATCGGCCTATACCTTGCGGATATCGCCGCGCCGGCTGACAACTCTCCGGGCCTGTCGGTGTCGACAATCGAGCGGCGGCTCTCGGGCCTGACATGGAACGCGGCGCAGCGCGGTTTCACTATCGACCGGCGTAACCGCCATATCGCGACAGTGCTCGCCGGAATCCGCCGCCGTCACGCGCGCCCGCCGAAGCAGAAGGAAGCGATCTCACCCGAGGAGATCCTCGCCATGGCGGCCACCCTGCCCCACGATCTGCGCGGATTGCGGGACCGCGCGATCCTGCTGCTCGGCTATGCCGGAGGATTACGACGATCGGAAATCACGGGGCTCGATCTCGCGCGCGACGACACGATCGATGGCCGTGGCTGGGTCGAGATCTTGGAAGACGGCGCTGTGATGACACTCAACGCGAAGACCGGTTGGCGCGAGATCGAGATCGGCCGCGGCACCTCGGAGCGTAGTTGCCCGGTCCACGCGCTCGAGCAATGGCTGCGCTTCGCCAAGATCGATTTTGGGCCCCTCTTCGTGCGCGTGTCCCGCGACGGGCGTCGGGCCCTCGAGGCCCGGCTCAACGATCGCCATGTCGCGCGGCTGATCAAGCAAACCGTCCTTACAGCAGGCATCCGCAGCGACCTGCCCGAGGCCGAGCGGCTCGCGCTATTCTCCGGCCACAGCCTGCGCGCGGGCCTCGCGAGCTGGGCCGAGGTGGACGAGCGTCACGTGCAAAAACATCTTGGCCACGCCTCGGCGGAAATGACCCGCCGCTACCAACGCCGCCGCGATCGGTTCCGGGTGAACCTGACGAAGGCCGCGGGGCTCTGAACGCGGCGCTCTGACAAAGTTGACAGCCGTCAACAGTGTGAGCCTGATGCTCGTCGCTGTGGTTATTCGCGCTTCACATAGCTTTTGATCTTTGGGATACGGCGCGGCTTTGGGCGTCGCTTCTGGCAGGCCCCACGGCTCGCGTCATTCACTGGGCGCTGCTGAAATCGGTGGTTACGCACGAAAGTGCCGATGGCTTCTCGCGGACGCGTGGGTGTGGGGCGCCGATGAGGGTCGCAAGATCGGCTCCCGGGATTTGAGCTCGCGGCGCGCCGATCGAATAGTGAGCGACGATCGACCCGCCATCGGCCGTCCGCCAAAGCTACGATGGTCAGACGTGAAACACAGACCACCACACCACATCGGGCGGAGAAAGGGACGCCACATGTGGTTATTGCAAGCTGTAGTGAGACACCGCGAGATAAGCTCACCGACGAGGCATGGTCCGATAACGTGGACACTTCGCTTCTCATACTGGCGGTAAGCTGCGCCGGTACAGCACGGGCAGCCCGCGCCTTTGCAGCGAACAACCAAGCGCTGCCGCAATCTCGCTTCGAAGAACCCGTGCGCGGATTGCGGGTTCTCATTTTGCGACCGGCCACCAAGAGCCGATGACTTGGTAGCTCGCCGCCAAAAGTTGACAGCCGTCAACTTAGAGTCGGGCGCATCCCAGGCGTCCTGGCACGTCGAAGTGTCGCGCAGAGCGGAGAGCGGGCACGATTTCCATTGCAGTCAATGATGAAGCGCGTGGCCCCAAGGGGGCACTTTGCCACCAGCGGTGGCAACACAGGCCCCACTTAATACCTCTTACCAAAGCGCAACCTGCGAAGCTGTCAGCTCGGTGGATGAGTTTAGGGACACACTACGGAATTCTCGCGATGCATTTCCAAAAGCGGGCAGGAGAGCAATTTACGTCACTGCAAACCCTCCGAAAAGCTCGGCCCGGTGGCATTCGCGCGCCACTCGTGGATAAAACCCAGGCTTTATTGAGCTTGGCGAGTCTCGCGAAGCCGCGCAGCTATGTTGACAGCAGTCAACTTCATCTTCGGGGGACGAAATCGCCGTCGCGCCCCAAAACTGTTCCAGCGGAGCGAAACGTGGCTATGGCGAAGGGCAGGGTGCTTCGATTTTCCCTTCGATAAACGCTGCGGGCCTGATCACGCAAAGCCCGCGACGCACCGAAGCGCGTGGAACTCGGCAGCATGACTTGAGATCTATTCGGGCCTCGGAAATCGTCCTTGTCCGCACACCATACCGCTCGATGCTACCTTTCGCGGGATCCGAACCGAGGCCGCCTCGGGATGACCACTGAAAAGCCCGGCATCGACGTTCGACGCCAAATCGTGAACGGAAAGGCCGAACTTGTCAGCGGAACGGGTAGAGCAGGGCAAACCTGAAATCCCTTTGGCCTGCACCTTCACTCCCGGCCGTCTTCCGCCGCAGAAACATCGACAGTTGAAGCACGGGCAGATGCGACTGCGAAGGGCGTGCTGTTAAAAGGCGATCGATTATCCGCACACCACAGCACGCCACTTGGCTGTCTCGTACTCTCTACCCGAGCGAGACAGCGGGGGAGCGGCATCCCACTCGACCACAGGCATGACGCGCCGCCGTCTTTTGTGCGGGGAAGGGTAGGGGGCTCGCCAACGCAGCGACCTCCCCGTGCCCGATCCAGCCTATCGCCCCAGCACGCCGACATCACACCGCCCGCGCGTTTCGCGTTTGCATCAGGGCCATGACCATCGGGCCGGGGCTGAAGCCACCGTCTGCAGCTTTGCTCGAGAGCGCGCGCAGGTAGCCGCCGGGGTTTCGGATTTCCTCGGAGCGCTGGAGCATTGCGAGAACGGTTATCGCCGCGTTGGTCGCGCCCATATGGCGCGCAGCTTCGGCCCAAGCAGAGGGCGAAATGCCCATCATCGGGTGAATGAATTCGGCCCGCGCGATCAGATCATCCCAGGATCGGATCGGTTCGTGCGAATAGTCTCGGGCATCCGGACAGGCCTGCAACACGAGCCACAGCGGCAATTTCGGCGCTTCCGCTTCCTTTTCTGGTTCGCACGGGTCCAAACCCTCGGACGGAGAGGGTAGGGGCGACCCCGTTGCTGCTTCTTCCATTTCTTTGGAAGATTCAGATTCGTATAGACTTATGTTTGAATCTTGTATGTGCCGCTCATTATAGACGTCTTTGCCGCTTATATTTTCTGATTTTTCTTTCGGAATGAAGGCCTTAGCTTTCTCCCGCAAATCGTTCGCGCGAAGATGCATGTCGGTCATCTCCTCAAGGCCCAGCTTCCGCCGCATCTCGCGGTTCATCAGCGCCAGCATATCGGAGAGCGCGTCCCAGTTCGCAGAGACCGTCTCGCGGCCATAGTCGATGAGCTGGGCGACATCGCGCAGGATCAGCACCACAGCCTCGCGCAGCGCCTTGTAGCGGGCCTGTGCCTCCCGGGTCGCCTGTGCGGCCTGTGCGATCTCTGCCTCGCGCAGCAGCAGCGGGCGTAGATCGAAGCCGAACGCCACCTGGAGCTGTTCACCGGCGCGGCGGGCGTAGCGCTTGCCGTTGGGGCTGTCGTGGCGGATCACGAGGCCGGACTTCACCAGCGCCGCGAGATGCCGCCGCAGCGTGCTCTCAGGCATCCCATGAGCGCGCTCGGAGAGCGAGGCGTTGGACGGGAAGACGATCGTGCCGTCGCCCTCGGCGAGCGTGGGGTGCGGGTGAAAGGACAGCAGCGCGTTCAGCACTGCCAGATCGCGGTCACTGACGCCGAAAGCGGCCCGTGCGACGGTCAGATCGCGCATCACGGCCCATTTGTCGCGCGCAAGCTCGGGTAGCGGCGCGTCGAGCATCTCGGCGGCCTGCAAATCCCCTTTGTTCAGGCTGCGCCCGAACGGGGTTTGTGAGATATGTTGCATCCTGTCTGTCACGAAGACATGAAAGATCGCTCCGCAGACATGGCGGTTGTTGACAGGAGTCAACTGGTCAGGATACGTTCAAAGTGCGAGAAAGAACGGCCCTTCGGGATGTCATGTCCTGGGGGGTCTTTTTTTGTCCTGACGTGCCTCCTTTTTATCGTTGCGGTCTTCTGCTCATTCCCCGTCTTTGCGGGAGAATTCCTCGTGCAGCCGCGCCATATTCTCGCGCAGCCAATCGGCGAAACTGTCATCGTGCAGCGTCATCACGGGCTTGCCGCCGCGCCGCTGCGCCTCTGCTAGAAGCGCGCCGTTTTTCGTCGTGATCTTCTCGGGGGCAGGCTTGCTCGGGGCATGCGCATCAAACACCGCCTCAAAGCGCTTATTGCTGCTGTTCCCGGACGCGAGCTTCACGACTTGGTCAATGGGGAGCTTGCCGAACCTACGCGCCAAGGTTACCCAACGATCGCGACCGATAGAGGGTGCCGTTCCGATCGCCTGGATAACTGCTTCCGGGATCGCATCCGTAACCTTTTTCATCCGGCTTACTACAGTTTTATCCGTGTGCAGTGCTTCGCAGATCACTTTGTTTTCGAAGCCGCTTTCGGCCATCTGCCGCGCAAAATTCGCTTTCTCAATAAAACTTAGGTCTTTGCGAGCGGCGTTCTCTTGTCCTTGCGCCACGACAAGATCGCGATCGTCAAGCTCGCGCACCATCGCTCGCACCGGCATTCCGAGCTGTTGCAACGCTCGAACGCGACGCCGACCATAGACGATTTCGAAGCGGCCCTCGTGATTAGGCGAGTGGCGAAGCATCACAGGCACCTGCTGACCGTACTCGCGCAAGCTCTCCATTAGTTTCGCAAGGCTTTCGGGATCGGAATCGAAGCGATCCTTCAGCCCCGCATCGTCGATCATGTCGGCGGGCACCTCGACCAACGCACGGGTCCGTAGCTCGGCCAGCGACTGGCTGACCGCGCCGATAGCACCGGTCTGGCGCCGCGGCGGCGGCGAGGCGGGTTTGTCGGCCGGGGCAGGGGCGCCAGCCGCTTTGCGTGCGCTCGCCTCCGCCTCGTTTCTTGCGTTCATGAGCCCGTCGAGAAGGTTCTTGCGTGCCATAATATCAGCGCCCCCACGCTTTCTGGATAAGGTCCTCGATCTCGCTATTCACGGCATTGAGGCTCTCAAGGGCGCGTTCATACGTCGAACGGGTGAATTGCGATTTCTCCACCTCGTAGAGCGTCTGCTTGGTGATTCCCGCATCCGAGATCGCGGTGGACTTTAGGGCAGGGTGGTTCAGCACATGCTCCCCAAACATCGAGCGCATGAAGCTAACCATCTGATTTTGTGGTCCGTCACCAGGCTCGTAGCGGGTCACGAGGTAGCGTAGCCAGTCATAGGACATGTCGCCGCCGGCCTCGGCCACGACGCCCAGAAGGTTCGAGGTCATCAGCAGGAACTGGCACATCGACATCACGTCGAGCATCTGCGGATGCACCGTCACCAACACTGCGGTCGCCGCGGAAAGCGCGGACATCGTCAGGAAGCCCAGCTGCGGCGGACAGTCGAGAACGACCACGTCGTAATCGGCCTCCACCGTGCCGAGCGCATCGCCCACTCGGGTGAAGAACAGCTCACGCGAGCCCTGCGCCAGCACCCGCGGCGTGTCATGCTCGAACTCCATCAGGTCGAGATTGCCGGGGATGATGTCGAGATTGGTGAAATAGGTCTTCTGGATCACGTCCGCCAGCGGCACCGGATCGTCATAGCGGATCGCGTCATACAGCGTGCCACCGTCGAGCAGGTCGAACTCGGGCTGGAACCCGTGCAGCGCGGAGAACGAGGCCTGCGGGTCCAGATCGATCGCCAGAACACGGTAGCCGTCGAGCGCAAGTTTTTGCGCCAGATGCGCCGAGGTCGTGGTCTTGCCGGAGCCACCCTTGAAGTTGATGACAGAGATCACCTGCAGATGATCGCCCTCGCGCCGCCCCGGAAGGTAGGTGCCGGGCGTCTTCGCGCCTTTCTCCAGCATCTCGCGCAGCGCCTGGATGTCGTGAGGGCTGTAATACCGCCGTCCGCCCGCGCGGATCTCGGGTTCCGGACCGCGCCCGTCGAGATGCAGCTTGCGCAGATAGGCATCCTTCACGCCCAGAAGCTGTGCCACCTCGCCGGAAGTGAACTTGCGCAATTCCCGCTTGGTATCCGGCGGGAAAAGGGCACGACGGTGCTCTTGCAGCTGCTCGGACAAACGCTCAGCATGTTGTCCGACGATCTGATCGATCCGCATATGTTCCGTCATCTCTGCCCTCTCGCCTCTGCGCTTGTTACGCTTTTAGGCGTCTCATTCGTTCTTTTCCGTATAATTCACTAGAACGAACCGAGTCTGGCAAGAGTTTTTTTGGCGGGCGCGACCAGAATCCCACAATTTCGAGAGCAATATCTAGCGAAACCTGCGCGCGAAGACACTAACCAAGGGTCTGAGCGGCGTAGACTGCCCCGAATCCCGTCGTACCGCGTCACCCGATTCTCTGTCGCGCCGCCTCACAGGCGGCTCTGGGTCTCCGCGAAACAATCTTGCGCGCCTTCTGCGGCGGGCCGCAGCCAAGCTCAGGGCGTTTTACTATCGGGGCAGGGCGCGAGCCACATCCGACGTGGCGCTCAGCAAGCTCTGGCCGAGGTGAAAGAAGAAACCGAAACGCTGCCAGCGTGACAGCCATGAGATTGACGGGCGCGATGCCAACAATGAGGGAAACACATTCTTTCACCAGCCAGCGGGGGATGCGTTTTTTCGAGTGGATTCAAAATACGTAATTTCGCATCAAACCAAGACACGTATTTTTACATTCGGGCGCAACGTGTTTTGCACATGCTCGTTCGAAACAGGCCGAATCTTGCTTTCCGTGAGTAAGGCGAGTGACTTCAACAAGATCAACTATGGGTTGATCTTCGGTTTTTTGGGCGCCCGCGGAAAAGTTTTGTTGACAGATTGATATATGATTTACTAAGCGTAAACCGTCTGAAGACGCACGGTGCCGGTCATCACCGTGGATATGCCGTAAATCCGGTCCAGGCGATTTGGCCCTTTTGTTCAGACAGGCGCTGATTTTCATTCAGGCCAACGCTGATTTCAAACGGGTGTCGCGTGGGTATTTTATTTCGATCAAGACGATCTATTTCGATTGTGCGAAGTCGTATCACCGCGCCTTCTGCATTTCGTGGAAATCGTCCTTTCATTTTAAGATTTACGCTGTTTCTCCTCCTCTCTCTCAGTGCAAGCGGCGCGCCGGCAGAGGCGGCACCGCAAAGCTGGACCTTTCGCGACTGGAAAGTGAGCTGTCCGCAGGCGACCGAGCCCTGCATCGCCGCAACGACGACGCTGGCGGCGGACCGGACCTGGCTCGCGACCCTTCGAATGCAACCCGAACATGATGGCGGTGCGCGGCTGCAGGTGCTCTTGCCGCAGCAGATCCATCTCGGATCGGGCGCGTTCGCGAAGCTTTCGGGCCGTTCCGAACAGCGACTGCGACTGATCCGCTGCGTTCCCGGCGCATGCGAGGCGCGCATCGATCTTCCGCGCACCGAGCTTGCCGCATGGAAAGCCGCCCGCGCCGCCCAGCTAACCTATCGACCTGCCCCCAATGCCCCGCCGATCCATTTCGACGTGTCGTTGATGGGGCTGACCAATGCCCTGGCGCAAGCCCGGGACGAGGAGGCGCAAAAGTGAAGTCCCTGCTGCTGACGATACTCCTGGCTGGCGCGACATTCGCGGCTCCCCTGACGACCGCGCATGCCGAGGCGCAGGCGAAGCAGACGGCGGGTGCAGGCGCCGTCTCGGTCCAGACCTTCACGCTGTCGAAGATCGTCTTCGACCCGTCGAGCTATCTCAAACCCGAGCAACTGCAAAAGGTGGCCGATCAATATACTGGCCGCCCGATCAGCTTCGACGACCTGACGACGATGATCAAAGAGATCAAGCGGCTCTACATCGTCGAAGGTGTACCGACGGCGGAGCCCGTTCTGCCGCCGCAGGAGATCCGCAACGGCGTTCTGCATGTCGCGCTGGTCGAGGCCAAGGTCGAATCGGTGCAGATCGAGGGCTTCCCGCGGACAAACCCGAGCTTCCTGCGCGACCGGCTCACGCTGCCGGTCAATGAGAAACCGGATTTCGACGAGATTTCCCGCGAGTTGCGCGTCTTTGATCTCTCCTACGACATCCGCCCGTCGCTGAAATTCTCGCCGGGTACTGCGCCGGGCACGACGGTGGCGACGATCTACGGCGAGTCTCCGAAACGCTTTGCCATGACGCTGTCGGCGGATAATTACGGACGCCCCGAGACGGGCCGGGCCCGGGCCTCGCTTTTCGTGCGCTGGTCGAGCGTGACGGGCGTGCGCGATGCGCTCTCCTTCCAGGCGCAGAAGTCGGACGGGGCGTCGGCTTATTCCCTGGGCTATTCGCGTCCGATTGGACCCAATGGCGGGGTCGCGACGGCAGCGATCAGCCGCTCCAACAGTTCGATCATCGGGGGCGAGTTCACCCCCGTTCAGATCACGTCGGATTCCACCGATTTCACCGTCAACTACCGCCGCCCGTTCAAGATCGGGCCGGATCGCTATTTCACCTTCGAGGGCGGTTTCGACACCGGGCGCGACAAGTCCAAGGCGGGGCCGCTCGCATTTTCGGACATTACCCTGCGCGAAGTCTATGCGATCGGGCGCTTCTACCGGCAATGGCCGAAGGCGCGGGCGAGCATCGGCTTCGGGGTGCGGCTCGGTCGGGCGGATGCCAAGGGCACGTCCGAGACCGAGGGTTCCTATCAGCTGCTCTACGGCGATGCGAGCTTCAGTACGCCGCTGGGCAAGGCGCTCCAATTCGACGCGACCGCGAACTTCCAGATCGCGCCGGGGCAGAACCTGCCCGTGTCGCGCCTGATCACCGCAGGCGGCGTGGGCAGCGTGCGCGGCTATCCCAGCGAGGTGCGCGGTGGCGATTCCGGCGTGGTGCTGAACCTGCAGATATCCAAGCGCGAGCCTTTCTCGTGGATGAAAGGACGCCTGAACGTGCGGCCCTTCGCCTTCGTGGATGCGGCGGTCGTCGTGCCCTATCGCGCGTCCGGCGGCTTCGATTCGAGTCAGGACGTGCTGGCCTCTTTCGGGGTCGGCGCGGCGACAGAGCTGAACCGGAAAGTCGCGCTGCTGACGAGCGTGGGCGTGCCGCTGAAAAAGACACTGGGCTTTACCGATGTGGGCAATCCGACGGTCTATGTCGGGCTGGATTACAAATTCTGAGGAGACATGAGCGAATGACCAAGATGAACGAGATGGCAGGGCTGGGAGCACGGATCACGAAGGGGGCGGCAGTGGCCGCTTTCACACTGGGATGCCTCACGCCCGCGGCCTTTGCCCAGACCTCCGCGCAGGACGGCAAAACCAAACCGGCGGAGAAGCCCGCCGCAGTCGCGCAGAACGCGACCCCGGCCCAGACCGGTGCGCAAGAGGATATCGCCAATAACACCGCCTTTGGCGACTGGGTCGTGTCCTGTCAGGCGGCGACGGTGAAGAAGACGGTATGTCGCCTCGTTCAGGAACAGCGGGTCAAGAATTCGAACCAGCTTCTCGCACGGTTCATCGCGATGCCGGCGAAGGAAGGCGCGGTGCTGATCGCGCAGGTACCGATGGGCGTCTACCTGCCCGGCGGCGCGGTTTACCGCTTCGAGGGCAAGGACGACCTCAAGCAGCGCGACATGGTCTGGCAGACCTGCCTGAACAACGTCTGCGAAGCCGCCGCGCCGCTCTCGTCGGACGAGCTGAAGCTCTTCGGTGAGAACAAGGCCATCCTCTTCGGCTACAAGCCGACCGCAGAGGGCAAGCCGATGGTTCTGCGGGTGAACGTCGAACAGTTCAACAAGGCGCTAGACGTGCTGAAAAAAGCGGAAGGCTGAGACGCAGCCTGACGACACGGTGGCCGCAGGGGGCCGCCGAAAGCGGCGTGGGGCCGCTTCGAAGATGGGGACATAGCGATGACGTATCGCCGGAATGACAAAATGAACGCTACCTTTCGCCGCGTGATCCGCAGGTTCGGGTGGTTGAGCAGCGTCTCTTCGGCGGCGATCTTCGCCGTGCTCCCCGCCTTCGCCGATGTCGTTGCGGATGGTACGACCAACACCAACGTCACCACGAGCGGCACGACCACGAACGTGACCGCCGGGACGATTCAAAATGGCACCGCGTTCAACACGTTCAGCCATTTCAATGTGAACGCGGGGACCACGGTCAACGTCTATCAGCCGGTCAATACCGGCGCGCTGGTCAATATTGTGAACGGCGGACAGAGCACGATCGCAGGCACCCTGAATGCAGGCCTCGGGGCGCCCGGCGCTGCTCCGGTCGCGACGGGCAGCAACGTGTTCTTCGTGAACTCGGACGGGTTCGTGGTCAGTTCCACCGGCACGATCAATGCCGGGCAGCTGACGATGAGCGCCCCGACGCCGGGCTTCGTCAACGATCTGACAAGCGAGGCGCAAGGCAATTTCACCGCGTCCGTCGACACGCCCACCGCGCAGCTTTTCGCAGGCTCGGAGCCTCTGAGCGACGGTGGTCAGATCACCGTGGACGGCCAGATCAACGCAACCCGGCTCGCGCTGCGGTCGGGCGGTCTCGGCATGATGCTCAACGGGCGGATCACGGTGGAAGATCCGACCTCCGTCGATCCGGTCTCGGTCGGGGTGAATACCGACGGGACTCCGCAGGCGGCGGGGCTGGTCTCGCAGGGCGGGGTGATCCGGCTCGTGTCCAAAGGTGGGATCGCGACGACCGCGAGCAGTGACATTACAGCCAAGCGCGGCACCAATCTCGTGGGGTCTCAAGGCGGCGGCGTCGTGCTGGGCCAGGCCAAGGGCGACGTGACTGTGGACGGCAAGATCGACGTCTCGGCCAACGGCACGACGATGGGTGCGGGCGGCACCGTGTTCCTGTTCACCGAAGGCTCCGCGGTGATGGGGAGCAGCCTTGACGTGAAAGCGACCTCCGTGGCGGGCGACGGCGGCGCCTTCGTGCTGCGCGCGGGTGGCGTGACCAGCCCGCTGCAGGCGGCGCAGGGCGATCTGAGTGCGCAGGGCAGCTTCGACATGTCCACGTCGAGTGCTACGGGCAAGGCGGGCTCCGTCTTCCTGCGCGGGCAGAATGTCTCGACCACCGGGCAGATCACGACCAAGGGCGGCGATCTGGTCTTTGCTGCCGACAAGAACGTTACGTTGAGCCACGATATCTCGACGCGGGCGGGCGATGCGGCCGATCCCGTCACCGGCGATCCCGGAGCGGGCACGGCGGGCTCGATCCTCGTGGCCGCGCAGGACATCAATGTCGAATCCGGCACCAGCCTGCGCGCCGACAGCACGGCCGCGGATGGCGGCGGGCTGATCCTGCTTTCGGCACGCTCGTTCAATACGGGTATTGCCTGGGCGATCAACCCCGATAGCGAGACCGCCTCGATCACCATCGACAATGCCGATATGAAATCGGGCTCGATCGTGGTGAATTCGGTCGCGACCGTCTCGAACACGCTGGGCAGTACCGATCAGAGCGTCGAAGAGCAGCAGGTCGACGATCTCGAAGGCGGCACCACCGAACAGCAGATGACCGATCAGATCAACAACGGTCTGACGGTGATGAGCAACCTGATCCAGCAGGGTGCCACGACGATCAACAGCATGATTCCGTTGCAGGTGCAGCTTCTCGATGCGCAATCGCATGTGAAGATCACCAACAGCACGCTGACCGCGGATGGCAACTGGAAGAACAAGGCGATCACGCCGACGGCGCTCTCGAGCGGCACGCCTTCGAACAATGGTCAGCTTGGCGCGACAGGGCTTCTGGAGGATACCTACAGCTTCCTGTCGACGCCGCAGTTGAATTTCAACAGCAGCGCGCAGGACGTGGTCGACAACATCACCGGCAGCCTGATCGGCGGCGGCGCACCCTATAGCCTGACGTTGAAGCTGCCCTCCGCCTGGGACCCGTCCAGCGATGCGCTGGTCGTGCAATCACACGCTCAGACCACCTATTCGATCTCGCCCAAGGCCTACGCGCTTGGGGTCGTGATGGCCAACAGCAATGTCGAAAGCCAGGTGCTGCTCGATGGTAGCTCTCTGACGACCAAGGCGGGCGACATGCGCCTCGCCAGCACGGCATCCGAAGATCACACGGTCTCGATTGCGGCGAGTAAGGTGAAGGATTACGCGGGCGCGCTCGTGGTCACCACCCGCGAGCTGAAGAACCAGCTTCTGGTCAAGGGCGGTTCGCTGACTTCGGCCGGCGCGCTCAATGCGGGCGCGTTCACTGGCAAATCGCATTCGATCACTACCGGCGCCAATGCCGGGACCGAGGGGATCGGAGCCGTGGCGATTAGCGTCGACGTCTCGCAATCGACGACCGAGGCCGCGCTTGGCGGCACGATCAAGACCGGCGGTGCGCTCAACCTCAATGCCGAGACGCTGTTCTTCAACAAGGTCCATGCCACCACCGCGACGATGGGTGTGGCCAATCCGAGCAAGTTGATCGGCAAGAAACGCGCGGCGAACAACCCGATGGTGCAAGCGATCCCGGGTGCACAGAGCCAGCTTCAGGGTAAACCGGTCGATCCGAACCGTCCCGCCCATATCGGTTTCGGCGTCGCGATCGACGTGCAGGTGGACAATGACAACACTTTTGCGACGCTGGGCAGCGATTACCACGACTTCAGCAACGCCGATGCGCTGACGGCGCTGGGGACGACCCTCGTCACGGCGACCGGGCAACCCGTCTCGGTCAACTCGGCCTATCGCTTTGCAGGTCCGACCGAGGGTGGCAGTTCGCTGTCGCGTTCGGTCTCGGCGGCGTTCGGGAAGCTGAACTTTGCGGCGCAGCGCGCGCTCGACAAGTACAATGCCAAGTATCCCAACAGCCAGATCACTCAGGACGAGCTGATGGGGAAATATTCCCAGGCGCTGATGCTGACCGGGTCCGTCTCGACGATGAGCGGCAAAACGCAAGCCGAGATCGGCAAGGACGCCACGGTGAACGCAGCAGCCGCGACCGTGCAATCGGTGACGCGTTTCCCGCATGCCGATCCGCTGGGTGATATCCGTGACAAGTGGACCCAGTTCGTCGGCCAGATCACCGACTATACCGAACTGCCCAGCGACCCGAGCGATCCTACCCAGCTGACCCCGCCCGACGCGCCCGGACTGATCGACACGATCAACCCGCTGAACTTCATCACCACGGACGTGAAATCCAAAGCGACGGCGCCGGTGCCGAAAGACGGCTCGCGCCCGGTCGTGCCCGAGGATCAGCAGAAGCTCGCGATCGGGATCACCGCCAATGTCTTCAACACCGACAACACAACCGATGCGGTGGTCCGCAACGGCGCGGTGCTGAACCTTTCGGGCGATCTCAATGTGCTGTCGCGCCAGGAAGGCCTGTTCCTCCATCTCGCGAACCTGCCCAAGTCGAATCCGCTCAAAGGTGATGCGGAAGGGGCGATCGGGGTCGGGATCAATATCGACAGGATCGGCAGCGAAGTTTCCTCTGTCATCGAGGCCGGCGCGACGGTGAATGCCGGAACGAACGGGGTCAATGTCGACGCCTATACCCGCAACATCGCGGGCATCCTGAGTTTCTCGGGCGGGCAGGGCACGAAGACAGCGGTCAACGCCACCGTGGCCACGAATATCGCGCATGCGGAAACCGTGGCCCGGATCGGAGACGATGCGTCCATCACGGGCGGCGCGGTCACGATCTCGGCGAAGGACGAATCCGTCGAATGGGCAGCCGCGGGCGCAATTTCGGCGTCGGAGAACGTGGGCGTCGGGGCCTCCGCGGGGCTGAATATCTCGGGCCGCAAGGTCTGGGCCGGGATCGGTCCGGCCGATGAAACCTCCGCTCTGAGCGGTGCGGGGAATACGGTCATCGATGCGGAGAGCCTGACGATCACTGCCGAAAACGCCACGACCGATGTCGTGGTCGGAGTCGCGGGCTCCAAGGTGCAGGGCAAACCGGCCCAGCAGGACGATCCGCAATCGACGGGCGGCACGACGAACCAGGACGGCTCGAACGAGGATGACATGATCATCCCGTCCTGGCTTTTCGCCGATGACGAGGACCAGGCGGTCAACGATCAGCAGAACGTGCAGACCCCAGCGGACAGCGAGGGCAACCAGCAGAAAACCGGCTGGGCAGTCACCGGGGTGGCTTCTCTCAACCTCTCGCTCGGCAACGAGACGGTCGCTGCGCTCAACACCGCAGGCAAGATCGAGCTGAACGCGGAGCTGACTCAGACCGCGAAGAACACGGCGCTTCAGATCGCGGGCGGCGGGGCCGTCTCCGCGGGCCTCGGCAAAGCGCAGGATACCAATGCGCTTGCGGGCGCTTTCTCGGTGATGGTCGACACGCGCGAGCTGCGTTCGGAAGTGACCGGCGCCACTATCAACGCGGGTAGCACGGTCACCATCGGCGCCGAAGATCACGCGACGGTCGTCAACGTGGCCGTGGGCGGCGCGGGGACATCGCGCGGCGATATCGCTCTGGCCGGGTCCGTTGCGGTCGCGGTGCTCGACGGGGGCACCACGGCGACGGTGAAGGATGCGTCGATCACCTCGGAGTCGCTGAGCGTGAACGCGACCGACGGCTCGACCACCGTGTCCGTCGGCGGCGCGGTCGGCATCAATATGGACAAAACCAAGGGGTCGGGCGTGGGGATCGGCATCGCCGTGAACACCGTGACTCGCAGCGCGGGTGCCTCGATCACCGGTGCGAGCACCATCGACACCGGCGCCTTCGGCATCACCGCCGACAGCACGCAGTCGATCTATGGCTTCGGCGTCTCGGCCGGGAAGGGCAAGACCGGCATCGCGGGCTCGATCTCGGTCAACAACATCACCGGCGGCGCGCGCGCGGACGTGACCGGGAATGGCGCCGGATCTGACCGGATGGGCATCTCCGCCAGTTCGATCAATATCGGCGTGACCGAAGCCAACACGATCTTCTCTCTCGGCGGGGCACTGGCCAATGGCGACAATGCCGTGGGCGGTGCCGCGACCGTGAATGTCATCACCTCGACCTCCGGCGCGACGATGACCGATGCGAAGGTGAACGGGCAGGGCGGCACGGGCGGCACCGGCGCGATCACGATGAGCGCTGACGGCTCGAGCACGATTTCCTCGATCGCCGTGGCCGGGGCCGTGGCCGAGAAGCAGACCGCAGCGGGTGTGGGCCTGTCGGCCAACAATATCTCGGCGACGCTGGAGGTGTCGGCTGCCGGAACCGAGGCGCTTGATGCTGAGAGCATCGCGCTGACCGCGACGAACACGCGCGAAATCAACAGCTTGGGCGGTGGCGCTGCAGCGTCGAACGGTAGTGCAGGCGGCTTTGCGGGTACTCTGAACCTGCTGACCGCGAACACCACGAGCATCGATCTCGCCAATGCGAACCTGAGCACGACGGGCACCGGAGGGATCTCGGCTACGGCGACGGCGAAGGGCACAATCCGGTCCGCGGCGGTGGCGTTGAGTGCCTCGCGCGATACCTCGCTGGGGGGCGCGGTGACCGTGAACGTCTCGACCGCGACGACGCAGGTCTCGGCACAGAAGGCGACGCTCGAGGCGGGCGGTGCGCTGAAACTGAACGCCGACGATACCGGCACCATCGAGAGCCTTGCGGGCGGTGCGGCATTGAGCGCGGACGGAAACGGAGTCGGCGGCGCGGTTTCGGCCAATTTCATTGCCCATGACACTGGCGTTCTGACCCAAGGCGCGGACGTGACCGGCGAAGGCGTGACGCTCGACGCCAAGAACGGTTCGACCATCACAAGCGGTGCGGTCGGCCTTGCCGGGGGCGGCACGAACGCGGTGGCGGGCTCAATCGCGATCGGCGATATCGGCAACACCACGGCGGTCGAGGCGACGAACGCCAAGATCAACGGCGGCAGCGGGGCGGTTGCACTGTCGGCCACGCGCACCGGGCAGATCTCTATTCTTTCGGGCGCTGCGGCAGCGGGCGGCACCAATGCAGTCGGCATCGCGCTGACCGTGGCCACGATTCATGGCGGCACCACTGCGGACCTGGTCACCGGCGACGCGGTGAGCGGGGATTCCCTCAGCGTCACGGCAGATGATACCGCCGGGATCGACGCCATCGCGGTTTCGGGCACGGCCTCGGGCGAGGTGAGCGTCGCAGGCTCGGTGGTCTATGCGCAGATCGGCCAGCCGGGCGCGAATGGGCCGAGTGTCGAACCGCTGCCGGGTCCGAGCAGTGAAGACCCGGTGGGGGGTGCGCAGACCGATGTCTCGAACCGGCGCGATGCAGCGGTGGCTGGGCTGGTCTCGAGCATGAGCACTACGCCGCAAGCCGCCGATTTCGACGCGAGTCAACTGGCACTGACGCTAAATGCGGATGCGGTGACCCGTGCGCGGGTCGAGTTGTCGGGCACGTCGCATGCGCTCCCCGCCACCACGATCACCTCCAGCACGACGGGCACAATCCGCTCGCTCGCCGGAGCGGTCGCGATTGGCGGTTCGGGCGCAGGTGTGGGCGCCGGGATCGGCATCAACCTGCTCTTTGCGAAGACCGAGGCCGAGCTTGTCTTGCCCACGGGCGCGGAAACCCAGGCCTCGAGCGTTTCGCTCGGCGCGACCGAGACCGGGACTATCGAGACGGCGGCCGTCTCCGGCGGCTTCTCGGGTGGCGTCGGCGGCGCGGGCTCGATCCTGGTGAATGTGATGAACCGGCAGGCCGATGCGCATATCCGCGGCAATGGCGGCTCTGGCACGCGCGCGGCCCTGCGCACCGATCGCGGCGATGTCTCCGTGACCACGACGCAGACCGGCACGATCAAGGCACTGGCGGGTTCGGCCGGGATCGGCGGGCAGGCGGGCGCGGGCGGCGCGATCGTCGTCAACGTGATGTCGGACGATACGGAAGCCGCGGTCGAAGACGCCGCCATCCTCGCCCGCAAACTCGATGAAAGCGCAACGACGAACGCGCCGCTCTCGCTGGCGGGCACCCTGACGATCGATGCCGATCAGCAGATGACGCTCGAGGCGCTTTCTGCCGCGGTCGGTGGTGGTGGCTCGGGCGCCTTCGCGGGCAGCTTCGCGGTCAATGTCGCCAACGGCGAGGTCTATGCGGGATTGCGCCGCTCGGAGGCGCAGGTGGGGACGATGGCGCTGGCGGCCCATTCGACCCCCTCGCTGACCGCTAATGCAGGGTCCATAAGCGCGTCCGGCGGGGCCTCGGTCGGGCTTGGCATCGCGATCAACAATTCCGCGCAGACGGTGCGCGCCGATATCACCTCCAGCAAGCTGCGCGCGGGACATAGCGCCTCGCTCGGCGCCTATCAGAAGACCACTTTCCACGGCAACGCGATCTCGGGCGCAGGCGGCACCGTCGGCGTGACCGGCTCTGGCGTGAACAACACGGCCGCGAATACCGTCGAGGCGGTGGTGCAGGGCGGGCCGATTTCGCTCGTCGATGCGACGAGCGGTCTGTCCGAGCCGACGCGCTACGGCTCCGACATTGCGACGCGCGGCTCGCTGTTGATCGACGCACAGTCGACGACTTCGATCACGTTGCTGGGCGGCTCGGATGAGAAAAAGCCCGCCGATTCCACCGATGCGCGCAACGAGGCCCCCGATGTGAACCTGTCGATCTCGGGCGGGGCGACGGCGGGCGTCGGCGTCTCGGCCTCGGTCAACACGATCAAGAACCGGGTGAAGGCGCGGATCGTCGACGATGCGCGTGTGGTCGCGTTGGGGCAGGAGGCGATCGACTGGACCGATGTCGCCAGCGCCGCGCAGTCGAGTACGGGTCTTGCAATGAATGCACAGGCCCGCAGCGGCATCGCGATGCTGACCGCGAACGGATCCGTGGGCGGCGTGGCCGGTGTCAGCGCCCTCTTCGGGATGAACCTGATCGACGATGCGGCGCTGGTGCAGCTGGGCTCCGAACAGGGCAGCGATCTGGTGCGCCTCAATCCGCGTTACGACACCGATTTCGAGAGTGACCTCGGCAGCAAGACGGCGTCGACGGCGCAGGATGTGACCCTCAATGCCGATACGACGAACGACTCCGCACTCTACACCGTGAATGTCGCGATCGGCGGAACGGCGGGTGTTGGCGCGAGCGCGGGCACGACCGTCGTCACCTCCTCGGCAGAGGTCGAGACCTATGACGCGCAACTCGCAGCGGCCCGTGACATCGCGGCGAGCGCGACCAGCAAATCCACTCTCACGAGCTTTGTCGCGGGGATCGGTGGCGGCTTCGTCGGCGTCTCCGGCAATGCCAATGTGAATGTCCTCAACTCGACCGCCGAGATCGGCATCAACGGCGGCTCCTTCGATGCGGGCCGCGACCTGAGCCTGAACACGCTGATCGATAATGATCTCTATTCGATGACGGGCGGCGGCTCGGGCGGCGCGGTGGCTGTCGGCGGCGCGATTCAGGTGACCGTGGCAGACGGCACGTCGAAAGTCTCGGTCGGCTCGGGCCGTGCGGGCAGTATCGCGCGGCTGGATGCGGGTAATGACCTGACCGCCAAGGCGGATACGCAGCTTCTGCAAAAGGGCTATGCCGGGGCCGGCGCTGCCGGCGGTGCGGGTGTCGCGCTCTCGGCCAATCTCGTGGTGGATCGCGCGACGACGGAAGTTGCCGTCGGCGACAATCAGGAACTGACTGCGGGCGGCAAGCTGAGCCTAACCGCGAATGAGACCGCCGATCTGACCGGTGTCGCGGGCTCGATCGGCGGCGGGGCTCTCGGCGTGGGGGCGAGCCTCGATTTCGCGAGCCTTCAGGGGACAACAAAAATCACCGTCGGCGATGGCGCGGTGCTGAAGGCCAATGACGCCTCTAACGGCGCGCGCGGTGTCGGGCGCGATGGGATCACCCTTTCGGCGACCTCCGAGCGGACGCTGGATTCGACGGTGGTCTCGATCGGCGCAGGCGCGATTGCAGTCGGGGCTGCGATCTCGGTGACCGATCTGGGCGGAGCCGCCGATGACGAGAGCGGCAATCTCTCGAAGGCGATGGCGTCGATCAACGATGAGCTGACAAGCGATCAGAGCGGCAGCGGCGGGCTGGATTCGAATGCGACCGAACAGGATCGTCAGAATACCGGAGGCTCGATCATCGGGTTCGCCGGCGCCAGCGATACGCAAAGCCAGATCGTCAACGCGCGTCAGCACCTGAACCCGGACGCGACGGGCAGCGATCAGGTCGGTGTCGAGATCGGCTCCGCGACCTTGCTGACCAATGGCGACCTGTCGATGACGAGCCATGCAAAGACCGATCTGTCGCAAGTGGCGGGCGCGGGGGCTGGTTCGATCTTCGGTGGCGCCTCCAGCGGGATCGTGGTGTCCAATGTCTCTACCGGCGCGGCGGTGACGCTGCGGGATGGCGCAACGTTGAGCGCGGGCGGTGCGGTGACGCTGGGGGCCAAGACCTATGGCGGCGACGATGGCAACGTGATCGATGCCTCGGCGTCTACCGTGGCCGCCTCGGGCGGCTATACCGGTGGCGCGGGCGTCACCGTGGCGACGCTCAACGCGGGCGCCTCGGTGCAGATGGGCGCGGGTGTCTCGGTCTCGGGTTACAGCATCGGGATCAATGCCGATCGTGCGGGCGAGGTGAAGACCGTCACGACGAATATTACCGGCGGTCTTGTCGGCGCCGTGGGCGTCGCGGTCTCGAGCGCGAAGAGCGAAGGGACGAGCGCGATCACCATCGGCCGGTCGGGCGCGAGCCTGAACAACCTGAAAAGCAGCGCGGGCAAGATCTCGCTCGAGACCTCCGACGGCACCTCGGCCCATGCCGAGGGTTCGGGCAGCTCGGGCGGGCTTGCTGGCTCGGGCAACTCCGTCGTCGTGAGCGGCACCAATCGGGGCAATAGCGCCGTCAGCGTCCTGCGTACGACGGTCAATGCGGGCGGAGCTTTTGATCTGCAGAACACCAATGGCGGCGCTGCGTTCGCAGAGGCGCATGGCATCTCGGTCGCGGCAGGCGTCTCGATCGGGGCCGGGGTCGCGACCTCGCGCACCGATATGAACGTGACCACCCTGTTCGGCGCCAATGTCTCTGCAAGCGACATCACGATCAACAGTGAGATCAAGCGCACCGATGGCCGGATGACGAGCCAGGCGAAGGCGCAATCGACCTCGGGCGGCTTGCTGAGCGGCAACGGCGCGGCGGCACATGCCTATTCGAGCTACGGCATCACCTCGACGCTGAGCGGCAACCTCACCGCCACGAACGCGATCTCGCTCAGTGCGGATGCGAGCGCCGTGAAGGTGGACGCCTTCGCGACCGGGCGCAGCGGCGGCGCGGTGGCCGTCGGCGTGACGCTCGCCTATGCCGGGCAGGATACGGCAAATGGCGACAGCGGCGATGTGGCCTTCTCGATCAACAACTCGGTTCTCAAGGGTAAGGTGGTCACGCTCGGAGCGGGCAATGCCCCCGACATCAGCGCGGGCGCGGATTCCGGCTCGGGCGGTCTCGTTTCCGGCTCTGGCGCGGAGACTCGTGTCACGACCGATACGAAATCAACCTTCGATATCGGCACGACCGGCACGACGGTGATCACTGCGACCGACCGGCTCCAGATCACCTCGGCGCAGAACGGCACCTTAGCCAGCACTGTGAATACGGTAAGTGCAGCGGCGGTGGGCTATTCCGGGGCGCTGAGCCGCAACACGATCGGCGCGGCGACCGCGCTGACGCTGGGCGGGAACACGACGATCGCCGCGCGCAATATCGAAATCGGCGCGGATACCACCTTCAAGCGCCCCGATAACGGCTACAATCTCGTGTCGGGCTCGGGCGGCGCGATCGACGTCGCTGCGATGCGCAGCTTCGTCACCGTGAATGCGTCCACCGATCTGAACATCAGTGACGGCGCGATGCTGCTGCAGAGCGGCGTCGCCGATGGCGGGCAGACCTTCGATCTGGGCGCCTCGACGAACATGGTCTTCTTCGACCGGCTCAAGCTCGATTCCGGTGGCGCCATCGCCAGCCCGAACGGCAACAGCACGGTCGATATTCAGACCAATACCGCCCATGTCACCATCGGCAGCGCGAAGTTGCTCGCGATGGACGATCTCGACGTCTATGCCGGGGGCGACGCGAACATCAAATCCGAGGTCGATACCACCTCTTACGGCCTGTCAGGCGCGGCTTCGGGCAACACCGTGGCAACCTATAATGCCGACAACAAGATAAGCCTGACCTCGGGTGCCGATCTGCAATCCTTCACCGATATCGGGCTGCGCGCCGGCTATACCTCGAAAGGGGCGCAGAAGGTCGATGTGAACGCCGAAACGCGGGTCTTCAACAAGACCGCTTTCCCGATCAATGGCACGCCGGGCGCGGATGCGACCGCCAACATGAACCAGCGCGTCAGCGTCGGCACCGGCGCCAGCGTCGCCGCCGTGCATGACGTCTATGTCTTCGCCGAGCGCGGGGGCGGAGATGTGCTGGGCTATGGCCGCGGCAAGGATCTCTATCGCGAAGTCGCCGCGGCGATCGGCTCGGCGCTGAGCGAGGCCTTCGGCGGCGACCCGGTCAGCCTCGATATCGAGAGCGGCACCTCGACCGACAAGGGTGCGAACATGATCGAGGTGAACGGCTACGTCCGCGCGGGGTCGCGCAACAAGCAGATCCTGATCCTCGATGAGAACAACCATCTCGACAACGGCTCGGAGAGCTACGTCAACTCGCAGGGCCAGACCGTCAATTATACGAACGAGAATGCAGACGGCATCCTGAACGACCCGAGCAATCCTGATCCCGAGATTCAGGCGATGATCACCCAGGGCACCGTGCAGAACGAGCTCGCCTCGCGGATCGCGGAGCTTCAGGCGAAGATCGCCGATCCGATCCTGGGCAAGGACACGCAGGCGGTCACCGCGTGGAAAGCGGAAATCGAAGCGCTGGCGAGCCGTCTCGACTCGACCAACACCGGAACGGTCGATTTCATCAACCTGCCCGATATCCGCGCCTCCGGTGGCAGTATCTACATGCGCGCCGATACGGTTCAGGGCAGCTCTACGGGCACGCTCGACGCGCCGGGCAACGCGCAGATCGTCGTCCATGTCTATTCCGACGCCTTCGTGAATGCCGGTAGCATGGAGATTCCCTCGTCGGATGGGGGGCGGATCTATTTCAACGATGTCTCGGTGACCACGCCCGACGATGTGCAGAGGCTCGCAAATCCCAAGGGTACTCCGATCGACTACAAGATGATCTCGGGCAATGACGCCGGGGAATCCAAGATCGAGCTCGTCACCTACGGCAACGGCTCGATCACGCTGAACGGTGCGATCACCAACCTCGACGGCAGCGTTCTGGTCAACTCGAACTTCGGGGACCTCGACGTGCGCGCCGATATTTCGGCTAAGACGATCAATCTGAGTGCCGGGGGCAACTTCACCCAGGGCTACACGCCCGGACTGCGCAACGAGGGCGGCGAGCCGCGCTCGATCTATGCCGGTTACTTCAATAAGGTCGACAATGTCGTGCGGGACTATCTGGCAGGCGGCTTCGACGTCAGCGGCTACGACGGCGGTTCGATGACGGCCAGCTATGGCAGTTCGATCAGCCTTCCGACACCTTCGGTTCCCGACTTCACGATCGAGCCGCGTCAAAGCTCGATCAAGGCGGGCGCGAATGTCTACATCACCGCCGATCAGCTTAACATCAACGGTCTCATCCAGGCGGGTGTGGGCAGCTACGACGTCACCATCGACGACGGCCTCCTGTCCGATCTGTCGAGCTTCTCGACGACCCAGCCGACGGTGCTGTTCAATCCCTCCGAGCCGGTGAACAACAACATCGTGCGCAAGCCCTATGTGAGCGCCAATGATGTCTGGGTGAAATATGACCCCACCGCGACGAATGCCGAGGGCGTGCAGACCGGCGCAATCACGATTTCTCCGATGATCGTCAAGGGGGGCACGGTGGAGATCACCGGGCAGATCCTCTCGACCGGCGCAGGCAGGATCGAGTCGCTTGACGGATTCGGCAATATCAACGTGACCAACAAGACGTCGCTCCCGGTGGTGTTCGACCGGGTCGATACCGGCGAGGCGGGCGCGAACGGGCAGGGGCTCGAAGGACTCGTGCGGATCACTGATACCGACCCGCTCAAGAAGACGGCGGCGGGCAACAATCTCATCACCGAATATCGCCGCATCGGTCAGACGCTGAAGGTCTACGACAACTCCTCGACCTACAACTCCGTCACGAAAACCTATGGCGACGGACCGGACGCCGTTTCGGTGACGCGCATCGTGCCGACGACGCTGGTGAACTCCAGCACGGTCGATAGCGGGCGCAGCGCGAGCTATCAGCCGGTTCTGAACCGCGACATGGTGCTGCTGCAATCCGAGATCATAACGCAGGTCACGAACTACACCCAGAAGACCTTCTACTTCTGGGCGCCGTTCTCGAAGGACATCAAGAGCAAGTCCGATCCTGCGAAGGTTACCAAGCTCGACCCGGACGTCGTGTTCGGCGCGAGCGGGGCCTACGTGACCTCCGAAAACACCTCGATCAACGGCGGCGATTACAGCTACGGCTTCACCGGTGAGCGCACGAGCTACAGCAACGTGAAAGGCACCGTGACGACCGACGACAAGCGGATTTTGGGGATCGGGGACGTCTACAAGACCTGGTCCGAGACCTCCACGGCGAACGTGCTCTACAAGCATCGCTTGCGCGCCGATTACCCGATCGACATCGTCTTCAGCGGGTCTGATTCCGGCGCGCTGAACATCACCTCGGGCGGTGATGTGATCTTCAAGAAGACGGTCTCGAACCTCGTCGGTGATACCAATATCACCTCCAATTATGGTTCCGTCGTGACCGCCAGTCCCCAAATCACCGCGACACTCGGTGATCTCGATATCAGCGCCGAGAATGGCCGGATCGGAGGCGTTTCGGGCGCGTTCCGTGTCGATCAGTCCGAAGGGTCGAGGCTGACCGCGGTGGGCGGCAGCGCCGTGAATATCCGCGAGATGTCGGGTTCGATGACGATCGGCAATGTCGAGGCGAAGGATCGCCCGGCCAATACCGATGCGGCGATCACCGGCACCGTGAAGCTGTTTGCCGATGGCGATATCAAAATGGCGGAGCAGAGCGCGGGCGCGGTCACCGCGACCTCGGTGGACCTGACCTCGCTTAACGGGAATATCGGCAGCTTGGATGGCGCTTTCGCCCCGGTCTGGGTGTCGCTGAATGGTGGCGTGCTCGACGCGACGGCGAACAAGGACGTCGTGATCGGTGCTCGCAGCGGCGATCTGCCGGTCCATAGCGTGACCGCGCAGACCGGATCGGCGACGCTGGCCGCGTTCAACGGTTCGATCCTCGACCGCAACAATGTCGAAGTCCGCGATATCCGCTCCGAAAGCGAGCTTGCGAAGCTCTGGACCCAGGACATGGGCCTCGACGACACGGTCGCGCAGGATGCCCGCGCCCAGCAGCAGCTCGACGCGCTGGCCGCGAGCCGCGAGCATGACTACAGGGCCTATTGGAAGGCGCGTACCGACGCGGGTGGCGGTCCGATCAGCTACACGATGGACGCCTCCGATCAGACGGCGCTCCTGAACAGCGGTTGGACGCAGGCGCAGCTCGACGATTACATCTCGCAGCAGCAAGGTCTCTACGCCGAGTGGAACAACGAGACCGCCGAGCAGACCAGCTTCACCTACACGCCGACGGCGGATGATCGGGCCGCAATGCTGCAGGGGATCGGCTGGACCACGGATGAACTCAAGCACTGGATCCGCGCCGGGCTGATCAAGGGGACTGGGGATACCAATACTCGGATCGAAGACCCGAACATCAATGCCTACAAGGACATCAACCTGCTGGCCTCGGATACGATCGGCGAGATGCTCGACCCCTATACCGTCGGCGCAGGCAACGATCTGACGCAGGACCTGCTGGTTCTGTCGCAGGCTGAACCCTCCGATCTGACCTTCACCTCGGATGGCAAGGTCGTGGTGCGCCGGGCCGAAGATCTGAACTTCGCCTTCACCGGGCTGGATAGCAACGGCGCGCCGGTCGGCACGCTGAACGCCTACGCGCTCGGGACGGACGTATTCCTCGGCGCGGAGACTGCGGCGGCGATCAAGGAAGTCAACGCTGCACGCGATGTCACGATCAAACTCGATGGGACGATGTCGGATGCCCATTCGGGCAATCCGGCGGTGACCGGGCGGATCATCGTGCTCGAGAGTGGCAACAACGCCCCGATCGCGACCGAAACCAACCCGCTCACCGTGCAAGTGCGCACCGGCGGCATGCTGACCGCACGCTCCGGCGTCGAGGTGAATATCGCGGCGACGGGCGACCTGCCACTGGCGGAGGCCTATGCGCCCGGCCCGGTGCGGATCAGCGCGACCGGTGCGATCACCGATGCACTGGCCACCGGCGCCGTGCGGATCAGCGCGGGCAGCCTGAAGCTGACCGGCAGCTCGATCGGCACCAGCGCGGTCGCGTTGCCCTTCGCCCTGACCAATACGGCGAATGGCGGCGCGCTCGACGTGACCACCACGGCAGGCGACGCGTGGTTGAGTGCGACCGGCGATCTGCCGATTGCCTCGGCCCGGATCGCGGGCGGCGGCAAGATCACGACCGACGGGCTGATGTCCTTCACCGGTACCGATACGCTTGGCTTCGGCACGGGGTCGACGCTGCAACTCAAGACCGCGCTTGGCCTCGACACCTCCGCATCGAGCGGCACGGATGCGACGGGCGGCACGCTCTCGATCGTTACCGGCGGCCCGGTCGGCAGCGCAACTAAACGCTTCGAGACTGCGCTCGGCACGTTCAACTACACCGCGACTGGGGCCGATCCGACGTCGCTGTGGATGCACGAGGCGGATGATCTGACCATCGCGTCGCTGACACAGCTGGCCGCAGGCTCGCCCACCGACATCACCGTGGGCGGGGCGCTCACCATCGGCACGATCACCTCACCCGACGAGGTGCGCCTCGACGCGGCCTCCTTCACCGAGGGCCGCATCGTGGCGAAGCGCACAAAGCTCACGGCGAGCGGCACGATCGGGAGCGTTACGCCGCTGAGCCTGACCACGGGTAGCCTCTACGCCTCGACCGTCGATGGAGATATCCGTCTCGCACTGAGCGACCGAGCGACCGATCTCGAACAGGTCACCGCGGGCGCCACGGGGGCGATCGCGCTGACCTCGGTCAATGCGCCGCTCACGCTGCTGAGCGGTCCGGGGATCACCACGCAGGGCCGGGCGATTAGTCTCGACGTGACGAGCCTCGTCGCGAATGCCGATATTCTCAGCCATGACGGGGCGATCTCGATCAAAGCCGCAGGGCTACTGCAACAGGCGGCGGGAACTTCGATCGACGCCGGCACCGGCACGATCGGCCTCGACGTCGCGGGCGACATGGTCGCCGCGCATGTGGTGACGCAAAGCACCGCAGACCCGGCGCTGACCGTCGGAGTCAATGGCGCGCTCTCGATGGCCTCGGGCCAGAGCGGCACCGTGTTCGAAGCGAACGCGGCGGGAGCCGGGACGGTCCTGACCCTCGGGTCGATGACGCCAATCGGCCCGAACGGGTTGCCGGTGGCCTTCGATCATGTCACCGCGACGGTCGCCGCTGGCGCGATGCATCTCAACGAGCGCGACGCGATCCGGTTGGATCGGCTGCAGACGAATGACGGCTTGATCGACCTCTATGCAGGCGGCCCGATCACGGTGCGCGAAATCATGGCCGGTGGGGCCTCGCCGATCGTTATCTCGGCCGGGCAGGGCGATATCCGTTCGGACGGCGCGCAGCTTGCGGGGGGCGATTTGCGGCTCTTCGCCTTCAATGGCGCGATCACCGGCGAGACTGGGACGGCGTTCATGGGCGACATGTCCGACGGGGCAACCGGTCATTTCTATGCCGATGGCGACGTGACCTACACCGAGACTGCGGGCGATCTGCGCGCAGGCTTCGCGCTGTCGCAAAACGGCGCACTGAAACTGGACTCGGCCAGCGGTCAGATGGCCCTCGGAGTGCTCGGCGCCCGCACCGATCTGACGCTGGCCGCAGACGATGCGCTGCGCGTGACCATCCTCGGCGGTGCGACGGTCGATCTGGCAGACGAGCAGACGCTGCAGCTGATCCATCCCGAACTCTACGGTCAGCGCGAGGCGCAAGAGCCGAACAACTCCGATCTGCGGGCGCGCAATGCGGGTTCCACCCTCTATGCGGGGCTGCTGAACGTGCGTGACACGCTCGGGCTGCATGCCGACAATATCGACGCCTATCTCTACGACGTCACCCCGGCGGACGCGCTTGCGCTGACCCTCGACGGGAATGATGACGGCATGGCGGCTCAGGTCGATGTGAGCTCGATCGGCGACGGCCCAGTGCTGTTCATCCCGGAAGCGCAGTATTTCGATGACGTGCGCGGACGTTTGGGCGGCCGCGACCGGGCGCGCGGCACGCTCAACCTCGTGCGAGGGCGGATCACGACAGGCTCCGTGAGCCATGCCGGACCGGTGCTCAATGGCTATGACGTGGTGATCGGCGGCGATGTCTGGTTCTACCAGCAAGGCTTCTCGGTGCTGGCGCAGGCGGTCTATGACAAGCTCTCGACCGTGGCGGATGCGCAGACGCTGGCGATCAATGCGGGCAAATACAGCTTCAGCCAGTCCAACCGGATTGACCTGAACGTGACTGAGGGACTGGTGCTGAACCGTCGCCTCGCAGGCACCGGGATCAATGGTGGGCAGGGCTTCGGCTTCAATGTCGGCGTCGAGACCGATCTGCTGGGCTTCCCCTTCACCACGTCGGGCGCAGGTGCGGGCGTCACGACTCCGGGGCAGATCATGCGCCTGCCGAGCACGCAGCCCGAGAAGGAAGAGCCGCGCGTGACCTGGGTGGTCTCCTCCGCAGAGTGAGGCTTGGCTACTAGGCAAAAGCGAGATGGGCGGCAGTTGCCGCCCATCTCGTTCTTCTGTCTTGTTTATCGACCGCGCCGTGTTGCGCATGACCTTGAGCGTCGCGCCTATTTGCATTTGTTCGAGCGCATCTGACGGCTCTTACCCGCGCAGCTCCATGCGAGGCTGTTCTTCATCAGCGGCCAGACCGATCCCACATATTTCGACGCAGTGCAGCAGCCACCCACTGCGCCACTCATGCGCACCACCCGATCAACTTACCCCGTCAAACGCGGCCGCGCCTTGATGAAATCCACGAAGGCGCGGAGCGAGGGCGGCATATGTCGACGGCTTGAATAGTAAAGAAACGGCCCCTCGAAGTCAGGCCACCAGTCTTCCAGCACCGGCGCGAGATGTCCCGCCTCCATCGCGGGACGCACCCAGTCTTCGAATGTCGTAACCACGCCCAGCCCGTCGATTGCCGTCTTGATGGCGAATTCGGCGGCCTGCGTGCTGATTGTCAGGGGACCGCTGGGGTCGATGGTGAGGCTTTCCGTCTCGGTCTCGAAGGTCCACTCCGTCAGCGCACCGCCCGGAAACCGGGTGCGGATGCAGGCGTGTTCGAGCAGGTCGCGCGGATGAGACGGGCGTCCCCGCCGCGCCAGATATTCGGGCGAGGCGGCGGTGGCGATGCGCTGGCGGCGCGGCCCGATCGGCACAGCGATCGCATCCTGCGCCAGCGTCTCGCCATAGCGGATCCCCGCATCCGCGCCCTGCGACAGAATATCGACGAGCCCGTCATCAACCGTGATGTCGACACTGACTGTGGGATGCGCGGCAAGAAACTCCGAGATGATCGGCGGCAGGATCGTCCGGGTGACTGCACCCGGGACATTCAGTCGCAATATGCCGCTCGGGCCGCGACCGTAGCCCGCGACGGAGTCGAGCGCGGTCTCGAGCTCGTCGAGCACGGGGACGACCCGGTTCATCAGTTCAGTCCCCGCCACTGTAAGCGCAACGCTGCGGGTCGTCCGATTGAGCAATCGCGTTCCAAGCTTGTCTTCCAGTCGGCGGACCGCCTCGCTCACGGTGGACGCCGGAACCGAAGTCGCCCGCGCCGCGCCCCGAAATCCGCCATGCCGCGCGGCGGCGATGAAAAGCCGGAGATCCCGCATCTCGTCCATTGTTCGCCTTTCCCGCGCAAGCCGTGCAGATATCACTGCCTTATCGAACAATACACGGAAGTCTACCTTCGCCTTAGGAAAAAGGAGACAGCGCATGACAGCCCAACCCCATCTTGGCGGCACATTTACCTTTCCCGGCACGGACATCTCCGTGAACCGAATGGGATACGGTGCGATGCAGCTCGCCGGTCCGCATGTTTTCGGCCCGCCGAAAGACCACGAGGCCGCGCTCGCAGTGCTGCGCAAGGCCATCGAGAGCGGCGTCGACCATATCGACACCAGCGACTTCTACGGCCCCCATGTAACCAACCGGATCATCCGCGAGGCCCTCGCGCCTTACCCCGACGATTTGACGATCGTGACCAAGATCGGCGCGCGGCGCGGCGCGGATGCCTCGTGGAACCCGGCGATGTCCGCCGACGATCTCGAGAGGGCGATCCACGACAATCTTCGCAACCTCGGCCGCGAGAAGATCGACGTGGTCAACCTGCGGGCCATGTTCGGGGAGGGACCGACCGAAGGCTCGATCGCGGAGCCTCTGACAGCGCTCACGCGGCTGCAGCAGCAGGGGCTGGTCGGGCATATCGGCCTGAGCAACGTCACTGCGAAGCAGGTGGAAGAAGGTCGCAGCCTCGCCGAAATCGTCTGTGTGCAGAACCTCTACAACCTCGCGCATCGCGACGACGACGCGTTGATCGATGCGCTCGCGGCGGACGGGATCGCCTATGTCCCGTTTTTCCCGCTTGGCGGGTTCTCTCCGTTGCAATCGCAGGCACTGTCCGATGTGGCGCGCGACCTTGGCGCGACGCCGATGCAGGTGGCGCTGGCGTGGCTTCTGCAGCGGTCGCCCAACATCCTGTTGATCCCAGGCACCTCCTCGGTCGCCCATCTGGAGGAAAACCTCGCCGCCGCGAGTTTGGATTTGCCCGATGAGGCCTGCGCGGTATTGGACACGATCGGGACCGCGGATCACTGACGCGCCGCTCCTGCGAGAAACGTGTGCGACAAATTATAACTTGTCGCACACGTCCCAATGTGCGACAAACTTAAACTTGTCGCACATGAGGCCGCAATGGACATCATCTCGCATAGCCAGACCGCGCAGACGGCTTATCAGGACCTGCTGCGCCTGCATCTCGACGAGCGCGCTGCCGAAGTGACCGGCGCGATCGAGGAGCGGCGGCGCGGCGACCGGACCTATCTTTACGAGCGGCTGCGGATCGGAACCGAGACGCGCAGCCGTTATCTTGGCGAGGACAGTCCGGAGCTGCGTGATCGGTTGGCGCGGACGACGGCGCTGAAAGCCGATGCGCAGGCGCGCCGACAGCGCATGACGCGGCTGACCCGGATCCTGCGCGCCGAGGGCTATATCGCCACCGACCGCGAAACAGGCTCGCTGTTTCTCGCCTTCGCGCGGGCAGGGATGTTCCGGCTTGGCGGCACGCTGATCGGCACCGCGGCTTTCGCGCTCTATCAGGGCGAGCTGGGGGTGCGGATGGATACCGAGACGCTGGCCCAGACCGGCGATATCGACCTCGCGAGCTTCCAACGCCTTTCGGTCGCGCTGCAGGACAAGGTCGAAGAAGACCCGGGCGAGATACTATCAGCGCTAAAATTCGACCCTGTTCCGGGGCTTCAGGACCGGCAGGTCTGGAAATGGCGGCAAAGCCGGTCGGAGGTGATGGTGGAGTTTCTGACGCCCGCCTTCGGCGACGAGACGGTGAAGCCGCTTCCCGCGCTCGGCGTCTCCGCGCAGGCGCTGAACTATCTAAACTACCTGATCGCGGAGCCGATCCCGGCGGTGGCGCTCTACCGCTCGGGCGTCTTGGTGCAGATCCCGCGCCCCGAGCGCTTCGCGATCCACAAACTCATCGTGGCCGACCGCCGCCGCGAGGGACCCGATCGAGGCAAATCCGCGAAGGACCGCGCACAGGCCGCCTTCCTGATCGAGGTGCTGGCGCAAGACCGCCCCGACGAGCTGGCAGATGCCTGGGATGAGGCCCAGTCCCGCGGCCCACGCTGGCGCACCCGGCTGGAGGCGACGCTTGCCCGGATGCCGGACACGGCCAAGCGGCTGGCGGATCTCGGGTAGGGCAGGGGGCCGCCAGCCGCACAAGAATCAACGCATGTGAATGACGGTTCCCAAACGCTCGCGGGCTAGGGAAGGTCGACCGCACACTCAGCGCTGCGCGTCGTTCATCTCGTCGAGCAGGGGCTCTGGAGCACTTCGTCCGACATGATCTGCCACTGAACTTTCATCCAGCCGCGACCGGAGCCCGGTTGGTGTTTACGCCGATCGGCGCAGGTTGAGCAATCGCCCGACGCGCGGAGCTATCATCTCGCGCAGCGGGGCGGGCGATTGCGGTGGTCAGGGCCCGCGCGTAGTCAGCCGGTGTCTGGTAGTCCAAGGCCGAGTGCGGGCGTTCGGTATTGTAGTCGGCAGCCCAGGCGGCGATCACGATCCGCGCGTGGGCCAGGTTTCGGAACATGGTCTCGTTGAGCAGCTCGTCCCGCATCCGCCCGTTGAAGCTCTCCACGAAGCCGTTCTGCATCGGCTTGCCCGGGGCGATGTAGTGCCACTCGATCCGGTGCGCGGTAGCGAAGGTTAAGATTGCGTTACTGGTCAGTTCGGTGCCGTTGTCAGAGACGATCATCCCCGGCTTTCCGCGGCGCTCGATCAGGGCAGTCAGTTCACGAGCCACACGGCGCCCCGAGATCGAGGTGTCCGGGATCGCCGCGAGGCACTCCCGGGTGACATCGTCGACCACGTTGAGCACCCGGAAACGCTGACCGTTGGCGAACTGGTCGTGAACGAAATCCAACGACCATCGCGCATTGGGCCGCGCCTCGACCAGGATCGGGGCTCGCGTCCCGACAGCCTTGCGCCGTGCCTTTCGTTTGCGCACCGTCAGGCCTTCTTCGCGGTAGAGCCGGTAGATCCGGTTGATCCCCGAGGCTTCTCCCTCGCGCCGCAGCAGCACGAAGAGCCGCCGATAGCCGAACCGCCGACGCTCGTTGGCCAGCTCCCGCAACCGCCCGCGCAGCACCGTGTCCGGCGCACGCTGCGTCTGGTAGCGGACCATCTTGCGATCCGCCCCGGCAATCCGGCACGCCCGCCGTTCCGAGAGCCCGAACTGGGCCTTCAGATGCGCGACCGCCTCGCGCTTCAAGGCAGGCGTTACCACTTTTTTGAAACCAGTTCCTTCATCGCCGCCAGGTCCAGCATCTGCTCGGCCAGCAGCTTCTTCAGCTTGGCGTTCTCGTCTTCGAGCGTCTTCAGCCGCTTTGCCTCCGGCACCGTCATGCCGCCGAACTTCGCCTTCCAGTTATAGAAGGTCCCTTCCGACATGCCGTGCTTGCGGCACAAGTCCGCGCACTTCGCGCCTGCCTCGTGTTCGGCCAGGATGCCGATGATCTGCTCGTCCGTGAATCTCGTTCGCTTCATTGTCCGTCCTCAAGTTGGGTCGGACTCTAATCGATGGTGGAGGAAAAATCCCGTGGTAGGTCAGTCAGGTGTGCCATGGGTGTAAAGCTGCGCACCTCAAAAATCGATGGGTCACGAAGTGAGCGTTCTACAATACCCATCTAAAAGCGCCAACGCTTTCGAGACCTTCGCGGCACTGGCAGCATAAGTGTGCTCGCCGGTCAGCCTGACTCTGCTAAATGCAAGTTTGCGACACAACTCAGCGTCCCATAGAGATCGAACTCGCTTGCTTACGAGTGGCATTTGCGGTCTCCCAAGGCGAAATTAGATCGGCAACGTGCTTCAGCAATCGCATCCATAATTTACATAATATATATTACCGGCGTTTTTGCTGTACTCAGGGCACATTCCGCCCTCGAGCAGTTGGTCCTCGGCGTCATTGCTCATCGCCCGGCGCGGCGCGCTTGATCAAATCACTACAGGCGGTCGGAGGATCTCCCGCCGCAAGGCGCTTCTGGAAGCCCCTGTAGGCGTCGGTCTTGCTGCCGTAGGCTCTCTTGGTGTTTTCGTCGTTCACCCAGCCATAGATGATGATCTTGGACTTCGTGTCATAGCGGAAGAAGAGGCGGAACTGCTGCAGGAACTTCGCTCGCTTCCAGGCGCGGTGTTCCGACCCGATGGTGTTCCCCAAGTCAAAGGCAGAAGAGGTAGGGTCCGCGGGAATGACCTCCTTGGTCAGCTTCTCGATGGCCGCCAGGATCTTTGTCGGGGCCTTTTTCTGGTAGGTCTCAGGATGTTTCTCCCGGAGTCCCTCGACCGTCGCGACGAGATTCTCGTACCCCTCTGCGAAGGCTGGATCCTGCAGAAGGGTCCAGCCGTTGACGACCAGCGCACCGGGAATCTGGCCTTCGGTCATTCGTCGTCGAGCGGCGCGTCTAGGTCGACGTCCATGCCTTCGACCAGTTCGGCGGCGCGGCGGCTGGTTGCACCGCCGAAAGGCTTCAGGCGCTGTGGGTTGTTGACCATCTCGCGCTCGAGGAAGCCAAGGAAGGCCTGAACTGCCGGATCGACCTGGTCGTCCTGAGGCTCGGCCTTTTCCAGTGTAACCCGGCCACCCCGAATGACATAGGCAATCTTGTCGCGTTTGCTGAGATGCAGCGCCTTTCGCACCGCGGCCGGGACGGTGTTCTGATACTTGTCTGTCAGGGTCGCTTCGAAGCGGGGGGCTTGCACGTCGCTCATGTCAGTGCTCCTAAAGAAGGGTTACACGGAAAGGTAATGCCAATCCATTACCTTTTCAAGGCTCGCTAAGAAAACGCAGCCGTTGGAAACTGCGCGATCGGCTTGGATGCATGAGTTTCTCGGCGTCGGCACCCAGGCACTGGCTGCGCACACCGACGCATCCAGTCGCGGCCTTCCGACACCATCCGCTGTTCGGGATATCCGGTCACCGCGAGACGTCGCCATCGAGCGTCATTTTTGAAGCCTCTGTTTGATGCGGGCAAGCTTTTTTGAGGCTCGCGAAAGGGGAGTCGCGCGCGGCGCCATCCGCGTCTTCCCGAGGTTTCAAACCGATCGCTTCCGCGCCGCATCGACCGATCCATGTCCCGTCGATGCAAAGTCTCGACACACGCCCCGCCCCGTCCTCGATCGAAAATCTCTCTGCAGAAGCATATGTTGATCTCCTCCACCCGCGTCACTGCCACGGCCGACCTTCGATCCTCTGGTTCGAAGGCGAAGAATCGCAGTCCCTATGCCTCACTGCCAGCGACTTAAAGCTCGGCGTGTCCGGCTTACTCGACGATCGGGCATATCTCTCGATGAACCGATTCTGGAAACGGGGGAACACCGAACAGCTCAAGTCTCTGAACGCGCTCTACGTAGATCTAGACTGGCACAAGACGGATGAATGGCGCGGGCAGAGCCCGGACGGGGTCGAAGCAGCAATCCTGCGTCACGTCTGCGCCTCCAACCTTCCCGCGCCCTCCGTGGTGCTGCGGAGCGGACGCGGCTCTGCCCTGATCTGGCTCATCGATGAAATGCCGCCCCAAGCTTTGCCTCGCTGGCAATCGACGACGCGCGCACTCGGGGACATGTTCGCAAGGTTTGGAGTTGATCGCGCAAGCCAGGAAGCAGCGCGCGTGTTTCGGCTTCCTGGCAGTATCAACGAAAAGTCCGGGCGGCGGGTGCGCGTCTCCGGCGGAAGCGCCGCACGGCATGACTTCGATGCGCTCTCCGACGAGATCTTCCAAGCTGCGGGCCTGCCCACCCGCACTGAATTTCAATTGCTTCGCGCAGAAAAACGCGCGAAGCGACGCCCGAACATAAATCCACGCGAGATGCCTTTCGGCCTCCCCCCGGCGGCACGTTTTCGTCAGATCCGCGATGACCTCGAAGCTATCCGCGTTGCGCACGGCGGGCAGCTTCCGGAGGGCATGCGGAACGCCTGGGTGCATCTCTACGCGACTTCGCTGACGCATGATCCCCGAGAGACTGAACTCGCGCAGAAAATCGAAGCGATGGCTCAGCTCGCGACACCTGATCTGCCAGCGCAAGAAGTCGCGGCGATAATTCGCAGCGCGGAAAAGCAGGCCGCACGAGAGCGTGGAGCGACCCCACTCAAAGATGGCCGCTATCACTATTCTGGAGGGACAATCGCAGAACGTCTCGGAATTTCAGGAGAGGACGCACGCGCCCTCGGCCTGCGCCAGATCATAACTGCGCAAGAGCGTCGACGCCGGAAGGCTGCGGCTGAACGGACACGGCGGGCGCAGAATGGGGCACAAACGCGAGCGGAATATCTCGCACAGAACAGCGCCTCACGCCGCGAGATCTGGAAAGAATACGGCCTAAGTCGAACCACTTACTACAAGCGCAAGAAGGACGGGACGCTTCCACCTCTTCTCGATTCACAAGGTCCGGACAGGTCCGTGCCCGCGACAGGGGGAACCATAGGGCAGGGCCGCGACTGGAATTCCGCAGCAGCCCGAAAAGTCCCGAGCACCGCACCCGCACCCCCTACCCGGCCACTCCACGAAAATTCTGAACGCGAAAATTTGGATTTGAACGGCGATTTCCCTCTCTCCCTTCCAACGAAAGGAAATGCCGATGCCGAAACGCTCCAAAACCTCTGACGTCGATCACGCCTCAACCCTCCTGAGTGCCGCCGACCTGCTTCGCCGCTGGCAGGCAGGGAGCGATGCGACGCTCTGGCGCGCCGAAAAAGACGGGCTCCTGATCCCGGTCCGCGAGGGCCGGCGCAGGGGCTATTCGTGGGAGACGATCTGGGCGTTCGAGGGCGGGCAGCCGCCAGCGGGACTGGAAGCCGCCTATCGAAAGCGATTGCTGACCCCCGAGCAGGCGGCGATGCGCGGGCCCTACCGACCATCGACGCTCATCGCCAAGGCGCGGGAAGGCACCCTGCCCTGCCGCAGGATTGGCACACGCATCCGTTTCGTCGCCGCTGAGATCGATCGCTGGCTGTGCTCATGGCTGTGATCGCCGCCACCGCTCCTGAACGGGAAAACCGCCATTTGAACGGGTTTTCGACCCCTTTGAACCAAACACCCCGTGAACTTCATGGGCCAAATCTGCGTGAGGGTCTCATTCATCTTGGTCCGAATGAACGCGCCACTCAGCAGATGAAATCTTACCAGCACGGATGAAATAATGACTCTCAATGATATCTACCTCGCCCTACCCAATCTCTACTCCGCGTCCTCGGCACAGGCTTACGGCGCAGCGTTTCGCCGCGTCGAAAAGCTGACCGGCCGGACCCTCAAACAGATCCCCGCGGATGACGTCGCCTGGACCGAGATCGCCCGACATATCGTCTGGGCCGGGGAGGTTCGGGCCGGGACGCCGGAGGCGGCAGAGCGCGCTTTCCATACATGGGTGGGAAAAATCAGCGCCGCGATCCGGAAAGCGCAGGAGGCGACCGCTGAGGCGCCTGTCGCTCCCGATGCGCGCCTCGCATGGGACCAGTTAATCAATTACGCGAAGCGCGTGCAGAACCGTCCGGGGCCCGATGGGAAAAAACTGCTGCCCGGAATGGCAGATGTATCGCTCGCAAATCTGCGGGCGCGCGTCGGGCATGTTTTTCCCGCAGAACTCGATACCGGTGCGGCCACCGAAGCACTCTCGTGCATTCCTTCTGACAAAACTGCGTCCTTCCGACGTTCGATCAAGCTCCTCGACAAGATGATCACCCAAAAGGACCGGCATGAAGAGATCGCCGCCCTGCTCCCGGCATCGCCCGTGGGGCCCCTTCCGGGACTGCGGGACGCACCGTTCGACTGGACGGCGCTCCCCGCATCCCTGGTCGCATCCTGCGACGCGGCGATCGACCGGGCTGTGAATGGAGAGCGGCCGCAGCGCGATCGTTTCGGGGGCAAACTCGGCGCAGACCCGCTGCCGCGGCGGAGCAAAAACAAGCGTAAGATCCGCAACCCTGAAAACCGCCGCAAGAACCATCGTCAGGCTCTGTCCTGGCTGATCCGGCACACATGGGAGGACCGCACACTGCCCCCTGACGTCACTCGGCTCGAAGACCTTCTGACCTCCAAGAATGTCAAAATGGCGACCGCAAAATACGCGGAGAGAACGAAACAAAGCAAAACTCTCAAGGGCGCCAACGAAACCTCATCGACGCATTCATGGCTTGCAACCCTCGATACGCTCTCGAAGCGCAATGGCCTCGGTGACGGCGTGCTCGATGCGATCGCGGATTTGCGGTTCTCCGACACCGTCCACAGTGATTATGCGAACGAGATGGCGGCAGAACGCGCGGCGTTCCTAAAGATCCTGGATCACAACCCCGCAGTGGTTCAAACCATCCTAACAGGTCCGCGCGTTCTGGCACGCGAAGCGCGACGCGGACTTGATGGGTGGGACAAATTGGGGGCGCACGCCCAGACCGAGGCGCTGCATTTGGCGATGGCCTCGGCAGCGATGGCGCTCCAGCTTTCGCGACCTCTGCGGACGCGCAATATCCACGAGCTGACAATAAGCGGGCAAGGCGCCGAGCTCTGTCTCCCGCGTCGCAAGGGATCTTTGGCGATGATCGACATTGCCCGGACGCGTGTGAAAAACAATCGCGACATTTTCCACGAGGTGCCGGCAGTTCAGTGGAAGACGCTCGCGCTCTGGATCGAGGAAGGGCGCGACAAGTGGTGTGCGAGCCATGACATCGATCCCGATCTCAATCCTTACCTCTTCCCGGGTATCAATAGCGACGCGCCGATCTCGCGAGGCACATTCAACAAGTTTTGGAATCGGGGGATGTCGCGCATTGGCGTGATCGGCCTCAATCCGCACCTGATGCGGCATGTCGGCGCGACGCTCTATATTGCGCAGAACCCCGGCGCCTACGGCGTCGTTGCAGACCTGCTGGGCGACAAAAACGACACGGTGCAGGCATTTTACGCGCGTGGAGCCGGACGCGAAGCGTCGCGTCTCTTTGCCGAAGTGATCCAGCGCCTCGACCCGACACTCCAACTTTCCTGAGGAGGCCTCATGGCTCATCAACCTTTCTCGCGCGCCGAGCGCGTCGCACGATTGCTTGCGCGAATGAAGACCGTGCCCCGCCCTGTCGCCCACGCGGTTGCGGAGGCAGTCGTTGAGGGCACGCTCAAGGGGCGCGGCGCACCCGCCGCACTCGAGCGCTTCTACGGCGCCCTCGCCGCGGGGGGCCGAACGCCCGAAACTGCAAACCGCGAAGACTTCGAGGCGGCAGCGAGCAGCCGGACGAGCTACCGGACCTTGATGTCGGCCCTTGCGCGGTTTGATCCCACCGTGCCGCTTGCCCCGGCCCGAGACGTGACGAAAAGCTGGGATCGCTGGTTGAACTCGACCTACGGCAGCAAACCGAAGAAACCTCGGCGATCCACCCGGATCGCCGCATTGCCCGAGCAATGGCCAGCGCCTTGGCGCGAGGCCCTCCCTCTTCTCGACCGGGTCGTTCGCCGCGGTGAGACGGTCTACAAGCCGCTTCGGGAAAAGTCGCGCGCGTCCGTCGTCGTCGCCATCGGAACCTGCGAAACCGCCCGGGCCTGGGCTGCCGCGCACGGCATCGCGCTCGGTGACGCCTTCTGCCCCGATCTCGCCGAAGTATTCCTGCGCTATCTGCTCGTCGAAAGAGGTATCAGCCCTCGTTCGGCCACGGATTATTTTGAGCGCGTGGAAGGCTTCGCCTATCGCGGCCGGCTCTTCGACCGGGCCGCCGCAGAAGCGTTCGCGGATATCCGCGGGCAGTTGCGAGCTGAAACGGAAGATCAGCCGGAAGGCAAACGCGCGAAGGTTCAGGGCTTTCTGAAGGCGTTCGACCTCGCTGACATTCTGCATGCCGCCGCGCGACTTTCCGAGGCCGCGACGTCTTGTCGAGGAGACAGTGCCCAAGCCGAACGGCTCAGGCGCAAGTCCGTCATCTTCGCGCTTCTCGTGAACGGATCCGATCGGCAGGGAGACTTGTCGCGGTTTCGGATTGGCCGCGAAATCTCGCGATTGCCTGACGGCACTTGGGAAGTGGATTTCCGGCAGGCGAAGACACGACGCAAAAAGGAATTGGGTGCACTCTGGCCCTTCACGGCCCGCCTTCTCGACGCCCATGTTCTGGCTGATCGTCCTTCGTGGCAGATCCAGGCCCGCATGGCCGAATTGGATGGCATGAACCTGCTCAGTCTGGCGGAGGACGGTTTTAACACGTATCACCCGAGCGCCCTTCTGCAGGAGGAGTTCGGGATTTCCGGGCACTTGATCCGAACGCTGGTCACAAACCTGATCCGCACGGAAGAGCCCGACGCGGCTTGGGCTGCCCAGGCGCTCCTCGGTCACTCGAACCGCTACTCGCAAAGCGCGTACCTGACCGATTTCCGCGTCACGGCGTCCGTGCGCGAATGGCAGTCCACGATGGCGGACCTTGAGAAGAAAGTCGCGCGAGCAACGGTATACGACGAAGCGTCATAAGACGCGCTTCGTCCGGAATTTCGGAAAAGTGAGCCGCCCCTCTCTGCAATTCGACAGCTGCGTGAAGGAAGCGTCTTGGCGCGTGACAGCGCGAAACGTCGGGCCGAAGCCCCTCCAACTTTTTAAGAAAATTCGGTTTTGGAATTTCCAGACCGAAACGATGTCCCTGTCAGGTCGGGCAATGAGGCCCGCCGCACGCAGCTATTCGTTGAATGCCATTCATCAAATCAATCAACGAATGATTACATAAAGACCGAGGTTCACATGACTGATAAAAGCACCGCAGGCCGCAAGCCCAACTACACCGATGACGACATCGCCGATGCGATCGCTGATCTGCGTTTCAATGGTCAGGACTTGAACGGGAAAAACGTTTCTGACTGGCTCAAGGCGGCGGGCATCGCCAAAGCCCCGAGCGCGGAAGCCGTCAAAAAGGTTCTTCAGCGGCTGCTTGAGCGGGAAAAGAAAGAAGAGAAAAGGCGGCTGCTCGCCATGTTGCCTACTGGGATGATCAAGGAACTTCAGCCCTGTTTGGAGGAGTTGACTTCACAGGTTCATCTGCTGCTCGCCCGGGCACATCGGGACATGCAAAAGACCACCGAAAGCTCACTCAATGCCGCGAACGCCTCTATGGAATATCGCGACAAGCGCATCGCCTCATTGGAGGATGACCTCGAGGGATCGATCGAGCAGGCGGAGCAGCTGACCGAGCAGCTCGCGAAAGCGCAGAAACGCATCGATAGCCTGCTCACGGAGCGCCAGAAGCTCCAACACAAGGTTACGAAGCTCGCAACCGCGAAGGCAACTCTCGAAGGGGTCGTGAAGACGTTCAAAGACCCCTAAAGTAGGCAAGGGGTGTCTGCTGTCCGGCGGTCCGGCGGTCTCCCATGCGCAAGTGAATAGCCCCGCGTTTCTTAGACGCCTTCGTGTCTCAGTTTCTGCTGTTGCTCGAAGTCGACGGGCGACAGCATTCCGTTCCGGGCGTGCTTGCGCTTTGGATTGTAGAACATCTCGATGTAGTCGAACATGTCAATCGGCACGCAATCTTGACCCCCAATCGGCGCCCAAAATTGACCCCCTTTGGCACGACGAGAGCTGGCCCGATGCGGTGTAGCTATCACACCGCGCAGCCGTATCGGGCCAGCGGGTCTTCGGTCATTCGCGGGTCTTGTAGCGCCAGCTCTCATTGCCGTGACCTAATGGGATGAACTGCCTTCCCACCAAACGTTGCTACCATGGCGGGCATAGGTGGAGAGAGGAGCATCTGATGGACATCAAGGTTCTGGGCATTGATCTGGGCAAGACCGTTTGCAGTCTTGCCGGGCTGGATGAAGCGGGAGCGGTTGTGTTTCGCAAACGGCTCCAGCGGCATCGGCTGTTGGACTTTCTTACTACGCTCCCGCCTTGCGTGGTTGCGATGGAAGCCTGCGGCGGGGCGCATCACATCGGGCGCTTTTGTCTTGAGAAGGGACATGAGCCTCGGTTGATGTCGCCGCTCTATGTCCGGCCCTATGTGAAGGTTCACAAGAATGACGACCGTGATGCGGAGGCGATTGCCGAAGCCGCGACGCGCCCCACGATGTCATTCGTTGCGATCAAATCGGAAGAACAGCTCGACCTTCAGGCTTTGCACCGTGCGCGGGAGCGCCTCGTGTCGGACAGGACGCGCTTGATCAACCAGGGTCGAGGATTCTTGATGGAACGCGGCATTCGGGTTGGCACTGGGCGCCACGTTTTCCAAAAGGAACTTGCCAGATTGGCTGCAGAGGGCGCTTCCGATCTTTCCCCGCGAATGCGCCTGCTGGTGACTGACATGGCGTCAGAACTGGGCGTGATCAATGAGCGGGTCGCGGCGATCGATACCGAAATCAAGGCGCTGGCCAGGACAGATGCCGATATGCAGCGCTTGATGGAGATCCCCGGCATCGGTCCGACGATTGCGACAGCGCTCGTAGCAGCTGTCGGCACCGGCAGCTCTTTTGGCAAAGGTCGTGATCTTGCCGCATGGCTTGGTCTGGTGCCGCGGCAGGTCACGACAGGTGGCAAGGCCAAGCTGATCGGCATCTCGAAACACGGTAACCGATATTTGCGTAAGCTCTTCATCCACGGAGCTCGAACGGTGCTGCATCTCGTGCGTGACAGGACGTCGCCAATAACGGCTTGGGCAGACGCTTTGAAGGGGCGAGCGCATGTGAACGTCGCGGCGGTCGCCATGGCCAACAAGATGGCACGTATTGCCTGGGCCGTTCTGACGAAGGGTGAGAGATATCGGCCGAATGCCATGAGCGGCCTGTAGTCGGGCAAACGCGCAACCGGACAAAGGAATCTGCGAGCGAGGAGGAGATGGACCAACGACCGATCGGCGTCCTGCAAGTCTGACGGGGGGCATGGCCCTTGAGTGCCGATGAGCTAACGAGACACAGGACGCGCGACTTCCCATCTTGGTCAGGGGCAACTCGAACGGCCCCTAAGAAAGACCGAATACATAGAAGCAGGGTCAGCGGCGCATCGACAAATCACTTGCAGGGGAAGGCAGTTCATACATGCCCCCCTTGGATCCCTCGTTCATAACGAGAGTCTGCAGGTTTGTGAGCTACTCCCCGACTCTTGGACAGGATCTGGCGTAAATTAAGCTACTCGTTGCACCTGCTGACCGGATTGGTTGA
>NZ_MPZR01000012.1:0-131246 GCF_002020075.1 Thioclava sp. F36-7 | reverse complement strand
CAACGGAGTACCAAGCCGAGGGGAGTCAGGTTTGATTTCTCTGGCTAAGCCGCCATTCGACCATGCCGCAGCATTCGGTACTTTGGGCTCGAAGCGGCCATGCGGCGTCGCGGCAAGCCTTTCTTGGGACCCACCCGGCCGTATCGACGCGCTCGGCCCGGAGCTGCCGTTCATCATTGACGCCTTTGCCGCGATGCAGCTTCACCAAATCAGTCATACGTGCATCGCGCAGCATCTTCGCATGGGGAAGGTCTGCAGTGCGGACGAAGCTCCCATTGGCTCCCACAAAGAGCTGAAGCGGCAATGGAGATGCAACTCTGCCTGAACCAGAGGGCGGCTCGACATCACGGCTGGTCTGCCGGTAGTGCGCCAAAGCAACGGCATTCAGCTTTGTTCAGCCCGGCGTGGATGCCGGCCTTTCCTTCATTTTGCAGCATATCTATTTACAAGTCGCGCGGCTGCTTACTGGCCCGCATTGTATTTTTCTGCCATGGGAGGCTCGACATGACGATCTCGATCATCGCTACGCGTTGCCCCGGCGGCCTCGGTATCGGCGGCGCCGGGTAAAGACGCCGACGCCCGGTGCCGCGAGACCGCTCGCAAGCGGCAGCGAGAAACCAATCCTAACGACAGACAGCGCAATCGTCTCGCAGCCAAGGCCTTGCCTAGGTCGGCGCATGTCTTTCGGCATCGAAGAAAGACACGCAATGAGCACCCAAAACTTTCACAACATCGCCCAGCTCCGTTTCTGGAACGAAACCGAGATCGAACATCGCGACCGTGCGCAAGAAATGATTGTCTCAACCGTCCGGTCGAACCTCAAGCGCACCAACCGCGCTTGGTCCGTCCAGCGTATGGAGGGGCCGCTGCTTACACCGCGCGACTTTCTCTCCGCCGAGTATACCGACGAGGACATCTGGGTCACCCCGGTCTCGATCGCCGATCAGCAGATCGTCTTGAGGGCCGAGACAACCGCATCGACATACGCCTTCATCCGTGAAAACTTCCCTCACAAACAACTCAAGTTGCCCGCCTGCTTCTGGCAGGTCGGGAAGAGCTTCCGTCGCGAGAAGACAGCAACAGCGACGAAGCTCCGCTTCTTCGAGTTTTATCAGCTCGAAATGCAGTGCCTCTATAGCGTCGACACGAGGGTGGACTATCGCGCGAAACTCATGTCGGAGCTTGCCGACACGATTTCGTGGATAACGCGCTCAAAGGCGCGCGTGGTCGAGAGCGACCGGCTTCCGACCTATTCGCAGAGCACCCTCGACATCGAGGTGCTCTATCGCGACAGTTGGCGGGAGATGGCCTCCGTCTCGATCCGGACGGACTTTGCCCCAGGCGTCTTTAATCTTGAGGTGGCAATCGGTCTCGATCGCATCGTTGAAGCATGGAACCAATCCAAGATCTAAATCTGGTGGGCGGGCGCTTCCATGTGCCCGCCCAACATCATATGGCGTGGTCTCTATTTATAGGGCAATTGCGTTCCGAGGCGCATCGGCATTAGGACACTTTGAGCTCGAAGCGGCCATGCGGCGTCGCGGAAAGTCTTCCTTGCAATCCGCCCGGCCGTATCGGCGCGCTCGGCCCAAACCAGCCATGGCCGCTGTCGTCAATCGCTGCGCTGCAGCTTCACCAGACCGGACTTTCACTGCAGATGCATGATCTCGGTGCCATCGACCTCACAGCTTGCAGCAAAGCCTGCCGTTCGGCCAACGGCCGTGAAGGTCTGCTTCCCACCCGTTAGCAGACTTTAGGAGGCGCTTGTACACAAAAACGCACACTGGACGCCGTAACACCTTGATAGCGAATCAAAATCGCTCCTTGGGTTTAATTCAAGACCGACGCGATTGCCGAACGGAGTGGCCGAACCCGGGGGGCTGACATCCAACGTCTACACCCTCTGCTGCCATCATTTCCTACCCGACAGTCACACCAAAGATTGTGCCGACTGCCGCTGTCGCGGCCATCGCGAGGGCGCCCCAGAGCGTGACCCTGGCGGCCCCTCGCGCGACGCCAGCGCCGCCCGCCGAGGCGCCCAGTCCACCGAGAACCGCGAGGCCAATGATCGTCGATGCTGCCACCAAGAGCGCGATCAACGTTTCCGGCACGAGCAGCACCACGATCAGTGGAAGCACCGCGCCGACGGCAAAAGTCAGCGCCGAAACCAATGCCGCCTGGACCGGGCGGGCCGTCACGGTCTCGGAAATGCCCAGCTCGTCGCGCGCATGCGACCCAAGCGCGTCTCGCTCGGTCAGTTGAACCGCGACCTTCTCGGCCAGATCCCGATCAAGACCTCGATCGACATAGATCAGGGTTAGTTCCTCAAGCTCAGCCTCCGGTGTTTCCTCAAGTTCGCGCGTTTCGCGCGCAAGGTCGGCTTGCTCGGCGTCGGTCTGGGAACTGACTGACACGTACTCGCCTGCAGCCATCGACATCGCACCGGCCACGAGCCCGGCCAACCCCGCGATCAGGACCTCGGGCTTTTCGGACCCCGCTGCGGCGACGCCGACGATAAGGCTCGCGGTCGAGACGAGACCGTCATTGGCCCCAAGTACGGCCGCCCGCAGCCAGCCGATGCGGTGCACCATGTGGATTTCGGAATGCGAGAGACGGCTCATGGCGTGGCTCCTTGAACAATGTCGGCCTGCCCTGACGTTGCGGGCTGTGGTTTGGCCATAGCAGGCTCATGCGGCACAATGCGCAGCGCCCGCAGGGCGTTGAGGATCACGGCGACGTCTATCACCTCCTGTAGAAGCGCTCCCTGCACAGGGGTGAGGTAGCCGAAGGCGGCGGCAATCATGCCAAGAACCGAAAGGCCGATCCCGGCGACAACACTTTCGACGGCGATCCGCCGGGACGCGCGGGCGATCTCGATGCCGGGCCCAAGCCGGTCGATCCGGTCGACAAGCAGCACCACGTCAGCGGCCTCGGCGGAGGCAGCGGCGCCCCGAGCACCCATGGCCACACCGACATCGGCTGCCGCGAGTGCCGGCGCGTCGTTCACGCCGTCGCCCACCATCATGACGGGTCCGTGCTTGCGCTCTGTGAGAACAAGGAGAACTTTCTGATCCGGCGTCAGCCCGGCGCGCAGACCGTCGAGACCCAGCCCCTCGGTCACGCGCTCGGCCACATCTGCGCGGTCGCCTGTGGCCAACAGTATACGCCCGATACCCTCGCGGCGCAGACCTTCCAGCATGACGCCCGCGCCCTCGCGCAATGGGTCGGACATCACCAGATGCCCGACCATGTGTCCATCGACCGCTACGGCGACAAGGACCGATCCGGCGCTCTTGGCGGTGGCGGGGTGATCGCCCGTCATCCGCCGAACCCGGGACGCCACGAAACCGTCGCCGCCGACGATCACGCTGCGGCCCTCGACATGGCCCACGACCCCTTCCCCCGGAAACTCGGCAACCTCGGACGGCACGGGCAGCGTTAAGCCCTGCGCCTTCGCGGCGGCGACGACGGCCTGTGCCACTGGGTGCTTGGAGGCCTGATCGAGGGATGCCGCAAAGAGCAGGATGTCGTCCTCGTCCATGCCATCCGCACTATTTATCGACACGATCTTCGGGCGGCCATCCGTCAGCGTTCCGGTTTTGTCGAGGATGAGCGTGCGGATCCGCGCCATCGTTTCGAGTGGCCCCGCGCCCTTGATCAGCACGCCGAAATGCGCGGCTCGCGACAGGCCCGCGACCAGCGCCACAGGAACGGCGAGGATCAGCGGACAGGGCGTCGCCACGACCAGAACGGCGACGGCCCGGATGGGGTCGCCGGTGAACCACCAGGCAGCGAAGGCTATGGTCACGGTGACGGCCAGGAATCCCAGAGACCATCGGTCGGCCAGCCGTGACATCGGTGCCTTGGACGCCTGCGCCTCCTCGACCAGTCTGACGATTCCGGCATAGGTGCTGTCCTTGGCCTCGCGGGTCGCCGTGACGTCGAAAGCCTCGCCTGCATTGGTAGAGCCGCTCATGGCCTCGGCCCCGCGTGCAAGCCGCACCGGTAGCGACTCGCCGGTCAGCGCCGAAGTATCGACAAAGGCCGCGTCAGAGGCCACCGTGCCGTCCACCGGCACCACGTCGCCCTGACGGATCAGCAGCCGATCGCCGGGAGCGATTTCCTCAAGCGGTATATCTTCGAGGCCGCCATTGCGATGCCGTGTCGCTGTCCGCGGAACTCGGGACAACAGGTCGTGCATCTCGTGCCGGGCGCGGCCTTCTGCGAAGCTTTCGAGGAAGGTGCCACCGGAATACATCACCGCGACGACCGCCGCGGCGAGAGTCTCACCGAAGACGAGCGCGGCAGTCATCGACAGCGCTGCGACGATATCGAGGCCCACCTCGCCGCGTCCAATGCTGCGCAGGATCTCGACTGTGAGCGCGGCAAGGGCTGGAACAACCCCGGCGAACCAGACGATGTTCGCGATGTCGCGCCTGCCAGCGAAATAGAATGCAAGACCCGCGATCAGACCAATCACGGCCAGAAGCAGAATTGCGGTCTTGAAGCGATCGGTGCGGGTCTGGTCCATTCGGCTTATCTCCCCTCTGCTGGGGTCATCGCCGCTGGCTCTTCGGAAAAAAGTCGTCCGACTCCTACGCCCCTCGCGCTCCCTGCATCATCGCGCAGGAGGAACAGGGCGTCAAGCCCTTGTTTTCTTGCGAGTTTCGCTCCTTTGTCGAGACCGAGCACCATAAGCACCGTTGCCCAGGCATCGGCCTCGGCACAGCTGCGGGCAACGACGGTGACGGAGGCAGGCGACGCGATCAGCGGCGCGCCGCGTCTCGGATCCATTGTGTGCGAGAGACGGCGACCCTGCACCTCGACCCAGTGGCGGTAGTCGCCCGAGGTCGCGACGGCCGCGTCCTGCAGCGCGAGGATTGAATGCGGCCTTCGGCGCTCGGAGTCCGGCGCCTCGACCGCGATGGTCCAGGCCTCGCCGTCTGGCCGCACACCCATCGCCCGCATCTCGCCGTCAATCCCTATGAGTCCGGCGGAAATCCCATGATCGCGCAGGGTCTCGGCCAGGCGGTCGACGCCATAACCCTTGGCGATACCGTTGAGGTCGAGCGCGACGGGCGCGGTCTTGCGAACGTGGTCGCCGTCGAACTCCAGGACTTCATGCGCCGGGCAACGAGGGTTTTTCATCGCTGCGCGGATGCCATCCGGCGTGACGTCTCCTGGCCCGAAGCCCCAAGCTTTAACCGCGTCGCCCATGCCGATATCGAAGGCCCCGCCGGAGGCGCGCCCGATCTCCAGGCCGAGGCGTATCACCTCGCGCAATCGCGCGGGAACAGCGATCCATTCGCCGACCGGCGCCGCATTGAGCCGCATCAGGTGGCTATCGGGTTTCCAGGTGGACATCTGTGCGTCCACCTCATCGACAGCCGCCTGAAGCGCCACGCGGACCGTGGCCGGGTCGAAGTCCGGTTCCGCGAAGAACAGCGTGGACCAGCGTGTGCCCATGGTCGGTCCGTTCAGCGCGACCTTCACCAGCTCAGTAGACATCTTCGACATACCGCCCCTCCGCCTTCAGGACTGCCGGCGTGAGCCCGGCCGGCGCGAGGATCTCGGCCAGCGTATCGGCCACGCCCGCCGCCATTTCACGACCGCCGCAGACCATCACGCGCGCCCCGTCACGGATCAGTCTGGTGACCTGGGCCGCGTCGTCCCGCAACGCGTCCTGCACGTAGTGCGGATGCTCCACCCGCGAGACCGCCATGACCAGACGCACCAGGCGTTCCTCATCCTGCCAGGCGGGCAGTTCCTCGCCGTAGAAGAAATCGCTTTTGGGATGCCGCATCCCGAAGAAGAGGTGGATGGGCCTGCGGCGCGTGTTGCCGCGCACAAAACCCGCGAGCGGCCCGATGCCGGTCCCCGCGCCGATCAGGATCAGCGGTGCCCGGCTCGGCCCCGGACGGAAGCCAGGGTTGCGGCGGAGGAAGGCGGTGACCGTATCGCCCGGCTCCAGGGCCGTGAGCTGACCCGAGCAGAGACCGCCGGGGTGCTTTTTCACGACGATCTCGATGAAGCCGTCGCAGCGCGCGGAGGCGAGCGAATAGAGCCGCGGGACGGCGCTTCCTTCCGGCAGGACGCCGATCAGGTCACCGGCCTCGAACCGCGCGAAGCCCGCCCCGACCAGCCGCTGCCAGAGCGTGACGCGCGGAAGCGCGAAGCGGAGGATCGCGGTCGGGGCCTGCACCTCGGCGCCGTAGTCGCGGCGCGAGACGAGGGTCAACGTTTCAGTTTTCGGCAAGACGGGCTGGTGCGACAGCTCGAGGTCGATCCTGAGAGCGTCGCCCAGTGCGCGGCCCCAGCGGGCGAAATCCTGCGGCGATTGGCGGTCGACGGTTTCGAGCGGAAGAAGCTCGGGCCAGCCCTTCGCCTGCGCCGCTGCTGCGACGTCCTTGGCGAAGGCGCAAAAGGCTGGAAAGCTGCGGTCGCCGAAGCCAAGCACCGCAATGGGCATGTCTGGCACCCGATCGAACGCGTTCAGCCGATCGAGAAAGCCCTTCGCTGAGGCGGGCGCCGCCCCGTCGCCGTAAGTCGCGGCGAGCAGGATGATCCGCTCGGCCCTCGTGTAGCGCTCTGGCGCAAAGCCCGACATCGGGCCGACATGGACGCTCTGCCCGGCTTGCGTCAGCGCGGCATGAAGCGTCGCGGCAAAGCCCCAGGTGCTTCCCCCCTCGCTGCCGACGAGCAGGATCGTCCCGGCGCGGCCTGCGGGCTGGTTGCCCCGGATGCGCGGCCGCGCGCGCCGCCCGGCGAGCCAGATCAGGACGCCGGTAGCGCCCATCGCGGGCACGCCGAGCGCCATGAGCCCGAGCACGAGACCGAGCACCGCCGCACCCTGTCCGGTGTGCAGCATGTAGATCGTCTCGGAGACGCGCTCCCATCCGGTCAGGTCGGCCCAGGCCAGGAGGGCACCGTCGCCCTGATCGAGATATCCGGTGCCCCGGTCGGTCTTGAGCGTGAAGACATCCGTGGTGTCCCCGGGATAGGGAAAGCTCAGCTCGCGCAGGTCTGCGACTGGTATTTCGCTCAGACCGGCAAGGCGGTCGAGCGCAACGCCCGTCTCATTGCTCACCTCGGCCGGAAAGGCCGGCGGGGCTCCGCCATCGGGAAGCAGGTCGAAGGTCGACGCCGTCATCCACAAAGCCGTAGTCGAGGAAAGCAGAAGGCCAACCACGGCGATCCGGGCGATTTCGACGTGAAGACGACCAGCGAGCGGTCCGCGCAGAGGCGCAAACCAGTGCCGCCATCCGCCCGTCCGGCGCGCGACCAGTGCCGCTCCGGAAAGGGAGAGGACCAGCATCGCGGCCGCCCCTGCAGCCATGGCGATGCGCCCGCCGTCGCCCAGAAACAACGAGCGATGCAGGTTGGTAATCCAGCGTTCAACTTGATTGGGATCAGCCGAGGCCACGCCCTCACCCGTGGCGGGGTCGATCACGGCGGCGCCCGGCGTGCCTTGATCGAACCAGTAGGCGGTGATCTGTCCCGATGGCGACCGGCGGATCTGCTCGACGCCCGGATAGACCAACTGGATGCGATCCGCGAGAGTGGCGACCGTCAGTTCGGTCTCTGCCTGTGGCGCGGCAAGCCGCTCGGCCGCAGGAAAGACAGACAGCGCCGCGCCACTCAAGCTGAGGATGGTGACGAGCACGAGGGCCAGCAGACCCGGCCAGCGATGGAGTGCACGGATCATGGCCCTCACTCCTCACATGTCGTAGGCGAAGCTGGCGACGTAGCGGCGCCCGGGCACAGAAGTCCCCGCACCGTCGGTCGTGAGTGGCACCGCCACCTCGTTCGGACTGTCGCGCATATCCTCGACGGCTGCGTCGATGTGAAGCGTGTACCCCGCATCGAACAGCGCATCGGCGAGGTCGAGAGTGATCTCCAGCGTGCGGCCCGCGCCAATGCTGGCGCCGGTGATGCCGTTCACTTGCGCGGTGTCGCCACCCGTGGCGCGGTACCAGTCGGTCAGATGCTCGTAGTATTTGGACTTGCCGCCAGCCATCCAGAGACTGCCGACATAGGCTCCAGAGGTATCTGTGACGTAGAGCGCAAGATAGGCGCCGTCGCCGCCGTAATTATTGAGCGTTGCGGTCAGTGTCACCGGCCGCGCCATGGCGAGGCTGGGGAGCGTTAGCGCGGTGGTGAGAGCGAGCGTTGCGAGAAGCGATTTCATCGGATGTATCCTTATTCGGAGAGGGGCTGCGGAGTGGTTCAGTTCACCTGAACCTGCGGCGGGGCACCGTTCCCGAAAAGGCCGTTCTTCGGCGGTGCGACGGTGCCCGCGGGCGCGGGATTGCGGGCGCCACCGCGACAGTCATCATCGTCATCGTCATCGTCATCGTCATCATCGTCATCGTCATCGTCGTCATCGTCGTCGCAGTCGTCGTCATCATCGTCGCCATAGCGGCTCCGCGAGCCGTTACGGTAGCGGTCATCGTCATCGTCGTCGTCGCTTGCAAGAATGAGCGGCATCGCTTGCGCGCGCTCTTCGAAGAACGCAGTGAACGGCCGAAGGCCGCCGTCGGGCGCCTGCATCGCGCTCCAGGCAGGGACGCCGATCGCTGTCGTCAACGCGGTTGTGGCGGCGAGAAATGTCAGGGTCTTTTTCATGGCAGGGTCTCCTTTCGTCTGCTGAGGACAATCTGGAGAGCCGACCTGAGGGTTTCCTGACAGCGCGGCAGTTTCCGCTTCAGCTTGCTGTCAGGAAAGAAAAAGACCCCGCCGATCAGGGCGGGGCCAGGTTCGGCCGATGGGACGATCGACCTTGGGGGACTCCTCCGGTCAGGCGATGTCGCCCGGCTCGGGCGCACGTTTGGTACCGGTGACCATGGACCGCGCAAGGTTTTCGCGATGCCGGAACGAGGTCAGAACCACGCCGCCTATATGTACCGCGATCAGCAGAAGCATCAGGTTGGCAAGGGTTTCGTGCACCTCCCCCACTGCGCTTTCACCGCCTTCACCATATTCTGAGCGTTCGTCGCCATCCTCGTCGGCCCAGGCTGTCGCCACGATCTGCGGAACATCGGGCAGCATCGCCATGCGGGTCTCATCCTCCATCAGCCACCCCGTGAAAGCGGTTCCCGACAGGGCGATCAGCAGTGCTACGACCATCACAGCACCTGCGGGATTGTGGCCCAGATAGCGGCGCTCACGACCACCTACCATGTCGCTGAGATACCGGACTGTCGCCGACGGCCCTTTAAGAAACTGGGAAAAGCGGGCATAGCGGCTTCCGACAAATCCCCAGATCAGACGGAAGGCCACCAGCCCGGCAACGACGTATCCCGCCACCTCATGGACCGTCGAGAGCTCTTCGGCGCTCAGGTATGCCACCACGAAGGCCACCACGAGCCCCCAGTGGAAAATCCGCACCAGCGGGTCCCAGACGCGGACCGGACCATCGGCATCATGTCTTCCGGCCTCGCCTTCGGTCGCATAGGTTTCAGTCATCGTCGTCATCCTCGTACTCGAATTCAATGATTTGCAGATTCGACGGGTGCACCGTCACCTCGATCCGGCGGCCCTCGGCGTCGCGGCCGTCAATTTCATAGCAGCCGTCGTCGATCTTGATGCGCCGCACGGTCCAGCCGTTCTCTTCGGCCAGTCGAGTGACGGCATCGCGCGGTTGCCAATCGGCCATCGGCACAAAGCAATCATCGTCCGCCAGTGCGGAGCCGGCCGGGAACACCGCGAGAAAGCCGAGAATTGTCAATGTCTTCTTCATAGGCCAAACTCCTCATGGGGCGCGTCTCGTTGCAAGGTATGCGCCACGAAGCTGACAGCAGGCTGAAGAAGTTCATCCGCGCGCGTAAGCTTTGCGTCAGCCGTAGCCGCCAAAAGAAGGTTAGGGACAAAAGGAAAGAACAAATATGCGCATCCTGCTGATCGAGGACGACACGGTTCTGGGAGCCGCAGTGCGCGACCAGATTGCCGCCGATGGCCAATCGGTGGACTGGGTCACGCGCCTCGATACGGCCGGCGATGCGGTGAGGGTCACGTCCTATGACCTGATGCTCCTGGATCTGATGCTTCCGGATGGCCGGGGCATCGGGTTCCTCAAAGGCCTGCGCGCGCGGGGAGATGTGACCCCGGTCATCATCCTGACCGCGCTCGACCAGGTCTCGGATCGGATCGAAGGGCTGAACGTGGGCGCCGACGATTACCTCGTGAAGCCCTTCGACCTTGCCGAGCTGTCTGCCCGGATCGGCTCTGTCGCCCGGCGTTACAGCGGCAACCCGAATCCCATCCTCACCCATGGGTCATTGGACATCGACCTTGCTGCACGCAGTGTTCACCGCGACGGCAAGCCCGTTGCGCTGACGGCCCGCGAATGGGCGCTGTTCGACGCCTTCCTCGCCCGGCCCGGTCAGCTGCTGTCAAAGGCGCAACTGGAGGAGAGGCTCTACGCCTTTGACGCCGAGGTGGAGAGCAACACGATCGAGGTCCATGTCAGCCGCCTGCGCAAAAAGCTCGGGAGCGAGGTCATTGAGACCGAGCGCGGCATGGGCTACCGCCTGGGCAAACCATGAGGTGGCCCGCGAGCCTCATGGCGCGGCTGGCCCTGTCGGTCGGCCTTGTGCTGACGGTACTTTGGCTGCTCGCTGCGAGCGTCACCGGCGTGATTGTCCGGGGCGAGATGGACGAAGTCTTCGACAGTGCCCTGCGCGAGACCGCTGAGCGGATCCTGCCGCTGGCCGTGACCGACATTGTCGGACGGGAAGATGAGGGGGTAACGCAACGGCTCGCCCCGATCCGGGAACACGACGAGTTCTTTACGTATCTCGTCCGCGATGCCGAAGGGCGCGTCCTGCTGCAATCCCATGCGGCGGACCCCGCTGTGTTTCCGCCCTATGACGGGCCGGGGTTTCGGCAGACCGCCACCCATCGCCTCTACGGTGACGCAGCGCTTCAAGGGACGATCCGCATCACTGTGGCCGAACCGCTGGCACATCGTGCGTCGACCGCGCGTGAAATCCAGATGGGCCTTAGTCTGCCGCTGCTGATCGTCCTGCCGGTCGCCTTGACTGCGATCATCCTTGCTGTCCGTTTCAGCCTCGACCCGTTGCGCCGGTTCCGGGTGCGGCTGGAGTCGCGCGGCGCGCGCGACCTTTCAGAGGTTCCCGCTGACGATCTGCCAAGGGAGATCGGGCCACTGGCCGACACGCTGAACAGCCTGCTGGGCAGGTTGCGCGATGCGTTCGAGGCCGAGCGCAGCTTTGCTGCGAATGCCGCGCACGAGCTTCGAACGCCGCTCGCGGGTGCCATTGCGCAGGCGCAGCGGCTCCGCTCGGAGACGCGCGACCCGGCCATTGACGCCCGGGCGGCCGATATCGAGGCGTCCCTAAAGCGGCTGACGCGGCTTTCCGAACGGCTCATGCAACTTGCGCGGGCCGAAGGCGGGCGCCTTCGGATGGACCAAAGCGCGGATCTTCGCTCCGTCGTGCGGATTGTGGTGGACGATATCGGACGCGCGGGCACGCCGGGCCGCATCGTGCTGACACTGCCGGAAACGGCCGTCATGTCGGACATTGACCCCGACGCCTTCGCCATCCTCTGCCGGAATCTCCTGGAAAATGCCCTTCGCCATGGCGAGGAAAATGCTCCGGTTGACATGACGCTGACGGCGGAGGGGCGGCTTGTCGTCGCGAATGATGGTCCTGTTCTCTCCCGTGACACCCTTGACCGCCTCACCGCCCGTTTTGAGCGTGCAAGTGCAAGCACCGACGGCAGTGGGCTGGGCCTCGCCATCGTCGCCGCCATCGCGAACCGGATCGGTAGTCCGCTCAGCTTGGCATCTCCGCGTCCGGGCAGGTCTTCCGGTTTCGAGGCCTCCATCAAGCTACCGGCAGCCCCCGCCGGAGACCTCGCGCAAGGCATGATGCAAAGGGAGTGACAATTCGAGGAGCATCAGCACCTTCGCGCTTGCTGGCATGTTACCGCATAATCGCTCACCATCAGTACGATCGCCGAGCCATGCAGCAACGAGGCCGGTGCTTTGGCCACCCAAGCCCCAGAACCGCTTAATCAAAAGACTTTCCGCCGCCCACGCAACACAATGCCGATTTGCGCGATCGAAGCATCTACACAAACTGCCCTTCGACGTCCGTCGAAATACTGAATACTCGCTTAAATCGACACTATCCATCACGAGTTAGATGCAAAGATCGTTTTCGCATGACCGCTTCCACCGGCTTTCAGACGTCGGTTCAAATCGCCGCATTGGTCAATCCAGGCTCCGGTCAGCCTTGCGACCGCGCAGAAAAATTCGCGGTGCAACGCAATCTGAATGTCAGCTCTCAATGAAGCTGCCGCGTCGCATCGCGGTTGCAGCGAACTTCCGGAATCCGCCCATTTAGAATGTGAGGCCGCCCCTTAGACGAACACGAGGGCCGGCTCGTCCGTAATGAACTCGACCTTCATGCCGACCGCTTTGAAACGCGAGTTGCATTTTCTTCGTGATCGCGTTTCCGCGCTCTGACCGATGAACCCAGCTTCCTTAGTAAGACCACGCTACTAAGGAGCTTGCCATGCCATCTGCCCCCATTACCGCCGCCAACGATACGCCCGATGAAGCGACGATCGTGCCGCCAGCCTGCAACGCGATTGCGCGGCTCCTGGCGCGTGCTGTTGTCCGGGATCTCGCGAATGCGATCCCCGCCAACAGGCACGCCGCGCCTCGAAAGGAAGAAGCAGAATGACGAAACGTGTCGCAATATATGCTCGCTACAGCTCGGGTCTCCAGAAACAAACGTCGATCGACGATCAGATCGCCATGGCGGAGCGTTTCGCAGCCGAGCGCGGCTGGGTGGTGACACATCGTTTCACGGATTACGAGAAATCGGGCCGCAACACGCGCCGCGAAGGTCTCCAGGCGCTGTGCGCTGCGGTCAACGCGCGGCAGGTCGATGCGATCGTCATTGAAGCTGTAGACCGCCTCACCCGCAAGATCGCGGACGCGCTCAATCATTACGAGCTGTTCCAGTTTCAGCAAGCTGAGCTTTACTCTGTCGCTGAAGGTCAGCAGGACTTCTTCAAAGTTCTGATCAACGCGCTCGGCGCGCAGCTCTACGCGCAAATGATCGGAGAACACACGCGCCGCGGAATGGTGCAGGGGCTCACCCGGAAGCGGCTTCACACGAGCGCATACGGCTACCGCAAGCGTGACGGTGACGAAGGGCTCAATCGCGAGATCGATCCCGAGGAGGCCGAAGTTGTGCGCCGCATCTTTCGCGAGTTCGCCGACGGGCATTCGACCCAGGCGATCGTCAAGCGGTTGAACGGAGATGGCATACCGGCTCCGCGCGGCGGCACCTGGGATGTCAGCACGCTCCGAGGGAATCCCGTGCGGTTCGAAGGCATGCTGCGCAATCGTCTCTACATCGGCATTGCAAGCGTCGCGAAAACCTCACGTCGCTACCATCCGGAAACCGGCAGCAAAGAAGTCTACGAAACCCCGAGCGCGGCCGCGGAGATCGAGGTCCCGGCGCTCCGGATCATCGATCAAGATCTATGGAAGCGAGTAGAAACGCAGCTTGCGACCCAAGCCGTAAAAGCCAAAAGCAAGGGTAACCCCGTCGGGGCCCGGCGCAGTAAGCACCTGTTGAGCGGTTTGTTGGTCTGCGGCTGTTGCGGCGCGACCTATGTGAAAGTCGGCCGAACCCATTTCGGCTGCCGCGAAGCCCGCAAGGGGGCGTGCAACAACAAGGCGACCATCCACCGAGACCGCATCGAGGCCCGCATCTTCGCGAAGCTTCGGGGCACCTTCCTGACGCCGGAACTGGCCGCGAGCTTCGATGCCGCGCTCAAGGCGGAGTACAAGGCGCTGGCGAACGATCAGGGCACAGACACCGTAACGCGGCTCGAGCGTCGTCTTAAGAAAGCGCGCACGAGCCGCCAACGGATCTTTGATGCGATCGAGCAGGGCGCGCCATACAGCGCTTACAAGGCGCGCGCGGAAGATCTTGAACGCGAGATCGCCGATCTCGAAACCGAGCTGTCTCAGCATCATGAGACCCGCGCGGTCCTGCCGCAACTTCCGACCGACAGTGCCGCGCTCTTTGCGCGCGCCGTGCAGGAACTCGAGACACTACTCGCCGACCCCGAGCTTGTTCACCAGGCCAATGAGCATCTTCGAGCAATCATAAGGCGGGTCGAGTTGAGACCTGACCCAGACGCGCCCAATGCGCTTGCCGCCGAGATCACCACTGATCTCGGCGCTTTGCTTTCCGCAGGGGGCGTTACGTCGAGTGTCGTCGATATTTTCAGTGCCAGGCGGCAACTATCGGTCAGGCAGGGGGCGTTGCCCCCGTTGCCGGGGGGCGACAGTCGATCAACAAAGAGGGGGCGCTGCCCCCGCTCCCTGCGGGAGCCCCCCCGGGATATTTTACCCAAGAGGAAGGGGCTTAGGTTTTCGCCGCGACGTGCGCCTTGCACGTTTGCCATTTGACCACCCCCGGCAACGCGGCCTAGATAGGGGCCAAGTGAGGCGCGGAGGCATTTGCCATGAAGGTCATCATCTGCGGTGCGGGTCAGGTCGGTTGGCAGATCGCGCGCCATCTGGCGGGCGAACGCAACGACGTCACGGTGGTCGATTCCAATCCCGAACTGGTGCGGCGCGCGGCCGACACGCTCGACGTCCAGGGCGTAGTGGGCTTCGCCTCGCATCCCGATATTCTTGAGCAGGCCGGGGCGCGCGACTGCGATCTGATGATCGCCGCGACCCATTCCGACGAGGTCAACATGGTGACCTGTCAGGTCGCGATGTCGGTCTTCGGGATCACGCGCAAGATCGCGCGCATCCGGGCGCAAAGCTATCTGCAGCCGCAATATTCCGATCTTTACCGTCGCGATCACCTGCCGATCGACGTGATCATCTCGCCTGAGCGCGAGGTGGCCGAGGCCGCGCTGCGCCGCTTGGCGGCGCCCTCGACCTTCGACACGGAAAGCTTCCTCGACGAGCAGTTGCAGCTGCTGGGGATCGAGCTGGACGCCGATTGTCCGGTGCTCGACACGCCGCTGCGCCAGCTCACCGATCTGTTCTCGACGCTGCGGGCGGTCGTGGTCGGCATTCGCCGCGAGGGGCGGCTGTTTGCGCCCGAGCCGGGCGATCAGCTGTTCGCGGGCGACCAGATCTATGTCTTTGCCCATGTCGAGGACGTGAACCGGACGCTCGATATCTTCGGCAAATCCACCCAGAAGCAGGAACGCATCGTCATCATCGGCGGCGGGAATGTGGGTCTCAGCGTGGCCAAGGCGCTCGAAGCGCGGACCGAGCGGGTGCGCGCCAAGATCATCGAACGCTCGCGCGCGCAGGCCGAGAAGGCCGCCGATGCGCTGGACCGGACCATCGTGCTCAATGGCGACGGGATGAGCTCGGAACTTCTGGAGGAGGCGAATATCGCCACCGCCGATGCGGTTCTGGCAATCACCGATGACGACAAGACCAACATCCTCGTCTCGGTGCGCGCCAAGCAGGCGGGCTGCCGGATGGCGATCTGCCTGATCAACGACCCGACGCTGGCGCCGCTGCTGTCGGCGCTCGATATCGACGCCTATATTAACCCCCGCGCGACGACCGTTTCGTCGATCCTGCGCCATATCCGGCATGGCCGCGTGCGCGCGATCTACTCGATCGGGGATGCCGAGGGCGAGGCGATCGAGGCTCAGGTGATGGGCACGTCGCCGATGTCGGGCAAGGCGGTGCGCGATGTCGATTTCCCCGAAGGCGTGCTGATCGGCGCGATCCGCAAGGGCGACAAGATCGTCAAACCCACCGGCAATACCCGCATTGAAGAAGGCGATATCGTGGTCCTGTTCGCGCTGACCTCCGATGTGCCCGAAGTGGAGCGCCTGTTGCAGGTCTCCATCGACTTCTTCTAAGGGCCGCTCCGCATGGAACGCATGATTAAGGCCTTGCCGCTGCCGATCCTCCTGATGGGAGTCTCGGCGTTGGCGATGTATGTGCCCGCGATCCATGCGCTTTTGACCCACCATCACCACACGGCGCGGGCGTTTTTCTATTCCGCCACGCTGTTCCTCTTCGCGACGGCCCTGATCGGTCTGGCCAACGGGTCGAACCCGCGGCCTGCGCGCGCGGGGCGGGCGAGCCTTTTGATCATGCTCGCCGCCTTCACCGTGCTGCCGCTGATGCTGGCGGTGCCCTTCTATGTCGCGGTGCGCGACACCTCATTCTTCAACAGCTGGTGGGAGATGGTTTCGGCCTTCACGACCACGGGCGGCACGCTCTACGAGCCCACCCGGCTGGTCGGGTCGGTGCACCTGTGGCGCGGGCTGGTCGCGTGGATGGGTGGTTTCTTCATCCTCGTGATGGCGATTGCGGTGCTGGCGCCGATGCGGCTGGGCGGGTTCGAGGTGTTCTTCTCGGGCGGTCCCTCGGGCGCGCCGGCCGCCGCGGCCCCGGCGGCCGATGGCGGGGCGGAGATGTCCGAGCGCATTGCCCATTACGCGGTGTCGCTCGCGCCGATCTATACCGGGCTGACGGTGCTCTTGTGGGTCTGCCTGCTGATGGCGGGGGATCGGTCGCTGACGGCGCTGATCCATGCGATGTCGACGCTATCGACCTCGGGGATCTCGCCGGTGGGCGGGATGGCCAATGCGCGCTCCGGCATGGCGGGCGAGATGGTGATCTTCGTGTTCTTCCTGCCCGCGCTGTCGCGCAGGCTCTGGCCGGGCGGGGGCGAGCTACGCGCCTCGCCGAAGCTGATCGACGATCCCGAGCTGCGTCTGGCCGCGGCGTTGGTCATCCTCGTGCCGCTGTTTCTCTTCATCCGCCACTGGATCGCGGCGCTGGAAGTGCGCACGCCGGGCGATTTCGGCGCGATCTTCAAATCGATCTGGGGCTCGCTGTTCACCTCGCTGTCCTTCCTGACCACGACCGGCTTCGAATCGTCGGCGTGGCATGACGCGCGCGACTGGTCGGGCCTGGGCACGCCGGGCCTGATCCTCGCGGGGCTTGCGATCATCGGCGGCGGGGTCGCGACGACGGCGGGCGGCGTGCGACTGCTGCGGGTCTATGCACTGCTGCGCCACGGCGAGCGTGAACTCGACAAGCTGATCTACCCGAACTCCATCGCGGGCGGCGGCATGATGGCACGCAGATTGCGCCGGGAGGGCGCCTATATCAGCTGGATCGTGTTCATGTTGTTCGCGATCTCGATCGGCGGGGTGATGATGGCAGTCTCGCTGTTCGGCCTGTCTTTCGAACCGGCGACGATTCTGACGATCGCGGCGCTGTCGAATACCGGTCCGCTGGCGGGGATTGCGGCGGATGTGCCGCTGAGCTGGGCCCATCTGAGCGAGCCCATCAAGGCCATATTCGCCTTCGCCATGGTGCTTGGGCGGCTCGAGACGCTGGCCATCATCGCGCTCTTCAACCCCGAGTTCTGGCGCTCCTGAATCCCGGATTTGATACGCAAATTCTGGCTCAGGGCCTAACAAACTGTTTTTTGGGCTGGAATCTCCCGCTCTGCACTGCATACTTGAATCAAATGGGTGTCTTTGACGCAGACACCCGGACGCGAGACACGAACAAGGGCAAGAACAATATGGCTGGCGATAGACAGAACCTGCAGGACGCATTCCTCAATCACGTTCGCAAAACGAAGGTTCCGGTCACGATATTCCTGATCAACGGGGTGAAGCTGCAAGGTGTCATCACCTGGTTTGACAATTTCTGCGTGCTTCTGCGCCGCGATGGGCAATCTCAGCTTGTCTACAAGCATGCGATCTCGACGATCATGCCGGGACAGCCTATTTCGCTTTACGAAGGCGACGACTAAGCGTCGCGGCACGCGGCTTTAGCGATACATATCTTGAGCGAAACGACCTCTACCGAGACGCCCGACACGCGGGCCTACGTGATCCATCCCGACATTCCGTCGCGAGAGGGCCAACGCCACTTGCCCCAATTCGCGCTGGCCGAAGCGGTCTCGCTCGCTGCCGCCCTGCCGCATCTGCAGGTCATCGGCGAGGAGATCGTGAAGCTGCGCAAGCCCGAGCCGGGCAAGCTGTTCGGCCAGGGCAAGCTCGCCGAGATCAAGGCGCGGCTGGAAGCGAACGAGATTGACCTCGTCTTCATCGACGGGCCGGTGACGCCCGTGCAGCAGCGCAATCTCGAGAAGGAATGGGGGGTGAAGCTCCTCGACCGGACAGGGCTGATCCTCGAGATCTTCGCCGACCGTGCGCGCACCCGGGAAGGTGTGTTGCAGGTGGAGCTGGCCGCGCTCAGCTATCAGCGCACGCGGTTGGTGCGCGCCTGGACCCACCTTGAGCGTCAGCGCGGCGGGCTCGGCTTCGTCGGCGGCCCCGGCGAGACCCAGATCGAGGCCGACCGCCGTGCCATCGACGAGCAGATCGTGCGCCTGCGCCGCCAGCTTGCGAAGGTCGTGAAGACCCGCGAGCTGCACCGCGCCGCGCGCCGCAAGGTGCCGTTCCCGATCGTGGCGCTTGTGGGCTACACCAATGCCGGGAAATCCACGCTGTTCAACCGCGTGACCGGGGCGGAAGTGCTGGCGAAGGATATGCTGTTCGCCACGCTCGACCCGACGATGCGCGGGCTGGAACTGCCGACCGGGCGCAAGGTGATCCTGTCGGACACGGTGGGGTTCATCTCGGACCTGCCGACCCAACTTGTCGCGGCTTTCCGCGCGACGCTGGAAGAGGTGCTCGAAGCCGATCTGATCTTGCATGTGCGTGACATCTCGCATCCCGAGACCGAGGAACAGGCGGAGGATGTGAACGACATTCTTGCCAAGCTGGGCGTCGCCAAGGAAGTGCCGCTGATCGAGGTCTGGAACAAGATGGACGCCGTCCCGCCCGATCAGCGCCGCGCGCTGACGGTGCAGGAAGCCCGCGAGCCCGATCTGCAGGCGATCTCTGCGCTGACCGGGGACGGGCTCGACGCCCTTCTGACGGCGATCGACGAGAAGCTCTCCGAAGAACGCTACCACGAGGAAATCACGCTCCGCTTTGCGGATGGGCGCAAGCGCGCCTGGCTGCACGAGCAGAACGTGATCCGCGGCGAGACCCAGACCGAAGAGGGCTGGACCTTCGAGGTCGAATGGACCGGCAGCCAGCGCAACCGGTTCCGGGCGCTGTAGGCTGGGTCGACCGGGGCAGGGGCGCTGCCCCTCTTCGCTGACTTCGCCGGCCCTCCGCTTACGCTTCGGGCGTTCGGCGGGCGTCCTTCCATAGGAAGGCCGCTGAACCCGCCTCACCCCGAGATATTTTCACCAAGCCGAAGCGGGCGCGCGCGCCTTGGTTTTCCCGGGGACGCCCGTGACCGGTAGGGGTTGCCAAGCCCGCGCGATGGGTCTATATCGCGCGCACTTCACAGGCGGAGGCGGGCCGATGGGGGAGACATCCTCAAAGGTCCACCGGTTGGGGCATCTGCCCTGAGACCCTCCGCTCAGGCGCAAACCGGAAAAGGAATTGGACATGGCGCTTCCTGAATTCTCCCTGCGTCAGCTCTTGGAAGCTGGCGTTCACTTTGGCCACCAGACGCAGCGTTGGAACCCCCGTATGGGTCAGTACATCTATGGCGAGCGTAACGGCATCCACATCGTCGATCTGACCCAGACCGTTCCGATGCTCGACCAGGCTCTGCAGGTCATCCGCGACACCGTTGCGAAAAACGGCCGCGTTCTCTTCGTCGGCACCAAGCGTCAGGCAGCTCGCCCGATCGCTGAAGCCGCTGAGAAATGCGCACAGTATTACATGAACCACCGCTGGCTCGGCGGTACGCTGACCAACTGGAAGACCGTCTCCCAGTCGATCAAGCGTCTCAACGAGATCGACGAGAAGCTCGCGGAAGGCGCTGAAGGCCTGACCAAGAAAGAGCGTCTCGGCATGGAGCGTGACCAGGCCAAGCTGCAGGCGTCGCTCGGCGGGATCCGCGAAATGGGCGGTCTGCCGGACCTGCTGTTCGTGATCGACGTGAACAAGGAAGACCTCGCCATCGCGGAAGCCAAGAAGCTCGGCATCCCGGTCGTGGCCGTGGTCGACACCAACTGCCCGCCGAACGGCGTGGATTACGTGATCCCGGGCAACGATGACGCGGCCCGTGCCATCGCGCTCTATTGCGACCTCGCTTCGCGCGCGGCTCTCGACGGCATGTCGGCCCAGATGGGCGCAGCAGGCGTGGACGTCGGTGCCCTGACCGAGACCCCGGTCGAAGAGGCGCTGACCGAAGCTGAGGCTCAGTAAGCCACGACCGTCACCCAGATGACATGAGGGCGGGGTATCCCGCCCTCGCAGAGTTCTTGAAGGAGATCCGACCATGGCGATTACCGCCGCTCAGGTGAAGGAACTGCGCGAAGCTACCGGCGCAGGCATGATGGACGCGAAAAAAGCGCTGACCGAGACCGATGGCGACATGGACGCCGCCGTTGACTGGCTGCGCACCAAGGGCCTCGCGAAAGCCGCGAAGAAATCCGGCCGCGTCGCGGCTGAAGGTCTCGTAGCTGTCGCCGTGAACAACGGCAAGGGCGTCGCGATCGAGATGAACTCGGAAACCGACTTCGTTGCGAAGAACGCCGATTTCCAGAAGCTCGTCTCCGACATCGCGGAAGTCGCGCTGGAAACCGGTGAAGATGTCGAAGTCGTCAAGGCCGCCCATCTCAACGGCAAGAAGGTCGAAGACGTGATCACCGACGCCATCGCGCGTATCGGCGAGAACATGAACCTGCGCCGCATGCACATCCTCGAAGGCGACACGCTGGTGCATTACGTGCACAACGCTGCTGCCGACGGTATGGGCAAGATCGGTGTGCTCGTCGCGCTGAACGGCGCCGACAACGGCATCGGCAAGCAGATCGCGATGCATATCGCCGCGACCAACCCGGCCGCGCTGTCCGAAGCCGATCTCGACCCCGCGGTCCTCGAGAAGGAAAAGCAGGTTCAGATCGACATCGCACGTGAATCGGGCAAGCCCGAGCAGGTGATCGAGAAGATGATCGAAGGCCGCATGAAGAAATTCACCGCGGAAGTCACGCTGCTGAACCAGCAATTCGTCGTCAACCCCGACCTCACCGTCGGTCAGGCTGCGAAAGAAGCTGGCGTCGAAATCACCGGCTTCGTCCGGATGGAAGTCGGTGAAGGCATCGAGAAAAAAGAAGAAGATTTCGCTGCCGAAGTGGCGAAGACCGCAGCTGGCAACTAAGCCCGCGCCTCTTCTTTGAAATTAGAAACGCCGCCCTGATCTGGGCGGCGTTTTTTGTTTTATAGCAGGGCGTTACGCGACGAACTTAACGCGCTGCCGCCGCATGCGAGGCGTTGAGGAAGATCTGCTTTTGCACCGAGGCTTTCATCACCGCCTGCGCGGTGGTGTCGACATCGAGCGCTTCGCGCGCCAGCCGCAGATGCTTTTCCACCGTTGACGGCGTCAGCCCCATGATGATCGCGATATCGGCGGTCGTCTTGCCCTCGGCCACCCATTCGAGCACTTCACGTTGCCGATCCGTCAGCGGGCGGCGGCCCGTGGAATAGGGCATGGTGGAGATGCGCAGATGCACGAGGCTGTTCATCGCCATCAATTCGCGCTCGTTCTCGCGCCAGATACGGTCGATCTCGTCCTGGCTTAACCCCGGTCGACCGACGAGGCCGATCGCGCCGCGCGCGTAGGAGAGCGGATCGGAAAAGCCGATCGAGTAGCCCGTACGGATTCCGAAGCGGTGGTTGATTTCGATGACTTCGATTTCGCCCGGAGTGAGCTCGCCCCGCATCGCACGGTCTGCCACCACGCGCCACGAGCAGGGTCCGTCGTTCTGCGCCGCCCACTGAACCATCGGGGCGTTGCGGTATTTTCCCTCCCCGACAAAAATATCGAGATATTCCTTCGGGTGGTTCGATAGGATCAACAAATCGTCTTCGTGGCCGAAATTGTTGCCCTTTCGGAAACTTGTGAAGCCATAGATCAAACGATGGAACCCGTAGCGTTCCATTTCTTGGCAGTGACGTGACCAGATCTCCTGCACCGATTTCGCGCGTAAGACTGCCTCGCAAAAGGATAACATCGCGTTTCACCTCACAATTAGGTAGGTCGCGTAGCTCGTTACTACTATTCCAGCGCGCGAATTCTCCGCTCCGGAAGATATATCCGAATGTCCTATTTTCTGGGCGTTATGGCAACCCGCATGGGCGCCGATCTAGGTGGTGAAACGCTTTAGCGATGGGTCTCGATGCGGCTCTCGTGCGCGCAACCTTGGGTGGTCTCGGGGGCAAGGGTCGCGAGCGCGTCGTAATGGGTGAGGTAGATCTGCCCGGTCAGATGCGTGATCAGGTCCGAGCGCGTGAGCCGGTCCATCACCGGGCCCTTCACTTCGGACAGGTGCAGCCGCACGCCCGCATCGTTGAGCTGGTCGTTCACCTCTTCCAGCGCCTCGAGCGCGGACATGTCGATATGGTTGATCGCGGGGCAGTTCAGCACGACATGCTTGATCGACTCGTCGCTGGCGATCCGGTCGTAGATCATCTCCTCGACGAAGCGGGCATTCGGGAACCAGAGGCTCTCGTCAATGCGCAGGCTGAGGATGCCCGGCGCGCAGCTGACGCGGTGGCGTTGGACATTGCGGAAATGCTCGGTGCCGGGAACCTGGCCGAGCTCTGCCACATGCGGGCGCGAACTGGCCCAAAGCCGCAGCGCGATCGAGAGGATGACGCCGAAGGCGATGCCGTCCTCGACGCCCCAGATCAGCGTGACCAGCACGGTCAGCGCCATGCCGACACCTTCGCGGGGCGCATATTTGAAGGTGCGCTTGAGCGCTTTGGTATCGACCAGCGTCAGCACCGAGACGAAGATCGTCGCCGCGAGCGTCGCTTGCGGCAGGTAATAGAGGGCAGGGGTCAGGGTGAAGGTCGCGAGCGCCACGCCGATCGCGGTGAATGCCCCAGCGGCGGGCGTTGTGGCGCCGGCCTCGAAACTAACGACAGAACGTGCAAACCCGCCCGTGATCGGGAAGGACCCCGAGATCGCGGAGCCGATGGAGGCGCCGCCCAATGCGATGAATTCCTGATCGGGGTCGATGCGCTGACGCTTCTTTGCGGCCAGTGTCTGGGCGACGGAGATCGTCTCGACATAGCCGATGATCGCGATCAGCAGCGCGGGGACGAAGAGTTCCTTCCAGAGCGCGAGATCGGCGGGGGGAAGGCTCGGCGTCGGGAAACCCAGCGGCACGGTGCCCACCACGCGGACGCCGCGTCCTTCCAGCCCGAAGAGCCAGGTGATCAGGATGGTCGCGGCCACGGCATAGACGGGGGCCGCGCGGGTCAGGATCGCCGCGAGCCGCTCGGACAGCCCCGCCTTCAGCAGGCGCGGTTTCAACCCACGCCGCGCCCAGAACAGAAAGACCAGCGACAGGATCGAGATGACGACCGTGTAGCCATTGGTCTGACCGAGATGCGCCCAGAGCCCGCCGAGAATGTCGAAGATGCCGCCGCTCTCGCCTTGAATGCCGAAGAAATGCTTCATCTGACCGGCGGCGATCAGGATGCCGACGGCGGAGGTGAAGCCCGACAGAACCGGGTGGCTGAGGAAGGCCGTGATGAAGCCCATCCGCAGAAAGCCCATGATCACGAGCATCACGCCCGACAGGAAGGCCAGCGCCACGGCGGCTGCGATATATTCAGGCGTGCCCTGTGCCGCAACCTTGCCCACGGCGGCCGCCGTCATCAACGAGATCACAGCGACCGGTCCCACGGCCAGAGGCCGCGAGGTACCGAAGACCGCGTAGATCAGCAGTGGCAGCACCGAGGCGTAAAGCCCGTATTCCGGTGGCATGCCAGCCAGCAGCGAATAGGCCAGCGATTGCGGGATCAGCATGATCGTCACAATCACAGCCGCGATCAGGTCGGCCTCGAAGGTCGGGCGATCGTAGTCGCGCCCCCAGCTGAGGATCGGCAGGTAGCGTTTGAGCATCTCGGTCTTCGGATTAGGCGCGGATCAGGCCTGATCGCGGCGGCTGGCGTAATACTGCATCACCGGCACCAGCGAGGAATGGTCATAGCCCGCTTCGGCCGCCGTGGCGACGATCTTGTCGATTTCCATCTCGCCCGCTTGGCTGACCCCCCACAGATGCGACGAGCGGGTGCCCGAGCGGCAATAGCCCAAGGCGGGCTTTTCCGCGGCATCCATGATCGTTGCGAAATCGTCGACCAGTTCCAGACTCAGTTCGCCGGGATAATAGGGAAGGTAATAGGGGGTGAGGCCATGCGACTGGCACAGCGCCGCGATTGCGTCCGAGCGCTGATCCGCGTCCTCGATCTCTTCGTCGGGGCGATTGATAATCAGCGTGCGAAAGCCCATTTCGGCGAGCTTCGGCACGTCCTCGGGTTCGATCTGCGGGGCGACGGAAAACTCGTCGGTAAGTCTGCGCAGTTCCATAATCTGTCCTGTTATCCTGCCTTTAGATGTAGACGGGCGGGTCATGCCCGCCCGCTCGCTTATGGTCTCAGAGGCCGTTCACCGGAACCTTGAGATAGGTCTTGCCCTCGTCATCGGCGGGCGGCATCTGGCCCGCGCGCATGTTCACCTGCAGCGAGGGGATGATCAGCTTCGGCATCGCGAGCGTCGCGTCGCGCTCGGTCCGCATCTTGACGAACTCGGCCTCGGACTTGCCGCCGCCGATATGGATGTTGCGGGCCTTTTCCTCGGCGACGTTGGTTTCCCACGCGTATTCGTCGCGGCCCGGCGCTTTGTAGTCATGGCCCACGAAGATGCGGGTTTCGTCGGGTAGCGTGAGGATCTTCTGGATCGAGGAATAGAGCGTTTCTGCCGACCCCCCGGGGAAGTCGCAGCGCGCGGTGCCGAAATCGGGCATGAAGAGCGTATCGCCCACGAAGGCCGCATCGCCGATCACGTAGGTGAGGCAAGCGGGCGTGTGGCCCGGCGTGTGCAGGACCTTGCCTTCAAGTGCGCCCACGGTGAACGTGTCGCCTTCCTTGAAGAGCTTGTCGAACTGCGAGCCGTCGCGCTGGAATTCGGTGCCCTCGTTGAAGATCTTGCCGAACGTGTCCTGCACGACCTGAATGCGGTCGCCGATACCGATCTTGCCGCCGACGCGCTCCTGGATATAGGGCGCGGCGGAGAGGTGGTCGGCATGGACGTGGCTCTCGAGGATCCATTCCACCTCAAGACCGTTTTCCTGCACATAGGCGATGACCTCGTCGGCGGATTTGGTATCCGTGCGACCCGAGGAATAGTCGAAATCGAGCACGCTATCGACGACGGCGCAGGATTTGCTGCCCGGATCTTTCACCACGTAAGAGACGGTGAAAGTCGCGGTGTCGAAAAACGCTTTGACGTCAGGTTTGATCATGGCGGCCTCCGTTAACCTGCCCAGCAGATAGTGCCGGGGATAATCTTATGAAATTGCGGCACTCTGTCCCAGCCCTTCCGTGATCTCGGGCGGTAAGCGATGCGAGAGGTCGGGAAGAACCCACTCCGCGGTCGAAAAATCGCCCCCGTCGGTATAGGCCGAAGGGGTTATCAGCACGCGCAGCCCAGCCCCTTGCGCCGATTGTAGACCCATTTCGCTATCCTCAAAAGCGATGCAGGCCTCGGGCGACAGATGCAACCGGTTCAGCGCCAGCTCGAACACGTCGGGCGCGGGCTTCTTGGTCTCCACCTCGTCTCCGGCTGCGATCGCGTCGAACAGGTGATCGGGATCGGCGCCCAGCGTCGCGCGGATCAGCGCATCGACATTGGGCCGGTTCGTGGTCGTGGCGATGGCAAGCTTCAATCCCGCGTCGCGCGCATTGGCGATCAGCCGGGCCACGCCGGGGCGCAGCGGCACCTCGCCGTCGGTGATGATCTCGACATAACGCCGGGTCTTGATCTTGTGCAGATCGGCGATTTCGTCGTCAGAGGGGCCGAAACCCATGACCTCGCGGTGGCGCGCCATGCGCTCCTTGCCGCCGGTGGTCTTCAGCAGTTCGCGATAGGTCTCCTGCGACCAGTTCCAGTCGACGCCGCGCGCCGCGAAAGTCTCGTTGAAGGCGCGGCGATGCGCTTCTTCGGTCTCGGCCAGCGTGCCGTCGACGTCGAAGATCAGCGCGCTCACCATTTCCAGCCCTCCACCAGACCGGGCAGCATCGCCCAGTCCGAGAAGGCCACGTCATGGGGCACTTCGGTCAGCGGCGTCTTGCGATAGCCCTCGGAATAGATGGCGAAGGGGGCCTGCGCGTTAACGGCTGTTTCCGCATCGACCTCGCTATCGCCGACATAGATCATCGCGCCGCCGCCGAGTGCCTGATGGCAATGGTGCAGCATCTGCGGCTCGGGCTTGCGGGTGGGCATGGAATCCCCGCCCAGAGTCAGCTCGAAATACTCCCAGAGGCCGACATGGTGCAAAGCGGCCTCGGCGGGTGCGAAGGGCTTGTTGGTGCAAACGGCCATCCGGCAGCCCATCTCCTTGAGCGTATCGAGCGCGGCGATTACGTTCGGATAGGGCACGTTGCCCTCCACATCTGTCTCGTAGCGCGCGATCAGGGCGTGCTCCACCCGGGCGAAAAGCGGCCCGTCCGGGTCTTCGCCCGAGGTGATGAGGAGTTGGCGCACGAGGTTGGGCACGCCCTTGCCGACGAAGCTGCGGATCATTGGCAGCGAGAGCGGCTCGAAGCCCATCTCGGTCAGCACGGCATTCGAGACTGCGTGGATCGCGGGCACGGAATCGATCAGCGTCCCGTCGAGATCGAAGATGACGGAAGGGGCGTCGCTCATGCGGCTTTCCACTTGATCGAGCAGCCCATCGACGGGATCTGGTCGCGCGGGCCTTCGCCGGTTTCCACGACCATCATCATGCCCTCGTACAGCTCGCGCTTGGCATCTGCCGAAGCGGCCTGCTTGGTCGAGGCATCGAGACGCCCGCGATATTGCAGTTCGTCCTCGGCGTTGAAGCCGAAGAAATCGGGGGTGCAGGCGGCACCGTAGGCCTTCGCGACCGCCTGGCTTTCGTCATAGAGATAGGGGAAGGGGAAGCCCTTCTCCTCGGCCAGTTTGGCCATGTTCTCGAAGCTGTCCTCGGGGTAGTCGTCGACATCGTTGGCCGAGATCGCCACGACCCCGATCCCCGCCTTCTGCAACTCGGCTGCATCGCGCAGGATGCGGTCGAGGATCGACTGGACATAGGGGCAATGGTTGCAGATGAACATCACGAGCGTGCCCTTGGGGCCACGGATGTCATCGAAGCTGTATTGCTTGCCATCGGTGCCGGGCAGGGCGAAGCCCGGAGCCTTCCAGCCGAAATCGCAGACGGGGGGTGTGACGGCCATGAGACCTCCTATTCGAATTCCATTTCTTCGTAGACGACGCCCGCGTTCTTCGTCGCCAGTTCCTCGAACGTGTCGAGGTTTTTGTAGGGGCTCTGATCCACGTAGTAGGCCTCGGTCAGATCGCCACCATTGTCGATATGCTCACCGATCTTGCCGCGCAGATATTTCAGGTAGCCGGTCGTGCCACGCATGACCTTGTCGAGATTGGTCGGATGGCCGTGACCGGGGATGATGAAGGCAGGCTCCAGCGGCGCGAATTTGGTCTCGAAGGTCTCGATCCAGCAGCTCGTGCAGGTGCCCGAGAAGATCGGCGGCATCCGTTCGGAGAAAGCGATGTCGCCCGCGATCATGAACTTCTGTTCGGGCAGCCAGACCTGCGTATCGCCAGGGCTGTGCGCGGGACCGAGATGCATCACTTCGATGGTCATGTCGCCCATCTCGATGACGCGTTTGTCCTCGAAAGTCTCGGTGGGCAGCTTCGGATCGGTGCCCTCAGCGGTCTCCTTGCCGTAGCTCTTCAGCGCCTCGAAGGCGCCGCCTGCGTCATGCTCGAACTCGGCCGCCGCATCGACATGGGCGAGCACGGGCACGCCCTTTTCGATCCAGTAATTATTGCCGAGCATCGCATGGCCCTGACCGTTCTCGTTGATCACCAGCTTCACCGGCTGATCGGTCACCGCCTTGATCTCGTCATGCAGTGCGCGGGCGAGCTGATAGGACGCGCCGGAATTCACAACGACCACGCCATCGCCGGTGACGATGAAGCTGAGGTTGTTGTTGTGGCCCGAATTCTCATAGGTCGGCGGTGCGGTCGCGCCGATCGAGGTCCAGACGCCGGGGATCACCTCATAAGGTTTCGAATAGAGAACCGAGCCGGGATACATGTCCGGCACGTCCTCCGAGGCGAGCGCGGGGCTCACATGAAAAAGTGCCGCCAAGGCGCTGGTCAGGAAGAATTTTTTCACGCTCAGACCTCCGCGACGTAACGATAGGCGTCGCCATCGCGCTCGACTCGGCCCAGACCGCCTTCGGGCAGGTGATAGCCGATGATCGGCAGGTTGTCGGTCGCAAGTTGGTCCAGCAGCGCCACGCGCGTCTTTGCGCCCAGCTCCGGGTTCTGATCCGAGCCCGCCTCCATGCCCGGCGCCGCGAAGGCGAGGTAGTGGTTCACGATCGCATCGCCGATGATGAAGGCCTGCGTGTTGCCGTTCTTGACGTGGAAGGACATGTGACCGGGCGTATGGCCGGGGGTCATCTGCGCCATGATGCCGGGCAGGATTTCCTCGCCATCGCCGAAAGTGTCGATCTGATCTTCAAGGATTTCGAGGCGGCGCAGCGCGCCGGCCGCGAAGGTCTTGCGGCCATCGTCGATCGTGTCGAGCGTCTCGGGATTCAGCCAATATTCGAACTCGTCCTTGCCCATCATGTGCTGGGCGTTGGCGAAGAACGGCTCGTCGAAATCGTCGAGCACACCCCAGAGGTGATCCGGGTGGCCATGGGTGAAGACGACATGGGTCACGTCATCGGGCGCGACTTCGAGCGCATCCATCGCTTCCATCAGCTTGCCGGCCGAGGGCATGAAATCATTGCCCGAGCCCACGTCGAACAGCACCGTGTTGGTCCCGTCGCGATAGAGCGTGACGTTGCAGGGCGGCTCGACCGAGTCACCGGTGATGCCGTATTTCTCAAGGATCGGCTTGGCGTCGGGGTTGTCGCTCACGAAGCTGAGCGGCAGGACGAGATTGCCATCGGACAGCGTGTCGAGCCGCGCCGACCCCATTTCAAGGGTCTGGGCGGCGAAGCTGAACCGGGGAAGGGCGGTCATGGCGCCCATCGCCAGCCCTCCGCGCAGAATGGTGCGTCGCGTGAAAGTCATGCCAGTCCTCCCTTACTGGTATTCAATTCCACGAATATGAACGAGAGGCGGCGGCAGGGCAAGCGGTCAGATCACGGTTTTGCGACCGCGCCGCCCTGCGCCGATCCGGCCGTCATTGCGCCGCTTTGAGTGCGCCCTGAGCCGCTTCGCGGATCGCGCGCATATTCGCACCATAGACTTCGGGTTTGTCGACCGAACCGCCCTTGAAGACGGCCGAGCCCGCCACGAAGCAATCCGCACCGGCCTCGACCAGCGGGCCGACCGTGGTCGGATCGACCCCGCCATCCACCTGAATGTGAATCTCGCGATCGCCAATCATTTCGCGCACTTGGCGAACCTTGTTGACGCTACCCGGGATGAATTTCTGACCACCAAAGCCGGGGTTCACGCTCATCACGAGAACCATATCGACGAGGTCGAGCAGTTCCGAGATCACGTTGGCAGGCGTGCCGGGGTTCAGCGAGATGCCGCATTTCACGCCCTGCGCCTTGATCGCCTGCAGCGTGCGATGCGGGTGCGGACCGGCCTCCCAATGCGCGACGATCATATCGGCGCCCGCTTCGGCATAGGCCTCGATGTAAGGGTCGACCGGCGCGATCATCAGGTGGACGTCCATGAAGGTCTTCACATGCGGGCGGAACGCTTTCACGGCGGGCGGGCCGAAGGTGAGGTTCGGCACGAAATGCCCGTCCATCACGTCGACATGGACCCAATCGGCCCCCTGATCTTCGATGGCGCGGATCTCGGCGCCGAAATTGGCGAAATCGGCCGACAGGATCGACGGCGCGATCTTGATGGAACGGTCAAAGCTCATAGGGTCCTCCGGGGATCATTTCGTCAGTTGCGCGAACAGGGTCGGCAGTTTCTCGGGCAGGCGCTCGACCTGATCGATCACGGTGAAGTTGTTGGCCCCGAAGATGCGCGACACATAGGCGTCGGCCTCGGGGTCCAGCGTCAGACAATAGCTGTTAATGCCGATCTGCTGGAGTTCCGCAACCGCCTTCTTGGCATCCATGCGCAGATATTGCGGGTCGCGCTCGTCGATATCGGCGGGTTCGCCATCGGTAACGATAAGCAGGAGCTTATGCGCCTCCGGACGCAGACTCAGGTGATGGGCGGCATGGCGCATCGCAGCGCCCATCCGGGTCGAGAGTCCGCCTTTCATGCCCGCAAGGCGGCCTTTGACCTCGGAATCGAGCTTCTGCTCGAAATCCTTGAAGCGCTGATATTGCACGTCGTGGCGACCGTCCGAGGAAAAGCCGTGGATCGCGAACGGATCGCCGATCCCTTCGATCGCCGAGGCCACGAGTGCCGAGGCCTCGCGCGTCAACTCCAGCACGGTCTTGTCCGAGCCGCGCACGGTCTCGTTCGTGCTTTCCGACAGGTCGAGCAGGATGCAAACCGCCAGATCGCGCCGGTTGATGACGTTGCGCATGGTGATCCGCATGTCGGGCTGCATGCCGATCCGCTGCATCACCATCGCATCGACGGCGGCGTTGATGTCCAGCTCGTCGCCATCCTCCAGCCGCCGCTGGCGCGAGATGCCCTGCGGGCGCAGCCGGTCGACGATCTGCTTGATGCGATGCCGGATGCCGCGATGGGCGGTCAGGATCGTGTCGATCTCGTCCGGGTCGCCCATTGGCGGCCGGTGTTCATAGACGGTCGACCACGACGGGCGCATCAGCTGCACCTTGTAATCCCACTCGCCGTAGTGAAACGGGTCGGAGATCGGGGCCTTGCCCTCCATCTCGTTATAGCTGACGCCCTCATCCTCGTAGGGGAACAGCTCTGACGACAGGACCCAGACCTCCTGCGCATCGTCGCCTGCGGTCTCGACATCGACCTCGTTGACGAATTCCATCAGGCCCACGCGTTTGCGCACCTGACCCTGCGCGGGCTGGTAGGCGTTCTGGTTCGACCAGTCGTAATCCGAGAGCGACCAGATGAAGCGATTGTCGTCGCGATACAGAATTTTCAGAGATTCGAGAATGCGAAGGGACGGCACCGCGCGGCGTTGCGCGAGCAGGTTGTAAAGCTCGACGCCGAGCGACCAGGAGAACATCGTCTCGCGCGCATTGCCAGCGATCTCGCCGTGGAAGGTCTCGACGAGATTGTCGATCTCCAGATCGCCGGTGCGGGTGCCGGGCGTGTTGAGCGCGCGGGCCACTTTTTCCAGCAGATACATCGTTTCGTGTTCGTACTGCCCTTGCGGCGTGTCCGGCATCAGCCGGTCGAACATCGCGCGCAGTCCGGGAAAGGCCTGCGTCGCGCAATATTCGACCCGGGCATCCTCGATCATGCCGATCAGGAAAATCTGCGCGGGGTTGAGCGCTTCCTGTCCCAGCCCGTGATCGGAATAGACGATATGGGCCGCCATATGGGCGCACATCGCGCGGTAGAGATCGAGGCCGGAGGCGCCGTTGATCCCGTCCACCGCATCGGGCAGATGCAGCGCGCCGTCCTCGATGAAGGGGCGGAAGCCCTCGAAGTCTGCGGCAGAGGGGCGCAGGAAGAAATCGCGGGCCCAGAAGGCGCGGAGGTAGAAGTTCAGCCGACGCTGGCTGTCGATGAAGAGCGTGCCGCGGCGTTCCTGTTTCAGGACCGCGCGGCTGTCTTCCGAGACGAGCCCGAAATAATCCGCCTGTTTCGGCAGGTCGCGGCGATAGGCCTCGGCACCGAAATCTACCCAACGGCGCAGGCCCGAGAGGGTGAGTTTGCTCAGCAGTTCTTCGAGCACGCCGAACATCGGGCGCAGGCCCCGCGGCGCGCGGGCCGCCAGACGATGCAGCAGCGCGAGATAGCCGCGCAGCAGTTCCGGGTCGCCGAAGCGGTTGGCGGCGCCGGGCAGCGTGTCGAGCATCAACACCAAAATCTCGCCCGAGACCATCGAGGCCAGCTTCAGCACCGCGCCCACGACATCGCGGATCACGTCCTCGCCGCATTCCTTGGCGACCTGTGGCATCTCGTCGAGATAGGAGATCAGCAGGCGCGGACCCTTGCCGAGCGAGGTCATCGCCTTCGCGCCGTCCATGTAATCCTTCAGCCCGGCGGGCGACATCATCCGCGCCGCCTCGTGGAAGAGCCCGTCGAGGGTCTCCTCCAGCTCCGGCGCGGATTTGATCAGATCGGCGGCGTAATCGTCGAGATCGACCTTCATCGGACGCGCTCCTTAGGCCACCTTCGAACTGTCGGTGATCTCTGGGAAGAAGGTCTGGACGGCCGCCTGCAACGTGTCGCGCATATCCGCGTCATCGGTCAGCGGCTCCACCAGCGCCATCTGGCAGGCGGCGGGCGCGGGAATGTCCTGCGAGATCAACTGGCCCGCATAGACCAGAAGGCGCGTCGACATGCCCTCATCGAGCCCGTGGCCCTTGAGGTTGCGCGAGCGTTCGGCCACCTGCACGAGCCGTTCGGCAGTCTTCAGGTCGATCCCGGCCTCGTGGCTGACAATCTCGGCCTCGGTCGCGGCCTGCGGGTAGTCGAAACTCATCGCGCCGAAGCGCTGCTTGGTCGATTGCTTGAGGTCCTTCATCATCGACTGGTAGCCGGGGTTGTACGAGATCACGACCTGAAAATCGGGATGCGCGTCGACCAGTTCGCCCTTCTTCTCCAGTGGGAGCTGGCGGCGGTGGTCGGTCAGCGGGTGGATCACGACGGTGGTGTCCTGACGGGCCTCCACGACCTCGTCGAGATAACAGATTGCGCCGATCCGCGCGGCGACGGTCAGCGGGCCGTCCTGCCATTTCGTGCCGTTGATATCCAACAGGAACCGCCCGATCAGGTCGGACGCGGTCATGTCCTCGTTACAGGCCACGGTGATCAGCGGGCGCTGCAATTTCCACGCCATATATTCGACGAAACGCGACTTGCCGCAGCCCGTGGGGCCCTTGAGCATCACCGGCATGCGCACGTCATAGGCGGCGGCATATTGCTCGATCTCGTTGCCGACGGGCCGGTAATAGGGCTCGGTCTTCACGCGGAACTGGTCTGGGTCGATATCGCTCATGGGTGGCTCTCCGTCGCGCTGGAAAATCCGGGAAAAAGGGGCAGGGCGGGCCGCCGCGATCGGCAGCCCGCCCCTCGTGTCAGATCAGGCAGAGGCCGACATGTCGGCGCGGTGCACCACCATCGAGGTGCCCTGCGTCTGCTTGAAGTTGTCGTAGCCGACGAGGCGGACATGGTTGCCCGGGTTCGCCTTCTTGCACATCTCGATCTCGCGGAAGATCGCATCGACATCGGTTTCCCCGAACATCGGCAGCTTCCACATATACCAGAAGTTCGACCGCATATTCTCGGGCTCGGTATGCTCGATGGCCGGGTTCCAGCCCTTCGAGACGATGTACTCCACCTGCTTACGCAGCTCGTCGTCGTTGAGCTGGGGCAGATAGGAGAAGGTGCCCATCTTGCGGCTGTTCGGGTCCGAAATACGCGAGCCGTAATCTTGCATTTCACTCATGGTGTCAGTCCTTTCTCAGGCGTTGGTGGGAGGGCCGCGCCTTAGCGGTGCGCCACGTCCAGCTTGTCCACGGTGTCGAACTCGAACTTGATCTCTTTCCACGTCTCCATGGCGATCTTGAGTTCGGGCGAGTGCTTGGCGGCCGAGGTCATGATGTCTTTCGACTCCTTCTCGAGATCGCGGCCCTCGTTGCGTGCCTTGACGCAGGCCTCGACCGCGACGCGGTTGGCTGCAGCGCCGGCTGCGTTGCCCCAGGGGTGGCCCAGCGTGCCGCCTCCGAACTGAAGGCAGCTGTCATCGCCGAAGATGTTGACCAGCGCGGGCATGTGCCAGACGTGGATGCCGCCCGAAGCCACCGGGAGCACGCCCGGCATCTGACCCCAGTCCTGATCGAAGAAGATGCCGCGCGAACGGTCTTCCTTGACGTATTTGTCGCGCATCAGGTCGATCCAGCCCAGCGTCGCCTCACGGTCGCCTTCGAGCTTGCCGACGACGGTGCCCGAGTGCAGGTGGTCGCCGCCAAGAAGGCGCAGCATCTTCGCGAGAACGCGGAAGTTGATGCCGTGCTTGGGGTGGCGGTCGATCACGCCATGCATCGCGCGGTGCACGTGCAGCAGCATGCCGTTATCGCGGCACCAGCGGCTCAGCGAGGCCTGCGCGGCCCAGCCCATCGTCAGGTAGTCCGACATGATGATCGGCGAGCCGATCTCCTTGGCGAACTCGGCGCGCTTATACATCTCTTCGATGTTCGGCGCGGTGACGTTCAGGTAGTGGCCCTTGCGCTCGCCGGTTTCGCGCTCGGCTTTCTCGATCGCTTCCTGACAGAATTCGAAACGGTCGCGCCAGCGCATGAAAGGCTGGGAGTTGATGTTCTCGTCATCCTTGGTGAAGTCGAGGCCGCCCCGCAGCGCCTCATAGACTGCGCGACCGTAGTTCTTCGCCGACAGACCCAGCTTCGGCTTGATCGTGCAGCCGAGGAAGGGACGACCGTATTTGTCGAGCTTGTCGCGCTCGACCTGAATGCCGTGGGGCGGGCCGTCGCAGGTGGTCACGAACCACAGCGGGAAGCGCACATCTTCCAGACGCAGCGCGCGGACGGCCTTGAAGCCGAACACGTTGCCCACGAGCGAGGTGAAGACGTTGACGACCGAGCCCTCTTCGAACAGGCCCATCGGGTAGGCGATGAAAGCGTAGTAGCTCTCGTCGTCGCCCGGCACGTCCTCGATCGCATAGGCGCGACCCTTGTAGTAGTCGAGATCGGTCAGAAGATCGGTCCAGACGGTGGTCCAGGTGCCGGTCGAGGATTCCGCGGCGACGGCGGCTGCGGCTTCCTCACGCGGGACACCGGCCTGCGGCGTGATCTTGAAGACGGCGAGCACGTCGCTGTCCTTGGGGGTGTAGTTCGGCTCCCAGTAGGTTTCACGGTACTCTTTGACGCCGGCGCTGTATTTACCGGGATTTGCATGCTGGTTCATCGGGGTCTCCTTGTCTCCCTAAATCCGATATCTGCGGCCCCGGGCGCTCGACTGCCGGGATCGCGGGTGTGTCAGGCGGCTTTTGCAGCCGAAATCACCGGGTCGAGCGATCCGTCGGCATAGCGCTTGGCCATGTCGTCGAGGTCGATCACCTTGATCTTGCTGGCATTCCCGGCAGTGCCGAAGCGCTGGAAACGGTCGAGGCAGAGCTTCTCCATCTCTTCCATCGCGGGGATCATGAATTTGCGCGGGTCGAACTCGGTCGGCTTGTCTTGCGCGACCTTGCGGAACTGAGCCGTCAGCGCCATGCGGTTGTCGGTGTCGATATTCACCTTGCGCACGCCCGACTTGATGCCGCGCTCGATCTCTTCGACCGGGACGCCGTAGGTCTGGGGCATCTCGCCGCCGGACTCGTTGATCAGGTCCTGCAGATATTGCGGAACGCTGGACGAGCCGTGCATCACGAGATGGACGTTCGGGATCTTCGCGTGGATCTTCTCGATCTGGCTGATCGCGAGGATGTCGCCCGTGGGCTTGCGCGAGAACTTGTAGGCGCCGTGGCTGGTGCCGCAGGCGATCGCCAGCGCGTCGACCTTGGTCAGCTTGACGAAATCGAGCGCCTCGTCGGGATCGGTCAGCAGCTGGTCATGGCTGAGTTTGCCAACCGCGCCCGAGCCATCTTCCTCCGCCGCTTCGCCGGTCTCGAGATTACCGAGCACGCCCAGCTCGCCCTCGACCGAAGCGCCGACCCAATGAGCCATGTCGGCCACGCGCTTGGTGATCGCGACATTGTAGTCCCAATCGGCGGGGGTCTTCATGTCTTCCTTCAGCGAACCGTCCATCATGACGGAGGTGAAGCCGTGGCGGATCGCGGTGAGGCAGGTGGCCTCGTTATTGCCGTGGTCCTGATGCATGCACAGCGGGATATCGGGATACATCTCCGACAGCGCCTGGATCATGTGGCGCAGCATGATGTCGCCGGCATAGCTGCGCGCACCGCGCGAGGCCTGCATGATGACGGGAGCGTCGCATTTCGCCGCCGCCTTCATGATGGCGATCCCCTGTTCCATGTTGTTGATGTTGAACGCCGGCACGCCGTAGCCGTATTCCGCGGCGTGATCGAGCAGTTGTCTGAGCGTAATCAATGCCATATCAGTCGTTCCTTACGTTGTGGGCCAAACGGTTCGAACCGCGGTTAGAGGAGCTTTCCCATCGCGACGGCGGTGTCCGCCATGCGGTTGGAGAAACCCCATTCGTTGTCGTACCAGCTCAGGATGCGGACCATCCGCCCGTCCATCACCTTGGTCTGGTCCATGTGGAAGACCGAGGAGTGAGGATCGTGGTTGAAATCGCTGGAAACATTGGGTTTGTCGGTGTAGCCGAGGATGCCCTTCATCGGACCGTCAGCGGCGGCACGGATAGCCGCGTTGACCTCTTCCACCGTGGTGTCCTTCGCGGCCTCGAAGACCAGATCGACGACCGAGACATTCGGCGTCGGCACGCGGATCGCGACACCGTCGAGCTTGCCATTCAGCTCCGGCAGCACCAGGCCCACGGCTTTCGCAGCGCCGGTCGAGGTCGGGATCATCGACAGCGCGGCGGCGCGGGCGCGATACATGTCCGAATGCATCGTATCGAGCGTCGGCTGGTCGCCGGTATAGCTGTGGATCGTGGTCATGAAGCCTTTCGAGATGCCGATCGCGTCATTGAGCGCCTTGGCGACCGGCGAGAGGCAGTTCGTGGTGCAGGACGCGTTCGAAACGACCAGATCGTCCTTGGTCAGCGCACCGTCATTGACGCCGAAGACGATGGTCTTGTCGGCACCGGCCGCCGGGGCGGAGACCAGCACGCGCTTCGAGCCGTTTTCGAGGTGGAAGGCCGCTTTCTCGCGCGCGGTGAAGATGCCCGTGCATTCCATCGCGATATCGACGTCGCCCCAAGGCAGGTCCTTGGGGTCGCGGATCGCGGTGACCTTGATCTTGCCGCGGCCAGCGTCGATCCAGTCCTCGCCGGTGGTGACCTCCTGCGGGAAGCGGCCGTGGACGCTGTCGAATTGCAGCAGATGGGCGTTGGTTTCGACCGGGCCCAGATCGTTGATCGCGATCACCTCGATATCGGTGCGACCCGACTCAATGATCCCGCGCAGCACGTTGCGGCCGATACGTCCAAACCCGTTGATGGCAACTTTAACCGTCATTCTCGTTAGTCCCTCAGATCAGTTCTTTTGCATCCGAAACAATCGCTTCGGACGTGATGTTGAAGTGTTTGTAGAGCGCCGGGGCAGGGGCCGAGGCCCCGAAACCGGTCATGCCCACGAAGCGGTCCTCGGGGCGCAGGAAGAGATCCCAGCCCTGACGGATCGCCGCCTCGCAGCCGACGCGCGGGGCATCGCCCAGAACCTCGGCGCGATACGCCGCGTCCTGCTTCTCGAAGAGCTCGAAACACGGCGCGGAGACGACCGCCGCCTTGATCCCTTGCTCGGCCAGCTGGTCGGCTGCCGCCATCGCGATCTCGACCTCGGACCCGGTGGCGATCAGCGTCACGTCGCGGGCTTCCGGTGCCCGGAGCAGATAAGCGCCGCGGGCGGTGAGGTTCTGATCCGTGTGTTCGGTGCGAACCGTCGGCAGACCCTGACGCGAGGCCACGATCATCGTCGGCGTTGCCGTCGAGGTCATGGCGATTTCCCAGGCCTCGGCGGTCTCCACCGCATCAGCCGGCCGGAGGATGAGCAAGTTTGGAATGGCTCGGAGCGAGGCCAAATGCTCTACCGGCTGATGGGTGGGACCGTCCTCGCCGAGGCCGATCGAGTCATGGGTCATGACATAGCAGGTCGGCACGCCCATCAGCGCCGACAAACGAATTGCGGGGCGGCAGTAATCCGCGAAGGCCATGAAGGTGCCGCCATAGGGCCGCAGCCCGCCATGCAGCACGATACCGTTCATCGCGGCGGCCATGCCGTGCTCGCGAATGCCGTAATGGATGTAATCGCCGGTGAAATCCGTCGGCGTGATCGATTTCATGCCCGAGGATTTCGTCAGGTTCGAGCCGGTCAGATCGGCCGAGCCGCCAACGGTGAAGGGCAGGGTGGCGTTGACCACTTCCAGCGCCATCTGGCTCGCCTTGCGGGTCGCGACCTTGGGTTTATCTTCCGACAGCTTGCGCTTGTAGGCGACGATCGCGGCGGCCAGGGGGCTGGTGTCGGCCTCTTCCGCAGCGAGGAATTCGGCGCGGACGGTTGCGGTATTCAACCGCTGTTCCCACTCCGCCCGCGCCCGCGCGCCTCGCGACGCGATCCGGCCCCATTCGTCGTAAATCGCCGCAGGGATGTCGAAGGGCGGGTGATCCCAATGCAGCTGCTTGCGCGCGGCGGCGATTTCCGCGTCACCCAGCGGTGCGCCGTGGACATCGTGACCGCCTTGCTTATTCGGCGCGCCGAAGCCGATGATGGTGCGGCAGGCAATCATCGAGGGGCGCGGATCCTGACGGGCGGCCTCGATCGCGTCGGCGATCTCGGTCGGCGTATGGCCGTCGCATTCGAGCACGTGCCAGCCAGCCGCCGCGAAACGCGCCTTCTGGTCCATCGAGGTGGACAGATCCGTGTCACCGTCGATGGTGATCGAATTGTCGTCCCACATCACGATCAGCTTGCCGAGCTCGAGATGCCCCGCGAGGTCGATCGCCTCGTGGCTGATCCCTTCCATCAGGCAGCCGTCTCCCGCGATGACATAAGTGAAATGATCCACCAGATCAGCGCCATAGCGCGCGTTCTTCATCTTCTCGGCAATCGCCATGCCCACGGCGGTGGCGATGCCCTGACCGAGCGGCCCGGTGGTCACTTCGATCCCCTCGGCATGGCCGTATTCCGGGTGGCCAGCGGTGCGCGAACCCAGCTGGCGGAACGCCTTGATCTGGTCCATGCCCATATCTTCATAGCCCAGCAGATGGTTGATCGCGTAGATCAGCATCGAGCCGTGACCCGCCGACAGAACGAAGCGATCGCGGTCGGGCCATTTCGGCGCGGTGGGATCGATATTCATGAAGCGGTTGAACAGAACGGTTGCCACATCGGCCATGCCCATCGGCATCCCGGGATGGCCCGAATTGGCCTTTTGCACCGCATCCATCGCAAGCGCACGGATCGCATTCGCCATGCGCGTTTCTTGAGTGATTTGAATGTCTTTCATCACCTTGTTCATCCTTCTCAAGCCCGCTTCGATTCACGCACGATGCGCTCGATGAGGGGGGTGAGGATCAGCTGCATGGCCAGATCCTGACGGTTGCCGGGAATGACGATAGAGTTCGCGCGGCTCATCCATGAGCCGTTGATCATCGAGGTGAGGTAGGGGAAATCGATGCCGCGCGGGTTCTTGAAGCGGATCACCACGAGGCTCTCATCCGCCGTCGGGATCCAGCGCGCCACGAACGGGTTCGAGGTGTCGACGACCGGCACGCGTTGGAAGTTGATATCCGTCTCGGTGAATTGCGGCGTGATGCAGTTCACGTAGGAATGCATGCGGCGCAGGATCACATCGGTGACCGCTTCCGTCGTGTAGCCCCGCGAGGCGCGGTCGCGGTGGATTTTCTGGATCCATTCGAGGTTGATCACCGGAACGACGCCGATCTTCAGATCCGCCAGCGCCGAGAGGTTCACCTCGTCATTGACCACGCAGCCGTGCAGACCTTCGTAGAAAAGCAGGTCGGACTCGTCTTCGAAATCGCTCCATTCGGTGAAGTGGCCGGGCGGCGTGCCCCATTTCTCGGCCTCGGTATCGTCATGGACGTAATGGCGGGTCTTGCCCTTGCCGGTCTCGCCATATTCGCGAAAGACGCGCTCCAACTCCTTGAGTTCATTGGCTTCATAGGAGAAGTGGGAAAAGCCCTGATCGCCCGCGTCATAGCGCTTTTGCAGCTCTTCCTTCATGTCGGCGCGGTTGTAGCGGTGGAAGGCGTCCCCCTCGATCGAGACCGCGGAAATCCCTTCGCGACGGAAGATCTGATCGAAGGTCGATTTCACCGTCGAGGTGCCTGCACCGGAGGAACCGACGACGGAAATGATGGGGTGTTTCTTGGACATGGATTAGCTCCGGAAGAGGCCGCGGGTGTTGAAGAGCGCGTGGGCTTCATCCTGCGGCAAGTCGTGATAGGCGGCGACGCGGGCGACCTTGCTGGCCGAGCCGAATACGAACGGCGTGCGGGCATGCAGCCGGTCGGGCGTCGCGGACATGATGGGATCGGCGCCGTCGGTGGCCTCGCCGCCGAGCTGCTCGATCAGCATCGCGATCGGTGCGCATTCATAGACGTGGCGCAGACGTCCGCGCTCGTAGCCGTCGCGGTCGTCGCCCGGATAGAGGAAGACGCCGCCGCGCGAGATGATGCGATGGGTTTCGGCCACCAGAGAGGCGATCCAGCGCATGTTGAAATTGCGCCCGCGCGGACCTTCGGCACCGGCGACGAGATCGTCGATGAAGGCACGGATCGGCTGCGGCCAGTGGCGATAGTTCGACGCGTTGATCGCGTATTCCGAGGTCTCGGAGGGCAGAGGCTTCGGATCGGCCACGCGGCGCCAGATGTCGCTGCCGGGCTCGAGAACCCATTGCTGCACACCCTTGCCGAAGGTCACGACCAGCGCGGTCTGCGGCCCGAAGATGATGTAGCCGCCCGCGATCTGCTCGTTGGCCGGGCGCAGGAAGCTTGCATCCATGTCCTCGGCGGCCTCGAAAATCGAGAAGATCGTGCCGATCGAGACATTCACGTCGATATTCGAGGATCCGTCGAGCGGATCGATGGCAAGCGCGAGCGTGCCCTCGCCGAAATCGACCACCTCGTCTTGTTCTTCCGAGGCGTAATGGCGGACCGCGCCACCGCGCAGCGCATCCATGAAGGCCTCATCCGCGATCACGTCGAGCGCTTTCTGACCGTCGCCACCGGCGTTGGTGCCTGCGGCCTCAGCCAGATTCCCCTCGAGCCCGTTGCGCGCAATCATGCGGGCAAGCTGGGCGCCGACGCTGGTCAGGCGGGTCATGGTGTCGGCAAGATCGGCAGAAATACCGAGGCCGTCGAAACTCACGGACATCTTCTTCTCCTCCAAAGTCGATGTTCTTGTGAGCCAGACCATTGCCCGGATCGAATTTTTATGAAATTTAAATAAAGGGAATGTGCGTTAAGGGAAATTGAAAATACATGCGGATGAACGCTGTAACGCTGAAGCAATTGCGCGCGCTTGATGCGGTGGCGCGGGGAGGGTCTCTGACCGCTGCCGGGGAGAGCCTGAACCTCACAACGCCTGCAATTCATACGCAAATTCGGGGTTTGGAAGATGCGGTCGGGATGAAATTGATCCAGCGCGCCGTCGACGGTGCGGGATCAGAACTGACCGAGGCCGGCAAAGCGCTGCGCGAAACCGCGCTGCGGATCGAGGACAACTTGTCGCAGGCCGAGGCGACGCTGAGCGCCATTGCGCGCGGGCAGGTGGGGCGGATCACGCTCGGCGTCGTCTCGACCGGCAAATATTTCGCGCCGCGGCTGGTGAAGATGCTGCAAGACGCCCATCCCGAGATCGAGGTCGCGTTGCGCGTGGGCAACCGCTCGGCCATCATCGAAGGGATCGAGCGCGGCAGTTTCGACATCGCCGTGATGGGCCGTCCGCCACGCCATCCACCCGTTGTGGCCGAACCGATCGGCCAGCATCCGCATGCGCTGGTCGCGCCGCCGGACCATCCGCTGATTTCCAAGGCCGACGATCTGGAGCAGCTTTTCGGCGAGACCTTCATCTCGCGCGAGGAAGGGTCGGGGACGCGCATCCTGATGTCGCGCTGGCTCGACCGGGTCGGCGACGGGCGGCTCTACGACACGCTGGAGATGGACAGCAACGAGACGATCAAGCAGGCGGTGATGGCGGGTCTCGGCATCGCGTTTCTCAGCCTGCACACGGTGACGGACGAGCTGGAGACCGGACGCCTGGCGCTGATCCCGGCGCCGGGATTGCCGCTGATGCGCCACTGGTTCCTCGTGCGCCGCGAGAGCGAACGCCCGCGCGAACTGGCGCTGCGCGTCTGGGATGAGATCGTCGAAATGAACGGAGCCTTCCTGCCGCATCCGATCCCGGATTGACGCCGGGGCCGCGCGCAGTACCTTTGCGCGGCAACAGGGAGGATAACATGGCTTATGCGATGGCAATCTCGCGCCCCGGCGGGCGCGACCAGTTCCACAAGATCGAGATCGAGGTGCCCAAACCGGGCCCCGGCGAAGTCACTTTAAGACATACCGCTATCGGTTTGAATTTCATCGATGTTTACTTCCGGACGGGGCTTTACCCGTGGCCGGTGGAGAGCGATCTGATCACCGGCGGCGAAGCGGCGGGCATCATCGAGGCGGTTGGCGACGGCGTCGATCTGCAGGTCGGACAACGCGTGGCCTATACACAGCCCAACGGCGCTTATGCGAGCCACCGGGTGATGGCTGCGAAGAACGTCGTGCCGATCCCGGACGATATCTCCGATGAGGTCGCGGCGGCGGTGATGCTCAAAGGTCTGACCGTGCATTACCTGATCCATCACTCATATCCCGTAAAGTCTGGCGACACCGTGCTTTTCCATGCGGCGGCCGGTGGCGTCGGCTCGATCGCGGGACAATGGCTGAAGGCCAAGGGCGTGCGCGCGATCGGCACGGCTGGCGGGCCTGAGAAATGCGCGCGGGCGCTCGAGCACGGCTATGACGCGGTGATCGATTACCGGTCCGAGGATTTCGGCGCGGAGGTCAAACGGCTCACCGATGGCGCGGGCGTTGCGGCGGTCTATGACTCGGTCGGCGCGGATACGGTGATGACGTCGCTCGATGTGCTCAAGCGGTTCGGCACGCTGGTGTGCTTCGGGCAAAGCTCGGGTCCGGCGGATCAGTTCAAGATCAACGATCTGGCGCGCAACTCGCTGTTCCTGACGCGTCCGACCTTGTTCCAGCACACGGATCAACCGGGCTGGTTGCGCAACTCCGCTGCAGAACTTTTTGAGATGATTGGGAAAGGCGAGATCAAGATCGACGTGCCACAGACGTTTTCTTTGGAAGATGTCGCCGCTGCCCATGAGGCGCTAGAGGCCCGTAAAACGGTCGGGAGCACGGTTTTGACCCCATAATGGGCGTCAAACTGCACTAATAATTTACATAATACCGATTATCGGTATTCATCTAGTATGAAAACGGGGGGCGATTTCAGCCCCCCGACTTTGTTTCTCGACCGGATTTGCCGTCTGACGGGATCAGGTGATGACGTCGGGTTTCTCGCGCCCCGTGCGTTCGCGGATGCCCACCAGCGCCTCTGTCGCCCGGATGATCGGCGAAAGCGCCTCTTGCGGATCATGGTCTAGCCCATCCGGTCCCGGCGCATAGCGCTCGAGATACACGCGCAGCGTCGCGCCCTCGGTGCCCGTGCCCGACAGCCGCAGCACGACGCGCGAGCCGCCTTCGAACAGAATACGGAAGCCCTGACCTTCCGCGATGGAGCCATCGACCGGGTCGGTATAGGAAAACTCGTCTGAGCTTTCGACGACAAGCCCTTCGACCTGCGTCCCTTTCAGCTCTCCAAGGCGGCTGCGCAGATCGTCCAGCATCGCCTCTGCCTGCTCGGTCGGCAGCGCCTCGTAATCGTGGCGCGAATAGTAATTGCGGCCGTAGCGCGCGAAATGATCGGCCATGATCTCGGCCACCGACATCTTGCGCACGGCTAGGATGTTGAGCCACATCAGCACTGCCCAGAGCCCGTCCTTCTCGCGCACATGGTCGGAGCCCGTGCCGAAACTTTCCTCGCCACAGAGCGACACGCGCCCCGCATCCATCAGATTGCCGAAGAACTTCCAGCCCGTCGGCGTCTCGTAGCAATCGAGGCCAAGCGCCTCGGCCACCCGATCCGCCGCCGCAGAGGTCGGCATCGAGCGCGCGACGCCCTTCAACCCGTCCTTGTAGCCCGGCACGAGATGCGCATTTGCGGCCAGCACAGCGAGGCTGTCCGACGGCGAGACATAGGTGCCCGCGCCCAGGATCATGTTCCGGTCGCCATCGCCATCCGAGGCCGCGCCGAAATCCGGGGCATTTTCGCCCATCATCTCGTCCATCAGCTCATGCGCCCAGGTCGGGTTCGGATCGGGATGCATGCCGCCGAAATCCGGCAGCGGCGTGCCATGCGTGACGGTCCCTGCGGGTGCGCCAAGGCGGTTCTCGAAGATCTCAACCGCGTAAGGTCCGGTGATGGCGCACATCGAGTCCATCCGCATCCGGAAGCCCGCTTTAAAGACGTCCCGCAACGCGTTGAAATCAAATATCGTTTCCATCAGGTCGGCATAGGCGGTAACCGGGTCGACGACTTCGACGGTCATCTCTCCGAGCGGCGTCTCGCCGAGGCTGTCCAGATCGGGATCTGCTGCATCCAGCAGATGATATTCGCTGAGCTCCTGCGTGCGCTTGTGGATCGCCGAGGTGATCGATTCCGGCGCGGGGCCACCATTTGCAGAGTTGTATTTGACGCCGAAATCTTCCTCCGGGCCGCCCGGATTGTGGCTGGCCGAGAGGATGATCCCGCCATCCGCCTGGCGCTGCCGGATCAGGTTCGACGCGGCGGGCGTGGACAGCCACGCACCCTGCCCCACGATCACCCGCGCGGCCCCGTTGGCGGCGGCCATTTTCAGGATCGTGCTTGCCGCTTCCCGTCCGAAATAACGCCCGTCACCGCCAAGAACCAAGGTCTTGCCGCGCAGGCCGCCGATTGCGTCGAAGGTCGATTGCACGAAATTCTCGAGGTAGCTTGGCTGCATGAAAACGCGGGTTTTCTTGCGCAGCCCCGAGGTGCCGGGTTTCTGGCCGTCAATGGGCTGGGTCGCGTGGCGGGTCATGATTTCTCCTGCACTGTGGCGCGGGTAAAGACTTGAACGGATTGTGCGGCAAGGCAAGCCTCGGGGGCGTCGATTTGTTCCGCTTCTCGTCCGGGCAAGGCGGAATCGAGCGCGCGAGTCCAGCGGCCCGGCGGCAATTTCACATCGCACGCGGGCCCTGCGTTGAGGATCACGTAGACCGCCTCGCTGCCGGCCTCGCCGGCCGTTCCTTCGGCAGCGCCGCGGATTTCGACGCCGATGCAGCGCAGTTCGGGATCGTTCCAATCATGCGGCTCGGGTTCCTCGCCAGAGGCAAGCCGCCAGATCAGATCGCGCATCCCGTCCTGCTTGCGGATCAGCGAGTGCAGATAGCGGTTTTGTCGCAGGACGCGGTGATCTTTTCGTATCTGGATCAGATGCTTGACGAAGGTTTTTAAAGTATCGTCGGGCGCGCTCCAGTCGATCCAGCCGATCTCGTTATCCTGCGCATAGGCGTTGTTATTGCCGCCCTGCGAATTGCCGATTTCGTCACCGGCCAGCAGCATTGGCACGCCCTGGCTCATCATCAGCGTCGCAAGCAGCGCGCGTTTGCGCAGGGCCTGCGCCTCGACGCTCTCCAGCGCTTCCGAGAAATTCGCATCATGGCCGTCTCGGTTTTCCTCGCCATTCGCGAGGTTCTGTTTTTCGCCATAGGAAACAAGATCTTGCAGCGTGAAGCCGTCATGGGCGGTGATGAAATTCACCGAGGCCGTCGCGGGCCGCCCCATCTGGTCGAAGATTTCCGCCGAGCCTGCCACGCGCCGCGCCAGATCGCCCGCCATGCCCCGGTCGCCGCGCCAGAACCGGCGCGCATCGTCTCGGAAACGGTCGTTCCATTCGGTGAACGGATGCGGGAAGCCACCCAGGTAATAGCCGCCCGGACCGATATCCCAGGGCTCCGCGATCAATTTCACCCCTCGCAGCACCGGATCTTGCTCAATCGCGGTGAGAAATTGCGCATGCGCTTCGACGGCACCCGAGGTGCCGCGCGCCAGCGTCGCGGCCAGATCGAAGCGGAAGCCATCGACGCCCATCTCCTCGACCCAATGGCGCAGGCAATCCATCACCAGCCGTAGACAGAGCGGGTTCGACAGGTCCAGCGTATTGCCGGTTCCGGTCTCGTCGATATAGGCGCCCTCGGGCGTCAGGCGGTAATAGCTCGCATTGTCGATCCCGCGCAGGCTGAGCATCGGCCCGATCGCGTTGCCCTCGCCCGTGTGGTTATAGACGACGTCGAGGATCACCTCGATCCCGGCACCATGAAAGCGCCGCACCATCTCGCGAAATTCACCGCGCGGATCGGCACCGGAATAGCGCGGCTCCGGCGCGAAATTGGCGATGGGCTGGTAACCCCAGTAGTTGCTCAAGCCCTTCTCGACGAGGAAGCGATCATCGAGATAGGCACAGCTCGGCAGCAGCTCGATCGCGGTGATCCCGAGATCGGTGAGATGCGAGAGGATCGGATCGGAGGCGAGCCCCGCCCAAGTGCCGCGCAAGGCTCCGGGCACCTCCGGATGGGTCATCGTCAGCCCCTTGGGATTGGCCTCGTAGATCACCGTCTCCGACCAGCTATGCTGCGGCCGATCCCAATCGGGCCGCGCGATCTCGGCCACGACGGATTTCGGCGTGACGCTTGCGCTGTTGCGCCGGTCGGGTTTGGATTTCCCATATTGCATAGGGGCTTGCCAGCTGATCTTCGAGTCGATCTCGCGCGCATAGGGGTCGATCAGAAGCTTCGCCGGGTTGAACCGATGCCCCGCCTCGGGCGCCCAGGGCCCATGCACCCGGTAGCCGTAGCGCGCCCCCGGCTTAAGACCCGCGACGAAGCCGTGCCAGGTCGGTCCGCTGCGCCCCGGCAGGTCGATCCGCTGCTCGCCAGACTTGGTAAACAGGCAAAGCTCCACCCGCTCGGCATGAGCCGAGGCCAGCGCGAAGTTCACGCCGCCCTCGCAGGGCGTGGCGCCCAGCGGGTCCGCTTTGCCGGGAGTGATCTTCATCGGGCGAGAAGCGCGTCGTAAAGCGCGGCGTAGCGTGCGGCCGAACCGTCCCAGCCCCAGTCGGTCTTCATTGCCCGGCGCTGCATCGCGGCCCAGCCCTTGCGATCGGCATAGAGCGCGATCAGCTTCATCAGCGCCTGCCGCAACGCGAGATCGTCGACAGGATGGAAGACGATCCCGGTCGATGCGCCTGCAGCCTCGGTCGCGGGCGTCGCGCCCACCACCGTATCGGCGAGACCACCGACGGCGGAGACCACCGGCAGGCACCCATAGCGCAGCCCGTAGAGCTGGGTCAGGCCACAGGGCTCGAAGCGCGAGGGCACCAGCACCGCATCGCCACCTGCATACATCCGATGGCTCAGCGCCTCGTCATAGCCGATCTTCACGCCGACCCGGTCGGGGTGACGCGCGGCAAGGTCGCGCATCGCATCTTCCGCCCAGCCATCGCCCGATCCCAGCACCGCGAGACCACCGCCCGCCTCCAGATAGGGCCCGAGCGCCGGAGCGAGCAAATCGATCCCCTTCTGCGGCGTCAGGCGCGAGATCAGGATCGCAAGCGGTCCCGGCACATCGAGATCAAATTCGGCCTCCAAGGCTTTGCGGTTCTTCGATTTTCCGCCGGATTTCGCCGCAGAGAAAGACGTTACTTCCGGATCGGTCTCGGGGTTCCAGACATCCAGATCGATGCCGTTGAGAATACCGTGCAGATCGCCCGCGCGCGCCTGAATGACACCTTCCAGCCCCATGCCGAACTCGCCGCGCATCAGCTCTTCTGCGTAGCGCGGGCTGACCGTGGTGATCGCGCTCGCCGCAACCAGCCCGGCTTTCAGCGTCGAGATGTCGCCCCAGAATTCCACTCCCTCGCGGGTGAAATCCCAGGTCTGCAGCCCGAGCGCCGCCAGCTTGTCGCGGCCGAACCGGCCCTGAAATGCGATATTGTGGATGGTCATCACGGTCGGGATGCCGGTGCCGCGCAGATACCATGGCACGAGCCCGGTCTGCCAATCGTGGCAATGCACCAGATCGGGCTGCCATTTGCCCGCGCCCTCGCGCGCGATCTCGGCGGCGACGAAACTGAGGGCGGCGAAGCGTTCGGCATTGTCGGGGTAGTCGCGCCCGTCTTGCGAATACGGCCCCCCGTCCCGGTCGAACAGATGGTCGGCCTGCAGCGCCAGCACCTCCATGCCGCCCGCCTTGCCCAGCACCAGACGCGCCGGGCCGCCATAGAGGCTCTCGCTTTCCCATACCGGTTTCGGTGATTTCAGCTTTTTCAGAATCCCGCGATAGGCCGGGATCATCACCCGCATCTCCCAGCCCTGCCCTTTGAGCGCGGCGGGCAATGCGCCCGCCACATCGGCCAGACCGCCCGTCTTGATCAGCGGAACCGCTTCTGACGCAACCGAGAGCACGCGTTTCATATCTTCGCTCTTTCCAAATATCCCGGGGCGCGGGGCAGCGCCCCGCTCTCTGCCCCCGTTAGTCCAATGCCGCCGCGCGTTTGTCGAGCATCGTCTGCGTGATCAGCACGACGCCGCCTTCCGACCGGCGGAACCACTTCTCGTCCTCCTCCGGGTCTTCGCCCACAACGAGCCCTTCGGGAATATGCACGCCGCGGTCGATCACGCATTGGCTCAGCCGCGCATGGCGTCCGATATCGACGTAAGGCAGCACGACGGCCTCCTCCAGGCTCGCGAAACTATGCGCGCGCACGCCGGTATAGAGCAGCGAATTGCGCACCTCCGCGCCCGAGACGATGCAGTCGCCCGAGACCAGCGAGGAGATTGCCGAGCCGCGTCTGCCATCCTCGTCATGGATGAATTTCGCGGGCGGCACGATCTCGGCATAGGTCCAGATCGGCCATTCGGTGTCGTAGAGGTCCAGCTTTGGTGTGAAATCGGTCAGGTCGATATTGGCCTGCCAGAAGGCATCCACCGTGCCCACATCGCGCCAGTAAGGTTCGGTCTCGAGCCCCGTCGTCACGCAGCTATCCGAGAACTTATGCGCCATCGCCTTGCCGTGTTTGACGATCTGCGGGATCAGGTCATGGCCGAAATCATGGCTCGAATTCGGGTCTTCCATGTCGCGGATCAGAAGCTCGCGCAGGAATTGCCAGTCGAAGACATAGATCCCCATCGAGGCCAGCGCGTGCTCGGGGTCGCTGGGCATCCCGGGCGGGTCTGCGGGCTTTTCGAGGAAATCGGTGATCTGTCCGGTCTTGTCGATGGCCATCACGCCAAAGGCGGTCGCCTCCATCCGCGGCACGGTCAGACAGCCGATCGTGACATCGGCCTTGGTGTCGACATGCTGGCGCAGCATCACCTCGTAATCCATCTTGTAGATGTGGTCGCCGGCGAGGATGATAACGTATTTCACGCCGTAATCTTCAATGATATCAATATTCTGCGCCACCGCGTCGGCGGTGCCTGCATACCAGCGGCTATCGGCCACGCGTTGGCTCGCGGGCAGGATGTCGAGATATTCGTTCCGTTCCGCGCGGAAGAAATCCCAGCCGCGCTGGATGTGGCGGATCAGCGAATGCGCCTTGTATTGCGTTGCGATCGCCATCTTGCGGATGCCGGAATTGAGCGCGTTCGACAGGGCGAAGTCGATGATCCGGGTCTTGCCGCCGAAATAGACGGCGGGTTTCGCGCGCCGGTCGGTCAATTCCTTCAGGCGGCTGCCGCGGCCGCCTGCCAGCACGAAGGCCATGGCCTGCGCGCTCAGGCGCGTGTTGGGCTGTGGTTTCATATTCCTCCCCCTCCTCTGGGCACCGCTTACGCGGGCGTGAACATCACGACTGACAGCGGCGGCAGATACACTTCCGCGCTATGGGCGCAGCGGCCCTGCGCGTGATCTTCGGCGCGGATCGCACCGAGATTGCCGCGGTTCTCGCCGCCGTAGAAACCGGAATCCGTGTTGAGTATCTCGCACCACTCGCCGTCCAGTGGCAGGCCGATGCGGTAGCTGTGTTCGACCGGGGTCAGGTTCGCGACCACCACGACCGGATCGGCCCCGGGCGCGCGGCGCTCGAAGATGAAGACAGAGGCCTCGGAATCGTCGGCGGCGATCCATTCGAACCCGTCCGGCTCGCAATCGCCCCAATGCAGCGCGGGCGTCTCGCGATAGAGGCGGTTGAGGTCGCGCACCAGCGCGCGCAGCCCGTCGTGGCGCGGATCGTCGAGCAGATACCAGTCGAGCTCGCGCTCGTGGCTCCATTCCGACCACTGGCCGAATTCCTGCCCCATGAAGAGAAGCTTCTTGCCCGGATGCGCCCATTGGAACGCGTAGAAAGCGCGCAGATTGGCGTATTTCTCGGGGTCGTTGCCGGGCATTTTACCCAGCATCGAGCCCTTGCCGTGCACCACCTCGTCATGGCTGATCGGCAGGATGAAATTCTCGCTGTAAATGTACGAGCTCGCGAAGGTCAGCTCGTTGTGGTGGAACTTGCGATAGAGCGGATCGCGCGCGAAATAGCGCAAGCTGTCATTCATCCAGCCCATGTTCCACTTGTAGCCGAAACCCAACCCGTCCTCATGCACGGGGCGCGTGACACCGGGATAGGCGGTGCTTTCCTCCGCCACCGTCATGATGCCTTCCGCGCCGCCATAAGAGGCCGCGTTCATGTTCTGCAGGAACTCGATCGCCTCGAGGTTCTCGCGCCCGCCATATTTGTTGGGCACCCATTCGCCGGCCGCGCGCGAGTAGTCGCGGTAGAGCATAGAGGCAACCGCATCCACGCGCAGCCCGTCGAGGTGATATTCCTCCAGCCAGAACAGCGCATTGGCCAGCAGGTAGTTGGACACTTCCCGTCGCCCGTAATTGTAGATCAGCGTGTTCCAGTCCTGATGGAAGCCCTCTTTCGGGTCGGCATGCTCATAAAGCGCCGTGCCGTCGAAATGTCGCAGCCCGTGATCGTCGGTCGGGAAATGCCCGGGCACCCAGTCGAGGATCACGCCGAGGCCCCGCCGGTGCGCCGCATCCACGAATTCCGCGAATTCCTCGGGGCGGCCGTGACGGATCGTCGGCGCGTAAAGCCCGATCGGCTGATAGCCCCAGGAGCCGTCGAACGGGTGTTCGGTGATCGGCAACAGCTCGATATGGGTGAAGCCCATGTCGCAGACGTAATCGACCAGTTTCTCGGCCAGTTCGTGATAGGAGAGCGGTCTGCCCCCCTCGTCCCAGATCCGCATCCAACTCCCGAGATGCACCTCGTAGACCGAGATCGGCGCGTGGCGTTCCTGCGCCTCGGCGCGGGTCTGACACCACGCACTGTCGCCAAAGCGATGCCGCCCGAGTTTGCGCACGACCGAGGCCTGCGCGGGCGGATGCTCTGCACCGAAGCCGACCGGGTCGGCCTTCAGCGGCAGCACCGTCCCCTCCGCGTCGAGCAGCTCGTACTTGTAGAGCGCGCCTGCATGGATGCCGGGAACGAAAATCTCCCACACGCCGGACACGCCGATCCGGCGCATCTGGTGGCGACGACCGTCCCAGAAGTTGAAATCGCCCACGACCGAGACGCGGCGCGCATTGGGCGCCCAGACCGCGAAATGCACGCCTTCGACGTCCTGATGGGTGATCACATGGGCGCCGAGCTTCTCCCAGAGCCGCGTATGCGTCCCCTCCCCGATCAGGTATTCGTCGATCGCGCCGAGCACCGGCGCGAAGCCGTAAGGGTCGTCGAAATCCCATGTCGTCTGATCGTGCCGCGCGCGCAGACGGTAGGTTTCCTCGGTCCATTTGCCGATGAAGATCCCCGGCACGACGGGCTCCAGCGCGACCTCTGTCTTGCCAAGCGCCCAGACCTCTTCTGCGCCGGGCACAAGCGCCACGATTTCCCCGTCATGCAGCCCCAGCACGGAAAACGGATCGGGATGTTGCGCGTGGATAAGCGCTTCGGCCTCGTCGCGGGAAAGTGTCATAGCGCTCCTTGGTTCACAGGGCCGATTGCGTGGTCCAGATCTCGTCCATGTAGCCCTTGATCGCCCGGTCGGAGGAGAAGAACCCCATCCGCGCGGTGTTCAAAACAGCCATCTTCGCCCAGCCTGCGCGATCGGCGAAGGCTGTGTCCACCTCTTTCTGGGCGCTCCGGTAGGCCTCGAAATCGGAAGCGACGAGGAAATAATCGCTATGCCACATATTGTGAACAAGATCGTGATAGCGTTCTGGTTCCTCGGGAGAAAACCGTCCCTCGGCGATCATCTGCAGCACGTCCTGCAAAGGCTGGCTTGCAAGGATGGCGTGGCGCGCATGTTCGGGATCGCGGCGCCGCTCCATCACCTCATCGGCGGTCATGCCGAAGAGGAAGAAGTTCTCCGCGCCAACTTGTTCACGAATTTCCACATTCGCGCCATCGAGCGTGCCGATCGTCAGCGCGCCGTTCAGTGCGAATTTCATGTTGCCGGTGCCGGAGGCCTCCTTGCCCGCGGTCGAGATCTGTTCTGACAGGTCCGCCGCCGGGATCAGCCGCTCGGCCATGGAGACGTTGTAATTGGGCGGATAGACGATCTTGAGACGTCCATCGACGTAGGGGTCGTTATTGACCACCTCGGCCACGTCATTGATCAGCCGGATGATCTGCTTGGCCGTGTGATAGCCCGGCGCCGCCTTGCCGCCGAAGATCTTCACGCGCGGCTGGAACTCGGCCTGCGGGTTCTCGCGGATCGCGTGCCATTCGGCGATGGTCTGCAGGATGTTGAGGAGCTGGCGCTTGTATTCGTGGATGCGCTTGACCTGAATGTCGAAGATCGCATCGGGGTCGAGGGTGATCCCTTGGGTGTCACGCACCCAATCCGCCAGATGCACCTTGTTGCGCCGTTTCGCGGCCATGAAGGCGTCGCGGAAGCTCGCATCCTCGGCATAGGGCTCCAGTGCGCGCAGCTTGTCGAGATCGGCCTCCCATCCATCGCCGATCGTATCGATGATCAGATGCGACAGTTCGCCATTGGCCATGCGCAGCCAGCGGCGCGGCGTGATCCCGTTGGTCTGGTTGATGATGCGCCCCGGATGCAGCCGGTCCAATTCGGGAAACAGGTTGCGCTTGATCAGCTCGGTATGGAGCGCAGAGACCCCGTTCACCTTATGCGAGGTGATGAAGGCCAGCTCTCCCATCCGCACCTCCTGATGCTTCACGATGCCGACGTAATGCGCGCGTTTGGGGAATTTGCGGCGGTGCCAGCTGTCGATCTTCTCGATGATCTGCATATGGCGCGGCAGCACGGTGCCCATCAGATAGGTCGCCCAACGCTCCAGCGCCTCGGGCAGCAGGGTGTGGTTGGTGTAGCCCAGACATTGCATCGTGATGTCGAGCGCGGCGTCGAACTCCATGCCATGCAGATCGACCAGAATGCGGATCAGCTCCGGCCCCGCGATCGCCGGATGCGTGTCGTTCATCTGGATCGCGACGAAGTCCGGCAGTTCCTCGATCGTGTGCCCGGCGGCCAGATGGCGGCGCATGATGTCCTGCAGCGCGGCGGAGGTCAGGAAATACTCCTGCTTGAGGCGCAATTCCTTGCCCGCATAGGTCGTGTCATCGGGATAGAGCACACGGCTGAGCGTGCGCGCCAGCGCCTCGGGTTCGGCGGCGGCGGCGTAATCGCCGTGATTGAACCGCGCGAGGTCGAACTGCTCGGTGGGCTTGGCCGACCAGAGCCGCAGCGTGTTGGCCCATTTGCCCTCCCAGCCAATGATCGGCATGTCATAGGCCTCGGCCAGAACGGTCTCGCCCGGCACCCAATGCGGCTTGCCGTCCAGCGTTTCGACATGGCCCTTGAAGCCGATCTCATAGGCGGCTTCGGGACGCTCGAATTCCCACGGGTGGCGCTGCTTAAGCCAGTCCTCCGGCGTCTCGACCTGACGCCCGCCCTCGAAGCGCTGCTTGAAAAGACCGTGTTCATAGCGGATGCCGTAGCCATAGCCGGGGCAGCCCAGCGTCGCCATGCTCTCCATGTAGCACGCGGCCAACCGCCCTAGCCCACCGTTGCCGAGCGCCGCGTCGGGTTCGTTCTCGACCACAGCCTCCCAGTCCTGACCAAGCGCCTCCATCGCCTCGCGGCAGGTGGCGCGCAGACCGAGGTTGATCGCGGCATCCTCCAGCATCCGCCCGATCAAGAATTCCATCGAGAGGTAATAGACCCGCTTTCGCCCCTCTTCCCATGTCCGTCGAGTCGCCGCGAACCATGGCGCCACGACCCGGTCGCGGATCGCCAGAGACAGCGCCATGCGCCAGTCATAGACCGAGGCATGGTCGGGATCCTTGCCCATCGAAAAAGTGATGTGGTGCAGAATTTCTTCGCGAACTGTCTCGGCACTGGGCAATTGAGTGTCTTTCAAGGGGGAGGTCTCCGGAACGCGTCAGATAGCAATTGATTGATGTGCCGCCCCCTGCTCAAGGTCAAGCGAAGGCGCAGAAACGGCCTGAGCGGCGGTTGCCGTTTGCGCTAACAAGTCTACCCTTGCCGCGATAACGGGCAACAGGAAACTGAAAGAGGAGCGATTCATGGCGAAGGATTGGTGGCGCGGGGCGGTTATCTACCAGATTTATCCGCGCAGCTTTCAAGACGACTCGGGCGACGGGATCGGCGATCTTAAGGGGATCACGCGCAGGCTCGATCATGTCGCCTCGCTGGGCGTCGATGCGATCTGGCTGTCGCCGATCTTCACCTCACCGATGGCGGATATGGGCTATGACGTCTCCGATTATCGCGGCATCGATCCGCAATTCGGCACGCTGGAGGATTTCGACGCGCTGGTGGCGCGCGCCCATGAGCTGGGTCTGAAAGTCGTGATCGATCAGGTGATCTCGCACAGCTCCGATCAGCATCCGTGGTTCAAGGACTCCAAGAAAGGCGGCGCGAAGAAGGATTGGTATGTCTGGGCCGATCCCAAGCCCGATGGCAGCCCGCCCAATAACTGGCAATCAGTCTTTGGCGGCTCGTCGTGGGAATACGCTCCCGAGCGCGGCAAGTATTACCTGCATAACTTCCTGATCGAGCAGCCCGACCTGAACCTGCACAATCCCGAGGTGCAGGACGAATTGCTCGACGTGTTCCGCTTCTGGCTGGATCGCGGCGTTGACGGCTTCCGCCTCGATACGGTGAATTACTACTTCCACGACCCGAAGCTGCGCGACAATCCGGCGATGGACCCCGATCCGGAACGTTGGCCGCCGGTCTCGACCTACGACATGCAGGACCACGAGTTCGACAAGAACCGCCCCGAGAACATCCCCTTCCTCAAGAAGATGCGCGCGGTGATGGACGACTACGAGGCGCGTACGCTGATCGGTGAAGTCGGCGAAGCGCCGCATCGCGCGCTCGGCATCATGGAAGAATACACCTGCGGCGACGATCGTCTGCACATGGCCTACAGCTTCGACATGCTGGGCCCGAAATTCTCGCCGGCGCATTTCCGCGGCAAGATCGAGGGCTTCTTCAAGGGTGCGCCCGACGGCTGGCCGAGCTGGTCGTTCTCGAACCACGACGTGCAGCGCCATGTGACCCGTTGGGCGAAATACGGCACCGAGGACAGCATCGCGCGGCTGGCCATCGCGATGCTCGCGTCCTTCCAGGGCACGATCGGGATCTATCAGGGCGAGGAACTCGGCCAGACCGAGACCGAGATGGAATATCACGAGCTGACCGACCCGCCCGGCCTGCGTTTCTGGCCCGAGAACAAGGGGCGCGACGGTTGCCGCACGCCGATGGTCTGGGACGAGAGCACGAATGCGGGCTTCTCCAAGGCCAAGCCGTGGCTGCCGGTGAAGCCGCCGCAAGCGGCGCGCGCCGTTGCACTGGAAGAGGCCGATGAGGGCTCGGTGCTCGCCTATTACCGCAACGTTCTGGCTTTCCGGAAGGAAAACCCGGTGCTGCGCGAGGGCACGTCGACCTTCCTCGACCTGCCCGATCCGGTGCTTGGCTTCATTCGCGACGATGGCGCGATGAAATTCGCCTGCTACTTCAATCTCGGCCCCGATCCGGTGACGCTCGAAGCTGACGGGGAGCTCGTCGGGCCCTGCCTTGCCGCAACGCTGGAGGGCGGCACGCTGTCGCTCGGCCCGAATGGCGCGGCCTGGGTGAAGCTCTAAGACACCATGGGGCGGCGGACAGGACCGGAACAGGACCTGTCGCCGCCTCACGGACCCATGACGGCGTCGGGAGCGTTTGCTCTCGGCGCCGCGTGTGTTTCTGTTTTCTTTCTCTAGTAAGTCGCGCGGTCTCGGCCAATAAGGTGCGTTCGGGGCGATTTCTTACGGAATTTTAAGAAGGTCATAAATTCCTTCTGCGATTGTCCCGCCAGAGATAGGAAAAAACGTGGAAATATAACATGGCTCTCGCTGATCCGGCGCAACCTGCCCCGCCCCAATCGCGTGTGAAGATTCTCTGGCCGATTGCGCTCGGGCTCGTGCTGTTCCTGATGGGGCTGTGGGCACTGCATCATCTTCTCGCGAGCATCGACGTCCATCAGGTGATCGCGCAGATCAAAGCGACGCCGTGGCCCACGCTCGGCGCGGCCGTGGGCGCGACCGCTTTGGGTTATCTGGCGCTGGTCGGCTACGATTTCTGGGCGCTGCATTACCTTGGCAAACAGCTACCGCTGCGCACCGTCGCGCTTGGCGGGTTTCTGGGCTACGCCTTCGGCAACACGGTAGGGATCAGCGTGATCTCGGGCGGGGCCGTGCGCTACCGCATCTATTCCGCCGCCGGTCTGAACGCCTTCGAGGTCGCGGCGCTGTCGTCCTATATCGCGCTGGCGATGGGGCTCGGGCTGACGATGGTGGGCGCTCTGGCGCTCTGCGTGCATCCGGCAGCCCTTGCAGGCGTCATTTCGGCGCCCGAGCCCGTGATCCGTATCGGGGCCTTGGCCGCGACGGCTCTTATTCTGGGCGGGGCGTTCTACCTGTCTTATACCGGGCGCGCCCTGCGTATCCGGAACCGCGAGATCGCAATGCCCGTGCCGCGCATCCTGATCGGCCAGCTCGGCGTGGCGCTGTTCGACTCGACCATGGCCGCGGGCGCGCTTTGGGTGCTGATGCCCGCAGGCACGCCGCCATTTGCGAGTTTCGTCGCGATCTACGCCGCGGCCAGCATGGTCGGCATCCTGAGCCACGTCCCCGGCGGCGTCGGCGTGTTCGAGACGGTGGTGATCGCCGCCCTGCCCGCGGGCGTGCCCTTGGGCGAGGCGGCAGCGGGCCTTCTGGCCTTCCGCATGATCTACTTCCTGCTTCCCTTCGTGATCGCCTTCGTCGTGGTCTCGCTGAACGAGGCGCGGCTCGCGGGCGGCTGGGCTACCCGCGTCTTCGGCGAAATATCAGAGCCGATGCGCCCGGTGATCAGCGGTATCGAGGGTATCGCGCCGCGGATCGCCGGGGTCGCGGTGCTGGGCCTCGGCTTCTGGATGGTGATCGTCGCGCTGATGCCGGTGCTTGGCCGACAAGGCGGCGAGCCGGGGCTGATCACGGCTGTTCTCGCGGAAGGCGGCACGCAGCTTTGTGCCCTCGCGGGCGTGCTGTTGATCGTGCTGTCGCATGGCTTGGTGCGCCGGGTGAGACTTGCCTATTGGCTGGTACTTGCGGGGCTGGTGCTTGGCGTGATCTCGGTGCTGGCGGCCGATCTCGACATCGACAACGCGGTTGTCCTGTCGCTCGCCGCGGTGGTGTTGCTGCCGTTCCGCGGGGCCTTTCACCGTCGGGTCGCTCTGACCGAGGGCGGCTACGGGCCGCTGTGGTTCGCGGTCATCCTTGGAATGGTGGCCTCTGCGGCGGTGTTTTTCTTCCTCGCCTATGCGGCGCATCCCTATTCCAACGCGCTCTGGCTCGATTTTACCGCGAGTTCACCCACACCACGGGCGCTCAGGGCCGGACTTCTGATCAGCGCGCTACTGCTCGGGTTTCTTCTTTGGCTGACACTGCGCCCGATGCGCCGCTTCACCTTTTCCGTCGATCCGGAACAGGACATCGCGGTCGCTGAAATCCTCACCGCCCAAGACGTGCCGCAGGGCTGGTTCGCGCTGACGGGCGACAAATGCGTGATGTTCTCGCCTGACCGTTCGGCCTTCCTGATGTATGCGCAGCGCGGCGGGATGCGGGTCGTGCTCGGCGATCCCGTCGGCCCGCCCGAGACCGCGCGGCAACTCGCGTGGGAGTTTCACGAACGCGCGGTGAGCGAAGGGCTCACCCCCGTCTTCTACGAGGTCTCGACGAAGAACCTGCCGCTCTGGATCGAGATGGGCTACGCGCTGCACAAGATCGGCGAGGAGGCCGTGGTCGACCTTCAGAAATTCTCGCTCACGGGGGCGAAATTCAAGACGATGCGGGCCGAGCAGAACCGTGCTTTGCGTGAGGGTTTCACGCTTGAGATCGCCTCCCCGCCGCACGCGCCGGAGCTGATCGCGACGCTCCGTGACGTGTCCGACGCGTGGCTCGCAGGCCAGAAAGGCCGCGAGAAAGGCTTCTCCATCGGCCGCTTCGATCCGCGCTACCTCAACCATTGCGAGATTGCGCTGATCCGGCGCGACGGCGAAATTCTCGGTTTCGCGAACCTTCTGGGCGGGCCGGATGCACGGCGTTTCGCGATCGACCTGATGCGGTACCGCCCGGAGGCGGCTGACGGCGTCATGCAATTCCTGTTCATCGGCCTGATCGAGGCGCTGCGCGATCGCGGTGCGACGGAGCTCAGCCTCGGCCTCGCGCCGCTGGCAGGCCTGCCCGACCGTGCCTCTGCGCGGCTGACCAGCCGCCTTGGCAATCTGATCTATCGTCATGGCGGAAGTTTCTATAACTTCGAGGGGTTAAGGCGTTTCAAACAGAAATTCCGGCCCGAATGGCGGCCCCATTATGTCGCGCTTCCGCCCGGCACCTCCCCCTATCTCGCGCTCACCGAAATCACGCTGCTGATCTCGGGCGGCGCGCGCAATCTGCTGACAAAGGACTGAAATGCTCGACGCCATCCACCAAGTGCTCCCGAATCTCGCCGCCCTTGGGATCTTCGGCTACTGGGTGATCGGGGCGGCGGCGGGGCTGGAGGCCTTCCTGCCGACCGGGATTTTCCTGCCCGGCACCCTGCTTGTCGATGCCGGCGGCGTGATGGTGCAGCAGGGGATGCTCGATCCGCTCGACCTTATGTGGTTCGTTGCGATCGGCTCGGTCCTCGGCGGAGAGGCCACGTTCTGGCTTGGTCGCCACGCGCGGCGCGGCATGCTCGGGCGTTGGAATGTCGAAGGCATGGCCGCCTATCGCCGCGCGGAGAAACTATTTGCGCGCCATGGCGGCTTCGCGATCGTCATGGGGAGGTTTCTCGGCCCCGTGGCGGGCTTCGTGCCCTTCGCTGCCGCCCTCGCCGGGATGGAGACGCGACGCTTCCGCATCTGGAACCTGCTGAGCGGCTTTCCTTACGCGATTTTCCATGTCGGCTTCGGCTATGCGCTTGGCGCGGGGTTCACCAAGCTCGGCCCGATGATGACGCGCAACACCTTGTTCCTGCTGGGGCTCGTCGTGATCGCCGCACTGATTTTCTGGATCCTGAGGCGGCTCGACCGGGCGGTGCCCTATCTCCTCGCGATGGCAGGCGGGCTGATGGACGAGATCGCCCGCCACCCCCGCGTCGACAGCTGGGGCGGGCGCCACCCGAAAACGGCGGCATGGATCGCGCGCAGGCTTGACCGCAGCAAGTTCTCCGGCCTCCCGCTGAGCCTTCTGGCACTCGCCTTCTTCTACCTCGCCTCGGTGCTGGTCGGGCTGTCGCTCGACTTCCTGCAAAGCGACCCGATCGTGCAGATCGACGCGCGCTTGGCGGCGCTGATGCGGCTGTTCTGGACGCCGGGCCTCATTCAGATCTTCACCTGGATCACCGCGCTCGGCGATACCCAGCTCGTGGCGGCGCTGCTCGTGCTCGCGCTCGTCTGGCTCGCGTGGCTGCGTCGGTTCGATCTGGCTGCGGGGCTCGTGGTCTCGCTCGGGCTGGACCTTATCTCGGTGATCATCCTGAAGGCGAGCTTCGGGCGGCCGCGCTCGATCCTGGGCTATTTCCACGAAACCTCGGGCAGTTTCCCCTCCGGCCACGCGACCCTCTCCGTCGCCTTTTACGGGATGCTGGCCTTCCTCCTCTGGCGGCTGACCCGCCTCGGGGCGCTGAGCGCGAGCTTTCTGGCGGCCTTGGTCGCCGGTCTGATCGGGTTGAGCCGGCTCTATCTCGTCGAGCATTACCTGAGCGACGTGCTGGGCGGCTGGCTTCTCGGCGCGATGTGCCTGCTGGTGGGCATCGCCGTGGCCGAGTGGTTGTATCCGCGATGGGCTGGGGCGCCGCGCGCGCGGCCCAGTTGGCAGATGGGCGTGATCGGCGTCGTGACGCTGGCGCTGCTGGGCTTCACGATGGTTCGCGTGCGCGATTATTCCAAGGCACTGAACCCGCCGCCCGTTGCGCAGCCGCTGATCGTGATCTCGGAAGGGGCCGAGCCGCAGGCGCTGCGTGACGCGCCACTGATGGCGCAGACACTCGACGCGGATCAACAGTTCCCGCTCTCGATAGCACTATGGGCGACGAACCCCGATCAGATCACAACGGCGCTGAGGGAAATCGGCTGGCAACGCGCCGATGCGGTGACGCTCAAGACGCTCGCGGGCGCGGCCTTCGGGGCTGTGCGCGATACGATGCGCCCCGGCGCCGCGCTCGCGCCGCTGTTCTGGAAGAACGAGCCAAGCGGGCTTGGCTTCACCCGCCTGCCGGATGGCGACGTGACCGACAAGATGCCGCGGCTGCGGCTGTGGCAGACGCGCTATACCGATGCATCCGGTGCGCGGCTCTGGATGGGCGCGATCACCCGCGATGACGGGCTGGTGCCGAGCGACGGGTCGACGGCGGGGCCGCTGGCATCCGATCTTGCGAAGGCGTTGCGCCAGAACGGCGCGGCCAAGCCGGTGGGCCAGATCTCCGGCACGACTGCGTCGGACATCCCGGTTCTGGCGCTGCGGTAGCGGCGCGCTTCAGCCCGCCCGAAGGTCTTCGAGGTAGATGCGAACCGCTTCCTGCACATGGCGGAAGCGGTCGCCGCCCAAATGCTTGCCGCCGAACCAGCGGGTGACGACGATGATGTGGTCATAGAGCTCTTCGCGCTCGAGCATCCGCAGGATCACCATGCCTGCTCCCGCCTCACCATCGTCGTTCTTCACCGGGGCCTCCGCCGTCAGAAGCGCCCAGGTGTTATGCGTGGCCTTGGCGTATTTCTTCTTCCGGCACAGCTCCTTGACGAAGGCTTTGGCCTCCTCTTCCGAGGCGCAAGGGCCGCCCGAGACCGCGTATTTCGAGCCGCGGTCGCTAATGATGTTCTCGAGGATGCGCATGGCGCAGGTTTAGGGGCCAAGTGCGCAGGCGGCAAGGGTGGGCAGCGGGCCTCCGTAGTCCGCCGCCCTGCCCGCTCAGCCCAGTTTGCGCAGGCGCGCGATCAGCGATGACGTATCCCAGCGGTTGCCGCCCATTGCTTGGACGTCCTTGTAGAACTGATCGACCAGCGCGGTCACGGGCAACGAGGCCCCGATCTCATCGCCGGTTTTCAGGCAAATCCCCAGATCCTTGCGCATCCAATCCACCGCGAAGCCGAACTCGAATTCGTCCTTCGCCATGGTCTCGTAGCGGTTCGCCATCTGCCACGAGCCGGCCGCGCCCTGAGAGATCACCTCGACCACGGCAGCGATATCCAGGTCGGCCTTCTCGGCGAAGTTCAGGCTCTCGGCGAGGCCCTGCACCAGACCCGCAATGGCGATCTGGTTGCACATCTTGGTCACTTGCCCGGCGCCGCTTTCGCCCAGACGGCGGCAGATCTTGGCATAGGCGTCGATCACCGGCTCGGCCTTGTCATAAGCCGCCGCGTCGCCGCCGCACATGACCGACAGCTGACCGTTCTCGGCCCCCGCCTGCCCGCCCGAGATCGGCGCGTCGATGAAGGCCACGCCATGGCCCGCCGCCTCGCCCGCCAATTCGCGGGTCACAGCGGCCGAAACCGTGGTGTGGTCCACGAAGACCGCGCCGGTTTTCATGCCCTTGAACGCGCCGTCCTTACCGAGGCAGACCTCGCGCAGATCGTCGTCATTGCCGACACAGGACATCACGAAATCCGCGCCTTTCGCGGCTTCGCGCGGGGTCGCTTCGGCCGACCCGCCATGTTCGGAGACCCATTTCTCGGCCTTGGCGGCCGTGCGGTTATAGACCGTGACCTCATGGCCCGCCGATGCGAGATGCCCCGCCATCGGATAGCCCATCACCCCAAGCCCCAGAAATGCAACTTTCGCCATCGACCTCTCCCTTGCGTGAATACGAAACCGCGCCCCGTGTAGCGCGAGCGCGTTGATTGTAGCGTCGGGCTCAACTACTAACGCGCCAACCGGGCGCGTCAACTCATGCGCCGGGAGGCGGGATTTCGGGTGAGGCGCGCAGAGGGCTCGATGTATAAGGCATTTCGATGGGGCGTTCGGCTGATCATGGCCGCGATCGTGGGTGTGGTGCTCGTCGGGGGGCTGATCTATTTCTTCGCCTCGCGCTCGCTTCCCGATTACGACGCGACCTATAAGGTCACCGGGCTCACCGCCCCGGTCGAGATCGTACGCTCGACCGAGGATGTGCCGCATATCTTCGGCAAGGACGATCCGGATGCGTTCTTCGCGCTGGGGCTCGCCCATGCGCAGGACCGGCTCTGGCAGATGACGCTGATGCGCCGCACGGTGCAGGGGCGGCTGTCGGAAGTGTTCGGTCAGGAGACGCTGAAAACCGACGAGCTGATGCGAAGGATGGGCCTGTATCAGGCGGCGGTCGACTCGGTGGCCTCGCAGGACGATTACACCAAGGCCGCGCTCGAGGCCTATGCGCGTGGCGTCAACCAGTGGATCGAGATCGTCAACGAGGGCGCGATGGGGCGCGGCGCGCCGGAATTCTTCTTCTTCGACAGCAAGATTTCCTATTGGACGCCTGCGGATTCGCTCGCGATCATGAAGCTGATGGCGGTGCAGCTGTCGAACCAGCTGCAAGACGAGGTGCTGCGCGCCCGTGTGTCGCTCGTCGGCAAAGACCTCGTGCGCGACATCATGCCCGACGATCCGCAACAGGCGACCGCTGCCCTGCCCGATTACGCGAGCCTGTTCCCGACCATGCAAAAGGGCATTCAGACGGCGGAGAACGGGGCGCCGGGGGCGTTCTCTCCCTTCCCCGCGCGCGGCTCTGCCGGGGCGTCGAACGCATGGGCTGCGGGGCCTGACCGCTCGGCTGCGGGGGGCGCGCTTCTGGCCAACGATCCGCATCTGGGTCTGACCGCGCCCTCGATCTGGTATCTGGCGCGGCTGCAACTGCAATCGGGCGGCGTGATCGGCGGAACGATCCCGGGGATGCCGCTGGTGCTCTCGGGCCGCAACAAGGATCTGGGCTGGGGGCTGACCACGGCCTATGTCGACGATCAGGACCTGCATATCGAAGAGATCGATCCCGACGATCCGACGAAATACCGCACGCCCGACGGCTGGAAGCGTTTCAAGACCAAGCGCGTGATCGTCGAGGTGAAGGACGCCAAGCCGGTCACGCTGACCCTACGCTGGACCGATAACGGCCCGGTGCTGCCCGGCAGCCATTTCGATCTGGCGACGGTCACGCCGCCGCATTCGGTGATGTCGCTCAGCTGGACCGCCTTCGATCCGCAGGACACGACGATGACCGGCGCGATGGACCTGATGCGGGCGCATTCGATACCGCAGGCAATGGATGCGGCGAAGAAGATCGTCGCACCCGCGCAGAACATCACGCTGGCCGACAAGGACGGGGTGGCGCTGGTCACCGCCGGGAAAATCCCGCTGCGCGACCGCGCGAATGACACGCAGGGCCGGATGCCGAACGCGGGCTGGAAGCCCGAGAACCGCTGGAAAGGCTTCCTGCCCTTCAAGGACAACCCGCAATTCGTCGAGCCGAAAAGCGGCATCGTCGTGAACACCAACAACAAGACGGTGGACCGGCCCTTCCCCTATAACGTCTCGTTCCACTGGGGCGACACGCAGCGTATTCAGCGCCTGTCGAAACTGATGGGCGAGCGCGAGGTGCATTCGCGCGACAGCTTCATCTCGGCGCAGCTCGACACCGTGTCGCCTGCCGCGCGCGGTCTGCTGCCGCTGGTCGGTGCGAACCTGTGGTATACTGGCGATCCTGCGCCCGCCGGCACGCCCGAGCGGATGCGCCAGCGCGCGCTGGAGATGCTGGCGAGCTGGGATGGCGAGATGTCCGAGCACCTCCCCGAGCCGCTGATCTACGCCGCCTGGATGCGCGAATTGCAAAACCGGCTGATCCGCGACGAGCTGGGCCCGCTGGCGAAGAAATTCGACCATCTGGAGCCTCTCTTCATCGAGCGCGTCTTCCGCGACACCCAAGGTGCGAGCCATTGGTGCGACATCATCCAGTCGGCTCCGAAAGAGACCTGCAGCGATATCGCGCGGCAGTCGCTCGACGCGGCGCTGTTGGATCTGTCGAAGAAATACGGGCCCAATATCGAAAGCTGGCGCTGGGGCGATGCGCATATCGCCGAGCAGGACAATCAGGTGCTGGGCAAGGTGCCGGGGCTGAAATGGTTCGTGAATATCCGCCAGTCGACCTCGGGCGGCGACTTCACCCTGATGCGCGGGCGCACCAAGGGCGGCGACGGATCCGACCGCTTCGCCAATGTCCATGCGGCGGGCTATCGCGAAGTGCTCGATTTCGCCGATCCGGACAGTTCGGTCTTCATCATCTCGACCGGGCAATCGGGCCATCCGCTGAGCCGCCATTACGACGACCTATCGGAGCTGTGGCGCTCGGGCGAATATATTCCGATGTCGCTCGATCCGGCGCTGGCGCGCGCGGCGGCGGCGGGGATCACCCATCTGGTGCCGAAAGGCGCGGCGAAACCGGGCAATTGATCCGGAAAGAAACGCGGGGCGGACCTCGGCCCGCCCCGGTTTGACCCTGGTCGTCTGTCCCTCAGTCCTCGCGCATCGTACGCTGCACCTGATCGGCCACCGGCTTGAGCAGATAGGAGATCGCGGTGCGCTCTCCGGTCTGGAAGAACACCTCCACCGGCATCCCCGGGCGCAGGCCCCGCCCGTCGGGCAGCACCGGCGCCTCGGTCAGCGCGACGGCACAGAGGTAATAGCTCCCCCCGCTTTCGTCCTTCGTCGCCGAGGCTGCGACCACGCGCACCTCGCCCGCCACCTCCGGCGTCGTACGCTGGTTGAAGGCGGTGAAGCGCAGCCGCACCGATTGGCCCGGCATGACCTGATCGATATCGGTGGTGCGCAGCCGCGCCTCCACGATCAGCTCGCCATCGGGCACGATCGCCATCACCCGCTCGCCGGGTGCGATCACACCGTTCACCGTATGCACGCCCAGCTCGTTCACCACCCCCGCGATTGGCGCGCGGATCTCGGTGCGCGAGAGCCGGTCGCGGGCGGCCACGGCACGCTCATGCAGTTCGGCCAGTTGGGCGTCGATGTCGCGCAGTTCCTTTTGCGCAGCGGTGCGGGCCTGATGGTCCAACTCGAGGATACGCAGGTTCGACTCGCTGATCTGGCCCTTCACCCGCGCGATATTCGCCTCGATCTCGCCCGAGACCCCGTCGAGCCGCGCCATGTCGCGTTCGACCTCGGTGATCGCGCCCTTCTCGGTCAAGCCCTTCTTCAGCAGCTTTTGCAGCCTCTCGTGATCCTCGCCGCGCAGACGGCGTTCGATCTCGTTCGACTGGCGCTGCGCGTCGAGCGCGCGGATCTCCTCGTCGAACTGATCGACCTGGGACAGAAGCTGGTCGCGACGTAAGTCCTGCATCGCCCGGTCATGCGTCAGAAGCTGGCGTTCGCCATCGGCAATCGCGGCCGTCTCCCCGGCGGTCTCAAATCCGTCCGGGAACACGATCTCGGCGGCGCTGTCGCGCACCGCGATCAGCCGCGCGCGGCGGCCGGTGAATTCGCGGATCTGGGTCTCGACGATCCCCAGTTCCGAGCGCAGCTGCGTATCGTCCAGCAGCACCACCACGTCGCCCGCCTGCACCAGATCGCCGTTCTCCACGCGGATATCGCGGATCACGCCGCCATCCGGGTGTTGCACCACCTTCAGTTGCGATTTCACCGCAACCTGCCCCTGCGCGATAACCGCGCCGGAGAGTTTCGCCTGCGCCGCCCAGCCCCCGAAGACGAGGATCAGCGCGCCCAGAAACGCCGTCGCGAACAGGATGCGCGCACGGATCGAGAATAGGGCCGGATCGTTTTCAGTCTTGGTCATTTTCGGTTCCCCCCACCAAAAATTCGCGCGCAGCCCGTCAGGCGGGCACGTCGCAATCAAACAGGAAATTGGTTTCTTCGAGCGTGAGATGGCCGTCGAGTTCGATCTCGAAATCGTAATCCTCGATGCTGCCATCCTCGTGCTGCGCGCTCAGCTTGGCTTTCACGACGGTGAATTCATGCGCGTCTTCTCCGTCTTCGATCTCGTAGGCTACGAAAACGCCGCCGCGTGCCTCGGGGACCTCGCCGGTCGCGCCTGCAAAGAACAGGCGCATTTCGCCATAGCCTTCCCCCATAGGGTCGATCTGCGAGAGGTCGATCCGGTCGCCGGGTTCGAAATCGGTAATGCGGTCATGGCCTTGGCCCGCGTTCTGGATAGATGCGAGCGAGGTGAAGACGAAGACGTCCTCTCCCGCGCCACCAGAGAAGAGGTTGCAGGCATCGCTTGCGACCAGCTGATCATCGCCCGCGCCGGAGGTGACGTTCTCGATGCTGACGAGCGTCGCCTCGCCCGCAGCGCTCGTCATCGTCCCGGCAGATAGATCGACGGTGACCGACTCCGCGATGCGGCTGAGGTCGAGCGTGTCGGATCCTCCGCCGCCATCGTAGCTGTCGCCCGAGGCCTGCGAGATCTCTGCGACCACGATGCGGTCCTCGCCCGCGCCACCGGAGACGAGGTCTTCGCCTGCGCCGCCATCTAGCAGATCGCAACCTTCGCCGCCCATCAGCGTGTCGTTGCCCGATCCGCCATCGATGCTGTCCGCGCCCATGCCGCCGTCGAGATAGTCGTTGCCGTCCTCGCCATGCAGCGCATCCGCGCCCGCCTCGCCGAAGACGATATCGTCGCCTGCACCTGCGAAGACCGTGTCATTGCCCGCGCCGCCATAGATGACATCCGCGCCCGCGCCACCAATCAACACGTCGCAGCCATCGCCGCCGTCGAGCATGTCGTCGCCTTCGCGGCCATAGAGGATGTCGTCGCCCCCCTCGCCCCGGATCGCGTCGCGGTCGGGCGTGCCGGTCAGCAGATCGGCCTCGGCGGTGCCGATCACGTCATGATAGTCGGGCGGCAGGATCAGTGCCGTCGCGGTCTGGCCGATTGCCAGCTCGCCATCGCTGAGGTCGTAGGTGATGACCAACTCGCCCTCGAACCCCTGATCGGGTTTGATGAGCCATTCGCCCTCGCCATGGGCGATCACCTCGCCCCCTTGGGCCTGCATCGACAGGATGGAGAGAGGATCGCCGTCGGGATCGCTCGCCCCGCTTAGCAACACGGCCGCGACGACGAAGAAGCTCTCGTCACGCCGCCCGGGCGAAAGGCGCACCGGGCCATTCGTCTCCGGCGCGCGGTTGCGCGGGACCTCGGGCGCCGGACCCGGCGGACGGGGCTCATCAGGCGCGCGGTCCCCGCTCCCGCGCGCCTTGCGCGCCGCGGCACGGGTCGAGGAGAAGACCGGAACTTTTGGAAAATCGAACTCCTTTACCTCGATCGACTCGGGGAAGAACAGCGTATCGTCCTGCGCATCCACCGTCGCCTTGTGCTTGGCGTGCCAGCGTTGCGGAGAGAGCGCGAAAGGGGCCGGATTTGCGCCCGGGAACAGGATCACGTTCTCGGGCAACGGGTCGGGCTGCTCCTCCTCCTGCGCCAGTGCCGCACTCGGCCCCATTTCGGGGATGTGATGCGCGTTCGGCGTCTGCGGGCCGGCGGGGGCGTCGGGATCTGCCGGGGGGTGGGCCGGGCCGTCCTGAACACCTTCCGCCTGCGCCGCATCCGTGCCGAAGAGCTTGCGCGCGAGCGCCGCCCAGGCAAGAGCTACCAGCCCCGCCGCCACGCGGCCGGGCCAGACCGAGCGCCGCTCCGGCGCACGGTATTTCTGTATCGGCGCGAGCGCCGCTTCGTCATCCGGGATACCGAGCTTGAGCTTGTCCTGTGCCATGGCTCAGCCCACCGCCTGTTCGATGCTGTCCCCGAGCTCCGCCGCCGGAGCGGTGCGTTTGCCCTTGGGCAGCGGTTTGAGCCCGACGGATCGATTGACGATCTCGTCTTTCGGGCCGAAGGCCACCAGCTTGCCACCCTGGACGAAGCCCACGAGATTGACGGATTCCAGCGCCTTGGGGCGATGCGCGATCACCACGACGATGCCGCCGCGCGCCCGGACCGAAGCGATAGCCGCGCTGAGCGCCGCTTCGCCATCGGCGTCGAGGTTCGAGTTCGGTTCGTCCAGCACCACGAGGAACGGCGCGCCATAGAGCGCGCGCGCCAGACCGACGCGCTGACGCTGGCCCGCCGACAACGACGTGCCGAAGGGTCCGAGCTGCGTCTGGTAGCCGTCGGGCAGATGGATGATCGTCTGATGCGCGCCCGCAGCCTTCGCCGCCGCCACGACATCCGCATCCGTCGCATCGGGGGCAAAGCGCGCGATATTCTCGGCGACCGTGCCCTCCATCAGCGAAACCTCCTGCGGCAGGTAGCCGATATGATCGCCCAGAAGGTCCACCCGCCATTGATCGAGCGCAGCCCCGTCGAACCGCACATGACCTCGCAGCAGCGGCCAGATGCCGACGATCCCCTTGGCGAGGGTGGTCTTGCCCGAGCCCGAAGGCCCGATCAGGCCGAGCGCATCGCCCGATTTCAGGTCGAAGCTGACATCGCCCAGCAGCACCGCACCGGAGCCCGGCGCGACGACCGTCATTCCCTCGACGGTGAAGCTCTCGGTCGGCGCGGGCAAGGCGACCATTGTGTCATCATCCTCGAGCGTCGCGAGCGTGTCGCGCAGCCGCGCATGGCTGCGGCGAGCCGCCACGAAGCCCTTCCAGTTGCCGATCGCCATTTCCACCGGCGCGAGCGCGCGCGACGCGGCCACCGAACAGGCGATGATCGCGCCGGGCGACAGCTCGCCCACGATGGTCAGGTAAGCGCCAAGCCCCAGAAGCGCCGATTGCAGCATCATCCGGGTGACCTTCGACAGCCCGCTGAGCGTGCCGGTGATGTCGCTGGTGCGCGCATGTAGGCGCAGATGTTCGGCATTGGCGGTGTCGAACCGCTCGACCGCGCGGCGACCGAAGCCCATCGCGTGCAGCACATCGGCATTGCGGGTGTTGGTGTCGGCGATCATCGCGCGGGCGATGGAGGCCTTCTGCAGCTCCCGGCCCGAGCGGCGCGACATCATTTCGGTGATGACGGTCAGCGTGATCAGAACGCAGGCCCCGCCGATGGTCATCAGCCCCAGCAGCGGGTGAAGCAGATAGACGAAACCGAGAAACAGCGGCATCCACGGCAGATCGAGCAGCGCAATGGCCCCGGCCCCCGAGATGAAGCTGCGGATCGTGTCGACGTCGCGGCCCCGCTCCAGCGCCTCAGAAGTGGAATAGCCAAAGCGCGGCATCTCGATCGCGACGCGATGCGTGAGCGGCGCGAGGCGGTTGTCGATCCGTGCGCCGACCCGCACGAGGATCTGGTTGCGCAGCACATCGAACAGGCCCTGAAACAGGTAGAGCGCGATGGCGAGAACCGAGAGCGCCAGCAGCGTCGGGACCGAGCCGCTGGTCAGCGCCCGGTCGTAGATTTGCAACATGTAGAACGAGCCCGTCAGTGCGAGCAGACTGATCACGAAGGACAGGCCGAGAAGAAAGACGATCAGACCGCGATAGCGGCCGAGACGTTCGGAAACGAGCTCTTCGCTGGCTTGGAAACGGCGACGTGCATTGCTCATGTGATCCTCCCACCAAGATCTTGAGACTTTGAAAAATCACGCCCGGCGGACCCCTCCGCCGGGCGCTACCCCCTTAGTTCACCCCGTTGAAATCAGAGGCGTCGAGCATGTGACGGCCCGCGATGTCGATCTCGAAATCGGCATCCAGATCGTCGTCGACATTGCCCGCGACAATCGTGTGCTCGCCGTCGTCGCGCATCTCGTAGGAGACCCGCAGCTCGCCCGCGGCACTGAAATCGCCCGCCGCGAACAGGACGAAGGATTGCGCCCCCGCCGCGCCCTGATCGGCGTCGATCCCGCTCAGGTCGATCTTGTCGCCCGGTGCGAAACCGTTGATCCGGTCGCCATCGGCATCGGCCGCGGAGTTGAACACGAAAGTGTCGTGGCCGCCGCCGCCATCCATCACGTTGACCGCGCTGTTGGCGATGATCGTGTCGTCGCCGCTGCCGGTGATGACATTCTCGAAGCTGTAGATCTGATCCGCGGTCTCGCCGATCATCACCTGACCGTGGCCGTTGGTGCCGTGGCCCAGATCGACCTCGACCGAGGCCTGGATCGCGGCGTAGTCGAGCGTATCCGAGCCCTCCCCGCCCCAGTAGCTGTCGGCCCCGTCGTCTTCGGTCGCGATCACCGTGTCGTCGCCGTCATCGGCGAAGACCATGTCGCGGCCCTTGCCAGCCTCGATCACGTCGTCGCCTTCGCCGCCGAAGAGACGATCCGCGCCCCCGTCGCCGAAGATCATGTCGTCGCCTTCGTTGCCGAGCGCATTGTCCGCGCCGCCGCCTGCGAAGATGACGTCATTGCCTTCCATGCCGATGAAGGTCTCGGCGGTGTCGTCGCCGACCAGCACCAGCCCGTCGGGCATCGCGCTGTCGGAGCCGTCATCGCTGCCGCTGCCGCTATCCGAGCCGTCCGGGTTCGTATTGTCCGGACGCGCGCCGTGGCGTGCATCGACAAGCACGTCCTGCGACCGCGTTCCGCCGACCAGCACGTTATCGCCGCCGCCACCGTGGAAGACGATGCGGTGATCGGATTCGAGTTGCGAGATGTCCACGACATCGTCGCCATCATCACCGTTCACCGTGATCGTCGAGTAGTTCAGGCTGGTGCCGGTGAAGTTGCCTACGATTTCGACATTGTCGCCGCGCCGCCCGCCGGTATTGCCGCCGTCGAGCCCGCCGTTGCCGTTATCGGCGGTCACGTCGAGCGTGTTGATCGTGATCTCCTCGATGTTGGCGAGCTCTGCGATCACCTCGCCATCTCGGGTGATAACGATTTCGGCGGCGGCGTTCTGCACCGTGATGTTGGCCGCCATCGCAGCCGCGACAGTGTAGATCACGAAGTTCTCGCGGGTGTTGTTGCCGGTGACGACGAAGCGGTCCCCCGCGGTGCCATTGGCTCCACCATCCACGAAATCACGCCCGTCGGGCCGTTCCGGCTGGTTGCGACGCTGATTGGTCACGTTCCAGACGATGGTGTCGTTGCCATCCCCGCCGGTAATCGTGTCATTGCCTTCGCGGCCGTAGATCGTGGTGTCATTCGTCGCGCCGGTCAGGTTGATCACCTCGTCCGTCGCATCGCCGGTGACGATATCGAAGGTCTCGGTGACCTGTGTACCAGACGCGTCGGTGGCGCGGATCGTGGCGGTGAGCGCCTCGTTGTCGCCAAGCCCGCCCTGAATGCGCACCTGATCGTCATTGAAGCCGCCAAGCCGCACCTCCGGCGAGCCGGAAAGCAGCTCGTAGGTCGCCTGACCGCCGAAGGGCACATCCGCGCTCAGCCGGGCGATGGTGCCGCCGCCACTGCTGCCGGTCGCGTTCCACATTATGTCCGACATCGGATCGGGATTGAGCGAAATCGTCTCGCCATTCGCGAACTCGGCCCATTCGACGCCCACGAGGATATCCACCCCATCGGTCGCGACCGGGTTGCCCTGATTGTCGGTGCCGTTGCGCAGATCGGTGATCTTCACCGCCTGCTGGCCGTTCATCGAGATCAGCTCAATCCGGTAGTCGTCGCGATTGCCGGTATAGAGCGCGGTATCGGTGCCCTCCGTCCCGGTATCGCCGAGGATATGGCCCAGCGAGCCGTCCGAGAACTGAACGCGGGTGTCGCCCGTGCCGTACCAATCCTCGATGAAGCCGGTGACGGTCACGCTCTGGTCGTGACGGTTGTCGCCGATCCAGTAGAGGTTCGAGTCCACGATCACGCTGTCGCCGAAGATGAAATCGGCCTGCCCCGTGCTCTCGTCGCCGCCATCGCCCAAGCCGGTCAGCCGGTCGTCTCCGCCGCCGCCTACGAGATAGTTGTTCATCCCGTTCGAGCCGATGCCGTTCTCATCCGCGCCGGTCAGGTCGTCGTTGTATTGCGAACCGACGAGCCCTTCGAGGAAGGCATACTGGTCCATCAGGACCGAGCCGGTGCCTGCGTTGTTCGAGGTCTGCAGGTTCGCGACGACGTTGATATAGGCGTCCTCGTAGGAGCCGATATCCATGTCGCCCTCTGTGCCGTCGCCGTTGAACTCGATCACCGGGTTGAGCTGCGCGGGGCTGTCGCCGTTGAGACGGTCGCCATCGTTCGCGGTCGGACCGAGGCCCCCTTCGAGCAGGTCGTTGCCCGAGCCGCCGTTGATGTTGTCGTCACCCACGCCGCCGACCATCCAGTCAGCTCCGTTGCCGCCGAACATCTCGTCGACGCTGTCGCCGCCATCCATGTAGTCGTTGCCGTCACCGCCCATCATCAGGTCGGTGTCGCCCTCGCCATAGAGACGGTCGTCGCCATCGTCGCCGAAGACCTCGTCGATGCCGTCGCCGCCATGGACCTCGTCATCGCCCTCGTTGCCGTGGGACGTGTCGAGCACACCGGGCCCGGCGAAGATCGTGTCGTTGCCCGCACCGCCGAGGATGAAGTCGTCATTCTCGTAATCGGTGATGTAGTCGTCGCCGTCACCGCCATAGATGTGGTCGTTGCCCTGCGCGCCTTCGATGCGGTCGTTGCCCTCATCGCCATAGAGCACGTCATCGCCTAGAGCCCCGACGATGAAGTCGTCGCCCGAAAGGCCGATCACGGTGATATGGCCATCATTTGCGGGGCCGCCGGGGATGCTCTCGGTGAGTTGGACATTGTCGAAGAGCGTGTATTGGCCGGTGCCGTCGGTTTCGACCACGATGCTCAGGCCCAGACCTGCGAGATCGGCGGGCACGGCATCGGTGCTCAGGGTGACCATGTCCCAGGCGTCGTCCGTCGTGACGTCGTCGTCATCGAGCGGCGGCGCGAAAACGACGCTGGCCAACACGGTGCCATCCGAGGCCACCAGTTTGACCGTGCCGCCGGTCGCGACATAGCCGATCTTGTCGCCAACCTTGAGCGTCAGAGTGTAGACATTTCCCTCGACGAGGTCCGTGCCGGTGTCGGCTTTCATCGATGCATTGCGGCCAAGCTGTGCGACCTGCGTGCCTTCGGGCAGGAAGGGCACCGCAGCTTCGGTGGGCGCCCAGGTGCCGCCTGTGCCGTTGAGGGTCCAGCCCTCGATCGCCCCATTGAGATAGGTGCCGCGCGCATTGGTCGGGGCTCCCGCCGCGACGAGATCCTGCGCCTCGAAGCCACCATTTGCGAGGGCCACGTCGCGCACCTCGTCGGGCAGCCGCTCCAGCGTCGCGTTGAAGTAGTCGTTGTCGCCATAGGCGTCATCGACACCCATCAGACCGTCGCGCGCATTGTCGTGGTAGTCGCCGCTCGAGGTCGTCCCGTCGAGCACATAGGTGGCCGAGGGCGTGGCAAAAGCGTCCGGGATATGCTCCAGCCCGGTGGTGCGCATGATCAGATGGGCGAATTGCTCGCCGATGATCTGGTCGCCCAGATGGTGGCCGACCGGCATCCGGTAGAGGTAGTAGAAGCGGTCGCCATCCTGCAGGCGCTGGGTGAAGTCCAGCATGATGAAGCTGAAGGTGGTGCCCAGCGGACCGTCGAACATCGCCTGTTCGGCCAGACCGCCGACCCAGAGGTCGATATCCCAGAAGCCCTGATCGCCCGCGCCGCCCGAGAGCGACCAGCCCACACCCGGCGTATAGGTCGGCTCTCCCGAACCGCGCATGAACATCAGCGCTTCGTCATGCAGCGGATCGGAGGCATCGGCTGCGGCATCGAGGATCGCCTGCGCCGCCGCGCGGATTTCGTAAAGCTCGCCCGTGCCGGCCTGATAGGCGTCGCGCGCGGCTTGCAGCCCGAAGGTGCCATCCTCATCCCGCCCATAGGCGGCGATGAAGTTCACCAGCGATTCCGGCGTGCGCAGATGCGCCCCGAAATCTTCCCAGCTGTGATAGGGCGCGATGCCCGAGCCGTTGGTGTTGTTCGAGGTGTTCTGGGTCAGCCCGTCGAAGACTTCCATGCGCAGCTCGTTCAGCGTCGGCAGGCCGACGTCGCGACCGCGCGCAATGTTCAGCGCTGGAAGATCGAGCGGCACGCCCACCAGCGACTGTTGCAGCGCGGCGGTGACGAATTCGTCCATCTCGTTGCCCTGCTGGGTCAGCAGACCCGCCGCGATCCCGGACGCGCCATAGACGTCGAACTGATCGGGATTGAGGAAGACGTCGAAGAGCCCCTTCTCGACATAGGTCGGCACGTAGCCCGGCTCGCCCGGGTTGACGCCCGCCTCGTCGGTCACCGCGATCTGGACGGTCTCGCGCAGCTGCGAGTGGCCCAGACGGAACACGGCCTGCGCGAATTCGAGGCTGATATTGAGGTTGATATCGGCCGAGTAGGACACGAATTCCGGCAGCGCCGGGTAAAGCGTGCCCATGTATTGGTCGACCGCGATATGGTTGTATTCGCTCTCGGTGATGATGCGTGCGGCCTGATAGACGCGCTCGCCATCCCAGGTGAGGCTGTCGACGATGGCCTGCACAGCCGCGTCGTCGGTCAGATCGGTCCCGGCCCAGCTGTCGAAGGTGATCTGGTCGATATCCACCGCCAGCCAACCTTCATTCGCCGCATCCGTGCCGTTCAGCCCGTCGATATCGCCGCTTGCGATCGCATCGCGAACCGCCGACATCATGACGTTTTGTGCTTGGATGTTGTGCTCTTCGTGGAAGACGTGGTGCACCGAGGTCAGCGTGATGTTCTCGTTCACGCGGCCATCGCCCGAGACCTTGTGACGGGCCAGAAGCGCGTCATCGTAGGTGAAGGCGCCCGCATTCGGGTCCGAGGCCGGGTCGAGCTCGTTGCCCTGGAAATCGGCGCCCGGCGCGGCGCCATGCGCGATATCCAGAAGGATCGCCTGATTGGTGGTGCGCACCTCGCCGATATCGGCCGCGGCGCATTTGCCCTCCATCGCGTCCTGCAGGGTCCAGCGCACGAAGGGGTCATAGCCCGCAGCTGCCACATCGGCAAAGGAGGTGTAGGTCATGCCCCCGATCTCGATCCCGGTCGTGGAAGCGATCGCTTCGAGATCGGCGATGCTCTGATCCGAGCGGAAGAGGAAATCGCTCTGCGGCGTGAAGTTCATCCGGCCGATCGCATCTGCGTTGATCCACGGGCAATCGAGCACATCCGTGTCGACCAGTTCGATCCCGATCCGAGCCGCGTTGATCTTCATGTCGGCCCAGGTCGCCAATTCGTCCTTGCCCGTGACCTCCGTGCCATCGGGTGCGACTGCCGCCCCCGTCGAGACGTCGAGTTCCACCAGATTGCCATTCGCATCCGGGCGGTGGACGATCCCGTCCTCGGCCCCGGTGATCAGCTTGCCGGTGAGGACGCCATTGGCATCGTATTGGCGCAGCAGCACGTTGACCGCCTCATGCGAGCCGTAGGTCTGGCTCTGGTCGATCATCAGGCCGGTATTGTTGTTGTAGAGCGGCGTGACACCCGGCAGCAGGTTGCCGTTCTCGTCGAAATCCGTATCGGGGTTCGACAGTTTCGCCCGGCTCAGCATCATCATGTTCGAGACGCCCGGGATATAGGCCGGATCGGCGGGGTCGATCCATAGCGGATCGTTCGGGCTCAGCGGGATCATCACCACGCCGCCGGTCTTCTGGATGAAGTCCAGACCGTGATCGAAGAACTGACCGAAGGCCACGAACCATTCGTTATAGGTGACACCACCGAGGATGCCGGGGTTCGGCATGAAGGCGGTGGTGATGTCGCCCACGACGGAGTTCGACACGTCCACGGCCGAGCCGCCCAGATTGTTCATCGCGGCGACGGCGGCCGGGTTGTAGTTCGGATCGGTCATGTCGACATTCGAGCTGGTGATCAGCTGCGAGATCAGGCGCGGGGTGGAATCCACCACGACCGAGCTGTTGAGAATGTCGAGCGTCGAACCATCGGTGCCGAACTGGTATTCCGCCTGCGCGTCCGACATCGCCACCATCATCGACATCGCGTCGACGGTGGGCGTGTAATCGGGATCGCCGGGCATATTCCCTGCCCCATCCGCCACGAACATCGAGGGCGACATCGACATCGGGTTGTCGACCAGCACCTGCTTCGAGGTTGCGACATAATCGGGATCGTCGGGAAGACGGCCCTCACTGTCGGGCAGCACCAGCGTCACCCACATCTTCTGCACGGTCGCATAAGAGGTGCCGTATTCCGGCTCGGTCGGGTGATTGGTGGTGAACATGCGCAGGAACTCGGTATCGGCCTGCCCCCAATCGGGATGCACATTGCCGCCGGTCCAGACGATCGTGCCATCCGCACCGACGGTATAGCCGCCCGCGAGGTTGTTGTTATAGCCCGACACCTCGCGCACCCCGTTCGGGTCGAGCGCGCTCGTCAGTCGGGAATAATCGTTCAGGATATTTGCTTGTTGCAGCAGATAGTCGAGATCGGCTCCGGCCAGTTTGATCGTCATGTCAGCCCCCTAAGACCAAATCGGGCCGCATCGCGGTCCCGTGTCACACCCATCGCCGGTGCTTGGCTCATCAGGAGGCTGTGCGAGACGGCACTTACCCCTGTGCCTCGCCTCGCGCCGTCACCCCCCACAAGCACGGCGCTTTTTCCTGCCTTCCATCAGGCCAGCAAATCGAGGGGGCGAAAATTGTCTTAGGTCGAACGAGATTCTCCCCTATGGTCGGGAACGCTCCTCGCCAAAGGACGCAAGGGACTATGGGACAAAGGTCTAAGAGCGATGCGACCAAGGTCGGGGGTTTGGGGGCCCCGGACCCGGTGCAGACGGTGCGAAACCCGTTGCGCTGGTTTCTGGGGTTTTCGCTGTCGCTGCAGTTTCTCGTGGGGCTTGGGCTGGTGCTCAGCCTCCTGCTCGCCTCCCTCGCGTACTGGATCAACAACCGTGCGACGACGCGGCTGCTCGATGCCTCTGCCGACACGGCCGCCTTCTACATGCAGAACCTGTTGCAGCCGCATGTGCAGGCTCTGGGCCAATCGGAGGCCCTGCTCCCCGAGGATTTCGCCGCCCTGGATGCGCTCGCGGAGGGGTTTCGTAAACAGGGCAATTTCCTCGCCATCAAGATATGGAGCCGCGAAGGCAAGCTGGTCTTCGCGCCCGAGACCGGGCATGGCCACGTCCTACCCGACGACGAGATTTTCGAGGCGCTCAAGGGGAAGGTCTTCGGGCGCTTTCCCGATCTGGAAGACGCCGCCCATGATGCCGAACGCGCGCTGGGCGTGCAGCTTTATGAGATTTACGCCCCGCTGCGCGATATCGAGACCGGCGCTATTCTGGCGGTGGGAGAATTCTATCAGAATGCCGATGTGGTCCGGGGAGCGCTGCTGACCTCCGCCAAGACGACGTGGCTCTTCGTGGGGCCAGTGGCGATCATCGTCTTCACCATGCTGTTCCTGATCGTGCGGCGCGGCAGCCTGACGATCGAGCGCCAGACCGTCGAGCTCCGCCGTCAGTTCGCCGAGCGCGAGCGGCTGCTGCTGGGCAATTCGCAATTGCACCGCTCGATCGCGGAGGCCGCGCAGAATGCGTCGAACATCGACGAGCGCGCGAAACGGCGTATCGGGGCGGACCTGCATGACGGGGCGTGCCAGCTTCTGTCCTATCTGGTGCTGGAGATCGACCGGCTGGAGCATATGATTCGTTCTCCCGGTGCGACCGATGAGCCGAAAGCGGCCGGGATTGTCGCGGAAATCAAGAAAGTCGCACGCAAGACGATGGAGGAAATCCGTGCCATCTCGGGCGGATTGGTCGCGCCGCAATTCGACGCCGCGCCGACGCTTGCCGCGCTGATCGAAACGCTCGCCACGGACCATGGCCGACGCAGCGGAGCGCAGGTCACACTCGCGCTTGCGCCGGACGCGCCGGAGCTGACCGAGACGACGCGGCGCACCTTGGGTCGGATCGTGCAGGAGGCCTTGGCCAATGCTGCGCGTCACGCGCCCGGATCGAGCCAGAAAATTGAAACCTATCAAGAGGATGACCGCTTCGTCCTGCGCATTTCCGACAGCGGCCCGGCCCCCGGCTACACCATCGAGCAAGAGCGCGAATACCGCGAGGGTGGGCTTGGTCTGCCGGGGATGCAATTCCGGGCGCAATCGCTTGGCGGTACGCTCGAATTCCGCCGTCTCGAGCCGCAGGGCGCGGAGGTGGTTTGCCGCATCCCGCTCGATCCAGACACCCCCCTAAAGGTGACGCGAACGTAATCCTAACGGTCAACAGCCATAGACAGATTGGACTATACTGTAAGCGTCTTTCTTTATTGTGTTTCTTCAGGACACCTTCATTCTAATGGTCCGGGGGAAGACGGATTTCGCGGCATTCCGGACGGCATGTCCGTCGCGCGTTGGGGAACGCGGTCGCGGGATCGTTTAAGGGGTATTTCCATGTCTGATTTCGTGCCGACGACGGCTTGTATTGTCGATGATCATCCAATTTTCCGGCAGGGGCTGTGTGCCGTCCTGCAAGACGCGCTCGGGATCGACGTGATCGATCAGGGCAGTTCTGCCATCGACGCGATCGAGCTGGCCCGGACGCGCAGGCCGGACGTGATGATCCTCGATCTCAGCATGCCCGGCGGCGGGCTGAACGCGCTGCGCAAGATCATCGACCATGACCCGTCCATGCAATGCATCCTGCTGACCGCCTGCGACGAGCCTGCAACCGCGATCGAAGCGATGAGCGCGGGGGCAAAGGGCTACATTCTCAAGGGCGTGGGCGTCTCGGAGTTGCAGGCCGCGATCGACGCGATCCTGCATGGCGGCACCTTCGTCTCGCCCAGCTTCGCGGCGGCGCTGTTGCAGGCGGCGCTATCAGGTCAGGAGAAATCCGAGAGCGAGAACCTTACCCATCGCGAAATGCAGGTACTGCGGGAGTTGGAACGCGGCAAGACCAACCGCGAAATCGCCACGCGCCTCGCAATCAGCGAGAAGACGGTGAAGTTCTACATGACGAATATCATGCAGAAATACGGGGTGAAGAACCGCCTGGAGGCCGTGATCGCCCATCGTCAGGCGCATGAGCGCGCGCTCTCGTCGCGCCCCTATTGATCCGGCGGAGCATGCCCGCTCCGCCAGAGGGTTTTCCGATTACAGCGCCGTCCAGCCGCCATCGACCGAGATCGTGGTCCCGGTGATCTGCGCCGCCGCATCCGAGCACAGGAACACGGCGGTGCCGCCGATCTGCTCGACCGTCGCGAATTCCTTCGAGGGCTGACGCGCGAGGATGACCTTCTCGATCACTTCTTCCTCGGTCATGTTGTATTCCTTCGCCGTGTCGGGGATTTGCGCCTCGACCAGCGGGGTCTTCACATAACCCGGGCAGATCGCGTTGACGGTGATGTCTTCCTTCGCTGTCTCGAGTGCTGTGACCTTGGTCAGGCCCACGACGCCGTGCTTGGCCGAGACATAGGCCGATTTATAGGGCGATGCGGTCAGACCATGCGCGGAGGCGATGTTGACCACCCGGCCCCAGCCCGCCTTGCGCATCATCGGAAGCGCGACGGCGGTGGTGTGGAAAGCCGAGGTCAGCATGATCGCGATGATCGCATCCCATTTCTCGACCGGGAAGTCCTCGATCGGCGAGACATGCTGGATGCCCGCGTTGTTCACGAGGATATCGCATTTGCCCGCCTGCTCGATCAGCGCGCGCGCCTCGGCGCCTTTCGACAGATCGGCCTTGATGTAGCGTGCGGTGACGCCGAATTCCTTCGCGATATCGGCGGCGAGCTGATGGTCCTCATCGCGATCGGTGAAGGAGTTGATGACGACATCGGCGCCGGCCCGCGCCAGTTCGCGCGCGACCCCGAGACCGATCCCGGAATTCGACCCGGTAATGACGGCGGTTTTTCCCTGAAGCGACATGTTCTCTCCTTCGGTGGCGATAAGTTACGGATTCGCCGGGATCATGCCGTGCCGCGCCTGCGAACGCCATGCTGCAAGCGCAATACCGCGTGATATCGCGGTGAGGACCTTGTTTTCTTGGGGGATGACGTAAAAAAAGACGCCCGCGCTAGGGCGGGCGTCAAGTCATGAGGCAGGTTTCATACAGGCAAGAAACCTATCGAGCAGTGCATCCCTTATAAGCAATCCTGCGCCGCTCTCCAAGGGAAAAGTTTGCGCAGTTTCAAACCTCTCGCTAGCTTGGCGCCAATAAATGCAGGCAAGGCAGGGATTGTTAACATGACGAGATCGGTGTTTTTCCATTTACTCGGCGGGGCGCTTTTCGGGCTCGCCCCTGTATTTACAGGGATCGCCGCCGCGGAGCCACAACCTGCGATTGCAATGTATGGAGAGCCTGCACTTCCGGCCGGCTTTACCCACCTGCCCTATGCCAATCCCGACGCGCCCAAGGGCGGCGAGATCAGATTTGGCGTGGCCGGCATGTTCGATTCGCTTAACCCGTGGATTCTGAACGGGCGCCCGGCGGAGGGAATCAGCCGCTATGTCGCCGAATCGCTGATGGGCCGCTCGATGGACGAGCCTTTCACGCTTTACGGGCTTCTGGCCGAATCGGTCGAGACCGATCCCGACCGCACCTGGGTGGAATTCACCCTGCGCCCGGAGGCCAAGTTCTCCGACGGCAATCCGGTGACGGTCGCGGATGTGATCTGGTCCTACGAGACGCTCGGGACAGAAGGTCATCCGCGCTACCAGAACGCCTGGTCGAAGGTCGAGAAGATCGAGAAGACCGGCGAGCGCAAGGTCCGCATCACCTTCAAACCCGAGGTGAAGGACCGCGAAATGGCGCTGATCATGGGGATGCGCCCGGTTCTGGAGAAAGCGCAATGGGAGGGACATAACTTCGCCTCCACCACCAACATGGCTCCGATCGGGTCCGGGCCTTATGTCGTGGGCCGCGTCGATCCCGGCAAATTCATCGAGCTGAAACGCAACCCAGATTACTGGGGCAAGGATCTGGGCTTCAACAAGGGGCGGAACAATTTCGACACGATCCGCTACGACTATTTCGGCGATGGCGGGGTTGTGTTCGAGGCCTTCAAGGGCGGCGAGACCGACAGCTATACCGAATGGAACGCCGCCGACTGGGGCCGCAATTACGACTTCCCCGCCGTGCAATCGGGCGACGTGGTGAAATCCGAGATCCCGAACGGGCGTCCCTCGGGTATCAAGGGGCTGGTCATGAACACCCGCAACCCGGTCTTCGCCGACTGGCGGGTGCGTCAGGCGATGATCGATGCGTTCAACTTCGAATTCATCAACAAGACGATCAACGGTGGCGCCGAGCCGCGGATTTCCTCCTATTTCTCGAATTCTGAGCTGGGGATGGAGCACGGCCCCGCCGAAGGGAAAGTGAAAGCCCTGCTGGAGCCTTTCGCTGATCAACTGCCGCCCGGTACGATCGACGGCTATACGCTGCCCACCTCCGACGGCGGCGTGCGCAACCGCAAGAACATGCGCGCCGCGGCGAAGCTGCTGGAAGACGCGGGCTGGCAGGTCGATAGCGACGGCGTGCTCAAGAAGGACGGCAAGCCCTTCACCTTCGAGATTGTGCTGCAGCAAGGCGCGGCCGAGACCCAGAGCATCGTCGATATTTATACCGAGGCGCTCAAGAAGCTGGGGATCTTCCCGAAAGTGACCGTGATCGATGACGCGCAATATACGCAGCGCACCAATGCCTATGATTTCGACATGGCGTGGTACTGGCGCGCGCTGTCGCTGTCGCCCGGTAACGAGCAGAACCTTTATTGGGGCTCGAAAGGCGTGAAAGAGCCCGGCTCGCGCAACTGGATGGGCATGAACTCCCCCGCCGCCGAGGCGATGGTCAAGGCCATGCTCGACGCCAAAAGCCACGAGGATTTCGTCGCCGCGACCCATGCGCTCGACCGGGTGTTGACTGCAGGTCGCTATGTCATCCCGATCTGGTATGCCCCGGTTGACCGCATCGCCCATATCAAGCAGCTTCACTACCCTGAGAAGACCCCGCTATACGGGGCATGGCCGGGTTTCCAACCCGATGTCTGGTGGTATCAAGAGGCAGGACAATGAAAAAACTCATCCTTCTGGCAGCAGTCGCTGCGGCATTGGCAGGCTGCAACACGGTGGCCGGTGTGGGCGACGACATCTCTGGCGGTGCGCGCTCGGTGCAGGGCTGGTTCAGGTAACCTCGCGGATCTGATCACGATATGGAACCGCGCGAGGTATCTTTGCCTTGTGCCTTGCAAAGCCCCCCGGGCGTCCCTTTCTCAGAAATAGGGCCGCCCGTGAGACGAGCCGCGAAGAAAAGGATCAAAAGCGATGAAATGGCACCATATCGAGGAAAACTGGGCGGCATTTTACGAGGCGATCGTGGACAAGTGGCCCGAAGCCGACGAGGCCGAACTTGACGAGATCGACGGCGATCAGAAGGCCTTCATCCGCTATATCGCCGAGCTGACCGAACAGGAGCCGGCCGACGCGCGCGACGAAATCCGCGACTGGATGCGGGGCGAATTGCCCTCCGACGTGGTCATGGACCCGACCCATGACGGTCATTCGATTGCGCTGTCGGCGAAATATGTCGGCGAGGGCGAAGACGAGTATGACGACGACGCCCGCTTCGGCGACGACGACGAAGAGTGAGCGTCGCGCGCATGACCTAGGTTGAACGGGGCTCTGCCCCGCGGCTCCGCCGCTCCCCGGGATATTTTCGCCAAGGCGAAGCGAAAGTGATGTCGGCGCGTTCGGGCTTGCTCGGGCGCGTGCTGCGTCCTAGCTAGGCTGCATGGATTCCGTTTACCGCACAGACCCGATCCCCGACCCGCCAAGCGCCTTCAACATGGCCGCACATGTTTTGGCGGCGGGGTCCGCGACGCCCGACAAGCTGGCGATGCAGATCGTGAAGCCTTCCGGCGCGCAGCGCTGGTCCTATGGGCGGCTGATCGCGGCGGTGCGCGGTGCTGGGTCTCTTCTGTTGGAGACAGGGCTCACGCCCGGCGACCGCGTGATGCTGCGGCTGGGCAACGGGCCGGAATTTCCCATCGCGTTCCTTGGCGCCATCGCCGCCGGTCTGGTGCCGGTGCCGACCTCGGCGCAGCTGACCGAGGCCGAGATCACCAAGCTCGCCGCCGATCTCGATCCGGCGGCTGTCGTGGCGGGCGACGGGATCGCCCTGCCCGATCATCCAGCGCGCGTGATCCCTGCCGAAATTCTGCGCAAGGCCGAGGACGCCGCGCCCTGCGAGTTCGCAATGGGCGATCCGAACCGCCTCGCCTATATGATCTTCACCTCCGGCACGGGCGGTTCGGCGCGGGCGGTGATGCATGCGCATCGCGCGATCTGGGCCCGGCAGATGATGTATCGCGGCTGGTATGGCATGGGATCGGACGACCGTCTGATGCATGCGGGCGCGTTCAACTGGACCTACACGCTCGGGACCGGGCTGATGGATCCGTGGACGCTCGGCGCGACCGCGCTGATCCCGGCGGACGGGGTGGAGCCACGCAGCCTGCCCCTGCTGCTCAAGCGCTTCGACGCGACGATCTTCGCTGCTGCCCCCGGGGTCTATCGGCAAATCCTGAAACATCACGAGACGCTGTCACTGCCGAAGCTGCGCCATGGTCTGAGCGCGGGCGAGGCGCTACCAGACCCCACGCGCGCGGCCTGGAACGCGGCGACGGGCACCAAGGTCTATGAGGCGCTCGGCATGTCGGAATGTTCGACCTTCATCTCGGGCAGTCCCGATCATCCCGCGCCGCCTGGCACCTGCGGCTATCCGCAGGCGGGCCGCCATGTCGCCGTGCTGGGCGAGGATGGGCAACCGGTGCCGCGTGGCGAACCGGGGCAGCTTGCGATCCAAGAGAGCGATCCCGGCCTCTATCTGGGCTATTGGAACGCCCCCGAAGAGACGGCCGCGCGCCGGATCGGCCCGTGGTTCGTGACCGGCGACACGGTCTCGATGGGCGAAGACGGTGCGATCACCTATCTCGGGCGCGGCTATGATATGATGAATGCGGGCGGCTTCCGGGTCTCGCCGATCGAGGTCGAGGAGGTCATGCATGACTGCCCCGGCGCGGGCGATGTGGCCGCGGTCGAGATCGCGGTGAAGGCCGATGCCAGCGTCATCGCGCTCGCCTATACCGGCGATGCAGAAGAAGACAGTTTGCGCGCTCATGCCGAGGCGCGGCTTGCACGTTACAAGCAGCCCCGCCTCTACGCCCATATCGCCGCCCTGCCCCGCAACCGTAACGGCAAGGTGCTGCGCTCCGAAATCCGCACCATGCTGCAACAGGAGGTCACCTCATGATCACGCTCGATATTTTCGCCGATCCCGTTTGCCCGTGGTGCTTCATCGGCAAGGCGCGCCTCGACCGGGCCTTGGCGCAACGCCCGAACCACCCGTTCCAGCGTGCCTGGCAACCGTTCGAGCTGAACCCGACGATGCCGCCCGAGGGGATGGCGCGCGCCGATTACCTTCAGGCGAAATTCGGTCAGGACGGGGCCGCGAAAATGCATGTGCAGCTCCTCGAGATCGCGGAGGCCGAGGGCTACGATTTCCACCCCGAGCGCGTCACGCATCAGCCCAATACCCGCAACGCGCATCGCCTGCTCCACTGGGCGGGGCTGGAAGAGCGTCAGGAGGACGTGATGGAGGGGCTGCTGGCCGCGCATTGGCGCGATGGGCGCAATATCGGCGACGCGACCGTGCTGTGCGAAGTTGCGGAAGCCGCGAAGATGGACCCGCGATTGGTGGAACGCCTTCTGGCCTCGGATGCGGATATCGACACGATCGTCGCCAAGGAAGCGCATGCGCGCGAGCGTGGGATCAACGCGGTGCCCTCGGTCGTCGTCGCGAACGCCCATCTGGTGAGCGGCGCGCAACCGACCGAGCTGTGGCTGCAGGTGATCGACGAGCTGTCCGGCGCACCGTCCGACGCGACCCAGCACTGACCGCTTTGTCCGGCGTCGCAACCGCCGTCACTATCGCGTGAGCGCACAGGGGGCTGCGCGCCCGGCCCTCTGGCCAAATCGGCGCAGCTCCCTATGCTCGCGCTTCGAATAAATCCGACTTTCGGAAAGCCCCCCAGAATGTCCCAGATCTCTGACGCGCCCCGGGCGCGTACGCCTCTTTCGCTGCCCGAACTGACGGTCATGCTCGCCTCGCTGATCGCGACGATCGCCTTTTCGATCGACGGGATGCTGCCGGCGCTGCCGGATATCGCGGCCGAGCTGAGCCCCGATGCGGTGAACCGCGCGCAGTTGGTGCTGACCTCCTTCGTGCTGGGCATGGGCGTGGGCACGCTGTTCGCCGGGCCGATCTCGGATGCGCTGGGGCGGCGCAAGACCATCGCGGGCGGGATCGCGATCTACATGGTCGGGGCGTTCGTCGCCGCCCACGCCCAAAGCCTAGAGGCGCTGCTGGCCGCGCGGGTGCTGCAAGGGATCGGCGCTTCGGGACCTCGGATCACCGTGATGGCGCTGGTGCGCGATCTGTTTGCCGGGCGCGAGATGGCGAAGATCACCTCCTTCATCATGATGATCTTCATCCTCGTACCCGCCGTGGCGCCGTCGATCGGCCAGCTCGTGATTGCGTTTGCGGGTTGGCGCGGCGTGTTCTGGGCTTTCATGGTCTTTGGTTGCGTCGGCGTGAGCTGGCTGATGATCCGGCAACCCGAAACGCTCGCCCCCGAAGATCGCCGGCCGCTGAGCGTCTCAAAACTACGCGCAGCCGCGATGGAGGTGATCACCCATGCCGATGTGCGCCTCTATATCGTGACGATGACGCTGGGCTTCGGGCAGATGTTCGGCCTGCTGTCGACCGCGCAGCAGCTTTACGCGGCCCATGGCGTGACCGACACGTTCCCGATGTGGTTCGCGATCGGCGCGCTGATGGCGGGCTCGGCCACGATCTTCAACGCGCGCTACGTGATGCGGCTGGGGATGCGCAAGATCGTCAAAGGGACCTATATGATCCAGATCGTCGTTTCGGCGGTGATGCTGGTTCTGGTGCTTTCGGGGCTGACCGAGGGTGCAAGGGGCTTCCCGTTCATCTTCGTCTATTCGGTCTCGGTCTTCGCGATGGCGGGCCTGACCTTCGGGAACCTGAACGCGCTGGCGCTGGAGCATATGGGCCATATCGCGGGCATGGCGGCCTCGATCGTGGCCGCGATCTCGACGGTCGGCGCGGTGGTGATCGCAGCCCCCGTGGGTCTGTCCTTCAACGGCACGGCACTGCCGATGGTGGTCGCGACGCTGATCTGTTCGAGCCTCGCCTGGTGGCTGATCCGCAAGACGCAGGAGACCGACTGACGGGGCTTTACGCACGGGGGCAAAGGGCGCATACCCGCGCATCTTTCCCCGGTCCCGAGTCGCTCCCGATGTCCTCGCCCTATGCCCGCCCCGGGTTCTACGATGAGGCGCTCGCCAAGGGTCGCCACCGCGACATCGTGGGCGGGCGCTGGGACGAGACCGGCCGCGCGCAGATGGCGGCGCTCATGGATCACGGATTGCAGCCCGATCACGTGCTTCTCGATATCGGCGCGGGCGCGTTGCGGCTTGGCTGCAAGGCGGTGCCCTATCTGGAGCCGGGCCACTACTGGGGTACCGATGCCTCGCGCGCGCTGATGCTCGCGGGCTATGCGGCGGAGCTGGATGCCCGCGAGCGGCTCGACCCTGTGCAGCTGGTCGAGGATGCGGATTTCGGTTTTGATGGTGTCACCGACACGATCACCCATGCCATCGCCTTCGGCGTCTTCCCGCATCTTGAGAGCGACGCAATTGCACGCTGTCTCAATGGGTTGCGGCGCTTTCCTCAGCTGGAATGCGTGCTGCTGACGGTGTTCCTCGCATCCGACGAAGCGACCAGCCACCGCCAGAAAGACGGCGTCGTCACCCATGCCGCGCGCGCGCCCTATCACCTCTCGGAAACCGCGCTCTACGCGATGGCGGACGCCTCAAGCTGGCGCCTCACCCGCGACGACCGGATGCTGCCGCGCGGACAGGTGATGTTCCGCGCGGAGCCGCTCAGGCTTTCGCCTTCTTCGCCTCGATAACCTTCTCGGCCAGATCGCGGGCAATCGCGAAGGCGCCCTTGATCTTGTCCTTGTCGTTCTTCCAGTCGCGGCGAATGACCAGCTTGTTGTCCTTCACCTTGGCCAGATCGCGCTGCGCAGTCAGGAATTCCACGAGGCCCTGCGGGTTCGGGAATTTGTCGTTGTGGAACTGGACCGTCGCGCCTTTCGGACCGGCATCGAGCTTGGCGATCATCGCGCGTTTGCACATCGCCTTGATCCGGACGACCAGCAGCAGCGTGTTGACCTCTTTCGGAAGCTCGCCGAAGCGATCGATCAGCTCGGCGGCAAAGCCTTCCAGCTCGACCTTGGTGGTCAGGCTCGACAGACGACGATAGAGTCCGAGGCGCACGTCGAGGTCGGGAATGTAGGCCTCCGGGATCATCACCGGCACGCCGAGATTGATCTGCGGCGACCAGTCGCCATCCCCGGCCTCGGTCAGCTCGCCCGATTTCAGCTTCGAGATCGTCTCTTCCAGCATCGACTGATACAGCTCGTAACCCACCTCGCGGATATGGCCCGACTGTTCCTCGCCCAGAAGGTTGCCAGCGCCGCGCAGATCGAGGTCCTGGCTCGCAAGGTTGAACCCCGCCCCGAGACTATCGAGCGACCCCAGCAGACGCAGCCGTTTCTGCGCCTGCGGCGTCAGCGGCATCCGCGGCTTCGTCGTGAGGTAGCAATAGGCACGCGTCTTCGCGCGGCCCACCCGGCCGCGGATTTGGTAAAGCTGGCTGAGGCCGAACATATCGGCACGGTGGATCACCATCGTGTTCGCGGTCGGAATATCGAGGCCGCTTTCGACGATCGTCGTCGCGAGCAACACGTCGTATTTTCCATCGTAGAAGGCGTTCATCCGGTCATCGAGTTCGCCCGCCGCCATCTGGCCATGCGCCACGAGATATTTCACCTCCGGCACGTGGGTTTGCAGAAATTCCTCGATTTCGGGAAGATCGGAAATCCGCGGCACGACATAGAAGCTCTGCCCGCCCCGGTAATGCTCCCGCAGGAGCGCTTCGCGCACGGTGACGGTGTCGAATTCGCTGACATAGGTGCGGATCGCGAGCCGGTCGACGGGCGGCGTGCCGATGATCGACAAGTCGCGCACCCCGGTCAGCGAGAGCTGCAGCGTGCGCGGGATCGGCGTCGCGGTCAGCGTGAGCACGTGAATTTCCGAGCGCATCTCTTTCAGGCGCTCTTTATGCTGCACGCCGAAATGCTGCTCTTCGTCGATGACCAGCAGGCCGAGGTTGGCGAATTTCACCGACTTGGCCAGCACCGCATGGGTGCCGATCACGATATCGACCGTGCCATCGCGCAGCCCCTCGCGGGTCTTTGTAGCCTCCTTGGCGGAGACGAAGCGGCTGAGCGGTTTCACGTTCAGCGCGGTGCCCCGGAAGCGTTCGGCGAAGGTCTTGTAGTGCTGGCGCGCGAGCAGCGTCGTCGGCGCGATCACCGCGACCTGCATGCCCGATTGCGCGGCGACGAAGGCCGCGCGCATCGCGACCTCGGTCTTGCCGAAACCCACATCGCCCACGACGAGACGGTCCATCGGCGTGCCCGATTTCAGATCGTCCACGACATCCTCGATCGCGCTCATCTGATCGTCGGTCTCGGTATAGGGGAAGCGCGCGGCGAAGCTTTCCCACTCGTGATGCGGCGCTTCCAGAATGGGCGCGTTGCGCAGGTGACGCTCGGCCGCGATCCGCATCAGCTTGTCGGCGATCTGGCGGATGCGTTCCTTCAGCTTGGCCTTCTTGGCCTGCCACGCGCCCCCGCCGAGCTTGTCGAGCAAGCCTTCCTCATGGCCATAACGGCTGAGCAGTTCGATATTCTCGACCGGCAGATAGAGGCGATCCCCGCCCGCATATTCCAAGAGCACGCATTCATGCGGCGCGCCAAGCGCCGTGACCGTCTCCAGACCCTTGTAGCGCCCCACCCCGTGATCGACATGCACGACCAGATCGCCGGGCGACAGCGTCGTGTGTTCGGTCAGGAAATTCTCGGCCTTGCGCTTGCGTCGCGGCTTCGAGACGAGCCGTTCGCCCAGCACGTCCTGCTCGGAAATCACGGTCATCTCGCCGCCGTCGCGCGGGGCTTCGAACCCCTCGTCGAGCGGCCAGACGGTGAGGTTCACTCCCGGCCCGATCTCGCGCGCAGAGCCGATCAGCTTGGCGCCGATCAGCCCTTCGTCTTCCATCAACCCGCGCAGACGCTCACGTGCCCCCTCGGACCAAGAAGCGATCACTACGGGCCCATCGGCCAGACGCGCTTGAACATGATCCTTCAAGGCGCTGAACAGGCTGACGTTTTCGACCTTGCGCTCGGGCGCGAAATTTCGCCCCACGCGCCCGCCCGCATTCAGGATGCCGGGTCCGGGCGGTGCCGGGATCACCTGCAGGCGCAGCACGCGAAGCGGTTTCAACACCGCCTCCCAACCCTCTGGGTTCAAATACAAAAGCTGCGGCGGAGCGGGTTTGTAGACCGAATCCAGCCGGTCGCGCCGGGTCATCGCCTCGCGCCGCGTGTCATACTGATCCGCAATCCCGTCCCACCGGCTTTCCTGCTGCGCGGCGATCTGATCGTCGAGCATCACCGACGCGTCGGGCAGATAGTCGAATACCGTCTCGAGCTTTTCATGAAAGAAGCCCAGCCAATGCTCCATCCCCGCCTGTTTGCGCCCTGCCGAGACGGCCTCGTACAGCGGGTCTTCCGCGCCGCCCGAGCCGAATTCGATCCGGTAATTCTGCCGGAAGCGCGTGATCGCCGCCTCGTCGAGGATGACCTCGGAGACCGGCGCCAGCTCCACGCCTTTCAACTTCTCGGTCGTGCGCTGGGTCACCGGGTCGAAGCCGCGCGCGTCGTCGAGCACATCGCCGAACAGGTCGAGCCGCACCGGGCCGCCCTCGCCGGGCGGGAAGATGTCGATGATGCCGCCGCGGATCGCGTAATCACCGGGCTCGGAGACGGTCGAGGCCTGCGAGAAGCCCATCCGCACGAGGAATTCGCGCAACGCCTGCTCGTTGATCCGCTTGCCGACCTGCGCGGTGAAGCTCGCACCGGCCAGCACCTCGCGCGCGGGCACGCGCTGCATGGCAGCCGAGAGCGTCGTCAGCAGAACGAACGGCCCGGGCATCCCCGAGGCGAGCGCAGCCAGCGTCGCCATCCGCGTGGCCGAGATATCGGCATTGGGCGAGACCCGGTCATAGGGCAGACAATCCCAGGCCGGGAAGTCCAGCACCGTCGCCTCGGGCGCGAAGAACGCGAGTGCCCCGCGCATGGCCGCCAGACGGCGATCGTCGCGCGCGACATGGATGACCGATTTGCCCTTCGCGAGCTCTTTGGCCAGCAAGGCGGCGTCGAACCCTTCCGGGGCGCCCGAGAGAAGAAAATGCTCCATAGCCAAGCGAGGTATCGGCCCTGCCGCCGGTGTCAAGTTGCTTCGCGCGTCAAACCAGCATCGAAGCGAGAAGGTTCTGATACATTCCCCAAAGCGCGCTCACGATGATCGCCACGACGCCGATCGCCTGCACGTTCACCCGGTGACGCGAGAGCGCCTTGATCGCAAGCGTCGGATCATGCGCCAGCGCTGGGTCCGCGTCGAGTTTATGCGCCAGACGCAGGCTCAACCCGAACACCCCCATCATCGGAACCAGCAGCAGCGCGAATGCCTGCGCCGTCTCCGAGCCATAGATGAAACCGGTGATCAGCAGGAAGCTCAGCATGAACGGAATGGAGATCGACATCGAAAACCCCGCATCGCGCCGGATCCGGTTCAGCCTGCGCGCGTTCAGTGCCGTCATCGCGGCGAGATCCTCGGCCGCCTCGCCGCCCTTGCGGCGCGCGCGGATCACCATGTCCCACGGCACGCCCAGCACCCAATGCGAGGCGGAGGACCAGACTGCGGCGAGCGCGATCCAGTACCACAAGTTGGAAAAGCTGCGCAGGTCGATCAGCCGCGCGATCGTGTCGAAAACTTCCAAGCCCCTCGCCCTCGTTCTTCCGGGTCGTCGTGTCGCGGCCCCTCAAGTCGATGCATAGACCAGCCTCGGCCCGAGCGGAACCCCGCGCGGATCGGCCGCGCTTGCCTGTGGCACCGATCCATGGCACCCATTTGGCCGAGCCAGAGGAGCCTGCCGATGAACCCGATCCTTCCGCCCTTCCCCCACACCCGCCTGCGCCGGATGCGCCGTACTGCCGCGCTGCGTGATCTCGCGCAGGAACACCGGTTGAGTGTGAAGGACATGATCTGGCCGATCTTCATCACCGACGTGCCGGGCGCGGATGTCGAGGTGCCGTCGATGCCGGGCGTTGTCCGCCGCACGCTGGAGGGTGCGGTGCGCGCCGCTGAAGAGGCCGCAAAGCTTGGTATCCCGGCGATCTGCCTTTTTCCCTATACCGATCCGGCGGTGAAGACCGAGGCCTGCGAAGAGGCCTGGAACCCCGAGAACATCACCAACCGAGTGATCCGCGCGATCAAGGCGGAGGTGCCCGAGATCGCGATTATGACCGATATCGCGCTCGATCCCTACAATGCGAACGGCCATGACGGGCTGGTGCGCGACGGGATCATCCTCAACGACGAAACCGTTGAATGCCTTGTGAAAATGGGGATTGCGCAGGCCGAGGCCGGGGCGGATATCCTCGGGCCCTCGGACATGATGGACGGGCGGATCACGGCGCTCCGCTCAGCGCTCGAGGCCGCAGGCCATGCCGATGTGACGATCCTCAGCTACGCCGCGAAATATGCTTCCGGCTTCTACGGGCCGTTCCGCGATGCAGTGGGCGCCACCGGTGCGCTCAAGGGCGACAAGAAGACCTATCAGATGAACCCCGGCAATTCCGACGAGGCGATCCGGCTGGTTGCGCGCGATCTCTCCGAGGGCGCGGATATGGTGATGGTGAAGCCGGGGATGCCCTACCTCGACATCTGCCACCGCGTGAAAGAGCAGTTCGGCGTGCCGACCTATGCCTATCAGGTGTCGGGTGAATACGCGATGATCATGGCGGCGGTGCAGAACGGCTGGCTCGACCATGAAAAGGTCATGCTCGAAAGCCTGATGAGCTTCCGCCGCGCGGGCTGCGATGGTGTGCTTACCTACTTCGCACCGGAGGCTGCGAAACTGCTCGGTAACGGCTAAGCAGGGTCTTGCCACTTCAGCGTGAATGGGCTCAAGAATAAGTGACAAAACGGGTTCCCTCGTCTATTAATTGTGCCAAGCGGTCGTAATAAGACCAATCAGCCCGGCGCGAGATCGGGCATATCGAGCGGAGCGAAAGACATGACGAAACTTTCCAGACGGACCCTTCTGGCGATGGGCGGTGCGGGGCTCGGCCTTGCAGCCTGCGGCAACGGTGTGGGCAGTGCGGGCAGCGCCAAGCTGGACGCGCGGGTCGATGCGACCCGGAACTACCTTCTGACAAAATATCCCGGCACCCGCGATCTCGAGAACAAGTCGGTCGGCGTGCTCTGGATGCCTCTGATGACCGAAGCGGGTTTCGGCATCGGTGGCGCATTCGGGCGCGGCGCGCTGCGGATCAACAACGTGACCGTGGATTACTACTCGGCAGCGGCGGCGAGCTTCGGCCTGCAGATCGGCGCACAGCAATACGCCCATGCCCTGTTCTTCATGACGCCCGAGGCGCTTGCCGGCTTCCGCCGCGGCGATGGCTGGCAGCTCGGCGCAGATGCGCGCTATGCGGTGCCGGATCAGGGCGGCGCGATTTCGGCCTCCACCCTGACCTCGACCGCGCCGATCATCGCGCTGGTCTTCGGCCAGGCCGGTCTGATGGCGGGCGCGACGCTCGCGGGCACGAAATACACCCGTATTATTCCGTAAGATCAGCCGCTTCGGCGGCTCTCTTCAGACGAGACATAAAGAAAGCCCCGCAGATCGCTGATCTTGCGGGGCTTTTCTCTATTTGTGAGTTGAGAAGGATCAGCCGCCGAGGATGATCCGCACATAATTCCGGGTCTCGCGATAGGGCGGAATGCCGTTATGTTTCGCGACGGCCTCCGGTCCCGCATTGTAAGCCGCGAGCGCCAGCCGCCAGCTTCCGAACCGATTATACATCATCTTCAGGTAGCGCGCGCCGCCTTCGAGGTTCTGCGCCGGATCGCGCGGGTTCACGCCGAGTTTGCGTGCGGTGGCGGGCATCAGCTGCGCCAGCCCCATCGCGCCCTTGTGCGAACGCGCCTGCGGGTTCCAACCGCTCTCCTGCTGCACGAGACGCAGGAACAGATCGGTCGGGATGCCATGGCGCGAGGCCACCGATTTCGCGGTGCTCATATATTGGCCGCGATACTTGCCGTTGTAGCGCGGCACGTTCTCTACACTGGCGGTCTGAGTCAGCTTGCCCTTGGGCGTCAGCCGCGAGGAATGTTCATATTGCTGTGCGGCGCGGGTATCGAGAATGTTGGTCTGGTTTCGGAACAGCATCGCGCGGGATTTCGAAGAACTCCCCTGAAGCCGCAGCCCCTCTGCCTGGGCGCTCATTGGGCCCGCCATCACCGCTGCCGCGGCAATCGCCGCCAGCCCGAGAATTCCGATCGTTCTACGCATCGGCCCCCACCACTCACTGTCCACGTATTCTGGGGCAAACTATAGAGAAATCAGCGAAAAGTTAAAGCAAAACGCCAATCGCCTCGGCAACCTCCCGCCGATAAGCTGCCGTTGCGTCAGATTGCGTGCGCCTGTTGCTTTTTCGCATCGGCCTTGATGGGGCCGTGAAACAGTTCCTCCACGAAGATCGAAACGAGCTGAGAGCGACCCGATACGCCCGCCTTGCGATAGACGGAATTGAGGTGGGATTTCACCGTGGCCTCGCTGGAGCCGCGGAAAGAGGCGGTCTCCGAGACCGAGAAGCCCTTGATGGTGAAGGCTGCGACATCGGCCTCCGCGGGGGTCAGTCCCCATTGGTCGAACTGCGCGCTCATCATCTCGGCCATTGCGCCTTGTGCAGCCCCGATCGTGCGGTCGGCATGCGCCTGACGTCGCAACAGCGCCCAAAGCACGGCCGCCTCGACGACGATCCCCGCGATCAGGCCGAGATTGGCGAAAAGCTCCATGTTGAGATGCAGGGAGAGACGCCCGGCCTCGCGGAAGTCGTCGAACACGTCGGCCACGAAGAGCGATGTGCAGGCGGCTTGGAATATGATGAGGGCGACCAATGCGCCCTCTTTCGTCCAGATTGAGACTCGCTCTCGCGAAACCGCCATCGGCGCTTACCCTCTGTTGCCGCGGAACACCTTCTTACCGGTGATCATCGCGCGCGCAAGGTTCACGCGCAACCGGCGGCTTTCGAAGACGACGGCAGCGATATGGACGGCGATCGAGACTTCGGCCCAGTTGACGGCGAGTTCATGCACTTCCTGAGGCCATTTAACGCCCCAATAGGCGTCAGTGGTCATCAACCACCCCGATCCCGCTATGACGAGAAGCGTGATCAAAAGGTTGTAAATCATCAGCGCGCCGAGCGGCGAATGGCCCAGATGCGCGTGCCGCCTTCCCGTCGCCATATCGCGCAGCTGCGTCAGCGCGCCGGTGGGCGATGGCGGGAAATCCTTGAACCGTGCATGGCGCGTGCCGAACAGCCCCCAGAGGATGCGCGCGGTCACGAGCCCCGCGACCGTGTAGCCGATCCAGTGGTGCAGATCGTGCTTCGGCGAGGTGAAGAACGCATTGGCGGTGAAGAGGCCCGCAATGGACCAGTGGAACACCCGAACGAACGGGTCCCATACGCTATGCGCACCGACGGGCGGCGGTTCTGCGTGAGACGTCTCCTGCGACGGAAGATCGGTAAAGCTCGCGTCTTCGATGGCCATGATCGGGCCCTCCTGCTGCTTCTGGAAAGACTGGCGTGAGGAAGACGGGCCGGATCATACCGGCCCGTCGAAAAGGCGCTGACGATTAGTTGTCGCCCGAGCGCTTCACCTGCTTGAGGTTGGAATCGAAGTAGAGTTGGGCGCGCTTGCCGTCCTTCATCGCGTAGACTTCGATATAGCCGTCTTCCATTTCCATCCGGCGCACGTCGTAGCCCTGATTTTTCAGCTCGGCGGAAAGCTTCTGCTCTTTCGCCGGGGCCACGGCGCCTTCGCCACCTTCTGCGAGAGCGGGGAGAGTGGAGGCAGCGGCAATCGTGGCGCTCGCGGCGATCAGCATCAGGTATTTCATGGGGTATCTCCTCATGGGATGTAGGGTTGCTCGACCGGATCGGGTGGGGTTCGTCCCCGTGTGCCGTCCGGCTCGTCCAGACCTGTGGCAAACCCACGGCGCCATCTATCGGCACAAGGTTGGAAATCCGGGGCCGAAATCGCTCTCAAACCAAAGATGCACGCGGGATTTCGCCGCTTTCCGTCACGGTTGAGCGAAGCTTCGCCCCTAGGCTCTCGCGGGGCTCTGCTCTATACCCTTTGGGACCAATTCTAGAATCGCGAGGCGGAGGCAATATGGCAGGCAGCGTCAACAAGGTCATTCTGATCGGCAATCTGGGCCGAGACCCGGAGGTGCGGACCTTCTCGAACGGCGGTAAGGTGTGCAACCTGCGCATCGCCACCTCCGAGACGTGGCGCGACCGCAATACCGGCGAGCGCAAGGAGCGGACCGAATGGCATTCGGTCGCGATCTTCTCGGAGCCGCTGGCGAAAGTGGCAGAGCAATATCTGCGCAAAGGTTCGAAGGTCTATATCGAGGGCCAGCTCGAAACCCGCAAATGGCAGGACCAGAACGGTCAGGACCGCTACTCGACCGAGGTCGTGCTGCGCCCCTATCGCTCGGAACTGACCATGCTCGACGGGCCTGGCGGCTCGGGCGGCGGTCAAGGCGGCGGTGGCGGTGGCTACGGCGGCCCGTCCTCGGGTGGCGGCGGCTACGATGATGGCGGCGGCTATGGCGGACCGTCCTCGGGCGGCTCCGGTGGCGGCGGCGGCGGTGGCCGCTCGGATTTCGACGACGAAATCCCGTTCTGAGTTTCAGACAAGAAAGGCCCCCGGTTCGGGGGCCTTTGCTTTTGGTGCGATCGGGATCGGGGCCAGTGACGCGCTTGCGCCCTGCCCTTTACTTCGCGGTCGTCTCGCCGTTCAGGAGCGGGCGCAGATCCGAGGCGATCACACGCTCGGTCAGCGGACCGGCGAAGCGATAGAGCACTTTGCCGGTGCCATCGATCACGAAGGTCTCGGGCACGCCGTAGACGCCCCAGTTCAGCGCCATCTTGCCGTTCGGATCGGCGCCGAGCTCGGCGAACGGGTTGCCCATTTCGCTCAGGAAGCCCTGCGCTTTGACCGGCTTGTCCTTGTAATTGACCCCGTAGATCGGGATCCCCTCTTCGGCGAGCGCTTCGAGGTTGGGATGCTCCACCCGGCACGGCGCGCACCACGAGGCCCAGAAGTTTACCAGTTTGACCTTGCCGTCCTTGAGATCGGCATCGGTGAAGGGCTTGAAATCACCCAGCGGTTCAAGTTGCACCGGCGGCGCGGGCTTGCCCGCGAAAGCGGTCGGCAGCTGCGTCGGGTCCTCGCGCGTCATCCCCCAGATGAACACGCCCGCAAGCCCCGCGAAGATCAGCGGCGGCAGCAGCATCAGCGGCTTAACCATGGGCGCCCCCTTTCCGGCGAGCCTCGGCCTCGGCCAATTGACGTTTCACCTTCGCGCCACGCATCAGCGAGACGACGATGATCAGCACCAGAAGCACAACTGTCGACGCCCAGGCGATGTTGACGGTTTCGGTATAGGATTTGGTGGACGGATCCACGAGGACGACGCCGCCCTCGGTGACGGTGCCGCCTTGCTCGGTCGTATCACTCATGCCATGCGCTCACGTTGCTGGATGGCGCCCAGACGGCGCGCGCGGACCTCGGTGCGGGTGCGGATCAGCACCAGAGAGAGGAAGAAGAAGATGAACCCGGCCATGCACAGAAGCAGCGGGAACCAGTAGACATCGGCGATGTGCTGCTCAGAATCCATCGAGAGCGTCGCGCCCTGATGCAGACCCTGGTTCCAGAAATTCGCCGCGTAGCGCGAGAGCACGGCGAACACCCCGCCGACGAGGCTGAGCACGCCGGTCAGATCGGCGGCCGTATCGGGGTTCTCGACCGCCGCCCAAAGCGCAATATAGCCAAGGTAGAACAGGAACAGGATCAGGAACGAGGTCAGGCGCGGATCCCATTCCCACCAGGTCCCCCACATCGGCTGGCCCCAGACCGCGCCGGTGATCAGCGCGATCAGCGTCATCACCGCGCCGATGGGCGCCGCGGCCTTCGCGGCCAGCGCCGAGACATGGTGGCGACGGATCAGCCAGATCAGCGAAGTCACGACCATCATCACCCAGATGTTGATCGCCATCATCGCGGCGGGGACATGGACATAGATCACCTTCACCGAGCCGCCGAAGTTCTCGGCAGCCGGGACGAAGAAATAGCCCCAGACCAGCCCGACGATCAGCGTGATCGCGGCAATTCCCACCGTCCAGGGCAGGATCTTGTCCGTGGTCTTCATGAATTTGACGGGGTTGGCGTATTCCCAAATCGACATCTTGTTGTTCTGCTCACCTTCTGGCCAGGTTGGCTCTGTGTATCACGGCTCTTCCTATCACGGCGCGCGCATGGGTTGCGCTAGCGCAGATTGACGCGGATCGCGGCGGCCGAGGCGAAGGGCACCAGCGCGACCGTCGCCGCCGTGATCCCGGCCAGCATCAGAAGCGGTGTCTCAGTGTTCATCCCCTCGGCGCCACGGCGCACGAGCTCCGCCCCGAAGATGAGGGTCGACACATAGAATGGCAAGACCAGCAGCGACAACAAAAGTCCGCCGCGCTTCAGCCCGACCGTCAGCGCGGCCCCGAACGTGCCCAGAACCGAGAGCGCCGGCGTGCCCAGAAGAAGCGAAACGACCATCCAGACATGCGCGCCCTGCGGCAGATGCAGCAAGATCCCGAAGATTGGGGCCGCGATAACCAGCGGCAGCCCCGTGGTGATCCAATGCGCGAGCGCCTTGATCGAGACGACCCCTTCGAGCGGCACCGGCGCCGTGACCAGAAGATCGAGCGAGCCATCCTCGTAATCGAGCGCGAAAATCCGGTCGAGCGAGAGCAGGCAGGCCAGAAGCGCGCCGACCCACAGGATGCCCGGGGCGATCCGCGCGAGGATTTTCCCCTCGGGGCCGACCCCGAACGGGACCAGCGTCACCACGATCAGGAAGAAGGCCAGCCCGAGGCCGAAGCCGCCGCCCGCTCGCACGGCGAGGCGCAGATCTCGCATGAGAAGTGCGATCATGCCCGACCTCCTTTGCCAGCCAAGGGGGCGCTGCCCCCTTCGCGGCTGCGCCGCTCATCCCCCGGGATATTTCCCCCAATCTGAAACAGCGCGCAGCTGGCTTCGCCTTGGTTCAAATATCCCCGCCGGAGGCTCCCGACCGCGCCGATAGCGCGCCGCGCGATCATAGGAAGGCCTCGTCGAAAGCGCCCTGCATCCCGCCCTCTTCCGGCGTCTTGGCCTTGAAGGGCGTCAGGTCGAGAACCTTGGCCTCGTTTAGCCCGAGATCGATATGGGTCGCGATCAGCGCGGCCCCGCCGCTCGCCAGATGGCCGCGCACGGCCTCGGCGAAAAGCGCGACGGAGGCGGTGTCGAGCGACACGGTCGGCTCGTCCAGCACCCAGATCGGGCGGCCGGTCACGAGAAGCCGCGCAAGGCCAAGGCGGCGCTTCTGCCCGGCAGACAGGCTATGGGCGGGCCGCGTCTCGAGGCTTTGCAGGTTCATCCGCTCCAGCGCCGGTTCGATATCGTTCGTCGCATAGATCGAGGCCCAGAAGCCAAGGTTCTCGCGCACGGTCAGCGTCGATTTCAGCCCGTCGGAATGGGCGGCATAGGCCATGCTCTCGGGCGGCATCGAGACCGTCCCGACCAGCGCCGGTTGCAGCCCGGCCAAAGTGCGCAGAAGCGTCGTCTTGCCGACCCCGTTGGGGCCGCGCAACACCAGCGCATGGCCTGCGTCGAGCGAAAAGCTCAGGTCTTCCAGAACCGGGAGACCACCGCGCGACACCGCGAGCCCTTCGACCGACAGCATGCTCATTCAGGCGTCTCGGGGTTTTCCGGCATAGCTATCAGCGCGCAGCCGACCCGACGGCCTTCGGACAACAGCACGTTGTAGGTGCGGGCCGCCGAAGGCGTGGCCATGCCCTCGCACATCAGACCTTCGGCCTCCAGCTCGGCCACGAGGTCCTTCGGCAGATGGGCGATCTCTTCGCCCGTGCCGATGAACAACACGTCGAGCTTGTCTGCCAGCGCACGCAGCGCAGCGCGGTCGTCCAGACCGCCCCAGCTGCCCATCTCCTCGCCCGCGACCCAGATCGAGCCGCGCGTGACCTCTCCGGCCACGCGGAAAAACCCCGGCCCGTAGCCGTCGATCGGCAGCGAGGCCCCGAAATTGGCTTCAGTCAGTAGCGACATCCGTTTTGTCGAAGAACTTCTCCGAGGGGTCCTTCTTCTCCTTGTTGCGGTCGAGTCCGATGAACAGGACGATGTTCTTTGCGACATAGACCGAGGAATAGGTACCCACGATCACGCCCCAAGTCATCGCGAAGACGAAGTTGCGGATCACGTCGCCGCCGAGAACCAGCAGAGAGATCAGAGCGAGCAGCGTGGTGCCCGAGGTCATCACGGTCCGCGACAGCGTCTCGTTGACCGAGAGGTTCATCACGTCGCGCAGCGGCATCTTCTTGTATTTCACGAGGTTCTCGCGAAGACGGTCGAAGACGACGACGGTATCGTTGATCGAATAGCCGAGGATCGTTAGCAGCGCCGCGATGATCGACAGGTCGAACTTGATCTGGAACAGCGCGAAGATGCCGACCGTGACGGTCACGTCATGGATCAGCGCGGCGACCGCGCCCACCGAGAACTGCCATTCGAACCGAAGCCAGATATAGACAAGGATCGCGGCGACGGCGGCCAGCACGGACCAGATTGCGGTCCAGATCAGCTCGCCCGAAACTTTCGGGCCGATCGACTCGGTCGCGACGATCTTGATGTCCTTGTTCACCGACTTCAGCGATTCCAGCACTTTGGCCTGGGTGTCGGGGCTGATCGCCTCCTGCCCGTCCTGCGCCTGGATGCGGATCGTGACGACCTTCTGATCGGCGCGGAAGTTCGGGTCATAGACCTGCGTGATCAGCACGTCGCCCAGATCGAGCGGCGCGATGGCAGAACGGTAAGCGCCGATATCGACCGGCTCGGTCTGATCGGCCTCGGTGCGGATCGTGGTGCCGCCGCGGAAGTCGATGCCGAGGTTCAGCCCCATCACGAGCACCAGCACGATCGAGGCCAGCACCATGAAGACGGAGAAGCCGAAGGTCGCGACCTGATGTTTGAAGAAGTCGAAGTTGGTCTTCTCGGGGACCAGTTTCAGACGGAATGCCATGTCTCGATCTCCCTTACAGTACCAGTTCGCGGGGACGACGGCGCGCGAACCAGATGCTCACGAACAGCCGCGTCACCCAGATCGCGGTGAAGACCGAGGTGATGATCCCGATCAGGAAGGTGACGGCGAACCCGCGCACCGGGCCCGCGCCCAGCACGAAGAGGATCACCGCCGTGAGGAAGGTGGTCACGTTGGCGTCGACGATGGCGGACATCGCGCGCTCGTAGCCAAGCTCGATCGCGCGGGCGGCTTTCGCCTTTTGCTGATTGCGCAGCTCCTCGCGGATACGCTCGAACACGAGCACGTTGGCGTCGACCGCCGTACCCATCGTCAGCACGATCCCTGCGATACCCGGCAGCGTCAGCGTGCCGCCGATCACCGAGAGGATCGCGAAGATCAGCGCGATGTTGATCCCCAGTGCCAGCGAGGCGAAGACGCCGAAGGTGCCGTAGGAGGCGATCATGAAGACCACCACGAGCACCGCGCCCACGGCTGCGGCCATCTTGCCGGCCGCGATCGAATCCGCGCCCAGCTCCGGGCCGATGGTCCGCTCTTCGAGGAAGGTCATCGAGGCGGGCAGCGCACCGGCGCGCAGCAGCAGCGCCAGATCGGTCGCCTCTTTCACCGTGAACCGACCGGTGATGATGCCCGAGCCGCCCGCGATATGCGATTGGATCGTCGGCGCCGAGATCACCTTGTTGTCGAGCACGATGGCGAAGGGCTTGCCGATATTGTTTTGCGTGTAATCGCCGAAAGTGCGGGCCGCGCTCGCATTGAAGCGGAAGGCCACCGCCGGATAGCCGTTCTGATCGGTATCGGGGCGCGCATCCGTCAGGTCCTCGCCGGTCACGACCGGAAGGCTGTCGAGAATGTAATAGAGCCCCTTCTGATCGGCCGAGGGCAGGATTTCCTGATCGGAGCCCACCGCCTCGTTCGGGTTCGAGCTGGTGCCGATCACCGAGTTGAAGGTCAGCTTCGCCGTGGTGCCGATGAGCTGCTTGATCTCTTGTGCGGAGCTTGCGCCCGGCACCTGGATCAGGATGCGGTCGGAGCCTTCGCGCACGATCGTGGGTTCACGGGTGCCCGCAGCGTCGATCCGGCGGCGCACGATCTCCAGCGATTGCTGCATCGTGCGGTCGTCGGTCGCGGCCTTCTCGGCATCCGAGAGCTGCACGATCAGCTGGTTGCCTTGGGTCGTGATCGCGAGCGTCTTCTGCCCCACACCGGTCAGCGACGAGACCGGGTTGTTCAGCGTCTCGGCGATCTTCTGGGCTTCCGCGATCTGGTCGGCATTGCCGATCTGGATCCGCAGGACGCCCGGATCGGCATTCAGACGACGGATCGAGCCGAGCGTACCGCGTTCGGCGGCGAGCGCCTTGCGGAACTCGGGCCAGAGCGCATCGACGCGCGCCTTGTAGACTTCATCGACATTGACCTCGGCCAGAAGCTGCGCGCCACCGCGCAGATCGAGGCCGAGATTGACGATGTCGGAGGGCAGCCAATCGGGCCAGCCAGCCTGCGCGGCCTGCTGCTCGGGCGTCAGAGACTCGCCCTTCGCGGCGGCGGCAACGGCATCGTTATGCCCCTCCACCCGGTTGTAAAAGATGTTCGGCGCGGCAAAGACGACCCCGATCAAAATGATGATCAGGATCAGCACGCGCTTCCACAGCGAGATGTGCAACATGGGGGACGGGCCTTTTATGGCTTATTCAGAGGTCTTGGCGGGTTCGGTGCGCGAAACAACCTGCACGATGGTCGATTTCACCACGCGGACTTTGACGCCCTGCGCGATCTCGACCTCGACCTCGCCGTCTTCCTTGATATGGGTGACTTTGCCGAGAATACCGCCCTGGGTCACGACCTGATCACCGCGGCGCAGCGCCTCGAGCATCGCCTTGTGCTCCTTGGCTTTTTTCTGCTGCGGACGGATCAGCAGGAAATACATGATCACGAAGATCAGGATCAGGGGAAGGAACTGGCCGAACGCGGCGGCGGGGTTACTGGCGCCACCGGCGGCCTGCGCGAAAGCGGGGGTCACGAACATGATCTATGGTCCTTTGTCATGGGCCTTGGGGGCAGCAAGCCCCGGTTGTCGGCGCGCACCCTAGCCGTGGCCCTCAGGCTTGGCAAGGCGAAGCGGCCCCTGTGAACGCGTCCTCACGTCGCGGTGACGGAGCGAAAGGAAACGGGGCGCAGGCCCCCTGTCGCCGGAGGGCTGTGATCGGCAAGGAAAAAGGGGCTCTGCCCCCGCTCCTGCGGAGCGTCCCCGGGATATTTTTCCCAAGATGAAGAGAGGCGGCTCAGCCCAAGGGCAAGGCGCGCTCGGCCAGACGGGCGAGGTAGGAGGCCCCCACGGGCGCGGCCTCGTCGTTGAAATCGAAGCGCGGATGGTGGAGCCCCGCGCCCTCGCCCGTGCCCATGAAAAGATAGGCGCCAGGCCGGGCCGCCAGCATATAGGCGAAATCCTCTGCCCCCATTTCGCGCGGAGCGTCGGTCACGACGCGCTCGGGGCCTGCGATTTCGCTTGCGACTTCGGCGGCGAAGCCTGTCTCGTCGGGGTCGTTCACGGTGGGCGGGTAACCACGTTCGTATTCGATCTCGACGCTGACGCCATGCGCCGCCGCGATGCCTTCGCAGATCTCGCGTAGCCGTTTTTCCGCCAGATCACGGATGTCCGGCTCGAAGCAGCGAATCGTCGCGGTGAGGAAGCCGCTTTCGGGGATGATGTTGAGCGCGGTACCCGCATGGATCTGCGTGACCGAGACGACGAGCGCATCGCCCGCGCCGACATTGCGCGACACGACCGTTTGCAGCGAGGTCACCATCGCCGAGAGCGCCGGGATCGGATCGATGCAGCCCTGCGGGGTCGCCGCATGGCCGCCGCGCCCCGTCACCGTCACGCGCGCCTCGTCGACCGAGGCGAGATAGGGGCCGGGCGTGGTGTAGAAATGTCCGAAGGGAAGCCCCGGCGCGTTGTGGATCGCGAAGACGCGCGAGATGCCGAAGCGCTCCATCACGCCGTCCTCGACCATCACCTCGGCCCCGCCGCCGTCTTCCTCGGCGGGCTGGAAGATCAGCGCCACGGTGCCTGCGAATTTCCGGGTCTCGGCCAGATAGGCCGCCGCCCCCAGAAGCATCGCGGTATGCCCGTCATGGCCACAGGCATGCATCTTGCCTGGCGTCTCGGAGGCGTATTCCGCATGGGTTTCTTCCGTGATCGGAAGCGCGTCCATATCGGCGCGCAGGCCGATTGTGGCCCCCTCGCCCTGCCCTTTGATCAGCGCCACGATCCCGGTCTGCGCGATCCCTTCATGGATCTCATCCACCCCGATTTCACGCAGCCTTGCTGCGACAAAACCCGAGGTCTGGTGCAGGTCGAAACGCAGCTCGGGATGGCGATGCAGCCAGTGCCGCCATTCGGTCATCTGCGGGCCGAGATCGGCGATACGGTTGAGAACGGGCATAGTGGACTTCCCCTTGCGGGCTGGTTAGGCCAGAGGCATTCGCATGGCAGGAGGCAAGCTGCAATGGCCAAACCCGACGACGCACTCATCTTCGACGATACGGGCGATGCGGCCCATCAGTTCACTCGGCTGACCGCGATCATGGAATGCCTGCGTGATCCGGAGAGCGGTTGCCCGTGGGATCTGGAGCAGGATTTCGCCTCCATCGCGCCCTACACGATCGAGGAAGCGCATGAGGTGGCCGATGCGATCACGCGGCAGGCCTGGTCGGAATTGCCGGGCGAGCTGGGCGATCTGGCGCTGCAGGTGGTCTATCACGCGCAGATGGCGTCCGAGGACGGGCGGTTCGATATCTCCGACGTGCTGCGTGCGATCAACGCGAAGATGGTCGCACGTCATCCGCATGTCTTCGGCGACGAGAGCCGCGAGAAATCGGCCGAACAGCAGACCGCCGATTGGGAAGCGATCAAGGCGGCCGAGCGCAAGGCTGCGGGTAAATCCGAGCGTGTCGGTGTGCTCGATGGGGTGGCTCTGGGTCTGCCCGCGCTGACCCGTGCGATCAAGCTGCAGAACCGTGCGGCGCGGGTGGGGTTCGACTGGCCCTCGACCGATGAGGTGCTCGACAAGATCGTCGAGGAAGCGCGCGAGTTGGAAGAGGCGCGTGACGAGTTGGGTCCGGAAGAGCTCGCCGAGGAATATGGCGATCTGCTGTTTGTGATGGTCAATCTCGGGCGGCATCTGGGGCTGGACCCGGAGGCGTCCCTGCGCGCGGCAAATCTGAAATTCACCAATCGGTTCAAACATATCGAGCGTGAACTTGAAGCGCGCGGTAAGGCACCCAAGGACAGTGATCTGGCCGAGATGGATGCGCTTTGGAACGAGGCGAAGGCGCGCAAGATCAAGTGACGGTGGGGGCTCTGCCCACGCGCGCGGCTGCGCGCAAAACTCAAACGTTGAGGGGGCGCTGCCCCCGCGCTAGCGCGCCCCCCGGGATATTTTCGCCAAGAGGAAGTTCAGAGAAACGCTTTGCGCAGCATGTTGAGTGCGACGAGCATCAGGAAGCCCGCGAAGACGCGCTTGAGCTTCTTGGGGTCGAGCTTGTGGGCCAATGCCGCGCCCAGGGGGGCGGTGATCGTCGTCATCGCGATGACGATCAGAAAGGCGGGAATGTTGACCGCGCCGATCGAGTAAGGCGGGGCGTCGGCCACCGGCGTCAGCAGGAAGCCGATCGCCGAAGGCAGCGCGATGGTCACGCCGAAGCCTGCCGAGGTCGCGACCGCGCGGTGGATCGGGATACCGTGGAGCGTCTGCATCGGCGTGCCGATCGAGCCGCCGCCGATACCCAGAAGCACCGACAGGAAGCCCATCAGCGGGCCGAACCACGCGCGGAAGATCCCACCCGGCAATCCATCCGAAATCCGCCAGCTCGATTTACCGAACATCATATAGCAGGCGATCACCAGCACCATCACCGCGAAGATGATCTGCATGGTCGAAGAGCGCAGCTGATGCACCACCAGCACCCCGATGATCGCGCCGATGGCAATGGGGGCGATCCATTGCTTGAGAATGTCCCAATCGACCGCGCCCTTGCGGTTATGGGCCATGACCGAGCGGATCGACGTGACGATGATCGTGGCCAGCGAGGTCGCGACGCAGACCTGCATCAGATCGTTCGATCCGTAGCCCAAGCCGCTGAAAAGATAGAAGAAGGCGGGCACGAGGACGATCCCACCGCCGACCCCCAGAAGCCCCGCCAAGACGCCTGCGAACGCCCCCACTGCCATCAGGATCAAGACGAGCGGCGCGAGCGTGGCGAAATCGGGCATGTCGGGAAATCTCCTTGGGTTCCGCTCAGTTAACCCGTTCACGTACGGCTGACAACGCACTCTCGAAAAGTTCAACCCCAGCACCCTCGCGGGTCGCGCCGTCCGAGAGGATCTGCCGGAAGCGGCGCGCGCCTGGCTTACCGTGGAACAGGCCCAGCATGTGGCGGGTGATCTGGTGCAGCCTGCCGCCACGCTCGATATGACGCGCGATATAGGGGATCATCGCCTGCGCCACGTCGAAGGGATCGCGGGCCGCGCCCTGCCCCCAGATCCGCTGATCGGCGGCGCCCAGCACCTCCATCGGCTGATGATAGGCGGCGCGGCCCACCATCACCCCGTCGAGCCCTTGCGCGAGTTCCACCTCGGCTGCGGCGAGATCTTTGATGCCGCCATTGATCGACAGATGCAGCTGCGGATAGGCCGCCTTCATCGCGTGGACGAACGGGTAATCGAGCGGCGGGATTTCGCGGTTGTCCTTGGGCGAGAGGCCCTGCAGCCAAGCCTTGCGGGCGTGGATCGTGATGCGGGTCACGCCTGCGGCAGCGACCTTCTCGATGAACTCGGGCAGCACCTCCTGCGGGTCCTGATCGTCGACCCCGATGCGGCATTTCACCGTGACTTCAACGGGTTGTGCATCGATCATTGCGGCACAGCACTCGGCCACCAGATCGGGCGACTTCATCAAAACCGCGCCGAAGGCCCCGGACTGCACACGATCGGACGGGCAGCCGCAGTTGAGGTTGATCTCGTCATAGCCGAAATCCGCACCGACCTTCGCCGCCTCGGCCAGTTCCTTCGCGTCCGAACCCCCGAGCTGCAGCGCCACCGGGTGCTCTGCCTCATCGAACCCAAGCAGCCGATCGCGATCGCCGTGAATCACCGCGGGCGCGGTCACCATCTCGGTATACAGCAGCGCGTTGCGGCTGATCTGACGGTGGAAATAGCGGCAATGGCGGTCCGTCCAGTCCATCATCGGCGCGACCGAGAGCTTCGCTGCGCGGATCAGGGCGTCATCTGTCGTCATCGCATCTCTCATCGGGTCTGTCTCGGGGCCGTCTCGATAGCGTCTGTGCCGCCCCCAAGGCGCTGATATTCCGGAGATTGGGGGAAATGGCGCACCCAGAAGGATTCGAACCTTCGGCCTCTGCCTTCGGAGGGCAGCGCTCTATCCAGCTGAGCTATGGGTGCCTGAAGCGGCGTATAAAGAAGGAGCGCGCGGCTCGCAACTGGGAAATCGGCTTACCGGGCGGCGAGCGCGTCGTCGAGCACGCCTGCCAGCGCATCGCGCGGCACATCCGAGGTCACGAAAGCCTCCCCGATGCCGCGCGCGAGGATAAAGCGCAGCTTGCCGTCGAGCACTTTTTTGTCCTGCGCCATCAAGTCGATCAGAGCGTCACGGCCCGGCAAATCGCCTTCGATATCGGCGAGATCGGTCTTCATTCCCATGTCGCGCAGGTGCGCGCGCACGCGGCTCGGCGCTTCTTGCGAACACAGGCCGAGGCGCTGGCTGAGCTCGAACGCCATCGCACACCCGATCGCCACGCCCTCGCCATGCAGGAGCCGGTCGGAATAGCCGGTCGCGGCCTCCAGCGCGTGGCAGAAGGTGTGACCGAGGTTGAGGAGCGCGCGGTCGCCCTCTTCCGTCTCGTCGCGGGCCACAATCTCGGCCTTCATCTCGACCGAGCGTTTCACCGCATGCAGGCGTTTTTCCATATCGCCCGCGGCCATTGCGGGGGCGTTTGCCTCGAGCCAGTCGAAGAATTGCGCATCGCCCAGAAGGCCGTATTTCACCACCTCGCCATAGCCCGCGAGGAAGTCGCGCGGCTCGAGCGTGCCGAGCACGTCGAGGTCGGCCAGCACCAGCGACGGCTGATGGAAGGCGCCGATCAGGTTCTTGCCCTGCGGCGCATTGATCCCGGTTTTGCCGCCCACGGAGCTGTCGACCTGCGCCAGAAGCGAGGTCGGGATCTGCACGAAGCGCACGCCCCGGCGCAGCACGGCGGCCGCAAAGCCAACCAGATCGCCGATCACGCCGCCGCCCAAAGCGATGACTATATCCTTGCGCTCGACCTTCTGCTCCAGCAGCCATTCGACGGTGCGGGTAAACTGCGGCCAGCTTTTCGTGCCCTCGCCCGGCGGCAGGGTCAGCGAGACCATCTCGATATCGCCAAGGCCGCGGCGCAGGGTCGCGAGATGCAGATCGGCCACCGTCTGATCGGCGACGACAGCCACGCGCGGACGGCGCAGCAAAGGCGCGATCTCGGTGCCTGCGTTTTCCAGCAGCCCGGTGCCGATGCGCACCTCGTAGGAACGCTCGCCCAGCTCGACCGGCACGATCTCACGCATCTTTCACCTCTTCGATCAATCCATCCACCTCGCGCAGATGCGAAACCACCTTGCGCGCCATGCCCTGCACCGAGAGGCCCGGCTCGGCCTCGACCACGATCTGAGCCTTATGATAATGCGGAATGCGTGCGGCCAGCAGATCGCTCAGCGTCCGTTTGGGGTCGGCCGTGCGCAGCAAGGGCCGCGTATTCTTGTGGCGCACCCTGTTCCACAGGATCTCCAGATCCGCCTTCAGCCAGACCGAGACGCCGAGCCGGTTGATCAGCTCGCGGTTCTTCTCGGAAAGGAAGGCCCCGCCCCCGGTGGAGATCACGCCGGGCGGGCCCATCAAGAGCCGCTCCAGCACTTCCGATTCGCGGGCGCGAAAGAACGGCTCACCATCGCGGGCGAAAATCTCGGCCACGGTCATCTGGGCGGCGCGTTCGATTTCATGGTCGCTGTCGAGGAATGCCGAATCGAGCATCTTGGACAGGGCGGTGCCGACCGCCGTCTTGCCCGAGCCCATCATGCCGACGAGCACGACGGAGCGCGTCAGATGCCCCTCGATCCCGCTTTCGCCTTCCACCTAGCGCCCCCTGCCTCGCGTCGCCTGCGGTATTCCTGCCCTGTCAATCCCGGCGGGACGGACAAGGCTTGCCATCGGCGGAGCCTTGCACAATCGTGACGCAGGACCCCTTGAATGGCGTGAACTTCCCTGAAATGCCATATATGATCAACGCGAAACCGCAACCAAGAACGGCCCGCCCGCCGAGAGACACGTTATGGGACGGGCCGCGACAGACGGCAGAAAAGAGAGATTATGGGGCGCATCTTCAAGCTTATCGTCATCCTTCTGGTGCTTGGCGCGATCGGCGTGATCGGCTTTGCTTACTTGGGCGACATGAGCCCCGACAGTCAGGAACAGCGGATCGAAGTCACCCTGCCCGACGGCTCGGGCATGGCGGGCACGAGTAATTCCGATGCAGGGACTGCGACAGGCACTGACAGCGAGGCTGCGAGTGGCAACTGATCGCCGTGCGGCGACCCTTGGCCTGATCTGGCTGAGCGGTTTCGCGCTTGGCGGTCTGGTGGCGGGTCCCGCCGCCGCGCAATCGAATGCCGCGGTGGACGCCAGCGCTGCGGCCGGCAGCCCGATGTCGGCGATCGACTGGCTGTCGCATTCCTTGGCGAATTCGCCGCGCGACGGGTCGGCGTCTTCGACTGCGCCTGTCACCGGGGCGGGCGGGATCGAGGATATCGCGGTGCTCTCGCTCGACGCGCCCTCCGCCGATACTCTGGGGCTGCTGACGCCGGATCGCACCGGGTTGCCGCGCGATCTCTGGGGCAAGACCCCCGAACCGGAACTGGCGCAGGCGCTGCGCGCGATGCCCCTCGATCAGTTGCCCGCGCTGCGGGAGCTGAGCCTGACGCTGCTGCTGGCCGAGCTGAACCCGCCGCAGATCGAGACCCCGTCGCAGCGCAACCAGCTATTCCTTGCCCGGATCGACCGGCTTCTGGACATGGGCGCGCTGGAACAGGCCAATGCGCTTCTGGGACAGGCGGGCACCGCCAGCCCCGAGATTTTCCGCCGCAGCTTCGACGTGGCGCTGCTGCTTGGGCAGGAGAACCGCGCCTGCAAGATCATCGAGCGCACGCCCGGTATCGCGCCGTCGTATGCCGCGCGGGTGTTCTGCCTTGCGCGCAACGGGCAGTGGGACACGGCCGAGCTGACCTATGGCACGGGGGCCGCGCTGGGGCAGATCCCGCAGGAGGATCGCTCTCTGCTGGAACAATTCCTCGATCCGGCCCTGGCCGAAGAGTCCGAGGATGCGCCGCCCCCCGATCACGTCACGCCGCTCGCGTTCAAGATGATGGAAGCGATCGGTCAGCCGCTGCCCACCGCGACGCTGCCGCTGGCCTTCGCTCAGGCCGATCTGACCGAGAATAACGGCTGGAAATCGCAATTGGAGGCCGCCGAGCGGCTGGCCCGTGCGGGCGTGCTCGACCCGAACCGGCTGCTGGGCCTCTATACCGAGCGCAAAGCCGCGGCGTCGGGGGCGCTCTGGGATCGCGTGTCGGCCGTGAGTGCGCTCGATCAGGCGCTTGAGGCGAGCGATACCGACAGGGTCGCGACCGCCCTGCCCGCCGCCTATGACGTGATGGCCTCGGAAGATCTCGCGCCGGTTCTGGGCGCGCTGTTTGGCGACCAGCTCGCGGGGATGGACCTGCCGGGCCGCGCGGGCCGCCTCGCCTATGAGCTGAGCTTGCTGACCCCGAATTACGAAGAAAACGCCCGCAAAGGGACGCAGAGTTCGGCGCAGGCCGCGCTGCTCAAGGGGCTGGCCGCAGGCGATACCAGCGCAACCCCCGCAACGGGCGCGCGCGATCAGGCGCTGAAGGCGGTCTTCGATGCGCCGCCCGGCGCCGCGCCCGACCGCTACAAGGGATTGCTGCCCGATCAGCTTGGCCTCGCACTGATCGAGGCGATCGGGGATGTCGGCGACGGCGCGAAGGGCGATTATCCGCGCTTGCAGGACGGTCTGAGCCTTCTGCGTCTGGCCGGGCTGGAAACCGTCGCGCGGCGCGCCGCGATCGAGCTGATCGTGCTGGGAGATCGCGGATGACCGGACCCGGTTCAGACGCGCCGCCCGATCCGCAATGGCTTCCGAGCTTTCTCGACGCGCAATCCGCCGAAGCCGGTGCCGCGCGCAACACGATCCTCAGTTACGGGCGCGATCTCAATGACTTCGCAGGCTTTCTTCAGGCGAAGGGCCTCAGCTACACGACGCTCACCCGCGCCGATATCGAAACCTATCTGATCCGCTGCGAGGCGGAGGGCTTGGCGAAATCGACCCGCGCGCGCAGGCTCTCGGCGATCCGGCAACTCTATCGCTTCGCCTATGAGGAAGGTTGGCGCGCTGACAATCCGGCGATCCGCATCGCAGGCCCCGGGCGCGCGCAACGCTTGCCGAAGACACTGAGTCTCGAAGAGGTCGAGGCGCTGCTGGAGGCCGCCCGCGATCAAGGGCGCTCGCAGAAGGATCAGATCCGCAATCGCTGCCTGATGGAGCTACTTTACGCGACGGGGATGCGGGTCTCGGAGCTGGTCTCGCTGCCGGTGTCCTCCGCGCGCGGCGATCCGCGGATGCTTCTGGTGCGCGGCAAGGGCGACAAGGAGCGGATGGTGCCGCTCTCGCCACCGGCGCGCGAGGCGCTGGCCGCGTGGCTGACCGCGCGCGACGAGGCTGAAGAGCAGGCCCGCATCGAGCATCGCGCGCCGCCCTCGCGTTTCCTCTTTCCCTCGGGCGGCAAGGAAGGTCACCTGACGCGTCAGGGCTTTCACAAGCTGCTGAAGGACATCGCGGTGAAGGCCGGGGTCAGCCCCGCCAAGGTCACGCCCCACGTCTTGCGCCACGCCTTCGCCACCCATCTACTGCAAGGCGGCGCGGATCTGCGCGCGATCCAGATGCTTCTGGGGCACGCGGACCTGTCGACCACGGAAATCTACACTCATGTCCTCGACGAACGGCTCAAGGAGCTGGTGCTGACGCATCACCCGCTGGCGAAACCGCGCGGCAAAAGTGACGGCACCGCTTGAATGCGCCCTGCCCGCGCCCCATAACCTGACACCATGGAAAACACTCTCGATTTTGCCTTCTGGATCACCGCCGGTTCGATCATCCTACTGCTGGCGCTCTCGGCCTTCTTCTCCGGCTCCGAAACGGCGCTGACGGCGGCCAGTCGCGCCAAGCTGCGCGCGCAGGCCGATAAGGGCGAAAGCGGCGCGCAGACCGCGCTGGAAGTCACCGAGGACAGCGAGCGGCTGATCGGCGCGATCCTTCTGGGCAACAACGTCGTCAACATCCTGTCCGCCTCGCTGGCGACGGCTTTGATGACGCGGGTCTTCGGGCAATCGGGGGTGGCGCTGGCGACGCTGGTGATGACGGTGCTGGTGCTGGTCTTCTCGGAAGTGCTGCCCAAGACCTATGCGATCACCCTGCCCGAGAAAGTCGCCTCGAAGGTCGCGGGGCCGATCCGCGTGGTCACGCTCGTCCTCGCCCCGATCGTCGCCATCGTGCGGATGATCGTGCGCGGCATCCTCTATGCCTTCGGGATGCGGACGGACAAGGACACCCATATGTTCTCGATCCACGAGGAGATCGCAGGCGCGCTGGCGCTGGGGCAATCCGAGGGCACGGTCGACAAGGAAGACCGCGACCGGCTGCTGGGCGCGCTCGATCTGGGCAATCGCACGGTCGAGGAGATCATGCTCCACCGGAGCCAGATCGAGATGATCGATATCGAGGAAGATCCCGACACGATCCTGACAGCGGTGCTGTCCTCGCCCCACACCCGCCTGCCGCTCTATCGCGGCGAGCGCGAGAACGTGGTGGGCGTGATCCACTCGAAAGACCTGCTGCGCGCGGTCGAGAAGGTCGTGCGTGGGGGCGACGGGACGTTGGAAAGCGTCGCCGATCTCGACATCGCCAAGGTGATGATGAAGCCCTATTTCGTCCCCGAGACGACGCCGCTCGACGAGCAGATGCAGGAGTTCCTGAAGCGTCGCACCCATTTCGCGCTGGTGGTGGATGAATATGGCGACCTGCGGGGTCTGCTGACACTGGAGGACATCCTCGAAGAAATCGTCGGCGAGATCACCGACGAATTCGATCCCAAGGCCGAGAAGCGTCTGAAGCCCACCGAGAGCGGCGATTACATCGTCGACGGCGCGATGACGATCCGCGACCTGAACCGCGAGACCGACTGGACGCTGCCCGACGAAGAGGCCAACACCGTGGCCGGTCTGGTGATCCACGAGGCGCAGACCATCCCGACCGAGGGGCAGGTTTTCTCCTTCCACGGCTTCCGCTTCGAGGTCGCAGGCCGCAAGGACAACCGGATCACGCGGCTGAAAATCCGGCCGCTGATCCCGGGCGGCTATCCGGAGAGTTAAACGGCGATCCCGGAGGGGGCGCTGCCCCCGCGGCTGCGCCGCCCCCCGGGATATTTTTGCCAAGAGGAAGGGGTGATCCTGGCGATAAATATGAGTCACGCAAGCTGCCCTCTTGCCAAGCGCGAAAACGCGCCCTAATGCCAACGGCATGACAGACCATCAGCGCCTCCTCATCATCGACTTCGGTTCTCAAGTCACGCAGCTGATTGCGCGGCGGCTTCGCGAGCTTAACGTCTATTGCGAAATCCATCCCTATCAGAACGTCACCGACGCCTTCCTGAAAGAGTTCGCCCCGAAAGCGATCATCTTCTCGGGCGGACCGGATTCGGTTACGCGCGAGGGCTCTCCCCGGCCGCCGAAATCGGCCTATGAGCTGGGCGTGCCGATCCTCGGCATCTGCTACGGCCAGCAGGTGATGATGCAGGATCTGGGCGGTCTGGTGGAGGCCAAGCACGGCTCCGCCGAATTCGGGCGCGCCTATGTGACGCCGACCGAGACGCGGATCGATCTGCTGACCGGCTGGTTCATGGATGGCGCGGGCCGCGAGCAGGTCTGGATGAGCCATGGCGACCATGTCAGCCGCATCGCGCCGGGCTTCGAGGTCTATGGCACCTCGCCGGGCGCACCGTACGCGATCACCGCCGATCTGAGCCGTCGCTTCTACGCGGTGCAGTTCCACCCGGAGGTGCATCACACGCCCAACGGCAAGACGCTCTACGAGAACTTCGTGCGCGACGCGGGCTTCACCGGCGACTGGACGATGGACGCCTATCGCGACGAGGCGATCCGCCAGATCCGCGAGCAGGTGGGCGACAGCCATGTCATCTGCGGCCTGTCGGGCGGCGTCGACAGCTCGGTCACCGCGATCCTGCTGCACGAGGCGATCGGCGATCAGCTGACCTGTGTCTTCGTGGATCATGGTCTGCTGCGGCAGAACGAGGCCGAAGAAGTGGTCACGATGTTCCGCGACCACTACAACATCAAGCTGATCCATGCCGATGAGAGCGAACTGTTCCTTGGCGAGCTGGAAGGCGTCACCGACCCTGAGGTCAAGCGCAAGACGATCGGGCGCCTCTTCATCGACGTGTTCCAGAAATACGCGGGCGAGATCGAGGATGCGAGCTTCCTCGCGCAGGGCACGCTCTACCCCGATGTCATTGAATCGGTGAGCTTCTCGGGCGGTCCCTCGGTCACCATCAAGTCGCACCACAATGTGGGCGGCCTGCCCGAGAAGATGGGCCTCAAGCTGGTCGAGCCGCTGCGCGAGCTGTTCAAGGACGAGGTCCGCGCGCTCGGTCACGAGCTGGGTCTGCCGGCATCGTTCATCGGCCGTCACCCCTTCCCCGGCCCCGGCCTGGCGATCCGCTGCCCCGGCGAGATCACCCGCGACAAGCTGGAGATCCTGCGCAAGGCCGACGCGGTCTATATCGACCAGATCCGCAAGCATGGCCTCTATGACGAGATCTGGCAGGCTTTTGTTGCCATCCTGCCGGTGCGCACCGTCGGCGTGATGGGCGACGGGCGGACCTATGACTACGCCTGCGCCCTGCGCGCGGTGACCTCCGTCGATGGCATGACCGCAGATTACTACCCGTTCAGCCATGAATTCCTCGGCGAGACCGCGACGCGGATCATCAACGAGGTGAAGGGCATCAACCGGGTGACCTACGACATCACCTCGAAGCCCCCCGGCACGATCGAGTGGGAATGAGTTTCAGGCCCGCGTCCGAAAGGCGCGGGCCTTTTCTTTTGGGGAGACAAAGATGGCCGTCAAACTGACCGGGCGCCTGATCTGCGCCGATGCTGCCGAGGTCGGAATTGTCCGCGTTCACCTGCCCGAGCATATCGCGCTGACGCATGCCGAGCCGGGATGCGAGATGTTCGAAGTCAGGCAAGGAGCCGATCCGCTGGTCTTCACCGTCACGGAACGCTTCACCGACCGGGCCGCGTTCGAGGCGCATCAGGCGCGGACGAAGGCCTCGGAATGGGGCCGCGCGACCCAGGGGATCGCGCGGGACTATCAGATCGAGGAAGACTGAGCCGTTACAGGAAGGCGTCAGGCACTTCGGCCTTCTTGCGCGCGACATAGGCCGCCAGCGCCTCGGCGACGCTCGGATCCATTGCGGGCTGCTGATACTCGCCGAGCATCTTCTCGACCCGCTGCGTCGCCAGCGCCATCGTGTCGGGCGCGCCCTGCTCTTCCCAGGTCTCGAAAGGCCGGTAATCGAGCAGCTTCGTGCGCCAGAACGCGTCCTTGAAATTTGCCTGCGTATGGGCGCAGCCGAGATAGTGACCGCCCGGCCCCACCTCGCGGATCGCATCCATCGCCTGACCGTTCTCCGAAATATCGACGCCCTTGGCGAGGCTGTGCAGGATTCCCAACTGGTCGGCATCCATCACGAATTTCTCGTAGGACGAGACCAGACCGCCCTCCAGCCAGCCGCAGCCGTGCAGCATGAAGTTCACACCCGCATAGAGCCCGTTATTGAGCGTATTTGCGGTCTCGTAAGCGGCCTGCGCATCGGGCAGTTTCGATCCGGTGAAGCCGCCCGCCGAGCGATACGGCAGGTTCAGACGCCGCGCGAGTTGCCCCGCGCCGAGCGTGATCAGCGAGGCTTCGGGCGTGCCGAAGGTGGGCGCGCCCGAGTTCATGTCGATCGAGGTGACAAACGCCCCGAAGATCACCGGCGCGCCGGGACGGATCAGCTGGCTATAGGCGACGCCCGCAAGCACCTCGGCCAGCACCTGCGTCAGCGTGCCCGCGACCGAGACCGGCGCCATCGCGCCACCGACGATGAAGGGCGAGATGATGCAAGCCTGATTGGCCTTCGCATAGACCTCGAGCGCCCCCATCATCGTGGAGTCGAAGGTCAGCGGCGAGTTGATGTTGATGAGCGAGGTCATCACCGTGTTCTGGTCGACGAACTCGTCACCGAAGAGGATCTTCGACATCTCGACGCTGTCGGCAGCGCGCGAGGGCTCGGTGACCGAACCCATATAGGGCTTGTCCGACAGTGTCATATGCGCGTGGAGCATGTCGAAATGGCGTTTGTTCACCGCCACATCGGTCGGCTCGCAGACGGTGCCGCCCGAATGGTGGACCCATTTCGACATGTAGCCGAGTTTCACGAAGTTCCGGAAATCCTCGATCGTCGCGTAGCGGCGGCCACCCTGGCTGTCGCGCACGAAGGGCGGGCCGTAGACCGGAGCGATGACGAGGTTGCGCCCGCCGATCTCGACATTGCGCTCGGGGTTGCGGGCGTGCTGGGTGAATTGCGACGGCGCGGTCGCGCAAAGCTTGCGGGCAAGGCCGCGCGGGATGCGCACGCGCTCGCCTTCGATCGAGGCCCCGGCCTCGCGCCAGCGTTCCAGCGCTTCGGGGTTCTCGACGAAGTTGACGCCGATCTCTTCGAGCACGGTTTCCGCGTTATGCTCGATGATCTCGAGGGCTTCCTCGTTCAGGATTTCCATGTCGGGAATGTTGCGCGTGATGAAGCGCGAGAACTCCACCTTCACGGCCGTGCGTTCGGCACGACGGGCTGCCCCGCCACCACCGCGCGCGCGACGCCCCACACGTTCACCCAGTTCCGAATCGGCCATGATTGCCTCCGCCCGTTTATCTCGCCTCAAACTAACGGGCAGAGGGATGCGCGATGGCCTGTTTGCGTCCGTCAGCGGTAGAGAAGCGACTGACCGTCCGCGAAGAGATGCACTTTGGACGGATCGGCGCCGAGAGAAATCTCGGTATAGCGACGGTCGTGATGGATGCCGGGCAGTTTCGCGATGATCGGGTCGTGACCGCCTTCGGCCTCGAAATACAGAAGCGTCACTTCGCCCAGAGCTTCGACGATATCGACGCGACCGGTGTAGATCGCCGCGTCCTCGGTGGGCACGAAATCCTCGGGGCGCACCCCGATTTTCACGCGGCGCGACAGGTCCTCGGTACGCGTCGGGATGGTGGAGCGTGCGATGCCGCCGCCATCGAGTTTCACCGTGGTCATCTCGCCTGTCTCGGTGATCTCGCCCGACAGCAGGTTCATCGCGGGAGAGCCGATGAACTGCGCGACAAATTCGTTGCGCGGTTGCTCATAAAGCTCCAGCGGCGTGCCGACCTGCGCGATCCCCTTATTCGCCAGCACCACGATCCGGGTCGCGAGCGTCATCGCCTCGACCTGATCGTGGGTGACGTAGATCATCGTGCGATCGGGCATCGCCTCTTTGAGCTGGGCGATCTCGATCCGGGTCGCGACGCGCAGCGCCGCATCGAGGTTCGAGAGCGGCTCGTCGAAGAGATAGACCTTCGGGTCGCGCACGATGGCGCGCCCGATGGCGACCCGCTGCCGCTGACCGCCCGAGAGCGCCTTGGGCAAACGGTCGAGATAGTCGGTCAGTTGCAGCATATCCGCCGCCTTCTCGACGGCGGCGTTGATCTCTTCCTTCGACTGTTTCGCGATCTTCAGGGCGAAGGCCATGTTGTCGCGCACCGTCATGTGCGGATAGAGCGCGTAGGACTGGAAGACCATCGCGATGCCGCGGTTCGAGGGCGGCACATCGTTCATCCGCACCCCGTCGATCTCGAGCGTGCCGCCCGTGATCTTCTCGAGCCCCGCGATCATCCGCAGAAGCGTCGATTTCCCGCAGCCCGAGGGGCCCACGAAGACGATCAGCTCACCCGCTTTGATGTCGAGGTTGATGTTCTCGAGAACCGACACCTCGCCATAGCTTTTCGCGACGTTTTCCAGTTTGAGTTCGGCCATAGTCTCCCCCTCAGGCCTCGTGTTCGTCGAGGCGCAGAATGCTCGGCTGCCATGGGCCGAGATGCAAAGTGTGATCGGGCATCGGTCGGATCGAGCCCAGCTCGCCCCCCACCGTCACCCAGTTGCCCGGCGGAACGGTGGCGTTCACCGGATGATCGGACAGGTTGAAATAGCACAGGATCGTCTCCTCCTCGTTCCTGCGCGTGAAGACCAGCAGGTCGCCGGAACAGTACATATCCTCCATCGCGCCGGTCCGAAGCACGTCGTGATTGCGACGGAAGCCGATCGCGCGGCGGTAATGGTGCAGCAGCGAGGCGGGATCGTGCTCGGCCACATCGGTCGCGATGTTCTGGTGCGTGGTGGGCACAGGAAGCCACGGGCGCGCCTGCGAGAAGCCAGCGTAGGCGGCGTCGCGTTCCCAGACCATCGGCGTACGGCAGCCGTCACGGCCTTTGAATTCCGGCCAAAATTCCTTGCCGTAAGGATCCTGCAGGTCTTCGTAGGACAGCTCCGCCTCGGGCAGACCCAGTTCCTCGCCCTGATAGAGACAGAGCGACCCGCGTAGGCACATCATCAGCGACGTATAGAGGCGCGCCGAGGCCGGCGTCAGCTGCCAGCGCGAGATATGGCGTTCCACATCGTGGTTCGAATAGGCCCAGCAAACCCAGCCGTCCTTCGCAACCGCATCGACCTTGTCGAAGACGGATTTGAAGTAGCTCGCCTTGAGCGGTTCATGCCCGGAGAGCAGCTCGAACGCGTAGGACATCTGCATCTTGTCCGCGCCGGAGGTGTATTCGCCGAGGATCTCCAGCCCGCGCTGGCTGTCGCCCACCTCGCCCACGGCCGCCGCGTTGTAGTTGTTCATCAGCGTCCGGAGCTTGCGCAGGAAGCGCAGGTTCTCGGGGTTGTTCTTGTCGTAGATATGGCGCTGGTGATTGTAGGGGTTCACCTTGGGCGCGGTCTGGTCGTTACGCTCTTCCGGCGGCAGCGGCGGGTTATCGCGCAGCTCGTCGTCATGCATATAGAAGTTGATCGTATCGAGGCGGAAGCCATCGACACCGCGCTCCAGCCAGAACTGCGCGACATTGAGCAATTCCTGCGTCACTTCCGGGTTGTGGAAGTTCAGATCGGGCTGCTCCACGAGGAAGTTGTGCATGTAATACTGCTCGCGCCGGCTGTCCCAGTGCCAGCCCGGCCCCCCGAAGATCGACAGCCAGTTATTGGGCGGCGTGCCGTCGGGCTTGGGATCGGCCCAGACATACCAGTCGGCCTTCGGGTTGTCCCGGCTCGACCGGCTTTCCTGGAACCATGGGTGCTGATCGGAGGTATGGCTCAGCACCAGATCGATCATCACCTTCAGACCCAGCGCATGGGCCGTCGCGATCACCTGATCGAAATCGGCGAGGCTGCCGAACATCGGATCGACATCGGTGTAATCGCTGACGTCATAGCCGAAATCTTTCATCGGCGAGGTGAAGAAGGGAGAGATCCAGACCGCATCGGCCCCGAGGCTCGCGACATGCGGCAGGCGGCGGACGATCCCGAGAAGATCGCCGATGCCATCGCCATTGCTGTCCTGAAAGCTGCGCGGATAGATCTGGTAGATCACGGCCCCGCGCCACCAGTCTTCTTTTTTTGTAAGGGTTTTCATCAACCACCTTTAACCGAACCCGCCAGCAGACCGCGGACGAGATATTTCTGCATAGCGAAGAACACCAGAAGCGGCACGGCGATGGAGATGAAGGCGGCGGACGCCAGAATGCCCCAGTCGCCGCCGCGCGACCCCAGAAGGTCGTCGGCGATCTTCACAGTCATCACCTTCGAGGCGTCATTCGCCGGAAGGAAGACCTTCGCGACAAGTAGGTCATTCCAGACCCAGAGGAATTGGAAGATTGCAAAAGAAGCAAGCGCCGGGAATGACAAAGGCAGCACGATTTTCATGAAGATCTGGAAATCGGTCGCCCCGTCGACCTTCGCGCTCTCGATGATGTCGCGCGGAAGACCGACCATGTAGTTGCGCAAAAGGTAGATCGCGAGCGGCAGGCCGAACCCGGTATGGGCCAGCCAAATCCCGAGGAAGCTCTGCCCGATGCCAATCTCCTGATGGAGCCGTAAGAGCGGCACCAGCGCCAGCTGCAGCGGCACGACCAGAAGGCCCACGACCGCCGCGATCAACAGGCCCCGGCCTGGAAACTCCATCCAGGCCAGCGCATAGGCCGCGAAGGCCGCGACGAGGATCGGGATGATCGTCGCCGGGATCGTCACCGTCAGCGTGTTCATGAAGGCCTGCCCCATACCGTCCGAGAACAGCACGTTGCGGTAATTGGCCAGCGTGAAGGCGGGCGGCATCTCGGCCACGAAGTAGACCCGCGGGCCCGAACCCTCGAAGCTCGTCTTCGACGTCGCCTTATAGGTGCCGTCCTTGGCGACGCTCAGCGTGCCGCCATCGCCGGTATCGACCGTCTCGCCCGCCTCGTAGGCGCCCGGCTTGATGCCCGAGGTGCCGAAGGCGGTGATCGTCGTGCCCGCTTTCAGGTCGTTCGCGTTCTGCCCGTTATTGAGCAGATCGCCCTCGAGCACGTAGAGCCCGTCGACCTGTTTCTCACCGTCCGCCGGGATGCGGTCGCGGAAAGCTTTCTCCACCGAGAAGGCCGCGTCCCACCAGCCCGACTGGCTGATCTGGTCGGTCGTGCGGAAGGAGCTGACGAGGAGCCCCACCGTCGGCACCAGCCACAGCACTACCATGAAGACGACCGAGAGTTGCACCGCCCAAGTCAGGCGCGATTTCTGTCCTGCGATAGCGGCCATCAGCGCGTCTCCCTACGGGCTTGAATGATGTTCCAGATCATCACCGGCAGCACGATGATCATGATGACGAAGGCCACCGCCGTCGCGCGCCCGTCATCGCGGAACATGTATTGCATCATGTAGCTGGGCAGGATCTGCGTGCCGAAATTCCCGCCGGTCGTTGCGTAGACGATGTCGAAGACCTTCAGCACGAGGATCGTGATCGTGGTCCAGACCACGACGATCGTCGGCATGATCTGCGGCACCTTGATCTTGAAGAACAGCTGGAACGGGTTGGCCCCGTCGAGCACCGCGGCCTCGATCGTCTCCTCGGGGATGCCGCGCAGCGCGGCCGAGAGGATCACCATCGCGAAGCCGGTCTGGATCCAGATCAGGATCACCATCAGGAAGAAGTTGTTCCAGAACGGCACCTGAAGCGGGTCGAGCGGCTGCATGTGGAAGGCCACGCGGATCGCGTTGATCATCCCGATATCGGGGTTCACCGCATAGACGAATTTCCAGATCAGCGAGGCGCCCACGAAGGAGATCGCCATCGGCATGAAGATCAGCGATTTCGCGATATTCCCCCATTTGATGCGGTCGGTGAGCTGTGCTGCCAGCAGACCGAGGAAGGTCGCGAGCGCGGGCACCACCAGCACCCAGAGGAAGTTGTTGAACACGGCCTGACGGAAGTTCGGATCCATCGCGAGCCGCTCGTAATTGCCAAGGCCGACGAAGGTGCCGCCGTCGCGGTTGAACAGCGAGCGCCAGAACGAGCCGACCACCGGATAGGCCAGATACAGACCGAGCGCGAAGATCGCCGGGAACAGAAACAGCCAAGGGCGGACCATGTTCGCGCGGTTGATATTGCGCCCCGGGTCTTTGCCGCTCGGCGGGAAGATGACTTTGTCGAGGACGATATTCGCGGCGTAGAAATAGGCGACGCAGCCGCCCACCCCAAGCGCGATCGTAATCAGACCCTGCAAGATCGGTGACATCTGGCCCCTCCCCGAACCGGCGTGAAAAGATGCGAACGCCCCCGGAGAACGGCTCCGGGGGCGCAGGCGTTACTTACTTCTGGATGCTGTCCCAGCGCTTCTGAACCGCGTCTGCGGCCTCTTGCGCGGTCTCGTCACCGGTGGTGTAGGCGACCATCGCCTTCCAGAACGCGTCCGTGCCGATCTCGCCTGGCATCTGGTCCGACCCGTCGAAGCGGAAGGTCGTGGCGTCCAGCAGGATCGAGTTCATGTGACGCTGCACGTCATTGGCGAAGGCCGCCGGGTTGACGTTCTTGTTCGGAGTCAGGAAGCCCGATTGCGCCATCCAGATTTCCGAGGCGATCGGCGTCTCGAGGAACTTCACGAAGGCTTCGGCGGCCTTGGAGTCCTTGGTGATGCCGAACATCGTGCCGGCACCGAGAACCGGCTTGCCCAGATCCTTGCTTGCGTAGGACGGGAAGTAGAAGAAGTTCACGTCCTGCCCCACCTTGGTCCCGTCGGGGAAGAAGGTCGGGATGAAGCTCGCCTGCTTGTGCATGTAGCATTTCGGCGGGAAGTCGAAGAGACCTTTCGGGCTGTCGCGGAAGTCGGTGGTGGCCACCGCCTGCTCGCCGCCTTCGGCGAAGCCGGGGGTCTTGGCGAACCAGCCGTAATCCTTGATCGCCTCGACGACCTTGGGATCGTTGAACTTCAGCTTGTTGGTGACCCAGTCGTCATAGGTCTCGGGCGACTGCGTGCGCAGCATGAAGTCCTCGACCCAGTCGGTCGCGGGCCAGCCGGTCGCTGCCCCGGAGCCCAGACCAATGCACCACGGCGTGCCGCCATCGGCCTTGATCTGCTCGGTCAGCGCCTTGAGGTCCTCCATCGTCTCGGGAACCTTGTAGCCCGCTTCCTTGAAGTTCTCCGGCACATACCAGACGAGCGATTTCAGGTCCGCCTTGAAGGGGAAGGTGAAGGTATGGTTCTCGCCGTCCTTGCCCTTGTAGGTGGACAGATCCTCCCAGGACTTCCCGGCGGCGTAATTGTTCTTGATCCAGTCACCCGTGCCATCGGGCATCGCCGTCAGGTAGCCCTGCTTGGCCATGTCGGAGGCGAGGCCCGGCTGCGGGAAGACCGCGATGTTCGGCGGCGTGCCAGCCTTCGCGGCGATCACGATATCCTGCTCGAAGCTTTCCGAACCGGAGTAGTTCACCTTGGCGCCGGTCGCGGCCGAGAAATAGGCCAGAACGCTCTCAAAAAGCGCCTTGTCGTTGCCCGTCCACGGGCCGGTGATCGTGAGCGTCTCGCCGCTCAGATCGGTGTCGTTCTTGAATTGATCATAGCTCGCCCAGTCAAACTTGTCGGCATCGCTGCCCGGCGCGAATTTGAGATCCTGCGCGTGAGCGAGCCCCGCCGACAGCGCGAGCGCCGCGATCCCAAGCATCAGATGTTTGGTCATGAAATCCTCCCGGTGTGTCGCGCTTTTTGGCCCAAGGCGACTCGCCCGCCCAAAGCGCTTTGGACAGCTCCGACCGTTTCAGAGCCTCGCGAAGAAGTCAATTGTGCCTGCTCACGCTAAAATCAATTCCGCTTTATATCCTCATGACTTACCCAGAAGTCTATGCCGCATCGCAGCATATGCCGCGCCGCACGCGCATCATTGACGTCGATAGACGCGCACCCTAGTCTCGCGATAATCCAAAGCGGTTTGGCTCATGAATCTCAAGACATTGGCACTCGAATTGGGGCTGTCGCCCACCACTGTGAGTCGCGCGCTCAACGGGTACCCGGAAGTGTCCGAGGCCACGCGGCGTCGGGTGCGCGAAGCGGCAGAGGCCGCCAATTATCGTCCCAACACACAGGCCAAACGATTGGCGACGGGGCGTGCGATGGCCATCGGCCACATCATCCCGATCTCGGACCGCCACGAGATCGTGAATCCGGTTTTCGCGGATTTCATCGCGGGCGCCGGTGAAGTCTATGCGCGTGCGGGCTACGATATGGTCATGACCATCGTGCCCGATGATTCCGAGGCCCGCGCCTATGCCGAGCTGCGCTCGAAAGGGAATGTCGACGGCGTGCTGATTCACGCGCCCAAGGTCGAGGATCACCGCATCGCCATGCTCGACGCGCTGGGGCTGCCCTACGTGCTGCACGGGCGGGTGAGCGGAATCAACTCCCCCTTCAGCTGGGTCGATGTGAACAACAAACGCGCCTTCGAGCGGGCCACGAATTTCCTGCTCGATCTGGGGCATCGCCGGATCGCGCTGATCAACGGCATCGGAGAGATGGATTTCGCCCGCAGGCGCCGACGCGGCTATGAGGCGGCGCTCAAAGCGCGTGATCTGCCCCTCGACCCGGCCCTGATCGTCGAGGGCGAGATGACCGAGGCGCAGGGCCATGATGCGGCGCGCGAGATGCTGCAATGGCCCGACCCGCCGACGGCCTTCCTGACCGCCTCGCTGCTGTCTGCGATGGGCGCGCGGCGCGGTATCGAAGAGGCCGGGCTGGTGATGGGGCGCGATGTTTCCATCGTGACCCATGACGACGAGCTGGGTTACTTGAAAAACGGCACGGCGGAAGAGCCGATCTTCACCGCGACGCGCTCCTCGGTGCGCGAGGCGGGACGGCGCTGTGCGGCGCTTCTGATCGAACAGATCGAGAGCGGCGACCGCAGCCCGCGCCACGAATTGATGGAGGCGGTTCTGGTCGTCGGCCAGTCTACCGGTCCGGTCCCCACGCAATGAGGCGCGCTGCGCCCGAGTTGAAACCAATTTTATATACAGGATGAAGATGCTCCCGAAACGCGCTGATTTTCCTGCCGATTTCCAATTCGGCGTCGCCACCTCCTCCTATCAGATCGAGGGTCATTCCTTCGGCGGTGCGGGCCCCACCCATTGGGACACTTTCGCCGCCACGCCGGGCAATGTCGTGCGCGCCGAGAACGGTGCGGTCGCCTGCGACCACTATCACCGCTGGGAGGAAGACCTCGACCTGATCGCCAATGCAGGGTTCGACATCTACCGCTTCTCGACGTCGTGGGCGCGGGTCATGCCGGAAGGCCGAGGCCCGGTGAACCGCGAGGGGCTGGATTTCTACGACCGGCTGGTCGACGGAATGCTGGAGCGTGGCCTCAAACCGGCGCTTACCCTCTATCACTGGGAATTGCCCGCCGCGCTCGCCGACAAGGGCGGCTGGCGCAATCGCGACATCGCCTCGTGGTTCGCCGATTTCACGCAGGTGATCGCGGATCGCCTCGGCGACCGCATCTGGTCCGCCGCCCCGATCAACGAGCCCTGGTGCGTCGGTTGGCTCAGCCATTTCCTCGGCCATCACGCACCGGGCCTGCGCGACATCCGCGCCACGGCCCATGCGATGCATCACGTGCTGCTCGCCCATGGCAAATCGATCCGGGTGATGCGCTCACATGGGATGAAGAACCTCGGCGCGGTGTGCAATCTCGAATACCCGATCCCCGCCGACGAGACGCCCGAGGCCGCGGCGGCCGCCAATCTCTATGACGCCTATTACAACCGCTTCTTCGTGGAGGGCATCTTCAAGGGCCGCTATCCGCAGGAGGTGATGGAGGCCTTCGCGCCGCATATGCCGCACAATTGGGAAGACGATTTCGCGCTGATCGGCGAGAAACTCGACTGGCTCGGCCTAAATTACTACACCTGCAAACGCATCGCGCCCACCGAAGGCCCGTGGCCCGCGCATCACGAGGTCGACGGCCCGCTGCCCAAGACCGCGATGGGCTGGGAGATCTATCCCGAGGGGCTCTATCAGTTCCTGACACGGCTCAAGCGCGACTATACCGGCGATCTGCCGCTCTACGTCACCGAGAACGGCATGGCCGCGCCCGATGTGGTCGAAGACGGCAAGGTCGAGGACCCGCATCGCATCGCCTATTACCGCGATCACCTCGCCTCCGTGCAGCGCGCGATCGCCGAGGGCGTGCCGGTGAAGGGCTATATCGGCTGGTCGCTGATGGACAATTACGAATGGGCCCTGGGCTATGAGAAGCGCTTCGGGCTCGTCCATGTGGACTTCGACAGCTTGCAGCGCACCCCCAAAGCGTCCTATCTGGCATGGAAAGACGCATTGGGGAGCCGCGGATGAGCGATCAAATCACCCTGCTGGCCGATATCGGCGGCACCAATACACGCGTGGCGATGGCCCGCGACGGCAAGCTGATCCACTCCACGATCCGCCGCTTCTCGAACAAGGGGCGGGGCGCGCTCGAGGACATCCTCGAGGAGTATATCCGCGACGAGGATTGCGGCGAAATCGCGGGTGCCTGCGTGGCCGCCGCCGGTCCGGTGCGCGACGACGTGGCCGAAATGACCAATCTCGCCTGGGTGATCCGCGCCGATAATATCGCGCGGCTGACCGGGACCGATCATGTCTTCGTGCTCAACGATCTGCAGGCGCAGGGCCATGCGCTGGGAAGCCTCGCCGAAGATGCCGTGCACCCGATCCTGCCCGGCCTGCCTGCGAAGGAGGGCTCTGCGCGGCTGGTGGTCGGGATCGGCACCGGGTTCAACGCAGCTCCGGTGCATGAGGGGCCCGGCGGGCGCGTCGTGCCGCCCTCGGAGGCGGGCCACACCACCTTGCCGATCGAGACCGAGGAGGATTTCGCGCTCAAGACCTATCTCGACGCGAAGCACGATTTCGCCAGTGTCGAGCATGTCGTGTCGGGGCGCGGTCTGGAACGGCTCTACGCCTATCTCAGGGGCGAGGATGACGCGACCACCTCGGGTCAGGAAATCCTCGAAGCGATAACCCGTGGCGAGGAAACCGCCGTAGCGGCAGGCCAGCTTTTCGTGCAGATGCTGGGCCGGGTCGTGGGCGATCTGGCGCTGACCCACCTGCCCTTCGGCGGCATTTACCTGATCGGCGGGGCTGCGCGCGGCGTGGTTCCGTGGCTCGACGAGTTCGGGTTCGCCGAGGCGATGCAGGCAAAGGGGCGCTTCTCGGAATTCCTGCGCGCTTTCCCGGTCAGCGTGGTCGAGGACGACTACGCAGCACTTCAGGGCTGCGCCTCCTATCTTTCTTCGCGCATGGTGCGATAGTCGCGTTTCCGTCAAGGCTATTTTAACGGCTTGGGCTTAGACCTCTTTCACGGATGTGTTTGAAAGAGGTTGCCGATGCGTACGCTCTGCCTTCGTGACTTTGTGGTGGCGCCATGACCGCGCTTGCCCTGCCCGACCGGATCGACCTTGCGACCGTGCGCCCCTTGCAAGCGTCGCTGCAATGCGTGGCGACGGAAGATGTCGCCCTTGACGCTTCCAGCGTGACCCATTTCGGCGCGCTGGGGCTGCAACTGCTGCTTTCTGCGGCGAAGACTGCCCGCATCGCAGGTCACCGCCTCGAGATCGCCGAGAGTTCGGAGGCGTTCGACAGCGCCCTGACCCGGTTCGGCCTTTCGCATGAGGATCTCCAGCACCTGCCGGATGCGGAGGCCCCATGTCACTGAAAGTTCTCGCGGTCGATGACAGTCGCACCATTCGCGACATGCTCAAGCTCACCCTCGAACACGCCGGGATGGAGCTTTACCTCGCCGAAGACGGCGTGCACGGGCTGGAGGTGCTCGACGGGTTGGAGCCTGACGCGATCATCTCCGACATCAACATGCCGCGCCTCGACGGGTTCGGCTTCATCGAGGCCGTGCGCGGGCAGGACCGCCACCGCGCGACCCCGATCCTCGTCCTCACCACCGAATCCGCGGCCGAGCTGAAAGCCCGCGCCCGCGCCGCCGGGGCAACCGGCTGGATCGTGAAGCCCTTCGACCCGACCAAACTGGTCAAGGCGCTCAACATGGTTGCTGGATAAGGAGCGCGACATGACCGACCCGATGGCAGAAATCAAAGCATCCTTCTTCATCGAATGTGAAGAGCTGCTCGAAAGCCTACAAGACGCGCTCTCCGACCTCGACGAGGGCGCTGACGATGGCGAGACGATCAATGTCGTCTTCCGGGCAGTCCATTCGATCAAGGGCGGCGCAGGCGCGTTCGGCCTCGATGCGCTTGTCGCTTTTGCGCATCGGTTCGAAACCGTTTTGGACGAGCTACGCGCCGGAAGGCTCGACCTGACGCCTGAGGCGGTCAAACTCTTTTTCCAGGCGGCCGATTTGCTTGCAGACGAAATCCGTGCCGCGCGTGAAGGGTCTCCCGAACCCGAGGCCGCCGAGGAGTGCCTTCAGGCGCTTGAGGCGCTTTTGGGGGATCGGGGCCCTGCACATACGGCTGATGCGGAAGACGAGGTGGAGGCCGCGGACTTCCAGCCGATGGGCCTCGCGCTCGACCTCGACTTCGATTTCACGCCAGAGGATGCGTCCCCGACCGGCTTCACCCTGCAGTTCCGCCCGGACGGCGCGCTCTATGCCTCGGGCAACGAGCCGCTGCAGCTCCTCCGCGCCCTCGCCGAGATTGCGGAGGTCTCGATTATGACCGACGCATCGGCGGTCCCGCCACTCGATATGCTCGATCCGGAGGAGAACCATCTAAGCTGGACCGTACAGATCACTGGGGATGTAACGGAAGACGAAATCCGGGAAGTGTTCGATTTTGTCGAAGACGTCTGCCAGATCGATATTTCGTCGATGCCAAAGTCATCTGAAACGCCCCTCCCGGAGCTGCCCGAATTTGATCGCAAGCCGGCCGGCGACACTGACGAAGATGAGAAATTTAAGCCCGAAGTGGAAGTGGGTGGCCTCGGTTCCGTCAATCCTGCGTCGCCTCCAACCGATGAAATAGCGGAGACCGCACCCGAAGCTCCCGCGCGCACGCCTGACCCGGGCCCGGCCGAGCAACAAGCAGAGGCCGCGAAGCCCTCCGCCGCTCAGCCTGCGGCCGCCAACACCGCTCCCGCGGCAGAGCCCGGCGCCACCGTGCGCGTCGATATCGAGCGCATCGACCGCTTGGTGAACCTCGTCGGCGAGTTGGTGATCAACCAAGCCATGCTTGCCCAATCCGTCGCCGAAGCCGGTCTGCCGCCAAACTCCGCCGTGAATACCGGGCTCGAAGCCTTCATGATGCTGACCCGAGACATTCAGGACAGCGTGATGATGATCCGTGCTCAGCCGGTCAAACCGCTGTTCCAGCGAATGGCCCGGATCGTGCGCGAAGCCTCGTCGGCGATCGGCAAGGACGTCCGTCTCAAAACCGAAGGCGAAACGACCGAGGTCGACAAGACCGTCATAGAGCGCCTCGCCGATCCGCTCACCCATATGATCCGAAACGCCGTCGATCACGGCCTCGAATCCCCCGACATGCGCGAAGCCTCTCGCAAACCACGCGAAGGAATCGTCACCCTCTCCGCTCACCACCGATCCGGCCGCGTCGTGATCGAAGTCAGCGATGACGGAGGGGGAATCGACCGTAAGAAGGTCTTTGAAAAAGCCATCGAAAAGGGGCTTGTCACCCCGGATGCCCAGCTTTCCGAAAGCGAAATCGACAACCTTCTCTTCCTGCCCGGTTTCTCTACCGCAAACCAGGTCTCCGCGCTCTCGGGCCGCGGCGTCGGCATGGATGTCGTGAAAAGCTCGATCCAATCTCTAGGTGGTCGGATTTCGATCACTTCTGAACCCGGCAAGGGCAGCTGCTTCTCAATTTCCTTACCACTGACCCTAGCCGTGCTCGACGGAATGGTCGTCAATGTCGCAGGCGAAACTCTCGTGGTCCCGCTCTCCTCGATCCTTGAGACCGCGACGCTCACAAGCGAAGACATCCGCGCGCTCGGTCCATCGACGAACGTCATCCATCTGCGGGGCGCCTTCGTCCCTCTTTTCGATCTCGGTGCAGAACTCGGATACCGCGGACCGAAGCGCTCGTATAGCGGCGACGTCGTTCTGCTCACCGCTCAGGAAGATGGCGCCCGTTCCGCCCTCGTCGTCGATTCAATCCTCGAGCAGCGCCAGGTCGTCATCAAGGGTCTGCAGCAGTCCTACGGTCACATCCCGGGCGTCGCTGCCGCCACGATTCTTGGCGACGGTCAAATCGCGCTCATTCTCGACCCCGCCGATCTCGTCCAGTCCGCATCGGGCAATACCCGCGCCACTGATCTCTCACTCGCAGGATAAGCCATGACAGAAGACACCACGCCGAAAACCGAAGCCGCAGAGGTTGAGCTTCTCTCTTTCCGCCTCGGCGATGAAGAATACAGCGTCGACATCATGTCCGTGCGCGAAATTCGAGGTTGGACCCGGGCGACGCCGCTCCCGCATGCCCCAGCATTTGTACGCGGCGTGATCAATCTGCGCGGCACCGTTCTGCCTGTCGTCGACCTTTCCATCCGTCTCGGTATGGAACCGGTCGCCGGTGACGCACGCAACGTGATCATTGTCGTCCAGGTCGGCGGCCAAACCGCAGGGCTTCTCGTCGATGCGGTCTCGGACATTCTCGCCCTGCCCCGCTCTGAAATGCAATCTTCGCCCGACCTTAATGCCGACATTTCGCAACGATACATCTCGGCGCTCACTATCGTAGAAGGCCGGATGATCAGGATTCTCGATCTCACGTCCGTGTTGCCGCAAGAGGCGATCGAAGCTGCATGAACGTGCCCCTGTCCACATTGGGGCAGGTCGCACCGACCGAGTCCGAATTCAGAGCTATCGCTCAGCTCCTGCACGAGACGACGGGCATTGTGCTTGCGCCCGGAAAATCTTCGATGGTGCAAAGCCGTCTTGCAAAGAGACTTCGGACCTTGGGGCTCGCGCAATACAAAGACTATATCGCTCTCGTGACCTCCGAATCTGGTCGCGAAGAGCGTCGACAAATGGTGTCCGCACTCACCACAAACGTGACCCATTTCTTCCGCGAGAACCATCATTTCGAATCTTTGCGCCGTATCGTTCTTCCCACCCTCTTGGAAACTGCAAGGAATGGTGGTCGCGTTCGGCTCTGGTCTGCGGGATCGTCGAACGGACAAGAAGCCTATTCGATAGCCATGACGATTGCCGAATGCGCGCCTGATTTTGCGAAGCTAGACCTTCGGATACTCGCAACCGACATCGACCCTCTTATGATCGCAGCAGGGTCGAAGGGTTTCTATCCCGCGACCGCAGTTGCAGCTGTGCCCGAGACTTTGCGAAAGAAATATTTCCGACCGGAGGGTGAAGACTTTCAGATCATCTCAGAGCTCCGCGATATCGTGAAGTTTCGCGAACTCAATCTTCACGATCCTTGGCCAATGCGCGGAAAATTTGACGTGATCTTCTGCCGCAACGTCGTCATCTATTTCGCGCCCGAGGCACAAGTCAGTCTTTGGAAACGGTTTGAGTGAGCTACTCCCCGACTCTTGGACAGGATCTGGCGTAAATTAAGCTACTCGTTGCACCTGCTGACCGGATTGGTTGA
>NZ_MPZR01000011.1:0-141770 GCF_002020075.1 Thioclava sp. F36-7 | reverse complement strand
TGATCTCCTTCTCGTCGAAGATCAGCAGACTGCAAATCGTAGCTTATGTCAGTGTCCGAATTTCAGGGGGTAGCTCAGACTTCTGCATTACCAAGCATTTTCTGGCGCGCGCGGCCAGTATCAGGCCAGAACTCTACCCTACGCGCTTGAGAGCCGCCCAAACTCTGGCTGACACATGTGATACGCTCCTTAGCTAGGAACGCGATTGAGAACTCGCTATTCTTAAAGCCGATGTCCGAGAGGCCGTTGACCATGCGCGTACCACCAAATAGCTTCGCGCGTAGATCACTGCGCTGCGCCCCGTGTTTAATAAGTTCATTGATCAAAAGCTCCATCGCATTCACGCCGAAGCTTGCCGCTTGAAAGGTTGAACCGGTCGTATTCGGCAATAGAAAGTGGTTCATACCACCGACCTGCGCATTTTCATCGTAGAGACAACAGGCGACACAAGAGCCGAGGATCGTTGTAATCGATTGCGCGCCCGTGCCGGCGACCAGAAACTCGCCTTGCGAAATATGGATCGGTCTGTCTGTGGAAACTGCATTCATGTTTCACCTACTTTCCTGACCTTTGCCGGGCTCTGAGTACATCTCCTGAGAATTTCTGGGGCGATTTTTTCAAGGGCCACCGAATAGGACGCCGCGCCAATTTCAAGCGCTGCCCTCGGCATTCCAAAAACAGTCGACGTCTCCTTGTCTTGGGCAAAACAATGTGCTCCAGCTCGGCGCAAGAGCATCATCCCCTCCGCGCCATCTCGGCCCATACCGGTGAGTAAAACGACGACGGCATTCGTAGCCATATCCAGTGCGGATTCGAACAGAATATCCACCGACGGTCGATGTCCGTTTCGCTTCTCGCTTTCAAGCAATGACAGGTAAGGTGTTCTGTCATTTTGAACCGTGAGATGCGTCGGGCCACCAGGCGCAAGATAGACTTGCCCCTGTGCGAGAGGGAGGCCCGTTTGGCCAAGCCGCACACTTGGCGCAATGATACGATCAAGCCGTTCGGCGAAGCTCGCGAGGAAGCTCTCTGGCATGTGCTGCGCTATGAGCGTGGGCGGGCAATTTTCAGGAAATCGCTTCAAGATCGTCTCGAGGGCGTCAACGCCGCCGGTCGAGGACCCAATCAGCACGATTTGACCGGCCCAGTGAAAGTTTTGTGCGGGCCTCACCGCAGCTCGCTCGACCCCACACTGAGGCAGGCGCGCGTTTGCTGCCGCAAGAAGAATATCTGGAAGCGTCTCAAAACTCTTTTCGAGGTGACCAGACCGCGGCTTTCCCACGCAATCGATCGCACCGAGGGCGAGCGCTTCGATTGCGGCGCGCGATCCGCTATGGGTTTCCGTCGACACCATGACCACAGGCATCGGTCTCAAACGCATGAGGCGTTCAAGAAAATCGAGGCCGTTCATCCGCGGCATCTCGACATCGAGCGTGATCACATCCGGCGAAAGCGCTTTAATTTTTTCACGCGCCTCAAACGCGTCCGCCGCTTCGCCGACGACGACTAGGCGCGCGTCGTTTGCCAGACGCGCTCGAATAAGTTGACGCATCGTAGCCGAGTCATCGACGATGAGAACTTTCTTGGCGAGCGGCAATTCGTTTGGCATCGCGTGTCCTTCGTGCGAATTCAAAACTCTTCCCAGTCTTCAGCTGAAAAGGTGGTACCGCGCGGAGCGGGTTCGCCCACCGCTTGCGGAAGTTCACGGCCTCCTTCGCTTGCCTGAACCCCATGTTGATTTTGCGCCGACAGAGTGCTCTCGCCTTCGTTTGACGTCGCCCGCATACTGACTTTGAACTGGGCAGTGATGTCGCGCAGGGATGTCGCATTTGTCATCAGAGCGTGACTGGCGGCGGTCGTTTCTTCGAACATTGCTGCGTTTTGTTGCGTCACCTGATCCAGCTGATTCACCGCGGTATTTATCTCTTTCAGCCCCTCTGCCTGCTCATGGGCACCGCCCGCTATTTCAGAGACACGCGCTGAAATATCGACGACAGCGTTAAGAATTTCCGTGAGCGCACGGCCGGTTTCGCCGACGAGGCCCACGCCTCGGGTCACCTGTTCGCTCGACGCGGTGATCAGGGTGTCGATTTCGCGTGCGGCTTCGGAAGACCGTTGCGCGAGGGCGCGTACTTCTGAAGCGACAACGGCGAAACCGCGGCCCGCTTCACCGGCGCGCGCGGCTTCGACACCAGCGTTGAGCGCAAGTAGGTTGGTCTGAAACGCAATCTCGTCGATCACGCCGATGATCTTGGAAATCTGCTGTGAGCTGGTTTCGATTTCGCTCATCGCCTGTATGGCCTGCTTGACCACTTCACCAGAGGTTTCCGCGCTGTTGCGGGCTTCCGATACCACCCTATCCGCTTCGGCCACGCCTTGTGCCGAAGTCGTGACAGAGGATGAGAGCTGGTCGAGCGCGGCTGCGGTCTCTTCGAGCGTCGCGGCCTGCTGTTCCGTTCTGCGGCTGAGGTCATCAGAGGCAGAGGCGATCTCACTGGCCTCAGTGTCGATCGCTGCAGCGTTGTCGATGACTGAAACGATCGCTGCCGCTAGGTTTTGTGCCGCAGCGTTGAAATCGTTGCGCAACGCCTCGTATTCCTCGGAAAACTCCGTGTCGAGCGTCAGGCTCAGGTCGCCGCGCGACAGGGCCGCGAGTCCGAGCTGAAGCGTCTCGACGACAGATTTCTGAGCCTCGAGCATTTTGAGATTTCGCTGTTGTGCGGAGGCAAGCGCGGCTTCCGCGACGGTCACGTCACTGGCCATGAGCACGATCTTCATCAAGCGCCCTGCTTTATCCGAGATCGGATTGAGCGAGCCGTCGAGCAGAAAGGTATTGCCCTGACGGTCACGTATCGAAAAGCGGGCAGTGACGGGCTCACCGGCGGCAATCGCGGGCCAAAGATCACTTCCATCAACCGTGCTTAGCCAGTCCTTCAACGGGGCCCCCACGAGGTCTGGTGCTTGAGCGCCGAGGAGCGATTGCAGATTTGCGTTCATCCGAACGACCATCCCGGCAGGATTGGCCTCGCAAAAGAGCTGACCTCGCTCGATGGCCGCGATGAGGGCATCCTTCATCCGTCGCTCCGTCACGTCACGCCACTCGACCACGAACCCCGCCTGATTGCCCTCCCCATCGACGAATTCGGTGACGTCGACACCAAAACGACCCTCGCCAACTTTGATATCGACATGAAGCGGCAATTGGGCTGGATCACCGAGCAGCGCACGGGCGTGTCCCCGATTGGCGTGGAAATCATCCATCGAGCGGCCCACAAGATTTTCAGGATCGAGGTCGGGACTGACGACGCGGAACTCGTCGAGCCGCGACTCGACCAGATCGACGAGCGCACGGTTGACATGGGTGATACGGAAGTCGCGATCGACGATCATCAGGGCGGCGGAGGCGTTGGCATAGGCTGCGCCCTGTCGCGTGGCCTCGCGTTTGATCCCTTCAGACTGATCAAGCTCGTTGCGCAGGTTGCTCAGCGCGGAGGCGATTGCACCGACTTCGTCGCCACGGCGAGTCTGTGCGATCTCGCTCGCGTAATCGCCTCCGCTGATCTTGCGAATGGATTTTTCCAGGCCCTTGAGAGGGTTTGAGACGGATCGTGCCATCCAGGCAGAAAGGGCCGCCAATAGAAGGATGAGCCAGGACGCGTTGAATAGCATCGCACGGGCAAGTGACGTGGCAGGAGCGAACAGCTCTGCACGGTCTTGCTCGACGACCGCCCAATAGGGCTGATCGAATAGAGTGACCTTTTGGGTTCTCTCGATCGCTGGATGCCCATGCAAAGAGATCACCTCTTCCTGCGCCTGTTCTACAGCACTCACGGTAGCCGCGGGCAAAACCTCCCCCGGTTTTGGAGCTTTGGCCGGAAAGCGCAGATCGCTCATCAGCCTCCCTTTCCCGTCAATCAGGAAACCTTCACCGGTCTCGCCGATGCCGCGCGGGTTGGCCATGATCGCCCCAAGTTCGGTCATTGGCTTTCGCAAGACCACAGCACCGAGCTTGAGACCATTTCCGCTTCGCACGGGGCGTGCGGCGAAGAACCGACCCTTGCCATCCTCGAAATGCGGGGGCGAAACGGCGACGGTATCGGCCGCCACCATGCCCGTCGGCGCGCTCAGCCAATCCAGCGCAGCGGTCGCGGCCTCGATCAGCCCCGCCGGTTCATCCGCAAGCGCGTGACCAATCGCGCTGTGATCACGCGCGGCAAATATAATGCGACCGTCACGATCGATAAGATAGAAATCGCTCAGGCCATTCTCGGCCAAAATTTGATCAATGGCGGGTCCATAGCGGTCGAGTAGCAGGCGGTAGTCCCGGAGCGGGCCGCTCACCTCGCCCTCGGACGCCCCGGCCTCTGCGGCCCCGGTCCGCAGGCTTTCGATGGCGGGAGGATCGAGCCGGTTGAGGCTCTTGGTGAAATCGTAAAGCGCCCGCGCCGTGTCGGGATTGGCGGCGATCGTGCGGGTATTGGAGGCCAGTGTCTGCGCCCAGTCCTCCGCGAGGGCGACGCGCGCGGCTAGCGTTCGCGTGAGGCGCTGCGTCCCTTCGCTTTCCAGCAGTCCGTAGGCGGTGCGATAGGCCGAAATCCCCATGATTGTCAGTGCGACCATCGCGATCGCGACCAGCATCAGCGGTAGTTTCAAGCCTAGTTTGAGATTGTCGAAAAAGCGCATCAACGTCCTCCAGCGAACTGCGGCTGCGACCCGACCCATCGGGGCAATCGCGTTCACCATCGGGCGAAGAGTTGAAGATTCCTCTAACTTCCGAAAAATTCCCGCAGGCTGGCCCTAAGGGATCAGACGCCAAGCAGCGCGGACCGCAAAAGTCCCGATCTGCGGCGGAATTCCGACAGTACCAGCGCGCCCGGTGCCAGCGGGTCTTCTACGACGCGCGCGCGCGCGAGGAGAGCCCGGGCCTGCCATCCCGGTAGGAGTGCCGCCTTGGCCGGTCCCAGACGCAGCTTGCGGGCGGGTTCGAGTCGCACTTGGCCCTCCGCCGCGAGCTGATGCAGCGTTGCGACCTCCGGCGCGGCAAGAGGCGGGCGCCCCCGCGCGGCGAGATCGGACCATGCCTGCAGGAGCGCCGCAAGACCGGCGCCGGCACCGAAACTGCGCACGGTGATTTCCGCGTCTTCGGGCGCGCCAAGGGCTTCGGCGGCGGCCCAGTAAAGCGCGCCGGAAGTCTGATCGAGATAGGCCCAAAGGCTTGAAATATCGTCGAAAGGATCGGGCCAGCAATCGGCACGACGGGCTTCGGCCGCGGCAATCAAATGGCGCGCGGGTTGTGCCACCGAGACAAGCGCCGGGCCGATCTCATGCGGCGGTTCGCGGCCCTCGGACAGAGCCTCCAGCGCATCGACCCACCATTGCAGGCGCATCTCGGCGACCATCGGCTCCGACGAGGCCCAGGGCGCACGCGCGATCTCGAGATTGGCGGCGTAGAGCGGCCAGAGGCGGTCACGCAGCTCCGCAGGCGCAGCCATCGTGGCGGCGAACCGGTCGGGATCGCCCTGACGCACGGCCTCGGCCGCCGCTTGAAGAGACGCGGCCAGATCGCTCATGCCGGTTTCGCCCCGTCGCGCATCAGCTTCCAGATCATCGCGTCGAGCAGCGCCTCGAAACTCGCGTCCACTATGTTCGGCGACACGCCCACGGTCGACCAGCGCTGGCCCGCATCGTCTTCGCTGTCGATGATGACGCGGGTGACGGCCTCGGTGCCGCCTTGCGTGATACGGACGCGGAAATCGACCAGTTTCATGTCGTCGATCAGGCTCTGATAGGGGCCGAGATCCTTCGACAGCGCTTTCGAGAGCGCGTTCACCGGGCCGCGGTCATGACCCTGCTCGTCCATGCTTTCCGAGACCGAGAGCATCTTCTTCCCGCCGACTTTTACCACCACGACCGCCTCGGAAATCGAGACCATCTTGTCGTAGCGGTTCTTGCGGCGCTCCACCGTGACCTTGTAGCGCTTCACCTCGAAGAACTTCGGCAATTGCCCCAGCTCGGCCCGCGCGAGCAGCTCGAAACTCGCCTGCGCCCCGTCATAGGCATAGCCCTGATCCTCGCGCTCCTTGATCAGATCGAGGATGCGGGCGAGGCGCGGATCGTCCTTCGCGACCTCGATCCCCATGCCTTTCAGCCGCGCACGCAGGTTCGACTGGCCCGCCTGATTGGACATCGGGATGAGGCGCGTATTCCCCACCACGGCGGGGTCGATATGCTCGTAAGTGTCTGGATTCTTTAGGATCGCAGAGGCGTGTAGCCCCGCCTTATGGGTAAAGGCCGAGGCGCCGACATAGGGCGCGGAGCGCAGCGGCACACGGTTCAGGATATCGTCGAGCTTGCGCGAAAGCTTGGTGATGTCGCGCAGGCTTTCGGGCGCGATCCCGGTGTCGAGCGTCGAGGCGTAGGGCTCTTTCAGCAGAAGCGTCGGGATCAGCGTGATCAGGTTTGCGTTGCCGCAGCGCTCTCCCAGCCCATTCAGCGTGCCTTGGATCTGGCGCGCACCGGCCTCGATGGCCGCGAGGCTGCCAGCCACGGCGTTGCCGGTGTCGTCATGGCAATGGATGCCGAGACGGTCGCCGGGAATGCCCGCCGCGATCACCGCTTCAACGATCTTGCCGATCTCGCCCGGCAGCGTGCCGCCATTGGTGTCGCACAGAACGATCCAGCGCGCGCCGGCCTCATAGGCCGCGCGGCAGCACTCCAGCGCATAGTCGGGGTTCGCCTTGTAGCCGTCGAAGAAATGCTCGGCGTCGAACAGCGCCTCGCGACCTTGCGCCACCATATGCGCGACCGAGGCGCGAATATTCTCGAGGTTCTCCTCCAGCGTGATCCCGAGCGCGGTGGTGACGTGGTAGTCATGCGTCTTGCCGACGAGGCAGACCGCGGGGGTATTGGCGTTCATAACGCCTGCGAGCACGTCGTCATTCGCGGCCGAGCGCCCTGCCCGCTTGGTCATTCCGAACGCGGTGAAGGTCGCGCGCGTCTCGGGCCGCGCCTCGAAGAAATCGCTGTCGGTCGGGTTCGCGCCGGGCCAGCCGCCCTCGATATAGTCGATGCCGATCGCGTCGAGCGCCTTGGCGATCTCGATCTTCTCAGGGACGGAGAACTGGACGCCCGCCGATTGCTGCCCATCGCGGAGCGTGGTGTCGTAGAGATAGAGGCGTTGTTTGGTCATTGGTTGCCTCCGTCGAGGTTACGTTCCGCCTGGCGGCACGCCGGGCCGCGCCCTAAGGGCCCAAGAACCACCGGATCGCTTGCGATCCGGTTCGCCCCCGACCCGCCCCCCAGGGCGGGGGCGAAGATGCCCCCACCCTCGGGCCGGGGGCAAACCTGCGTTGCGTAAGCCATCACAGGCCCTCCAGCTTGGCGGAGTCGAAATCGGGTCCGGGCAGCAATTCCACCCCAGCCTTCGACATGCGCACCTCGACACCAGCGGCGATGAGGGCCTGTTTCATTGCGTCGACCGGTGCGAAGTCTTTGGTTTCCAAGGCATTCGCACGCAGCGTCGCGAGCTTGTCGGCGAGGCCCGAGAGATCGGCCTCCGGTGCCGCAGCCCATTCCCCCATTTCTGGAAGGAGGAGGCCGAGAAGCTGGGCTGATGCCAAAAAGCCCGAGAGCAGCCCAGCAAGCAGATCAACCGGCTCATTGCTGGCAGGTTCTTGTCGCGCTATCATCCGCGCCATTCTATGAAGCTCCGAAAGTGCCTCCGGCATATTCAGATCGTTGGAGAGTGCATCGACAACGACTTTAGATGGATTTCCCGGGACCACCCTTTCGGTCACTGTGCGCCACTTCCGCAGAGTCGCCTCAGCCGCCCGCGCCTTCTCCGCTGTCCAATCCATCGGCTTCGTATAATGCGTCTGCAGGAACACGAAGCGGATCACCTCGCCCGGAATACCCTTCTCGCCGTCATGGCCGTCCAGCAGATCGCGCACGGTGAAGAAATTGCCCAAGCTCTTGGACATCTTCTTGCCCTCGACCTGCAGCATCTCGTTATGCAGCCAGTAGTTCGCGAACGATCCCTCGGGATGGGCACAGCAGCTTTGCGCGATCTCGTTCTCGTGGTGCGGGAATTGCAGGTCTATGCCGCCGCCATGGATGTCGAACGACGCACCGAGCAACTCGTAAGACATGGCCGAGCACTCGATATGCCAGCCCGGACGGCCCCGGCCCCACGGGCTCTCCCAGCCCGGCAGCCCCTCATCGGAGGGCTTCCAGAGCACGAAATCCATCGGGTCTTCCTTGAAGGGCGCAACCTCAACCCGGGCGCCTGCCATCATGTCATCGACCGTCCGACCGGACAGCGCGCCATAATCCTTGTAGCTGCGCACCCGAAACAGCACATGGCCCTCGGCGGCATAGGCGTGACCGTCTTCGATCAGCTTTTCGATCATCGCGATCATCGCGCCGATATAATCCGTCGCGCGCGGCTCCTGATCCGGGCGCAAGGCGCCGAGCGCATCCATGTCGGCATGATACCAGCCGATGGTTTCCTCGGTCCGCGCGCGGATCAGCTCTTCCAGCGAGCCTTCGGCTCCGGCCTCTTTTCGCGCCAGCGCCGTCGCGTTGATTTTGTCATCCACATCCGTAAAATTGCGCACATAGGTGACGTGCTCCGGTCCGTAGACATGGCGAAGCAACCGGTAGAGCACATCGAACACCACCACCGGGCGGGCGTTGCCGAGATGCGCGCGGTCGTAAACGGTCGGGCCGCAGAGATACATCCGCACGTTGTCGGCATCGATCGGACGAAAATCCTCGACTTTCCGGGTCAGGGAATTGCGCAAACGGATCTGGGTCATGTGTCCTCGCAAAGGGTCGGCGGCACCTGCCGGCGGGCTTACAAGGTCATGAGAAATTTGGAAAGAGAAGACCAGCCCGCGTGACGTATGTCAGCGGATAATGCAGCAGATGATGATGGTCTTCGTGGTCATGGCGGCAGCATAGGACGCAGCGCGCCCGAAGGTCCAGAGCAAAAACGACCGGGAGCAACGTCATAGAAAAAGGCGGCCGAAGCCGCCTTCTAAAAGGTTTCCGATCAGTGTCTTACAGGTCGATCTTCACTTGATTTCGACGTCGTCCATCGCCTCGACGATCATCAGATCCCGCTCGGACGCGCCTTTGGCATGGGCGAGCGCCGCCTGATACTCGTCGGAGTAGTAGCAGGTCTCGGCGGCCTCCAGCGACGGGAACCATGCAACGACGTTGCGCGCGCGGTCATTGCCTTCGAGCTGCACATAGCGTGCGCCACGGGCGAGGAACCGTCCGCCATGTTTCGCGATCGCGGGGCCCGCGCCCTCGGCGTATTTGCCATAGGCGTCGTCGTCGAGCACCTTCACATGGGCGATCCAGAATGCGCCTGCCATTACAATCCCTCCAAAACAGTTTTCACGGCCGCGATGGCCTCATCGGCTTTCGACGGATCGGCCCCACCGGCTTGCGCCATATCGGGACGACCGCCGCCGCCTTTGCCGCCAAGCGCCTGCGCCGCGGCTTTCACCAGATCGACCGCGCTGACGCGCTCGGTCAGGTCCTTGGTCACGCCAGCCGCTACGGCCGCCTTGCCGCCCGCATCGGCCACCACGAGGATCACGCCGGAGCCGACATTCTCTTTCAGCTCGTCCACGATCCCCGGAAGGTCCTTGCCGGTCACACCGGAAACAACCTGAGGAACGAACTTCAAGCCGTTGATTTCGCTGATATCCGGACCACCGGAGGCACCGCCGCCCATCGCAAGCTCACGACGAAGCTGCGCGATCTCATTGGCCTGCGCCTTGCGCTCGTCGAGGATCGCCTGCAGACGTCCGAGCAGATCGGCCTCGGAGGTTTTCACCAGCCCTTCGATCTCGCCCAGCAGCTTGTCGCGGCGGCGCAGCTCGGCCATCGCGATATCACCGGTCAGCGCCTCGATCCGACGCACGCCCGACGAGGACGCGCTTTCGCCGGTCAGGACGAAGGTGCCGATATCGCCGGTCCGCTTCACATGGGTGCCGCCGCAAAGCTCGAGCGAATAAACATTTCCGTTCGTGCCTTTGCCGGAATTCGCCAACTCGCCCATCGAGACGACGCGAACCTCATCGCCGTATTTCTCGCCGAACAGCGCCTGCGCGCCCAGATCGCGCGCATCGTCCGGCGTCATGATCCGGGTATCGACCTGCGTGTTTTGGCGAATGAATTCATTCACTTCGCGTTCGATCTTCGCGACTTCCTCGGCCGAGAGCGCCTTGTTATGCGAGAAATCGAAGCGCAGACGATCCTCGGCATTGAGCGAGCCGCGTTGGGCCACGTGATCGCCCAACGTGCGACGCAGCGCCTCGTGCAGCAGGTGCGTGGCCGAGTGGTTCGCGCGGATCGCGCTGCGGCGTGCGTGATCGACTTCCAGTTTCGCGCCCTGCCCCTTAGCGATCTCGCCCTCGGTGACGCGCGCGAAATGGATGAAGACGCCTGCGACTTTCTTGGTGTCGGTAACTTCGGCTTTACCCGTCTCGGTCACGATCCAACCGCGATCGCCGACCTGACCGCCGCTTTCGGCGTAGAACGGGGTCTGGTTGACCACGATCTGCACCTCGCCGGTCGCTTTGCCGATCTCGGCCCCATCGGTTACGAGCGCGGTGATCTGACCTTCGGCGGTCTCGGTGTCGTAGCCCAGGAATTCGGTCGCGCCAAGTTTCTCGGACAGGTCGAACCAGATCGCGGCATTGGCCGCCTCGCCGGTACCGGACCAGCTGGCGCGCGCCTTGGCCTTCTGCTCTTCCATCGCGGCGTCGAACCCTTCGGTATCGACCTCGCGCTCACGTTCGCGCAGCGCATCCTGCGTCAGATCGAGCGGGAAGCCGAACGTGTCATAAAGCTTGAACGCGGTCTCGCCCGGCAGTCGTTCCCCTTCGGGCAGGTCCACAAGCGCCTCGTCGAGCAGCTTGAGCCCGCGATCGAGCGTGGTCTTGAAGCGGGTTTCCTCGCCCAGAAGCGTCTCTTCGATCAGCGCCTGCGCCCGGCCCAGCTCGGGGTAAGCCGCACCCATCTCGCGGATCAGCGACGGCACGAGACGGTGCATCACCGGATCCTTCGCGCCCAGCAAGTGCGCGTGACGCATCGCGCGGCGCATGATCCGGCGCAGGACGTAGCCACGCCCATCCGCCGAGGGCATCACGCCATCCGCGATCAGGAACGAGGTCGACCGCAAGTGATCCGCGATCACACGGTGATGCACGTTGCCCGGCCCGTCCGGCGCACCATCGGTCGCGTTGGCCGAGGCCTCGATCAGGTGGCGCATCAGGTCGGTGTCGTAATTGTCGTGCTTGCCTTGCAGCAGCGCGCCAATCCGCTCGAGCCCCATGCCGGTGTCAATCGACTGCATGTCGAGCGCGCGCATCGAGCCGTCCTCGAACTGCTCGTTCTGCATGAAGACGAGGTTCCAGATCTCGATGAACCGGTCGCCATCTTCCTCGGGCGAACCGGGCGGACCACCCCAGATATGGTCGCCGTGATCGAAGAAAATCTCGGTGCAGGGACCGCAGGGACCGGTCGGGCCCATCTGCCAGAAGTTGTCGGAGGTCGGGATGCGGATGATCCGCTCGTCGGGCAGGCCTGCGACCTTCTTCCAGATATTCGCCGCCTCGTCATCGGTGTGGTAGACCGTGACCAGCAGCTTGTCCTTCGGAATGTCGAAATCCTTGGTCAGCAATTCCCAAGCGAACGGGATCGCGTCTTCCTTGAAATAATCCCCGAAGGAGAAATTCCCCAGCATCTCGAAGAACGTATGGTGGCGCGCGGTGTAGCCGACATTGTCGAGGTCGTTGTGCTTACCGCCGGCGCGCACGCATTTCTGCGCGGTCGTTGCGCGGTTGTACTCGCGCTTTTCCACCCCGGTGAAGCAGTTCTTGAACTGCACCATGCCGGAATTGGTGAACATCAGCGTCGGGTCGTTGCGCGGAACGAGGGGCGAGCTGTCAACGACCCGGTGGTCGTTACGCTCGAAGTAATTAAGGAAAGTGGAGCGGATTTCGTTAAGGCTGGGCATATCGTCCTGTCTCGCCTGATCGGGCATGTTCGGTCCCGTTTAACGCCGCCCCTTCCCCCTGTCCAGCAATCGCAAAAAGGCCGGGAGACGACGCTCCCGGCCTTTGCATGAATTTGCGGTGACGATCAGTCTTCGGTCAGCGCGTCATCTTCAGACATTTTGTCGAATTCGAGCCCGTGGCTCGCGCGAATCTTGTCCTCGATCTCATAGGCGACATCGGGATGCTCGCGCAGGAAAGTCTTCGCGTTTTCGCGGCCTTGGCCGATCCGCTCGTCCCCGTAGGAATACCAGGCGCCAGCCTTGTCGACGACCCCGGCCTTGACGCCCAGATCGACCAGCTCACCCATCTTCGAGATGCCCTCGCCATACATGATGTCAAACTCGACCTGCTTGAACGGCGGGGCCACCTTGTTCTTAACCACTTTCACGCGGGTCTGGTTGCCCACCACCTCATCGCGATCCTTGATCGAGCCGATGCGGCGGATGTCGAGACGCACGGAGGCGTAGAATTTCAGCGCGTTGCCGCCCGACGTCGTCTCCGGCGAGCCGAACATAACCCCGATCTTCATCCGGATCTGGTTAATGAAGATCACCATGCAGTTCGAACGCCCGATCGAGGCGGTCAGCTTGCGCATTGCCTGGCTCATCAGACGGGCCTGCGCCCCCACGGTGTGATCGCCCATATCGCCTTCGATTTCAGCCTTCGGCGTCAGCGCCGCGACCGAGTCGACCACGACGAGACTGACCGCGCCCGAGCGCACCAGCGTGTCGACGATTTCCAGCGCCTGCTCGCCCGCGTCGGGCTGCGAGATCAGCAACTCGTCGAGATCGACGCCAAGCTTGCGCGCATATTGCGGATCGAGCGCGTGTTCAGCGTCGACGAAGGCGCAGACGCCACCCTTCTTCTGCTCTTCCGCGATCGCGTGCAGCGTCAGCGTCGTCTTGCCCGAGCTTTCCGGGCCATAGATCTCGACGATCCGGCCTTTCGGCAGCCCGCCGATGCCAAGCGCGATATCGAGGCCCAGCGAACCGGTCGAGGTCGCCTCGATCTCGCGCGCGGGCGTGTCGCCGCCGAGCTTCATGATCGAGCCTTTGCCGAATTGCCGCTCGATCTGCGCCAGCGCCGAGTCGAGCGCCTTTTGCTTGTCTGCCTTGGGAGATTTATCCATATCGAAAAGCTTCGCTACTGCCATTTGTCCGCTTCCTTATTTCACAGCGACGGCTGGTCGGCAATGCGACGCCCTCGCGCGAATGTTCACCTCATGTTCTGATCGCACTATGCGCACAGAACGTGAACATTACAACAAAATTTTCCACAACTCACTGAACCGCCAATTCGGTTAAGAAACGGTTTACCCGCGTCGGCCGAATGATTATCACCGGCTCAGTTAGGAGCTGACCCGCCAAGATGCTGATTTTCTGGACACAAAAACTCGTCTTCCTCGCCACGCCGAAGGCAGGTTCCTCTGCGGTCGAGACCGCGCTGGAGTCTTTGGCCGACGTCGCACTGACCCGTCCGGCTGTTCTCAAACACGCCTCGGCCCGCGATTTTCAGGATCATCTTGCGCCGTTGCTGTCGTCGAAGACCGAGGCCAGCTTCACCACGGTCGCGCTGATGCGCGAGCCGCTCGACTGGTTGCGGTCGCTCTATCGTTTTCGACTGCGCGATTTGATAGAGGAAAGCGACATTTCAGCCGGCTATTCCTTCGACCAATTCGCGCGCGACTACATCGAGGACCCGCGCGCAGGGTTCAGTGACGTGCCCAGTCAGGCCGCATTTCTGTGTGATGATGCGGGCACGCCGCTGGTGGACCGGATTTTTCCGTATGAGCGGATCGAGGATTTCGTTCATTTCCTCGAGGACCAGCTCGGCTTCGCCATCACCCTGCCCCGCGTAAACGTCCCCCCGGCAGTCGAGACCGGGCTCGCCCCCGAGACCGAGGCCGCGCTGCGGGTTGCGATGCAAGACGATCTTGCGCTCTATGATCGGGTCACCCGCGCCTTAGCGTGAGAGCAAGTCCTGCACCGTCGCGGTCAACTCGCTCAGCGAGAACGGTTTCGGCAGGAAGACCGAATCCGGTACGGGGGACGTTCCGTTCTGGAACACTTCCTCTGCATAGCCCGACATGAAGACCGTGCGCGTGCCCGGCCGCGCCTCGAGCGCGCGGCTGACCCAGCTTGGCCCATCGAGCCCGGGCATGATTACGTCGGTGACGAAGATATCGACCTGCAAATCCGCATCTTCGAGCAGTTCCAGCGCCTCTTCCGCGCTTTCGGCCTCCAGCACGGTGTAACCACACAGTTTAAGCGCGCGCGCGGCGAAGGCGCGCACCGGGGGCTCGTCCTCGACCAGAAGCACGGTCGCCTCGCCGGCAATCACGGGGGTCGCCTTTGTCGCGCACGGCGCAGCTTCCGCTTTGGGCATGACGAAAGGTGTCGTGGGGCCACGCGGGGCAGTTCGCGCCTCCGCGGCAGCGCCGTCGGCGCGCGGCGTATCGCTTTCGTCACCAGCTTCATAGGCGGGCAAAAGGATCGTGAAGCTCGTCCCCGTCCCCAGAACGGAATCGCAAAAGATATACCCGCCGGTCTGTTTCACGATGCCATAGGCGGTCGAAAGACCGAGCCCTGTACCCTCGCCGGTGCGTTTGGTGGTGAAGAAGGGCTCGAAAATCTTGCTTAATTTATCGGCCGCGATACCGGTACCGGTATCGGTGACCTTGATCGCAACATAGTCGCCCTTCGGCACAGCCACGCGGTCGCGGGTGCGGTTTTCGGCAAGGTGCACCGCGTCGGTCTCGATCCGGATCTCGCCCCCGCCGAGCATCGCGTCGCGCGCATTCACCACGAGGTTCATGATGACCTGTTCGAGTTGCCGCTTGTCCGCGCGCACCCGTCCGGGATCGCTTTCATGCTTGACGCTCAGGACGACCTTCTCGCCAACCAGCCGGTTGAGCAGATGGGTCAGATCGGAAAGCGTATCGCGCAGATCGAGGATCTCCGGCTTCAGCGTCTGCTTGCGCGAGAAGGCAAGCAATTGCCCCACAAGCGCGGCGGCGCGATTGGCATTCTGGCTGATCTGATCGAGATCGGCATAGTCGCCATCGCCCTTGTCGTGGCGCAGCATCAGCAGGTCGCAATGGCCCGAGATCGCGGTGAGCAGGTTGTTGAAATCATGCGCGACACCGCCTGCAAGCTGACCGATCGCCTGCATTTTCTGGCTTTGCACAAATTGCGCTTCGAGCGTCTTGAGCTGCGTCGCGTCGGACAGCACGGCGAGCAGCCCCGCACGCCCGTTTTCCACGATCCGCGAGAGTGTGACCTGAAGAAAGACCTCCTTGTCGCCGCGCCGAGCGCGTAGCACCTCGGGACGGCCATCGGCGCGGCCTGCGAGCGCGTCGTTCACCCAATCCGAGACTGGCCGCCCGAGCCCTTCGAGGAGGTCGGCAAGGCGGGTCTGAGGCTCGATCCCGCCAAGGAGGCCACGCGCGGCACGATTGGCTGCGCGCACCCGACCATGGGCCGACAGGCGCAACATAGCGACCGGCAGCGCCTCGAAATTCGCGCCTTCTTCGGCAGAGCGCGGCCCACCGATCGGGAGCAGATAAACCTCGGATCGACCGCCCACGCCTTCAAGCTGGGCCACGACCGCGGTGACGGGGCCATCCTCTCCCTTGATCTCGTGCTCTTCGCCCGAGCGCAGCGGCAGATCGGTGAAGATGCGATCGAGGGAGCGCACCCGCTCCCCCACGAGCCGCCGCAGCGCCTCGTTCATGAACAGGATCGTGCCGCCATTGGAGACGGTGAGCATCGGCAAGCTGATCGTTTCCGCGCCGCGCCCGCCAATCGTCCGTTCGGCCATATCTTCGAGCCGCCAGAGAAAATCGCCCGAGCCGATACGATGAACAGAGAGCCGCAGATGGCCGCGCCGGGTCACGAGATCCTCGCGCGCGGCCCCCGTCGCCTCTGCCTTGCTTTGCAGGCGGCGCAACACCGCGCCGGGATCGGCGAAAAGTTCCGCCAGGGTTCGCGCCAGGCCCTGCCCGCCGCGCGAGCCGAACCGCTCCACGGCGGCGCGGTTCTGATAGCCGATCTCGCCTTCGGGATCCGTAGTGAAGCTGGGGGCTGCGTCATGGGCGATGAAATTCGCGAGCGTTTCCTGCTGTCGTGCGCGCCGCCTTCGATCCTGCGCCAAGGCCAGACGCAGCCAGACCGCCGTTATCACGAGCGTCCCCGCGACGGAGAACATCGCCCAGGTCACCACCTCATCGGGCATCACGAAGGCAATCGCCGCCGCAATTCCCGCTGCAAGCAGCAAATAGACCGCACCCGGCGCCAGCGCCGCCATCGTCTTCGAGAGTGGCTGCAGCATCAATTCGTTCCGCCCCACGCTCGCCTCCCTGCCTGACAGATCGACCCCATAGCGCGGTAAAATAATTAAAACCCAATTAACGCGACTAGACTTTCAACTGACGATTGAGTCAATCACGGAGCCGTGAACCGGGCGACAAAAGTGGCAGAAAAATCAGAGCTGGAGCTGGGCTACGAAAAACCCGTCGCCACCGGAGAGCGGCGTGAATTGCCGCTGCGACACGAGCTCGCAGCCGTGACGCGTCACGAAATCGGCGATCTGCGCGCCATTCTCGACCGAGAGAAGCGAGCACGTCATGTAAACCAAACGTCCGCCGGGGGCGACGAGGTCGCGGGCGACGTCGAGAATTTCGCTCTGCAGGGCGACGAGTTCGGCCAGCCGCGCAGCACTCAGACGCCATTTCGCATCCGGCGCCCGGCGCCAGGTCCCCGAGCCCGAACAGGGCGCATCGACCAAGACGAGGTCATAGCCCGTCCCAGGATCGCCCGGCGCGCGCATGGCCACTTTCGTCCCGGCCCGTTTCGCACGGACGGGCAGATCGCGCATCCGCCCCGCATCGATGTCATGCGCGGCGATCTGCGCCTCGGGACAGGCTGCCGCCAGCGCCAGCGCCTTGCCCCCGCCACCCGCGCAATAATCAAGCACGCGTTGACCCGCCGCGATCGGCACAGACGCGATGGCCGCTTGCGACGCCGCATCCTGCAACTCCACCAGACCGTCCGTATAGGCCGCCGCCTGCTGAATGCGCCGCGCGCCTTCGCCAAGCTCCAGCGCGGTCTCTGCCAGCGGATGCGGGAACGCCTCGATCCCGTCCTTGGCGAGCGCGGCGATCGCCTCGGCACGGTCCGCTTTCGCAAGATTGACGCGCAAGAAGACCGGCGCGCGGGCGCGCATCGCCTCGGAAATGTCGTCGAAGTCCGGCCCGAGATCGGCGGCAAGCTGGTCGCGCAGCCAATCGGACCAGTCCAATTGCGCAATGTCGTCGGGCAAAGGCTTGGACAGGGCCGCGCGCTCCTCGTCGGAGAGAGGATCAGGCGCAAAGCCCTCGCCTGTGAAGACCGTTGCGGGATCGGTGCCCTGCAAACGGAGCAGCCCGGCGACCAAGGCGCGTCCCTGCGCCCCGCCCCCGGCAAGCGCGGCACTCGCCTTGCAGCGCAACACATCGAAGACGTGATCGCGGATCGCCGCGCGGTCCTTGGAGCCCGCGAACCGGTGGCCCCGCGCCCAGTTGGTCAGCGCACGCTCGGCCACCTCGCCCGTCTGGATGCGGTCGAGAATATCGATGGCGGCGGCATAGCGCGCGGCGGGCGTCATGGGCGAGCTCCGAATTAAGCTGTGGTCTTGGGGCGTTGTAGGCGGCGGCGGGGACCGGCGCAACGTCGCGCTGCAAAGACCGCAGCCCGAAGCATCGCGCGCCCAAATGTGTCGATTCCGATCAATTTCTGCCTCAATTTCGCAATTTCGCCATATTTACGCCGCGGTAGTTTCGCTTTTTGCAACTGGAGATAGTTAATCAACCGTTTTCAACCATGGGGCGTCCTGTCTTGAAGCGTTTAAAGAGTTTCTTCTCCGCCGAAGACGGCGCCACAACGATCGAAGCATTGCTCTGGCTGCCGTTGTTTATCGGGATGCTCGCCGCGACCGTCGACGTTTCCCTCATCTTCAACGCCCAGTCGCGGATCCTCGGTATCGTGCAGGATGTCGATCGCGCCTACTCGGTCGGGCGGTTCGAGAATGACGAGGACACGATGGCGCGTCTGCGCGCCCTGCTCCCCTATGACGAGACCACCTATACGGTCGACACGCAAGTCACCGACGGGATCATCGAGACCCGCGTCACGATCCCGATGTCCGAGCTCGTCGCTACAGGTCTTTTCACCAGAGTTCTCAACATGGACCTCACGGTCCACGACTACCGCTACATGGAGTCCTGACATGAACCGCGTAACGATTACCGATTTTACCGCTGAAGAAGATGGCGTGATCACCCAGCTTTCGCTGTTCTGGACGATCCTGTTCCTCGCTGTCGGCAGCCTCGCGCTCGACGTCTCGAACGGCTATCGCAATCGGGTGGTGATGCAGGACGCGGCCGATGCGGCGGCGCTCGGCGCGATGTATCTCTCCTCTGACCCGCTGATCACCTAAGACGAGGCGAAGACCCGTGCGGCCCAGCTGGCCCACTCCAACCTCGCCTCCGATGACGGGACTTCGGTGATCACCAAAGACGACGTGACCTTCGGCTATTACGACGCGACCAATCACCGCTTCGTCACGGATTACGCCGAAGACCTCGATCTGAGCCCGGCGGTCCGCGTGATGGCCCATCGCACGACCGAGCGCGCGAACGCCGCACCCACCTTCTTCGGCAAGGTGATCGGTCAGGACGGTTGGCAAATCAACACCGGCGCCGTGGCCGAAGCCTATCAGCCCGCCTGCCTCACCGAAGGTCTGGCCGCGAAAGGCGTGATCGACCTGCAATCGGGCAACAGCTTCGCTTCGGGCTTCTGCCTCTATGCGGCGCAATATGTTTCGCTCAATCAGAACAACCTCTTCGAGAGTGGCGCGATCGTGTCGATGCCCGACACCAGCAAGCTCGATATCCCCGCCTCGGGGTTCAAGCAGAATGACGGGCTGCAAGAGGCGCTGCGCACCTCGTTCTACAAGTTGCGCATCATCGACCGCATTCCCAAGATCATCGAGTCGATGCGGGACGGCACCGGCTATCTGCCCGCCTACATCACCAACAAGAGCCCGACCGTGCTGACCGGCACCAAGCTCGACACCACCGACTTCGAACCCGGCAATCTCTATGTGCTCAACTGTAATTCGAGCGTGACGATCTCGGTCCCGAATAAAGTCGACGACACCGTGACGACCGATCCCGCCGTGATCTCGGAAGTCGCTGTGATCGCGGATTGCCCGGTGAAATTCGGCAATGGCGTTGCACTCGAAAACGCGATCTTCGCGAACACCTCGACCGACGATCGTAGCTTCTCCGCTCCGCAAGGGCTGCGCATCGGGCGCGATGACAATTGCGCACCTGACGGCGGCGCGAAACTGATCACCATGGGCGGCGTCTCGTCCGCAGCGAAAATCTCCTTCTTCGGCGGCCAGATCCTCGCGGTGAAGGATGTGAGCTTCTCGGCACAGGCCGAGGGGATCGAAGGCGTCGCGATCGTCTCCGGCGGCAAGATCGACGGCACCTCGAACTCGCGCTTCGGTCATTGCGATACCGGAATGGAAGGCAATATCGAGATGAGCTACTTCCGGCTACGGATGTAACCGGCTCGCGGCGGGTCGCCAGACGCGCAAAGCGCGATTGAAACGATCCGCCCAAGATGGGATAGGAGAGGTTACGTTTTCGCCGCTCCTGTCTCACTCGCTCCGAGGTCGCCATGCCTGATCGCGCCGCTTCCGCGCAACCGCACTCCCTGCCGCGCGTCGTCGCAATCGGGTTCAACAAATGCGGCACGCGCTCGCTGGCCGAGCTGTTTCGCGCAGCAGGCCACCCCACCGTTCACCACAAGATCCGCGAAGGCCGCCCCGTGCCGCGTCGCATCGGCCGGGTGATGCGCGAGAACCTCGCCGCCGGGCGCAAGGTCTTCGCCAGCGCCGAGGATTTCACCTTCTATTGCGACCTGATCTACAGCGACGGCACGGTAACCTGGGAAGGTGCCACCGCCTTCCGCGAAATCCTGCGCGACTATCCCGACACGATCCTGCTGCTGAACTTCCGCGACCGCGAGGGCTGGATCGCCTCGCGCCTCAAGCATGGCCATGGCGAGTTTGCCAAGCGCGAACTGGCGGCACGAGGGCTGACCGATCTCGAAGTACTGAAGGATCAATGGCGCGCGGAATGGGATGCGCATCTGGCCGATGTGCGCGCCTATATGGCCGACAAGCCGGATCAATACGTGGAATTCGATCTCGACAATGACAGCGCCGACGACCTCGCGGCCCGCCTGCCCTCCTATGGGCTCGATGCGGCGGATTTGCAGGATATCGGGCGCACGCGCGGCAAGAAGATGCATCCGCTCAAGCGCTTGGCGAAAAAGCTCAACGCCCATCTGCGGCCGCGCTTCTTCCGCTGACCCCACCGATCCGCGATTGCACGGCCCCGCCCGCTGGGGCTATTGAGGGCGCGTAACTCAAAAAGGTGTCGCATGAAGAAACAGATCATCTGTATCCGCTGGGGTGAGAAATACGGCGTCGATTACGTCAACCGCCTCTACGGAATGGTCGCGCGCCATGTGACGCCGCCCTTCGATTTCTACTGCTTCACCGACACGTTCGAAGGGCTCGATCCCGGCATCACCGCGATGCCGCTGCCCGAACTCGATTGCGACATGCCCAATGTGCGTCAGGGCATCTGGGGCAAGTCGCGGCTTTGGCGCTCCGATCTGGGCGGGCTGTCCGGGCCGGTGCTGTTTCTCGACCTCGACGTGGTCGTGACCGGCAATCTCGATGCGATGTTCGAATATGGCGACCCCGACGACGTGATCCTGACCCGCAACCCGAACACCCCGTTCGAACGGCTGGGCCAGACCTCGCTCTACCGTTTCCCGATCGGCAAGCTGGCGCCACTGCGCGCGGAATTTCTCGCCGATCCGCAGGGCACGGCGGAGAAATACGTCTTCGAGCAGCGTTTCGTGACGCGGCGCACGCCGGGCGGCGTGAAGTTCTGGCCGAAGGGCTGGGTTGCGACCTTCAAGTGGCACTGCATCCGGCAATTCCCGATGAACTTCTTCGCGCCGCCGAAACTGCCGAAGGATGCGAAAGTCGTGATCTTCCCCGGCGGGTTGAACCCGATCGACGCGATCGAGGGGCGCTGGAACAGCCGCTCGACCCACATGACACCGATGGAGCATGTGAAGGCAGGCCTGCGCGGCGAACGGGACGGCTCGATGCTGCGCCACCTGCGCCACTTCCTCTGGCCCACGAAATGGGTCGAGGAGAACTGGCGCAAGGATCCTTAACCGGTGATCCCGAGGCGCGCGGCCAGATCGCGGGCGCGCGTATCCTCGACCGTATCGGCCTCGACGCTGTTGACCGTGCGCATCACCTTGCGCCGATAGGCCTCGCGCTTGGCCACAAGGTTCGGCCCGCGCGCGATCTTGGCCTCCAGATCGGCTTTCGAGCGCGTGTAATAGTGGTTCAGCTGCACGGCAGCGGTGGAGTAGAACTCCGGCTTGTCGCGCGCACTCATGTCGGATTTCACCCCGGCGTCGTTCCACGTCGCCTGCCCGCCCTCGGTCTCCATCGAATGGACGCGCAGCGCCGTCAGGCGGCACGGATCGACGAGCATCTTGAACGCCCGCAGCCCCGGCGCATCCCCCATCGGATCGCGCGCACGGGTGGTGAAATTGGCGAGCATCCCACCCTCAGGCGTCGTGTCATGGCCAGAGAAGCCGAACATGTGCCACGGCAGCGAGACATTCGGGATATCGCCCAGAGGCGCAAGTGCGGCGTTCAGATCGTCGCCCGCAGTGGGGATCAGGAATTCGTCCACGTCGATGAAGGCCATCCAGCGCACGTCGCTCCCGAAATTCCCTGCTGCATGGGCATAGGCGAGCACCTGATTGTGGATCTCGCGCCCCAGCCGGATATCGCTGAGCCGTTGTGCCCAGGGAATGATCGTGAGCGCCTCGGGCGGTAGCGCGCCTTGCAGCACCGCGCGGGTATCGTCCGTGCTTGCGTCATCATAGATCACGAAATGCCGCACGCCTGCCGCATGGTGGAACCGCGCCCATTCGCGGATGAACCGCGCCTCATTGCGCACGATCGCAGCAATCGCGATGCCATGACGGTCCGGACGCGGCTCGGGCGTGGTGATCCCGAGCTTCGAGATTTTCGCCCGGCCCAGCAGTTTTCGCAGCATTCGCGCCTCCCGTCCGAGTCACGAACGGGACGCCCCCGCTCAGTCGTCGGATTTGTAGCTGTAGCGGTAGTTATAATGATATTGGTAATGGCCGCCATAGCGCTCACTCGCCTCGGCCTTGAAGCCGTTGAGGACCGCACCGGTAATCGACGTGCCCGCCGCTTCGAAGCTCGCCTGCACCGCGCGCACCGCGCCCTGCATCGTCTCGAGATGGCGCGCGACCGCGATGCTCGCGCCCACAGAGCGTCCGATCACGACCGGGTCGGTCACGGCCAGCGCGGGCGGAGCGTCGACGATGATCAGATCGAATTCGCTGTCGAGCTGGCGCAGCATGGTGCCGAACTCGGCCCGCATCAGCAGTTCCGATGGGTTCGGTGGGTAACGGCCCGAGGTGATGACTTTCAGCCCCTCGACCGGCCCGTCGCGCATCACCTCGGCCAGGGATTTCTCATGGCCGAGATAGTCGGACAGGCCTTCCACCGTTTTCGGCAGATGCAGGAAGCGCGCGAGGTAGCCTTTGCGCATATCCGCATCGATCACGCAGACCCGCTGCCCTGCCTGCGCCGCGACCACGGCGAGGTTGATCGACATGAAGGTCTTGCCGACGCCCGGCGCGGCGGAGGTAATCTGGATCGAGTTGGTCTGCGCATCCAGCAGCCCGAAATGCAGTGAGGTGCGCAAGGAGCGCAGCGCCTCGGTCGCGACCGCCTCGGGGTGCTCCAATGCGAAGATCGGGAGGTCCCCCTTACGGTTGCGCAGATCGGCGGCTTCCTGTGCGAAAGGCACGGTTGCGAAGACCGGAAGGCCGAGCGCCTCGATCTCTTCAGCACCCTTGATCCCCCGGCGCAGCGCGCGACGGATCAGCACGATGGCCGCCCCGATGATCAGGCCGAGGATCGCTGCGAGGGCCACGATCCGAGATTTGCGCGGCGCGACCGGGATCGTGCTCGCATAGGCTTTGTCGATCACGCGCACCGATCCCACCGTGGAGGCGCGCACAACCTTCAGTTCCTGCGAGCGGTTCAGCAGCTGCGTGTAGACCTGCTGCGCCACTTCGAGATTGCGCTGCAGGTTGAAGATGTCCTTCTGCGTCTCCGGCAGACCTTGGGTCGCCTTCTTCGCCTGATCGAGCTGCGCCTGCAGCTCTTTGCGGTTCTGCAGCAGCGCCTGATAGGCCGGGTGATTGACCGTGTACTGGTTCTTCAGCTCCGCCTCTTTCAGATCGAGCGCGGACAGTTCCCCTTCGATCTTGGTGACGCGTTCCAGCAGGGCCTGCGTCTCGTATTTTACGTCGACCGACTTTTGCTTCTGACGATAGGCATTCAGCGCCTGCTCCGCGTCGGACACGTTCTGGCGGGCGTCGGGAAGCTGCTTTTCGATGAAATCGAGGCTGTTCTCGGCGGAGGCCGAATTGCGCTCGATATTCTGTTCCACGAAGGAGGTCGCGATCGCATTCAGGATCGCTTCGGCCCGCTGCCGATCGGTGTCCTGATACGAGGTCTGAAGGATGTTCGAGCCGCGCGGACTTTCGGAGACCGAGAAATTCGCCTTCATCGTCTTGATCGCGGCGTTGAGCGATTGCCGCCCGACGAAGAATTCCCGACCGGCCGGGGCATCCATCGACGCCACGGCCAAGGTAAAGTCTCCATCACGTGCCGTGATCTCATGGCCCACCGTGCCAGCGAGATCGGTCCCGTCCGGCAGCGTGACTTCGTAGCTATCCGCACCGGTGACGCGCAGGTCGATCATCTCGCCCAGCCATTGCTCCGGCACCTTCATCCGCCCGATCTGAAGGCTCTCAGTCCCCCATTGATACTGATCGAGCAAACCCGGATCCGGCAGATGCAGATTGGTCGGCAGGAGTCCGATCACCGGCAAGCGCCGCGGGATCACGAAATTCTGCAGATTGAGCTTGTTGGCCGCCTCCCCCAGAACGAGCCGCGAAGACATGATCGCGATCTGGGTTTCCGCCTCCGATTTGCCGCCACCGTCGCTACCGAGAATGTCCTGCATCGAGGTCGGGAGTGCCGCCAACGCGTTTTGCGATTGCTCAAGCTGCAAGAGACCGGTGGCCTGATAGATCACCGGTTTGCGCAGCGCGATGAAGGCACCGAGGCTCACGGCGATGACGAAGGCCAGCGCGATCCATTTCCAGCCCGCCAGAAGCGCGCCAGCCAGCGCCATCAGGTCGATCTCGTCATCCTCGACTTCGGGCTGCGCGGCGTGTTTCTGCGTCATTTCGGAAATTTGCTTCATCTGTCCCGTTCAAACTCTCAAATGCTTATTCAAAACCGCGCCTATGCCGCCGTGACGCGGATCAACGTTTCGGTGCGAGCCGCGAGACCCATGCCTCGCTCGCGGCGGAAATCTCGGTGAAGGCCTTGCGATGGGCGTCGATCGGTTCCCGGTAGGGGTCGGCGATCCCTTTGCCTCCCATCCATTGATCGAACAGCATCACCCGCCCGCCCAGTTGCGGCGCCCGACGCGAGATCTCGCGCTTGTGGCCCGCCTCCATCACGAGGATCAATTCGTGCTCGGCGCCGATTTCGGCGGTGAACTGGCGCGCGACGTGACCGTCGAGGCTCAGCCCGTGTTCCGCACAGACCTCGGTCATGGTCTTGTCAGCACTCGCGCCAACAACCGCGCCGATGCCCGCCGAGCTGACCTTGCAGTCCGGCAGGGCCGCGGCCAGAAGCCGTTCGCCCACCGGGGAGCGGCAGATATTGCCGACGCAGACGACGAGGATGGATCCGACTTTCGCCATGGATCAGTTCGCGAGCGCGGAGGCCGCGCGCGCCGTGCTCAGCGTCGGAAGGATGTTGGAGACCACGCGGTTCCATTTCGCGACTGGTGCGGTCGTGACATAGACGACGTCCTGCGGATGCAGGAAGAATTTCGTGCCGACCACGTAGGCCGCCGCGCTCGACGTATCGAGCTGGAACACGATCACCCCGCTCGGGCTGTCGCGGAACACGAAGACACCGCGCGCATCGGCCTGATTGGTGTTCAGCCCGCCGACGGAGGTGACGGCTTCGGTGAGGCTCACGTCATCCTTGGTCAAGTCGATCGGGCCGGGTTTCACCAACTGCCCCAGGAGATAGGCTTCGAGCTTCGTCGCGCGCTGCACCGAGACGACATCGCCATTGCGCAGCACGGGGTTGTTCGAGGCGATGCCCTGGTTGAGGAAGGCCTGCAGGTCGACCGCGTAGCTGCGCCCGCCGCGGCGGACGAGCACCTGGCGCGCATCGGCCGTCTCATTCAGGCCGCCCGCCTCGTTGATCGCATCAAGCAGCGTAAGCGACTTGGAGGTCAGCGGGATCCGGGCAGGCTTGCCCACCTCGCCGGTGACGGAGACGGTCTGCGAGTTGTAGCCCACGACGCGCACCGACACCTGCGGCGAGGGAATGAACTCCTTCAGCTGGCGCGAGAGATCGGCGCGCACCTGCTCCGGCGTGCGGCCCGCGGCGCGCACATTGCCGACATAGGGATAGTAGAAGGTGCCGTCCGAATTGACGCGCAGACCACCCTCGGCGGGCGTCCGGGTCGAGCCCGCGGGCGAGGTCAGCTCGGGATGCTCATAAACCACGATATCAAGCAGGTCGCCCGGCCCGATCCGGTAGTTCCAGTAGTCGCTCGAGGGCAGCGTCGTGCGTCCGCCGCTCAGATCGGACGGTGCGCCGAAGGTGGCAACATTGGCGAGGCTGAGCCGAACGATCGCGACATCGCCCGCCGCCGGATCCTCGACGGAACTGACATTGCGGGTGTTGACCGGAAAATTTGTGGTCGAGGTGTCGCAGGAGGCCAAAAAGAGCAACGCGCAAAGCGCCGCGAAAATCCTCGTCATTGCCCCCATCGTGCCCTCCTGAGCCTCATAACCTATGCCTGCCACCCATTCCTCGGCCAAGGGACCTGAGACGGGCTTCATCTAGCGCCTCTGAATAGAGAAGCTGTCGCTGTTTTCAACCGCCCATTCATACTTCGGCATGAATCGCCCGCCAAACCGTTCAACCTTGTGGCGAGCAGCGCACAGCGTGAAACCGGATTGATTTCATCGCGTTCGTGACACCGTTCAGGCGACGCCACGTCACCCCAGACCTCACGTAGAGGTGATGAGGCGTTGTCGCGAATACTCGCCTAAGGCGTGTGAAAGGACGTTGACCCCCGGGAACAAAGTTAAGTATCTCTATCGACGGTATTCGTACGATTTTCATTATTTTTCACCCTATCGCGTTAGCAAAATATTAAGATTTGCCGCCGCGATAATGATTTTTATTGCCGGGGGGCAGTGTATGATTGGTCTTGAGTATTTTGTGACAGCTTTTGTTGCGTCGCTGTTAATGGCGGTCCTGATCGTTGCGACCAAGAGCTTTCATGGCAAACTCACGCTCGACGGCGATCATGGTATCCAGAAAATCCACGCAGCTCCAACTCCGCGCATCGGGGGCTTTGCGCTCCTCGCAGGCGCTTTGGCTGCGGGTCTGACGCTCGATGCGCAGACGCAGGCGCTCTGGTGGACGATCTGCCTTTGCGCCATTCCCGCCTTCGGCTCCGGCGCGATCGAGGACATAACCAAGAAAGTCTCCGCCAAGTGGCGCCTAATCGCCACCGTGTGCGCCGGGCTGATCTTCTGCCTCGTATCCGGCTATCATATTCATCGCTCGGACATTCCCGGCCTCGACTACGTGCTGCTCCACTACCCGGCCTTCGGCATCGCGCTCAGCGCCATCGCGATCGGCGGGATCGCCAATTCGCTCAACATCATCGATGGCGTGAACGGGCTCGCTTCCGGCTCCGCGATCATTGTTTTCTCCGCCTTCGCGGTGATCGCTGGACAGACCAATGACGGACCGATCCTCGCGATTTGTCTGCTGATGATCGGCTCGATTGCGGGGTTCTTTGTGATGAATTTCCCCTCCGGCAAGCTGTTTTACGGCGATGCCGGGGCCTATGCGACGGGGTTCGTGCTCGCGGTGATCGGAATTGTCCTTCCCGCCCGAAATCATGAGATTTCCCCGCTGATCGCCGTACTCGCACTCGCCTATCCGTGGATCGAAACCGTGGTCTCCATTCGCCGTCGCATGAAGCGGGACGGCACGCATCCTGGGGCGGCGGACCGCCTGCATCTCCACAGCCTCGTCTATCGCAGCCGCGCGAAACGAATCGCCGAGTCGCTCGGACGCCCGGAGATGCGCAATCCGATCACCTCGGTTGTGCTCTGGTCGCTCAGCTTGATCGCATGTTCCATCACTGTGCTCAGCGCGACCTCCCCCGCAGCCCTCGGTGCAGGCGTGGGCGTGGTCTTCGTCTGCTACATGCTGATCTACCGCCGCGTCGCGCTTGGCAGCAAATTGCGTCGAGCGATGGCGACTTCCCGCCGTGAACGGGTAAAAATCTAACGCAAATAGGCCCTTATCAACTCGGGCCTCAAGGTGGCGCAGCATGTCTGCGTGTATCTTTTCAGGTGGCGCCGAGCGCTGATTGGCGCATTGAGTCTTACCTATCCTGCGCGGATCGGCGCTCGTCACCACCTCGCCGGGGCCGTAACCGGCCCAAGCGGTCCCTACTTAGCCACCTCGCGATACGGCGCTTCGTCCTGCATAGGTGCAACACTCTCGCAGAGCATCATCCACACCAGAGCCGCGAGAGGAAAAATTGCGAGTCCCGTAAGCATCGCGTGAATCCCCATTCACCTCATACCCGTCACAAATATGTCATATCACAGGATGCGCGAATCGGCATGAAATAAAGTTGCTGGAGCCGCTGTCCATTTGGACAGTTTCTCTGGCCTGACTTAGGTTTAGCCCGAATCAAAAAGGCCCCGCAGATGCGGGGCCCTTCTTATTCTCGGCTCGAACGGATCAGTTCGTGCCGTTGGTCCCGTTGGTCCCATTGGTACCGCCGCCGCTGCCCATCGCAGCCGCTGCAAGACCGACACCAATGATCACCGCTGCGACCGGGGTGGCGCCGCTAAGAGTGCTCTTCGTCGCCTTGGGCGTGCAAGTCACAGCGACGTTCCCGTCGGCGTTGTAAAGGGCATCGGAAACGGCCGTTTCACAAACGTTATTGGCTTTTGCCCAAGCGACGAGCGCGTCATGGCTGAGATTGGCCGGCGCTTGCAGATCCTGGGCCGCACCCGGAAGGGCGCCGGCGAGAGTAGCTGCCACTGCAATGGCACCGGTAAAGAACTTCGTCATCGAAACCTCCGATTAGGTTGGGATAGGTAAGACATGATAATCTTATATTAATCTTTTGGTGAACCATAGGGTTAATTAATCCCGAACGGTTCAACCGGCTTAGTTGAGCACACCAATCGCGATCTGCCCGACAGTAGGGGAAACCCATTGCCGCCCGGCTTGGATCCGTCCCTTTTTATTGGTCCAATAAATATTGGTGACGGTCATTTTCGGATTGCTGCATTTTTCTTCGTGACGCAGCAAATTCTGCCCCGCGAGGGTTTCGTTTCCGGCTGTCGTCATTTCGCAGCCAAGCAGGACATAATCGGAATGGTTGTCCGCCGTGAGGAAACGGTAGGTCCTGCGATAGGCGCCGATCTTCGTCCCGCGAAGGGCGGCGAGCGTCGGTCCGGAATCCGCGGCCATCAGATCATCGCCTAAACCTCTGGTTGCAACCACCACGCCACGATCCACGGACACCGTGATGTCGTCATCCGTGCGCCAGGTCTCGACCGTACCGTTACGCCCGGCCAGAGACAGGGTCGCATTGGCGTCGCGCGACGGGATGACCACTTCGAGACCGCGCGCAGGAGCGGTCTGCGTCACAACCTTCACGCCGACGCCCTCGCCTTGAGCTGTAGCAGTCGGCGCAGTCGCGCCCTGCCCCGCGGAACGGCTGCCCGAGAGCGTCACGGTATTGCTCAGATTTTCGAGCTGCGCACAGCCCCCCAGCGCCAGCAGCGCCGCACCGAAAACGAGTGATCTCATCGCCAGAACCGCTCCCAATTGCCGTCGAAGGAGGCGGGCTGATCCTCGCGCACCATCCCGTAAAGCCGGTTCGACACCCCCAGCCGCGCCCCGCCATCGCGCACGATCGGCTGAATCACCGTCGAATAACGTTGCTTCGTCGTTTGACCCGTCGCCCAGTGCAGCGGGATCGTGATCATGAAGCCCTTGTCGAAGGAGCCCTCGCCGAAATCTGCCGAGGACACATCGGTCTTCGTCGCATAGACACCGACCTTCCAGCCATTGTCGAAAACGCGCGAGAAGCTCAGCGTCGCCCCCCAGTCGCCCGCCAGATACCGGCCCACATCGAGCTGCGTATAGAACTGGTCGGTGAACTGGTAATAGGCCGACAGATGGCCCGTCGTGACCTCGTAATCGCGCAGATCGAACCGCTGGTCATAGCCGCGCTGGCGCACCCGGTTGAGCTCAGCCCCGAGCGCGAGACGGCTGTGTTCGGGTGCCCAGAGCAGCTCGGTCGAGACGCCCGCGAACATCGGCTCCAGATAGCCCGCAGTCACACGCCCGAAGAGATCGCGACCGGGACGGAAGAAATAGGCCCCCGTCAGTTCGGGAACCGTGGGGCCGGAATTCTTGTAATAGAGCCACGCATCCGAGCGCACATGCGGCAGCACCGAATCCGAGGGCCGGTTCGCCTGATTGAGATTGCCGATTACCTTCTGGTTCACGCGCCCGGACAGCAGCAGGCCCGGTGCGATCTCGTATTGCGCATTGACGCTGACACCCAGATCGGCGCGCATCGGATCGTCGGGATCGAACAGGCCCGGGCGCAGATACGGCCCGACATTCCACGAAAAGCGGGGATAGGTCCCGGGCGCTACCGGAAGGTGAGCGGGCGCACCATCGATCTGCGCATGGGCCCGCATCAGCTCGCCGCCGACCGGGTGAAATTCATAGGCCTCGAGATCGTTACGGCGGATCGTCGTGGTCGAGACGGGCTGCGAATTTTCCGACAGAGTGATCGCGAAGCGGTCGACGCTCGCCGGGGCCTGCGCACTCAGCACGCGGGCCGCGCGCCCAATCGCCTCGGGCGGCGCGTTGTAGCGATCGTTGCGGATCTGGATCGCGAGGGTGGAGCCATTGAGCTTCGCGCCTTCCAGCACGAGGCCTTGCTGCGCCAAGCCCGGGCGGAGTTTCGCCGCGAGATAGGCCGGATCGTTCGTCCAGCTTTGCGCGGCCTCGACGCCCGCCCGCGGCACGACCGGCGGCGGCGCGTCATTGAGCCCGCTCGGATGGGCGTTGTGTTTGGGGTTCAGCGCGTAGCTTAGCTGCACGCTCAGATCGGTGCCGTAGAGATAGCCCGCCGTGATCGAGGCGTTGTCGCTGAGCTTGTATTGCGCGGCGATATTGATCGGAGATTTGCGATCGAAGGTCGGGCCGTCCTCGCGGGTATAGGCGTCGGAGGAATATTCCGCCATCAGACGCAGCCGGTCCGTCGCCTGCCATTCGACGCCCGCAAACAGCGCCGCATCCCCGGTAAACCATTGCTGCGGCTGGAAAGTCCCGCCCTGCGCCCCGGTGCGTTCGCCGCGTGTCTTGAAGTGATCTCCCAGCACGCCCAGCGGATTGTCGAAGCCGTTGTTCGACCCAAGCCGCCCCCAGCCGATCCCTGCCGTCGCGCGCAGTTTCGGCGTGACCGACTTGGTCGCCACCACATATTCGCCGGAATAGACACCGGTGCCGGTCATGTCGTTGAGGCCAATGGCCATCGCGGGCCGAAGGCGGCCCTCGTCGAGGAAACGATACTGGATCGAGAAGCTGCGGTCGTAGAGCGTATCGCCGCCCATGTAGTTCTTGATCGTCGAATACCGGAAGCCTGCCGACAGGCGCGGTGTGATCTGGAACGCGGCCGAGACGCGGGTTTGTCCTGCGAAGGTGAAGACGTTGAAGCCCAGCTCCGCATCTTCGCGGCTGCCCGCGACAGGCATGTCGATCAGGCCGGGGATGCCATAGCTGTTATAGCCCCACGCGCGATCGGCGGATTGCGCGCAGGCGGGACCAAACCCGACCCCTGCGAGCGCGCTGCTCGCCATCGCGAGGAAGAGGAAACGGGAGCGGTAGGGGCGTACCAACATGTCTGCAAAAATCCGGCTCGGTCACAATCAATCGGAGACCTAGCAGAGAGTCGCACTCCTCCGAAACGCGAATTCACGCTTTCTTAAGGAGCTGTCGCAGATTTGCACAGACGGGTGGCGGTGCACCGCCGAGTTGGTCGCTATTCGCCGGCCAAGCGCATGTAGACGTCTTCGTAGCGGATGATGTCATCCTCGCCCAGATATGCGCCGGTCTGCACCTCGATCAGCACCATCGGCAGCTTCCCGGGGTTTTCGAGCCGATGCGTCTCGCCGATCGGGATGTAGACGGATTCGTTTTCCGTCACGAGGCGGGTCTCGGGGCCCAGCGTCACCAGCGCGGTGCCTTGCACAACGATCCAATGCTCCGCCCGGTGGTGATGGCTTTGCAGGCTGAGCGCCGCGCCGGGCTTGACCGTGATGCGCTTCACCTGAAAACGATCACTGAGTACAAGGCGTTCGAACCAACCCCAGGGCCTGTGATCGCGTGGAAAATCCGTCGCTTGCGCGGCGTTTCGCGCCTTGAGCGCGCTTACCGCCGCCTTCACATCCTGCGCGCGCGAGCGATGCGCAACAAGCACCGCATCAGGCATCGCCACCGCGATCACGTCCTCAAGCCCGATCCCGACCATCTCGATACGCGGATCTTCGGAGCGCAGCAGGCTGTCGCGACAGTCAATCGCCGTCGCAGGCCCCGAGAGCGTCACCCCGTCCGGACGCGAGGAGGCATGAGCGCGACGCACCGCTTCCCAGTCGCCAAGATCGGACCAGCCCGCCTGCACAGGCATGACGGAGACGGTCTCGGCCCGCTCCATGATCGCGTAATCGATAGAGATGTCGGGGGAGTCGCTCCATGCCTCCGGATCGAGGCGCAGAAATCCCAAATCGGCGCACGCCGCAGCAAAGGCTTTTTCAACCACAGCGAGAACCGTCGGCGCATGGGTTCGGGCTGCGTCGAGGATTGCCCCTGCCGAAAACAGGAACACCCCGGCATTCCACAGGTACTCCCCGCTCTCATACATCGCGCATGCCTGCGCGATGTCGGGTTTCTCGATGAACCGGAGCAAAGGCACGACGCCCTGCGCATCTGCCTCGCGACCGGGTTCGAGATAGCCATACCCCGTTTCCGCACGGTCGGGCGTGATGCCGAAAGTTACCAGCCGCCCTGCCCGCGCCGCTGGCTCCGCCGCCGCGATCGCATGCCGAAACGCGTCTGGATCCGCGATGACATGATCCGACGGAGCGACCAGCATCAGCGCCTGCTCTCCGGCCTTTTGCGCGACCCAAAGCGCGGCCGCGAGTATAACGGGCGCGGTGTTGCGGCCCTCGGGCTCGAGCATCACCGCGCCCGGGTCGATCCCGGTATCGGCGAGCTGCTCGGTCACTATGAACCGAAAATCGGACTGTGTCAGGACCACGGGGGGCGCGAAACCCTCGCCCGACAGCCGTTCGGCCGTGGCCTGAAACAGCGTCTTGGGGCCAGTCAGTTCTGCGAATTGCTTCGGGTAGCAGCGCCGGGACAGTGGCCATAGGCGAGTGCCCGATCCGCCCGCGAGAAGAACCGGAGTGATCATGCGTATCCTCCCAAAACAGCGGCAGATTTTCTGCCTGCCACGAGCCTGGCACAGGCATCCCTAACGCAAGGTTAACTTCGGATCGGACAACCTAAGCGCGCACGTTTTCGCGCAGGTTCGCCTTGCCTGATTGACTTTCCGCGCCCGATCCCTCAGCCAATACGGGCGTAATTCGATTGAACAGAAAGCCCTTTCATGACCGATCAAAGCCCGGCCCGCGCGTGGCATGTGGCCCAGTTCAAGCCCAACAGCGCCGCGATCGCCCGGCGTAATCTGGAGCGGCAGCGGTTCGAAATTTTCCTGCCGATGGTCGAGACGACGCGTCGCCAGTCGGGCAAGTTCGTGACCCGCAGTGCGCCGCTCTTTCCGGGCTATCTTTTCGTGCGCGAACAAGAGAAATCGGCGCGTCTGGGCGCGGTGAACGGCACGCAGGGGATCACGCGGCTCGTGGCGCTCGCGGGGCGTCCGACACCGGTCCCCGACGCGATGATCAAGGCGCTGCGTGCGCGCTGCGATACGCAAGATCAGTTGCAGCCGCTGCCGGACTACGCACCGGGAGACGAGGTCACGCTGGCGACCGGTCCCTTCGCGGATTTCGTGGCGACGGTCGAAAAGGTCGATGCCGAGAAACGGGTCTGGCTGCTGCTGGATTTCATGGGCCGCGAGACCCGGATCAAGGCGACATCCGACGCCTTGATCTGAGGGTCTCGAAGCAGCGCGACAACCTAGCCTTTGTGCTGCTCATACGCGGCCAAGGCGCGCGCGCGTCCCTCTTTCAGATCGATCAACCGTTCGGGATAATCCTGATCCTGCAATAGCTGCCAACGCACTGGAATCGCTTCAAAATAATCCGTCGCCGTCTCGGGCGGGTTGGCCTGTCCCTCGGCGATGAAATCCTTCCGGTAGCGCCCGTCCTTGTCGAATTTTTCGAGCTGCGTCTCGGGATTGAACACGCGGAAATAAGGCGTCGCGTCCGGCCCCGGCCCGGCCACCCATTGCCAGCCCATCGCGTTGCTCGCCGGATCCCAATCGATCAGGCAATCCTCGAACCAGCGCAGCCCCACCCGCCAATCGGTCATCAGGTGCTTGCTGAGATAGGAGGCCACGATCATGCGCGCGCGGTTATGCATCGTGCCGGTGACATACATTTCGCGCATCGCCGCATCGACGAAGGGCTCCCCGGTCATGCCGCGCCGCCACGCCTCGGCGTCGTTATTGTCGCGCCGCCAGTCGAAGCCGTTCCACTCCTCGCGCCAGTTGCGCTCTGCCATGTCGGGCCAGTGGAAGAACAGATGCCACGCGAATTCGCGCCAGACGAGCTCCTTCAGGAAGGTCTCGGCGCCTTGATTGCCCTCGCTCATGTAGCGATACCCGGCGTGCCAGATCGTGCGCGGAGAAATCTCGCCATAGGTGAGGTTTTCCGACAGACCCGAGGTGCCGCCCGAGGCGGGCACGTCGCGCTGCGTCTTGTAGTCCGAGAGGCGATCGCGCAGGAAATTCGACAGACGCGACTGCGCGGCGCGCTCGCCGACATTGACATGTTTCGCGACGATTGCCGCGCCGCGCCGCATCCCTACCCCCATCTTCCAGTCGTCCAGCTTTTCGCTTTCCGGCCAGGCATTTGGAGCACGAAGCTCAGAGACCGTCTTAACTTCCGGCGGGATGTCCGTGCCCTTCACTGCGTTCCAATAGGGCGTGTAGACCTTGTAAGGCCCGCCCGTTTTCGTCTCCACGGTCCACGGCTCGAACAAAAGATGTCCGATGAAGCTTTTGGCCTCGATCCCCGCCTCGGAGAGCGTGGATTTGACCTCCGTATCGGTGTCGCGGCCCGGCTTGTCGTAGCGGCGCGACCAGTAGACTGCGCCTGCCCCTGTCTCCTCGATCAGTGCTTGCAGAACCTTCAGCGGCGCGCCTTTCCGCAGGATCAGCTGCGAGCCTTTCTCCGCGAGACTCTCCGCGAAGGCCTCCACGGCAAGCCCGAGCCGCCATTTCGCCGCCGCCCCCAAGGCTTCGACCTGATCGTCATGGATGAAGACCAGGATCACCGGGGCACCGGTCTTCGCAGCCGCCGCCATCGCCTCGTGATCGTGGAATCGAAAGTCGCGCCGCAGCCATAACAGGACGGGGGTGTCACTCATGCTCGTCTCCTTTGCCTCCCTTTCCCTACGCGCCGCGCCCGATCCGGTTCAGTCGCGCCCAAATTTTCCGCAACGCCCCTCCGCGTCGAGGCTTTTCCACACTTTGCCGCAGGGCTCCTGCCTATCTGCCGTGCAAATGCCTCTTGCGAGGGCGAAAAAGCCGCTCTAGCGTTTTCACAAAACGAACACAAAACAGGGAATATGCAATGAAGACTTCTGCTCTCCTTCTGGCGGGGATTGCCGTGGCCGCGCTGAGCGCCCCGGCCCGTGCCGCCGATCCGGACCTGACCATCTTCGATTGGGCCGGTTTCGAAATCCCCGGCCTCTTCCAGCCCTATATCGATAAATACGGCGACAGCCCGACCTACGCTTTCTTTGGCGATGATGACGAGGCCTATCAGAAACTTGCTTCGGGCTTCAAAGCAGACGCGGCGCATCCCTGTTCGCAGATGATCTCGAAATACAAGGATGCCGGGCTGATCGAACCCTGGGACGTCTCGAAGATCCCGGAATTCAAGAATATCGACCCCAAGTATCTGAATTCGAAGATCTTCGTCGATGACGACAAGAACGTCTGGTATCTGCCGACCGACTGGGGCGCGACCGCGATCGCCTATAACCCAGACAAGGTCCCGGTCGAAGATGTGGCGAGCCTCAATGTCTTCATCAATCCGAAATATGCGGGTCGCACTTCGCTGCCCGACAGCTCGGACGATGTCTGGGCGCTGGCCTATCTCGCGACCGGCGTGACCGACTGGACCAATGTCACCGACGAACAGTTCCAGGCCGCCGCCGACTGGCTGCGTGAAGCCAACAAGAACGTCCAAAGCTACTGGACCGACCCCTCGCAGCAGGCGCAGCTGATGGCCTCGGGCGAAGTGCTGGTCGCGTGGTCGTGGAATGACGGCGTCGCCTATCTGCAAGACGACAACTACCCGGTCGCCTTCCAGCGCGAGGCGAAAGAGGGCTCGTCGACCTGGTTCTGCGGTTTCGTGAACCTCAAGGACGGTCCCGGCTCGGAAGAAAAGCTTTATGATTTCATGAACGCATGGCTGCGCCCCGAGGCGGGCCCGGTTCTCGTCGACGAGATCGGCTACGGTCACACCAACACTGAAGCGATGAAGCTGATCCCGCCAGAGCAGCTGGAAACGGCGGGCCTGACCGAGATCAACGCGCCGATCCTCGCGCAGACGCCGAACTCGCCGGAACTGCGCGAAAAGCAGCTGGCCGAGTTCGAGAAAATCAAGGCTGGCTTCTGATCACTGCGCCGAATAGATCACAGCGAAGGGCCGCGTCTGACGCGGCCCTTTTTAATTCCCCCTGCTGCGCTAGCTGCGTCCAACCGACCATTTGAGACAGACCATGATACTCGACGCAGCCATTATCCTTCTCGCCCTGATCGTCCTTGCCGCGATGTTCCTGCCCCAACTGCGCGACCGCCCGAAATGGCGCGCGATGGTGACGCCGTTGGCCTCGATCATCGGCTCGGGGTTTCTGGTGCTGGGGCCGATCCTAGAGGTGCGCTACGGCAGCTTCGCCCCGCTCGCGATGGCGGCTTTGTGCGGTCTGGGATGGTTTTTCGGTGCGGCCGTGCGCGCCAACATCCGCGCCGAGGAGGTGCCCGACACCGCCGTGATCAAACGTATCGAAGAGGTGGCGCAGCTGGCGCTCGCCTTCGCCTATGTCATCTCGGTCGCCTATTACCTCAATCTGTTCGGGGCCTTCGCGGTCTCGCTCACGCCGTGGAACACGGATTTCGCGGCACGCGCGGTAACCACGGCAATGCTCGCCATCGTCGCCATCGCCGGGTTCTCCGGAGGGTTCAAACGGCTCGAGCAGATGGAATATGCCTCGGTCGCGCTCAAGCTCGCGATCATCGCCGGGCTGATCCTCGGGCTGGCGGTCTATTTCGGCAAGGTGGCCGTCGCCGGAGATCTGGTGGTCGATGCACCGACTCTGGGCCCGTGGGACTCGCTGCGGTTGCTCTTCGGCCTGATCGTGACCGTCCAGGGGTTCGAGACCGCGCGTTATCTGGGCAAGAGCTACGATGCCGACACCCGGGTCGCGGCGATGAAATGGGCGCAGATGCTCGCGACGGCGATCTACATGGTCTATATCGCGCTGCTCGCCCATATCTTCACGCCCAACGCCCATAACCTGACCGAGACCGCGATCATCGACATGATGCGCGTCGTCGCTCCGATCCTGCCCGCGATGCTGGTGGCCGCAGCGCTGGCAGCCCAATTCTCCGCCGCCGTGGCCGATACCGGGGGCGCGGGCGGTCTGATCGCGGAGTTCTCGCGCGGGAAAATCCCGCAAAAAGCGGCCTATCCGGTGTTGATCGGCGCAGGCATCGCGCTGACTTGGACGACCGATCTGTTCCAAATCATCTCCTACGCGTCGCGCGCCTTCGCGGGCTATTACACGCTGCAAGCGGTGCTCGCCGCACTGCAGACCGAGGGCACGAAACGCTACGCGTTCTGGGCGCTCGCCGCTTTGGGCGTGGCGATCACGCTTCTTGGCATTCCGGCGGAAGGCGACTGATCGGCGGGGCCGCTGCGGCTCAACTCTCGGAAAGCGCCTGCGCATGCAGCCGTGCATCGAGCGCGTAATAGTCGCCGATGAAGCCGCGAATATCGTCTGTCAGGAACGCCTCATAGGGCGGCGTGCGCGCGCCCATCCACTCCCCCGGAAGCGCATCGGCGAGATTACGGGACGGCCGCCCGCCCGCCTTTTGCGCGGCATTGGTCAGCCCCAACCGGATGTCGCGAAGCTCCTCCGGCAAGCGATCCCGCAGGAAGCTCTCGAAGCTCTCGATCTTCTCCAGCGCGAACAGCCGGTCCCAGCGGCGATTTTGCAGGTAGCTCCACTGCGCGGCCCAATGGCTGTCCTGCACCTCGCGCGCGGTGGCGTTGATGTAGAAACAGAGCTGCCGAAAGCTCAATCCGCGTTCGATCATCTCCCGGTCCGGATCGTCCCCGCCCGCGAAAAACGCATAGACCGGGCGCGTGTGATGGAGCACCGATTCCTGCGTTCGGTTGCGCCCGAACTTGTCGCAATAACAGCTGACCAACCGGTCGACGGGATCGCGCAGCAGCGCGACCGAGACCCAGTCCGGCGCGTGATCGACGCGGTCGCGCGCGGCGAAAGCCCAATGGCGCGCCTGCATCCGGCTTTGCCCGGAGTCGAGCCAGTAATGCGACATGCCGGGTTCGGGCCGCCCGTCGCCCACAAGCCGGAGCGCCCAATCCTTGACCGAGGTATTGGCGACCTTTGCAATCGGGCAGAACACCACGCGCGCAGGTGCGATATACAGCATCGCGCCGTCGTATTGGCTGCGATCGTGATCGCGCAGCAGCCGCGCCTTGCGGCGATATTCCTCCGATCCCCGCAATTCTCGTTCGACATCGGCGACGGACGCGCGCCGCTCCTTCAACGCGCTCTGCGCCGCCTCTTTCGCGGGCCGTCCGAGATAGGCTAGGAACAAGATGTCGATCGCTGCGGGCGTGGCCTGCATCTGCGCGGTGAGATCGGGATCAGCAAAGGCGACAGGGTGCGGGGGCAAATCTTTCATGCGGCGAGACTTTCATAACGGGAGATCAACGGCGCGAGCTGCGCGGGCCAGCCATATTGCGCGACCTCGTCCGGGCGGCGCTCCGATCCGATCGACTTGGTCATGGCATCGCGCAGCAGACGGCGGAACTGCTCCGGGTCGTCTGCGACATGCACGCCGCTGAGGCGTTCCGCCTCTTCGAACCCGCGCATCGCGGGGCGCATCGCGACGACCGGCTTGCACGACAAAAGCGCCTCGGCGGTCTTGAGATTGGTGCCGCCGCCCTCGGTGATCGGCAGGCATATGGCGCGGGCATGATGCAGAAGACCGCTCAAGGCTTCTTCCTCCACCACACCAAGGGGCACGACGAATTCCGCGTTCATCTGCGCGTACCGCCGAAAGCGGTCGTCGTCGGTGATCAGATGGGTCATTCCGCCTGCCACGGCGAGGCGACTGCGCGGTGGCAGGAAGCCGGGAATTTCGCCGAAGGACGCCCAATAGCCGCGCGCGTTCGGCGGATGGGCAGAGCCCGCGACAAGCGCGTAGGGTCCGTCTAGCGGCGTTGACGGGACCGTTTCGGGATCGCGCGCCCAGCAGCCGTTTGGCGCGACAACGACCTCTGCCGCGCCCGGCAGGCGCGCGAAATGGCGCGCATCGGCCTCACAGACCGCGACGGTGAGATCGGCCCTCGCGACGAGCGCGGCCTCGAGCGCCTCAGCCTCCGCGCGCCAATGCGGATCGATCAGCGAGGCCTCGACATTATGCGCGGAATAGATCAGCCGGGCGCGGCGCAAGACCGGATCGCGGTCCAACGCCTCGGCGAATAGCGGATAGAGCCACGGATGTTCGAACTGCACCGCATCGGGGGAAAAATCGCGCAGCTCCCTGATCAGCCCTTCGATCAGCGGATGATCTTTGAGCGTGTCGGAGAAATGGAGATCCTCGCGGCGCTGCGGATCGTGAAGACGCGGCAGCAGCGCCTCCGGCACCGCCGTCCGGCGCTCATCGAGCGAGCCGTCGGGATAGCCGCGGGTCGAGTAGATCGGGACGTAGCGGAAGATGTGGCCCGCCGCCCGCGCCTGCCGGGCGATGGCAGCGACCCGACGCTGGCCGCCATGCAGCTGGCGGTGGATCGGGTAATGACCGAAAGCTGCGATCTTCATGCGGCATCCTCGCGATAGGGGATCGGCTGGCGCCTCTGCTGGGTCCAAGCAGGGTCGCGCGTGGAGGTGTCACCACTGGCCGCGTCGAACCCGGCGGTGAGCGCCGCTCGAAAATCGGCCCAGCGATGCGGCGTGAACCGCTCCGCTTGCGCACAGGCCGCGCGATAGGCCGCCTCGTCGTCCATCAGCGCCTCGAGGCGGGCAAGCCAGCGCTCTCCCTCGAATAGCCCGATCGCCTCCGCGCAGCCCTCCGCCGCCTCGATCAAGGCGGGCGCATCCGAAGTCAGACAGGGCTTGCCATGCAAAAGCGACTCGACAACTGGTAGCCCCCAACCCTCGTAATGAGACGGGTAGATCGTGTAGCGACAATGGGCATAGAGCGCCTCCAACTCGACGTCGTCGACATCATCGAGGATGCGGATCGCGCCATGCGGCAAGCCGGGATCCGCGCGCACCATTTCAAGCAGCGGGCCGATCGACCAGCCGGGCTGCCCGACCCAGACCAGCGGCATGATATCGCCCGCGCGGCGCGCAGCCAGTTCGCGCCAGATCCGATAGGCGAAATCATGGTTCTTGCGCGGCTCCTGCGTGCCGACCATCAGAACGTAGCCCCCAGGCTCCAGATCGCGCTGTGCGAAGAGCCCCGCGAGATCGGTGGCAGGCGTCGTCTCGCGCAGCGCATCCGCGCCAAGCGTCACGACGCGCACTTTCTCCGGCTCCAGCTCGGGATAGCCGCAGCGGGCGGCGTGGGCGAGCAGATCGCGCCACGTCACCTCTGAATTCGTCCAGACCCGATCCACACCCCAGAGCATCCAATGCAGCGCGGGCGGAAAGGTTTTGCGCGTCGTGGGTTCGGCGACATGCCCCCAAAGGATCGGGATCAGGTCATGGATGTAATAGCTCAGCCGCCACCCATGAGCGGTCCGCATCTCATAGGCGGCCCGGTAGCGCGCATCGCCCCAGAACCCACCGGCAGAGACATACTCGCCCACCTCTTCCGACGCGATCCGATTTCGCTCCGCGCAGATTTGGTCGTGGACCGTATGCACCAGCCCGTAATGCGCCCGGTGATTGAGCGCATCGAGCGCCCGGATGCGCGGCGCGATCCCCGGCGCGACCCGTTCCAGAGCCACGAGCCCACGGCGCATCAGGGCATATTCCTCGCCGCTCAGCCGCAGCAATTCCTCCGCCACGGCGCTCTCGCGGCGCACGCGGGTCTCGGCCTCGTCGTATCGCCCGCCCTGCCCGACAGCCCGCATCCGGCGCCGGGCGCGCCAGAAAAACCGGCCGATCCGCGCCCAGGAGCGCCAGCGCCGCGGCGCGGTGAGCGCGCGTGAAGGCGCCTCCGGCTGACAACCGTTGCGGAAGATCACCTCCTCGAAGATCGCCTGCGGGATGCGATAGAACCCGCCGCGCGCCGCGTCATAGATCGCGGGCACCGCGCGCGCCCCGAACTGGGCCGCAAACGCCCGCCAGACCTCATGCTCCACCCGCAAGATGCCCATCGGCCGCCAATGGCGGAACTGATAGCTGGTACTGAGATCGATCAGGATAGACTTGTCGCTCATCGCGCCCCTCCGTGGCCAGTTCTTGACCCGACTCGAGCTATAGCGCACGGCAAGTTCACGTCCGGTTAATGCGCATCAGGCGCGCGCGACGCCTTGAAGCGCCCCAATCTTCCCCCTATATTCCAAGACGTTCCCGGCAACGGGGACTATGGGCATAAACGCGCATGAAATAAGCGGATCGGACCCGGGGGCGGTACCCGGCGGCTCCACCAATCAACCCTCGTTGGGGGAGAATGGGGCCGAAATAGGATCGACGAACGTGTAAAGATGTTTGCTTTGTCCCGGTGAGCTACCACCGTTATCGGTGCGATTTGTACAGTTGCCAACGACAACCGTGCTCCGGTCGCTCTGGCTGCGTAAGCAGCTCGGGTAACCGAAACTTAACTCCTTGCGCTTAGCCGCGTAAGGCGGGGCCCGCAGGAGCCTTGCAACAGAATCCTGCACTTTCCCCCCTCTTTTTGCGATGCGACCGGCGTTAACCAGTTTGAAATCCGTGCCTGCCATGGTGCCCCCAGGACCGACGGGAAACGGAGGGGCGCGATGTCCCGGCTTGCGAGGATCGAAACGTGGCTCCATGCCGTATGGGGCGAAGGTCGGCTGGACGAGGTCGACGGGTTGTTCGATGCCGAGGCGGAGGCGGACGGGCTAATGCCGGGGCTCGAATTGCGACCGCAGGAGTTTCGTGAGCTGGTTCCGGCTCTGCGGGCGCATTTGCATGGCATCGAGATCACCGTGCTCCGCCATGTCGAGACGGAGGACTGGCTTTGGACGCTTCTGAAAATCGCGGGGAAATCGGCACAAACGGCGCGCGCGGTGGAATTCACCGGGCAACTGACGATGCGGTTTCGCGGCGACAGGATTGTGGAAGCCTATAATAATTACGACGTGATCGCGCTTTTCGAGGCGTTGGAGATGATGCCGCGCGACACCGTCGCGCTCTGCCTGTCGGGCGAAGTGCTGGGATAGGCGCCGCCCCCGTGAGGTTCGCCCCAAGGTTGCGCAAGATCGAAGACCGCCGCACCCGGCACATGCCCTCGACGTCAGCCTTCGCGCGGCTCTGCCCGCCTTGCGGCCCGCCACGAATCCCCTATGCTGAGCGCGAGAAGAAAGGGACCCGGCCATGACGCAATCCATTGATTACGGCAACCTGATGCATCACGCGATGCGCGGGCTGATCCAGACAGTGCTGAGCGACATCGCAGCCAATGGTCTGCCCGGCGAGCACCACTTCTTCATCACCTTCGACACCCGTCACCCCGATGCCGAGCTGGCCGATTGGCTGCGCGAACGCTACCCCGAGGAAATGACCATCGTCATCCAGAACTGGTATGACAATTTCGAAGTGGGAGAGGACGGGTTCTCGATCACGCTGAATTTCGGCAATTCGCCCGAGCCGCTCTATGTGCCGCTCGACGCGATCACCACCTTTGTCGATCCTTCCGTCGAATTCGGCCTGCGTTTCGAGACGCAGGAATATGACGAAGACGACGAGATCGAAGAGGGTGAAGTTGCCGAGGAGGAAGAGGCCGCCCCCGCCGAGCGTGGCGAGGCCGAGGTCGTCAGCCTCGATCAGTTCCGCAAGTAACCCAGTGGCTTCGGAGCCTCTGGACCGCGACACGCTCCTCTCGCTCTATCACGGCTATCTCACTTGCCTGAATGAACAGAACTGGGCGCAGCTCGGCGATTTCGTGCATCCGGAGGTCACGCATAACGCGCGCCCGCTCGGCCTCGCAGGGTATCAAGCGATGCTCGAGGACGACCATCGCGCGATCCCCGACCTGCACTTCCGCGCAGAAACGCTCGTGGCCGATCCGCCGGTGATCGCAGCCCGGCTGCGTTTCGACTGCACGCCCGTGGGAATGCTCTTCGATCTGCCGGTGAACGGCCGCCGCGTGACCTTCGACGAACATGTCTTCTATCGCATCACCGAAGGCCGCATCCGCGAGGTGCATTCTCTGATCGACCGCGACGCGATCGCCGCACAGATCTGAGAGCCGCCCCAAGTATACCTCCGTATACCGTTGCAAAATCCCTCCGCGCGCCCTATCAGTGCGAGCGAAAGATTGCGCGCAATCATGGAGGCCCAGATGACCGCGACCCGCACCGAGACCGACAGCTTCGGCCCGCTTGAAGTTCCCGCCGACAAATATTGGGGCGCGCAGACGCAGCGCTCGATCATGAACTTCCCGATCGGCTGGGAGCGCCAGCCCGTCCCGATCATCCGCGCCCTCGGCGTGATCAAGAAAGCCTGTGCGATGGCCAACAAGGCGCAGGGCAAGATGGACGCGAAGATCGCCGATGCGATCATCGAGGCCGCGGGCGAAGTGATCGAAGGCAAGTTCGACGACAACTTCCCGCTGGTGGTCTGGCAGACCGGCTCGGGCACGCAGTCGAACATGAACGCGAACGAGGTGATCTCGAACCGCGCGATCGAAATTCTGGGCGGCGAGATGGGCTCGAAAGACCCGGTCCACCCGAACGATCACTGCAACATGGGACAGTCCTCGAACGACACCTTCCCGACCGCGATGCATGTCGGGATCGCAATGCAGGCGCGCGACGTTCTGCTGCCCGGTCTGCGCAAGCTGCACGCGGCGCTTGAAGCCAAGTCCCAGGATTTCAAGGACATCATCAAGATCGGCCGCACCCATACGCAGGACGCGACGCCGCTGACGCTTGGTCAGGAATTCTCCGGTTACGCCCATCAGGTGAAGAAGGGGATCGAGCGCGTCGAAGCCTCGCTCGGCGACATTTACGAACTGGCCCAAGGCGGCACCGCCGTCGGCACCGGTCTGAACACGCAAGTGGGTTGGGCCGAGACCGTCGCGGCGAACATGGCCGAGATCACCGACCTGCCCTTCGTCACCGCACCGAACAAGTTCGAAGCGCTCGCCGCGCATGATGCGATGGTGATGTTCTCGGGCGCGCTGAAGACCGTGGCCGCCTCGCTCTTCAAGATCGCGAACGACATCCGCCTGCTGGGCTCGGGCCCGCGCTGCGGTCTGGGCGAGCTGATCCTGCCGGAAAACGAGCCGGGCTCCTCGATCATGCCGGGCAAGGTGAACCCGACGCAGGCCGAAGCGCTGACAATGGTCTGCGCGCATGTCATGGGCAACGACGCCGCCGTCGGCATCGCCGGCTCGCAAGGCCATTTCGAGCTCAACGTCTACAACCCGATGATGAGCTACAACGTGCTGCAATCGATGCAGCTTCTGGGCGACAGCGCCTCGGCCTTCACCGACAACATGGTCGCGGGCATCGAGGCCAACGAGCCGCGCATCGAGAAGCTGCTGCACGAGTCGCTGATGCTGGTCACCGCGCTTGCGCCGACCATCGGTTACGACAACGCGACCAAGGTTGCGAAGACCGCGCATAAGAACGGGACCACGCTGAAGGAAGAAGCGATCAAGCTTGGCTTCGTCGACGAGGAAACCTTCGACAAGGTTGTGCGCCCCGAGCAGATGATCGGCCCGAAAGCCTGATCCAAGCTCCCATGAATAACGAAGGGCGGCCCCGGTGGCCGCCCTTTTGCATTTGGGGCTCCGCACGGCCCCTTCGCTCTTGCTCAAATATCCCGGGGTGAATGCCGCAGGCAGAGGGGCAGAGCCCCTGCCCGGCCCGCAGTTCTCAGGCCAGATGAAGATGCACGCGGCGGTTCATCTTGCCCTTCTTCTCGATCTTGCCGAGCTTCAGCCCCCCGATCTCGCCGGTCGAGGCGACATGCGTGCCGCCGCAGGGCTGCAGGTCGATCCGGTCCGCCTCGTCGCCGATCGCGACCAGCCGCACCCAGCCCTGACCTTTCGGCGGCGCGACCGAGAGCGTCTTGACCAGATCGGGCTGCGCCTCGAGTTCGGCATCGGTGATCCAATGCTCGACCACCTTGAGGTCCTGCGCGATCCAGTCGTTTAACTGTCGCTCGATTGCCTCCAGATCCTCGGGCCGCTCCGGCATATCGAAATCAAGCCGACCCTTTTCCGTACCGATCTGCCCGCCCGTCACCGGCAGTGGGATCGCGACCGACAGCAGGTGCAGCGCGGTATGGACGCGCATGTGACGGTGACGCCGCTCCCAGTCGAGAGTTTGCTGGACCTGTGCGCCGACGGGCGGCAGCGGCTGGGGCTCCGCCGGGACCAGGATCACCGCACCGGGCGCGCCGGGTTCGGCCTTCACCGCCGTCGCGATCTCGATCTCGCCGCCATCCCAGACCAGTTTACCACTGTCGCCGGGCTGGCCGCCGCCGGTCGGGTAAAAGATCGAATCCGCGCAATAGATGCCGCCCTCATCGGTCAGGCCCGTCACCCGGACCTCGAGATCGCGAGCATAGGGGTGAATGCGGTAGCTCTGCTGCTGCGGCTGTTTAGCGGTCTCCGGCATCGGCCTCTCCGTCTGAAGTGTCTTGGCGCTGCTCCTCCATCCCCTCGGGCCCTTCGCCGGGCTGAGGCTTGCCGTAATCGGCGCGGGTGACGGGGCGCTTGGTGTCGCTGTCGTCTTCGCTTTCGTCCGCGGAGGTCTCCGCGTCATCCGCGTCCTTTTCGGCCTCGTCCTCCTTGGGACGCAGAACCTCGGGGTTGCGCAGCCAGACGTCGCGCTGTGCGAAGGGAATCTCGATCCCGGCCTCGGCGAAGCGTTGATTGATCTCGTGGTTCATCTCGCTCTGGACCCGCAGAATGAAGTTCACGTCCGAGAGTATCACGCGCACCTCGAAATCGAGGCTGTCCGCGCCGAAGCCTTTGAACATCACGACCGGTTCGGGGTTCATCATCACCAGCGACTGGTTCGCGGCCACCTCGTGCAGGATCTTCTCGACCTTGCGCGTGTCGGTGCCATAGGCCACGCCGACCGGGACGATAAGGCGGCCCGTGACATTGCCGCGGGTCCAGTTCGTCACCTGCCCGGAGATCAGGTCGGCATTGGGCACGATGACTTCGGTGCGGTCGAAGGTCTCGATCCGGGTGGAGCGCACGGAGATCGCCTTCACGATCCCCATCTGGCCGTTGACCTCGATCCAGTCGCCTTCGGAGATCGGACGCTCGATCAGCAGGATGATGCCCGAGACGAAGTTCTGCACGATGGTCTGCAGACCGAAACCGACACCGACCGAAAGCGCACCGGCGACGATGGCGAGCGAACTGAGGTCGATCCCAGCCGAAGAGATCGCGATGATCGCGGCGAGGAAGATCCCCAAATAGCCAAGCCCCGAGACGATGGCATTCTGGCCGCCCTTGTCGATCTTGGTCTTTGGCAGCAGCGAGGTCTTCAGCGCCCCTTGCAGGAGCCGCGTGACCATTAGGCCGATCACGAAGACGATCGCGAAGGTCAGGAAGATGCCGGGCGAGATCGTGACGCCGCTGACCGAGATGCCGTTCTGGAACCGCGTCCACATCTCGGCCAGATCGGCCGGGCGCGCGCCCCAGATCAGCGCCGCGGGCGGCATGGCGAGCAGGCCCAGCAGGAAGCCGATCAGCGCCGGGATCAGGGAGTCGCGGCCGTCATCCTCGCGCCGGGTGACCAGCACGTAGACATCGGTGAAGAACTGGTTGAGCACCAGGACCAGCGCGATCAGCCCCAGCGTCAGTATGGTCGGGAAGATCAGCGCATTGGCGGCGTTGATATAGCCGATCCCGCCCAGAACCGGCGCGACCACCGCGACGCCAATCAGCGCATTGCCGAGCGCGCCGACAAGACGGTCGCGAAACGCGCCTTCCTCGCTCCCGTTGGTCTCGTTGCGCAGGTGACGGCGCAACAGCTGGCCGAAGCGGAACAGCGCAATCGCTGCAAGGACCTGCAGCGGGAAGACCAGAACGCCGAATCCGGCATCGAGCGTGTGCCCCGCCGCGTCGATTTCCTTGGCGGTTTTCGCACTGCCCTCGAATACGTCCTGCCCGCGGGCCACAAGCCAGTCACCGAACGGACCCTGAATTGCGGCGAACACGGCCAGCGAGATCGTCAGCACCCGGCCTTCTCGGCGTCGTTCGCTTTGCAGCGTGAAGGGCGCGGCCTGCCGGTCATTGCGTGGGAAGATACGGCCCGAGAGCCAGAAGGCGACGAAAGCCGCGCTCAGAACCACGCCGATCGCGAGCAACAACTCCAACCAGCGCGCGCCGAACAGCTCCGTCTGCACCAGCGCCGCTTCAAGGAGCGCGATTCCGGCGATCGGCAGCAAGAGTTGGCCCAGCGAGACGATGAAATCGATCACCCGTTGCGCGTTGCGCGCCAGACGCGCCTCCAGCACATCGGCCAGCTTGTCGATCCATGTCCGCCCGCGCAGCACCAGCAGGAGTGCGACCAACAGAAGACCCACGATCGCGGGGGCGTTGTTGCGCGCATTGGCGTAAGGGTCGTTCTGATCGAGTTGCTGCCCCATCTCGGAGGCAAGCTCGGAGGTCAGCCCGGTGAGGACTTTCACCCCCTCGGGCCAGTTGATCGGATTGAGCGGCGAAGGTGTCAGCCGCAACAGCTTGTCGGTCTGCCGCGCGCGCAGAACCTGATCGATATTGGCGACGATGGAATCCGCGCGGCTGGCGGCCTCGGTCGCGCGCAGCGCTGGCGCCTGTAGCTTAGCGAGCTCATCGTTGAGCTTCTTGCGCCGGTCGGCAATCGCCTGATCCTCGCTCTCGCCCTCCTTCGGCGGGGGACCGAGCGCTTCGATCTGCGCTTTCACGGTCGAGATCTGGCTGGCGTTGATATCCTCGGCCGCCTTGAATTTCTCGCGCCAGTTGACGACCTCCTGCCGGATCTTGTCGAAGGCCGGGCGTTGGGCCTGATCGGCCTGCACCATCTTTTCGGCTTCGGTCGCGGTCTGTTCCCACGCCTTGTAATCGGGCGTGTCGGGGCTTTGCGCGAAACCAATCCCCGGGAGCGCCAGCGCGACGGCCAGCAAAAGCAGACGCGCCAGACGCAGGATCATCCCTCAAAGACCTCCGGCATTTCACGCGGGGCCCGGTCGAGCCATTCCGGCACAGGCAGCCCCTTGCCCTTGAGGAAGTCGGGGTTGAAGAGTTTCGACTGGTAGCGGTTGCCGTAATCGCACAGCACCGTCACGATCGTGTGGCCGGGCCCCATCTCGCGCGCCATATGCATCGCGCCCGCGATATTGATCCCCGAGGAGCCACCCAAGCAGAGGCCTTCTTCCTGCAGCAGGTCGAAGACCACCGGCAGCGCCTCGCTATCGGGGATGTTGAAGCTCATATCCGGGGTGAAGCCTTCGAGATTGGCGGTGATCCGCCCCTGCCCGATGCCTTCGGTAATCGAGGAGCCCTCGGATTTGAACTCGCCCGTCGTGTAATAGCTGTGCAGCGCCGCGCCGTCGGGATCGGCGAGGCCGATCTTCACGCCCTTGGGCTGCAGCGCCATGCCGGTGCCTGCGAGCGTGCCGCCCGAGCCCACCGCGCAGATGAAGCCGTCGACCTTGCCGCCGGTCTGATCCCAGATTTCGGGGCCGGTCGTCTCGATATGGGCCTGCCGGTTCGCGGTATTGTCGAACTGATTGGCCCAGATCGCGCCATGCGGATCGGTCTTGGCCAGCTCCTTCGCGAGCCGCTCGGAATAGCGCACGTAGTTGTTGGGGTTGCGATAGGGCGCGGCCGGAACCTGCACCAGTTCGGCCCCCGCCAGCCGCAACATGTCCTTCTTTTCCTGGCTCTGCGTCTCGGGGATCACGATCACCGCGCGGAAGCCCATCGAAGCGCCCACGAGCGCGAGACCGATGCCGGTATTGCCCGCCGTGCCTTCGACGATCGTGCCGCCGGGCGCAAGCTCGCCGCGCTGGATCGCGTCGCGGATAATGAACAGCGCCGCGCGGTCTTTCACAGATTGGCCGGGATTGAGGAACTCCGACTTGCCGAGGATCGTGCAGCCGGTCTCTTCCGATGCCTTCCTGAGCTTGATGAGCGGGGTATTTCCCACCGCCGACGCCAGATCGCTGCAGATACGCATCGCGCATTCCTCCCGTATCGAGTAACCCCCAACGGGGCCGTTGAAATCAGACTTAGGACGCGGCGCGCGCCACCTCAACCCCGCGATTACGCCACGCCAGCCATCCGCTGCAATTCGGCGCGCTGCCCGGCGAGCCAGAGCGCGAGCACGACCAGCGGCGCATTGCCCGCCTCGCCGGTCGCAACCAGCGTCATCAGACGCTCGAACGGCACCAGATGCGCGCGGATATCTTCGTGCTCATCGGCCTTGCCGCCAAGCTGTGCGGCCTCGTCGGGCAGATCGGTGATCCCGATATAGGAATAGACGAATTCGCTTTTCGCACCGGGCGACGGGTAATAGCGCGGGGCCTCGATCAGGCGCGCAATCGTGATCCCGGCCTCCTCGCCCGCCTCGCGCAGCGCGGCCTCTTCGGGCGTCTCGCCGGGATCGACCCGGCCCGCGATCGCTTCGATCATCCACGGGTTCGGCTCGCCGCGCGCCAGCGGCCCGGTGCGGATCTGTTCGATCAGCATCACCCGGTCGCGCACCGGATCGTACGGCAGAACGACGCTCGCATCGCCCGAGACGAAGGCCGCCCGGTCGAGCTTGGCACTCATCCCGCCCGCGAACAGCCGATGTTCCAGCTTGTAGTCCTCGACCGCAAAAAACTTCGCATAAGCAGTCTGTTGCGCGTCGATCTTGATGTCGCCTTCATGCAGATCCCGCCGCAAATGCTGCGCCATCGGGGCCGCGCGCGCACGCAAGGTAGACGCCGCGCGCACGAGGATCGCGTGATAGCGCGCATTGGCGGCGTCGGGCCCCACGGCCTGTGCCTCGGCGATGAAAAGCCGCGCGGCCTCGGTCTTCAGCGCGGCCCATTTCGGCGCCCAGTCTCCGAGTGTCCACGCGTCGCCCACATCCCAGCGCCCCGATTTCGGCAGCCAAAGCTTCGCCTCGCGCGGCCCCGATCCGGTCTCGAGATCGCGGATCTCGGCATCGTAGCCATCCTCGTACCACGCGATGCGCTCCGCCTCGGTCTCGGTCAGGTCGGCGACGACGCCGCGCGTCACCGCGTCAGGTGTCGCGATCAGGATCGGAAAGCCCAGGCCCTGCCCCTCGCGACAGGCCTCATGCGGGGCAAAGCCCTCCAGCCGCGCCGGTACGAGCTGCGGCACACGTCCGATGACCGCCTCCAGCAGAGGCGGATGACACAGCGTGCCGTAAAAGAAATGTGGTTGCATGACCGTCCCCGCAGCTTGGCACATCATGCGCCACAACCTGCAAGGCAGGCGCGCGATGTCAAGCGGAGGGTGTGGTGGTTACGCGCTCAACGACCGTATCGGCGATGCGCGAGTTCCGACAGGAGCCCGGCGCCCATCGCGCCCAAGCCCAGCGTGATCACCGGCGCCACCCCAAGCGAGGCCAAACCGATCGCGGTGCCCTGCCCGATGACGTCGGTCACGGCGGAGAGCACATCGTCATAGCGCATGCGCAGCGCCAGTTTCAGCATCTGCATCACGCCGAGGAAGGCGAAGGTCCATAGCAGAACGTAAAGCCCGCCGCGCAGCCCGTCATTGATTGCGTCGACCCAGCGGCGCCCGGCGGAAACCCCGACCACGCGCCAGCCGAACAGCAGCCCGAACGAGCCCATGATCAGCCATAATTCCTTTGCCCCGTCGGTCCCGGCGGGAATCGCGGGCATGATCTGCTGCGCGGCGAAGAACCCGGTCGCCCCAAGCGTCAGCGCCGCGAAAAGTTTCGCGATCGTAGGGATTTGCGCCTGAGAGTTGCGCACGGCAATTCGGTGCATCATGTCGGGCCTCCATCTCGAAACCATGGAACGGTTTGAGGGTGATCCCCTCTGGTTAACGGGCGATTACGGCGAAACTATGAAAAGTTTACGCTGCGTAATTTACTATGGAAAAGGCCCGGACCATCGCTGGCCGGGCCTTTCGCGTCTATCGCAATGCGGCGCTGCGCGCCTTAGCCGATCCGGTAGTTCGGGCTCTCGCGGGTGATCGCGACGTCGTGGACGTGGCTTTCCTTGAGGCCCGCGCCGGTGATGCGGACGAAATTGCAGTTCGTGCGCATCTCGGCGACCGTCGCGGAGCCGGTATAGCCCATCGCCGCGCGTAGACCGCCCACGAGCTGGTGGATCACCGCGCCTGCGGGGCCTTTGTAGGGCACCTGCCCCTCGATGCCTTCGGGGACGAGTTTGTCGTTCGCCGCATCTTTCTGGAAGTAGCGATCCGCCGAGCCGCGCGCCATTGCGCCGAGCGAGCCCATGCCGCGATAGGATTTGAACGAGCGGCCCTGATAGAGGATCACTTCGCCGGGGCTCTCGTCGGTGCCCGCGATCATCGAGCCGACCATGGCGCAGCTTGCGCCCGCCGCGATGGCTTTCGCGAAATCGCCCGAGAACTTGATGCCGCCATCGGCGATGATCGGCACGTCGCCGGCAGCCGCCACGCAGTCCATGATCGCGGTCAGCTGCGGCACGCCCACGCCCGCGACCATCCGCGTCGTGCAGATCGAACCCGGGCCGATGCCGCATTTCACCGCGTCGGCGCCCACGTCGATCAGCGCCTTGGTGGCGTCGGCGGTGGCCACGTTGCCCGCGATCACCTGAACCTCGCTCGAAAGTTGCTTGATGCGCTTCACCGCGTCGATCACGCCCTGGCTGTGACCATGCGCCGTGTCGACCACGACGATATCGCAGCCCGCGTCGATCAGCGCCTCGGAACGCTCGAAGCCCGCATCGCCCACCGAGGTCGCAGCGGCCACGCGCAGGCGACCCAGATCGTCCTTGCAGGCGGTGGGGTTGAGGACGGCCTGCTCGGTGTCGCGCAGCGTCAGGAGGCCCGTCAGCTTGCCTTCGTCATCGGTCACCAGCAGCTTCTCGATCCGGCGCTCGCGCATCATCGCGATGGCCTGGGCGCGGTCGGCAGGCTCTTGCAGGATCGCGAGACGGTCGGTGGTCATCATCACCGAGACCGGGGTTTCGTCCTTCTGGGCGAACCGCATGTCGCGGTTGGTCACGATGCCAACGACGCGGCGGTTTTCATCGACGACCGGGAAGCCGGAGAAACCGTAGCGCTCGGTCAGCGCCTTCGCATCGGCGAGCGTCTGATCGGCGCGCAGCGTGATCGGGTTGTAGACGATGCCGCTCTCGAAACGCTTCACGCGGCGGACCTCGTCGGCCTGCTGCTCGACGGTGAGGTTCTTGTGGATCACGCCCACGCCGCCCGCCTGCGCCATCGCGATCGCCATGCGCGCCTCGGTGACAGTGTCCATTGCGGAGGACAGAAGCGGGATGTTGAGCCGGATTTTCTTCGTCACCTGGGTCGAGACATCTGCGGTCGCAGGAAGCACCGAAGAGGCTGCGGGAAGAAGAAGAACGTCGTCGAAGGTGAGCGCCTCGCGAATCTGCATGGGGGGTCTCCAGTGTCCAGATGCGTTTGGCAGTTTGCTGTTTCACGCAATGGACGCGAAGGCAACCCCTCGCGGACGCGGTGCGCAGGGGGTGTGCGCGAACGAGGGGTATGGCGCCATCGTGTCAGCCTCCTACGGTGGCGCGGGGCGACCAGCCCCGGGCCGCGCCCGACCCTCCCCACGGGAGGGCGCATTGGCGCTATCATCGCGGGAACGACCAACTTACGGGCTTGCGGGATAAACCGCCCAGCACGTGCGGAGCAAAGCGCCCACCCGAGGCTCGGGCGCCGCCCTCAGCGCTCCGCGCTCACGCAATCGCGGCGTTGGTCTTCATCGCAAGCTGACCCTTCGCCCAAAGCTGCAGCACTTTCAGCGCGATCGGCACCACGATCAGCGTCGCCGCCGTCAGCATCAGTGCGCCGGGTAGCGCCCAGACCCCGCCAAGCGCGAGCCAGCACCCTGCCGTCGCAGCCGCCGGGAATGTGAACGCTCCCCAGAGCGGTGAGAAGCCTCCTGCAAGCAGCCAGCGTATCGACACGACCAGCGCCAGAAGAAAGGCCGCCGCGAGGATCGCCATCGCCTGCGCGATCCCCATCGCGCCGAACGCGCTCGCCACCGTGCCGATCAGCGCCGCGGGCGCGAGATGAATGGCCAGCAGCGGGCGCAGCGGTGCGGGCACGCGCTCGCGGGAGAATTGCTGCAGCGAGATCATCCAGATCACGACCGCCGACAGCATCGCGACCCAGAACATCACCAGCGCCACGCTATCGAGCCCGAGGATCACCCCAGCCACTGCGCCGACGATCCAGCCCGAGAAGGTCAGCTGCCATGTGGGATTGACGCGGCGCTGCTCGGCCGGGCCGGTTACGAGCGTGTAGATCACCGCCGCGATCAGCCCCAGATGCACGACCACACCCAGCCAGAAAATGACGGTGGCGAGCCCGCCATAGGGCGCAAGCGAAGCCGCGATCAGATAGACCGTCAGCGTTCCCGCGGCGAGCCCCGCACGCCCCGGAAGCACGCGCAGATCCTCGAACACCACGCCCGGACGCCGCACGACCTTCGCGCCATAGGCGATCAGCGTGAACAGCGCGAGCAGCGTCACCGCGCCCAGAAACAGCTCCGCCAGATCGGGTGGCAGTGCGAATTGCCCGACGCCGCGCCGCCACGCGATCCCGAGGCCCATCAGCCCCAGCACGGGCGGGAACATCGCGGGAGGCGTGCGGCGAAACAGGCCCTTGGGCGTCATCTTGGGCGGGGCGAAGGACATGTGCTTACCTCGGGCAATCGGCAAATCATTTCGGTCGCGCAGAAGCTTGCAATATTTCGCGCGCGGCGGAAAGCTGTCCGAGGTGCGACAGGGTGTCTGGAGGCAAGATGGCGGGACATGGGTATGAATCGGGGCGGCTGAACCTGCCCTTCGTGGGAATTTCCACTTTCGGCAAGCGCGCTTACGTGGCCGATTGGGACGCGATCGAGGCGGATGTGGCCGTGATGGGCGCGCCCTTCGATTTCGGCACCCAGTTCCGCCCCGGCGCACGGTTCGGGCCGAGGGCGGTGCGTGAAGCCTCGACCCTGTTCTCCTTCGGTCATGCCGGGGCTTACGATCACGAGGACGACGCGACCTATCTCGGGCCGGAGGTCACCATCGTCGATATCGGCGATGCCGACATCGTCCATACCGACACGGTGAAGAGCCACGCCAATATCGAGACCGGCGTGCAGGCGATGCTGAAGGCGGGCGCGCTGCCGGTGGTGATCGGTGGCGATCACTCAATCAATATTCCCTGTATCCGCGCCTTCGAGGCCGATTGCGCCGAGAAGGGCCCGATCCATATCCTGCAGATCGATGCCCATCTCGATTTCGTGGACGAGCGCCACGGCGTGACCGAGGGCCACGGCAACCCGATGCGCCGCGCCGCCGAGAAGGGCTACGTCTCGGGGATCACCGCGCTCGGCATTCGCAACGTCTCCTCGACGTCGAAGGAGGGCTATGACGCTGCCCGCGCGATGGGCGACGATTTCCTGAGCGTGCGGCAGGTGCGCAAGCTGGGGGCCGAGGGCGTGCTGGCCCGCATCCCGGAAGGCGCGCGGATCTATGTCACGATCGATATCGACGGGTTCGACCCCTCGATCGCGCCCGGCACCGGCACGCCGAGCCATGGCGGGTTTCTCTATTACGAGGTGCTGGAGATTCTGCAGGGCGTGGCGAAGCGGCACGAGGTCGTGGGCATCGATCTGGTCGAGGTCGCCCCCGATTACGACCCCACCGACTCCACCGCGATCCTCGCTGCGCAAGTGCTGCTGAATTTCCTCGGCTTCATCTTCCACGCGCGACAGTCCGGCGGCGCGCCTGCGGCGGACTGAGGAGCCTCCGGCGGGGATATTTTCCTCAAGGGGAAGGATTACCCGGGCAGCACCCACAGGGTCGCCCCGAGGCTGTGAGGTTGCGCGCCGGTGCCCAGTTTGAAGCGCATCCGCCCTGCCCCGTCCTCGCTATCCACGGCGCCCAGATCGAGCTGCCGGATCCCGCGCGCATTCAGCCGCAGCGCCGCGTGCCAGAGCATCAGATTATGCGCCCCCGACGCGCGCCCCTCCGGCCCGGTCCAGCCGATATGATAGCTCGCCCCGTCGCCATGGAGCAGGAAGATGCCGCCCGCGAGGCGCTGTCCCTTGGTATCCTCGATGCGCAGCGCGAGGAGATCCGCCGGACTGCGATCCGCCCAGGCGCGGGAGAAGCCGGGCGGCAAGGCGCGGTAGCCACGCGCCCGTTGCTGCGCCGCATCGGCGGTGAGAAGCCAGTCGATCTCGGGGTCAAATCTCACCTGCAGCCCCGCGCGCTCCGCCGCCGCCAGGCGATTGCGCCATTTACCAGCCAGCCCGGCGCGCAGAACCTCCGTCTCGGCTTGCAAGGACCAAAGCGCGTGGTGGCGAGGCGTGATCAGTGGCACCAGCCCGCCCCCCGCCAGCGGCGCGTCCGGCGTCGCGAGGACGATCCCGCATCGACGCGCGATCCGGCGCAGCACCGCGATCTGACTGTCGCGATCAAGGCCAGGGGCGAAGACCGGTCCGCGCGACAAGAGCCACAGCCCGCCGCGCCCGATCATCTGGGCCAATGCGATCCGCCTGCCCTCATGCATGATCTCGAGCCGCAGAACGCGCAGCCCCCTCGCGGCGGCGAGCGTCCCATAGAGCGCCGCCTGCTGAAAGGCCGGCGCCTGCCCCGGTGCGAGCGCGCGCAACGCCCGATCCCAGCCCGCATCGGGGCCTGACAATTGCGTGAGACGGACAGGTTTCATCGCCGTCATTAAGGCTTGCTTTACCTAAGCTGGGGTTAATGAAGACGCGAAACATGACAACCCTGAGGCGAAAATAGCCCGCGCTCCTGAAAATCTCCCGCGCGCAAAGCGCAGACAGCCCCCGCCTGCCGGGACATCGTTGCAGGCGCGCAAGACCGACGGGCCGCCACATCTGCCAGCTCCGCGCACCACGCTGTGGAGTGCGCTTCTGGTCGCGCTTTTCGGCGCGGCTCTCTGGCTCGGCCTTCTTGCGATTCTCAAGTTTTCCAACGGCTTCTAAACGCTTCAGTTCAGAACTTGACGCGTACGTCACCTTCGAGTGGCCGCAAAGACACATTTTTCCGTGCATGCCGGCAACAGAACGTGACGTCATCGTGAAGCGCAGATTGATTTAGATCTTCCGGCTGGTAGCGTCACCGAAAGGAATTCCTTCGAGACGTTAGGATCTCCTTCGGGACACGTTAGGGAAGAGGAACATTATGAAACGTGTGATGACTTCGATGGCCGCACTCGCGATTGGCGCAGGCGCGGCCCATGCGGGCGGGGTGGAGCGCTCGACGCAATCGGTCGGCATCCTGTTCGAACAGGGCAATTACGCCGAAATCGGCTTCGGTGCGTTCAATCCGGACGTGTCGGGGACGAACACCAGCCCCTTTGGCATTCCGGGCGCAAAATCCGGTGACATGGCACCGGGGTATGGCACCTTCACCTTCGGTTACAAGCAATCCCTCAGCGATCAATGGGATCTGGCGATCACCGTCGATCAGCCCATTGGAGCCAAAGTTAACTATCCAGCAGCTACGTCCACGGGCTATCCCCTTGGCGGCGCAAACGCGTCGATCGACTCCACTGCAATCACCGCTTTGGTGCGCTACAAGATGCCGAACAATGTTTCTTTTATCGGCGGCATTCGGAGCCAAGAAGCGAAAGGCAATGTTAGCCTCAACTTCCCCATCCCGGGATACTCGATGAAAACATCGAGCGAGACCGACTTCGGTTATGTGGTTGGCGTCGCGTGGGAAAAACCCGAGATTGCTGCGCGCGTCGCACTTACCTATAACTCGAAGATAACCCACGACTTCGATGCCACGGAAACGATTGGCGTAAATAGCGTCGATACGAGCTTCTCGACTTCGACTCCGGAATCGGTGAATCTCGAATTCCAAACCGGGATCATGAAAGATACCCTGCTCATGGGCTCGGTCCGTTGGGTGCATTGGACACAATTTGAAATCGCCCCGCCTGTCTACTCAAACACCGTCGGACCAGCCGGCCCGCTCGGTCCTCTCGTGGACTATGACAACAACACCATCACCTACAATCTCGGTGTGGGTCGTCGCTTCAACGATCAGTGGTCGGGTGCGGTCATGTTCGGCTACGAGAAGCATCAAGGCGGCATCGTCGGCAACTTGGGCCCAACCGACGGCTTCAAATCGGTTTCGCTGGCAGCGAGCTATCAAGCGACCAGCAACATCAAGATCACGGGCGGCGTGCGCTACGTCGACATCGGCGATGCGACCACTTCCGTCGGTGACTTCTCCGGCAATGACGGTTGGGGCGCGGGTCTGCGCGTCGGGATCAGCTTCTGATCGCAAGCCTCTGATAATTCAGGAAAAGCCCCGCCTCGTGCGGGGCTTTTTCTTGGGACCTCGGCAATGCCGCAAGTTCCGGGTGGTGCGCGTCGCTGCCGCCCGCTAGATCGAAGCGATGAAACACGCACCCGCCCCTTTATCCCTCACCCCGCTCGCCTGGGCGCTGCTCGCGGCGCTGGCGCTGATCTGGGGCTCGTCTTTCCTGTCGAACCGCGCGGCCCTAGAGGGTGCGGGCGTCTTTACCGTGGTCTTCCTGCGGGTCGCCTCGGGCGCGGTGCTGATCTGGGCCTATGTCGCGGCGCGCCGCCTGCCGGTACCGCGGCACCCGATCTATCTCGGTCATTTCCTGATCATGGGGCTGTTGAACAACGCCATTCCCTTCTCGCTCATCGTCTGGGGGCAGAAGCATATCGATAGCGGGCTGGCCTCGATCCTGAACGCCTCGACCGCGATCTTCGGGGCGCTCGTCGCGGCCGTTGTCTTTACCGACGAGCGGCTGAGCGCGCGCAAGGCCACCGGCATCGCGGTCGGCTTCGCGGGCGTCGTGGTGGCGATCGGGCCGGATGCGCTGAAAGGGTTCGATCTGACCTCTGCCGGCCAAGTTGCCGTGCTCGGCGCGGCGCTCAGTTATGGCTTCGCCGGAGCCTATGCGCGCTTTGCAATCAGGGGGTTACGACCCGAAGTTGCAGCGGCCGGGATGCTCACCGGCGGCGCGATCTGGACGCTGCCGATCCTGCTTGTCACCGAAGGCGTGCCGAGCTTCGACTACGCGCCCTCGGTCTGGATCGCGATGCTCTGGCTCGGCTTCGGCTGTTCGGCGCTGGCCTACCTGCTCTATTACCGCATCCTTGCGCTGGCGGGGGCGGCGAACCTCGCGCTTGTGACGCTCCTGATCCCGCCGGTCGCGATCCTCGCGGGCTGGGCGGTCTATGGCGAACGTCTGGGCTGGGCGGAGGCCTTGGGTTTTGCGATCCTCGCCCTTGGCCTGATGATCCTCAACCGCCGTCCCAAAACCCCGTGACGCGCGCGCCTTGCCGGGCTACACCGGGGCGAAAGACCAATGGGGACGACATGATCTATTCCAATCGCGCCGAGTGGCTGGCCGCCAAATCGAGGAAGGTTGCGCTGTTCGGCATGTCCGGCCTCGGCAAGACCTGGGCTGCGAACCTACTGCGCGACGAGGGCTGGTTCCACTACTCCGTCGATTACCGGATCGGCACGCGCTACATGGGCGAATATATCGCCGACAACTTCAAGCGCGAGGCGATGAAGAACCCGTTTCTGGCGGAGCTTCTGCTGTCGGACTCGGTCTATATCGCGTCGAACATCACGTTCGAAAATCTCGCACCGCTCTCGACGTATCTCGGCAAGCCCGGCGATCCGGCCAAGGGCGGGTTGCCCTTCGAGGAATATCTGGAACGCCAGAGCCAGCACCGCACGGCGGAGATGGCGGCGCTTCTCGATACGGCGCATTTCATCGACCGCGCGAAGCAGATCTACGGGATCGAGAATTTCCTGTGCGATTCCGGCGGCTCGATCTGCGAGGTGGTGGACCCCGCCGATCCCGAGGATCCGATCCTGACCTCGCTGTCGCAAAACCTGCTGATGGTCTGGATCGAGGGCTCCGAGGCCCATACCGAGGAGCTGATCAACCGCTTCTCGCGTGCGCCGAAGCCGATGTATTATCAGCCCGAGTTTCTGGCCGCGAAATGGGCCGAATATCGCGCGCTGAAAGGCGTGGCGGAGACGGAGGTCGATCCCGACGATTTCGTGCGCTGGACCTATGCGCAGGCGCTGGCGCACCGTCAGCCGCGCTACGCGGCGATGGCGAAAAACTGGGGCGTGACGATCCGTGCCGAAGATCTCTACCTTGTCCGCGATGCAAAAGATTTTACATCGCTGATCGCTGATGCTTTGCCCGCGTGAGCCTAGACACCTCACGCATCACTTTAACTTCACCCTGTAAGAGACTGAGAAACAATGCCGATCAAGTTGCCTGAAAACCTCCCCGCCTTCGACATCCTGTCGCGGGAAGGCGTGATGGTGATGTCGCCCGAACGGGCATCCCGGCAGGAAATCCGCCCAATCCGGATCGGCCTTCTCAATCTCATGCCGAAGAAAATCCAGACCGAGAACCAGTTCGCCCGGCTGATCGGAGCGACGCCGCTGCAGATCGACTTCCAGCTGATCCGCATGAGCGAGCACCAGACGAAGAACACCGCCGCCGCGCATATGGAGGAGTTCTACCGTCCTTTCGAGGAGGTCGAAGCCACCGGCGAGAAGTTCGACGGGCTGATCATCACCGGCGCCCCGATCGAACATTTGCCTTTCGAGGAGGTGACTTACTGGGAAGAGCTCAAGCGGATCTTCGAGTGGACCCAGACCCATGTCTTCTCGACCTTCGGCGTGTGCTGGGGCGGCATGGCGATGGCCTATTACTTCCACGGCGTGAACAAGCATATGCTCGATCACAAAGCCTTCGGCTGCTTCCGGCACCGCAATTGCGCGCCCGCCTCGCCCTATCTGCGGGGCTTCTCGGACGATCTGCTGATCCCTGTCAGCCGCTGGACCGAGATGCGGCGCGACGAGCTGGAAGCGGCGGGGCTGGTCACGCTGATCCATTCCGACGAAACCGGGCCCTGTCTGGTCGAAGATCGCGCCCACCGCGCGCTCTATATCTTCAACCATCTCGAATATGACAGCGGCACGCTGAAGGAAGAATACGATCGTGACGTCGCGTCGGGGAAACCAATCAACGTCCCCGCGAATTACTATCCTGAGAACGACCCGAGCCGGGTGCCAACCAACAGGTGGAAAAGTCACGCCCACCTGCTTTACGGCAACTGGATAAACGAGATTTATCAGGAAACGCCGTATGATCTGGCCGAGATTGGTAACTAGCCTTGTCGTGCTGCTGCTCATCCTGAGCGGCGCGACATGGGGGCTGGAGAGTTGGCGGGCCCGTATGGCGGAGCAGCGCTACCCGCCCAACGGCACATTCGTCGATGTCGGCGACCAGCGCGTTCATATGGTGATCAAGGGCGATCACGGCCCGGCGGTGGTGTTGATCCACGGCGCGTCGGGTTCGGCCCGCGATCTGACCTTCGATCTCGCCCCGGAACTGGCGAAGCGCTATCGCGTCTTCGTGCCCGACCGTCCGGGGTTTGGCTATTCCGACCCGTTGCCCGCGGATCAGGACACGATCGAGAACCAGGCCAAGCTGTTGCAGAAAGCGACCAAGATGGCGGGCGCGGACGATCCTATCGTGCTCGGCCATTCCTATGGTGGCGCGGTGGCGATTGCCTGGGCGGTGTATCAGCCCGGCACGCTCTCGGGGCTGGTGCCGGTCTCCGCGCCTTCGCATAGCTGGGATACCGGGCTGCCGCTGCTCTATGAGATCACCTCGCCGCCGCTGGGTCAGGCGGTTGTCGTGCCGCTGATCTCGGCCTGGACCCCGCCTGCGATCATCCGCTCCGAGGTCGAGAGCGTCTTCACGCCGCAGGAGATGCCCATCGGCTATCTGCACTGGTTCGGCCCCGGCATGACGCTGCGGGTGCAGACGATGCGGGTGAATGCCCGTCAGCGCGCGAGCCTGAAGTCGCAGATTCAGCAGATGATCCCGCGTTATCCTGATCTCGATCTGCCGGTGGTCTCGGTCCATGGGACGGCGGACACCATCGTGGGCGAGCAGATCCATGCGGTGCCGTTCACGAAGGAGGTGCCGGGGGCGGAGTTGGTCTCGCTCGACGGGATCGGCCATATGGTTCCGCATGTCGCGTTGCAGCAGACCGTCGCTGCGGTAGACCGTGTCGCCAAGCGCGCGGGCTATTCGATCCCGATGCGCCCGGCGGCGGAATGAGGGGCGACTGAACGCCGCCTGCGCCCCCACCTTGCACGCACATCACAGACATGTGGCGCCGCTTTCTCCGGATGCGGCGCCGCTTGCACCGCCTCGGCCCGCGCAGCATACTGCCGTGAAACGACAAAAGGCAGATCATGGCCAAGGACAAGAGCGACCCGCCGTTCGACATCCCCTTCGTGGGCGACATCACCCGCTACCTTGAAGACGAAGCGCCCGACGCCGTGCGCGAGGCGATCGAGGAGGCGGGCAAGGATGACATGCTCTCGCCCTCCTACCCCTATGACGAGGAGATGAAGCGCAAGAAATACGACCGCCAGATGGAGGCGCTCCAGGTCGAGCTGGTCAAGATGTTCTGGGATGCGAAGGAAACCGGCAAGCGGATCGCGGTGATCTTCGAGGGGCGCGACGCGGCGGGCAAAGGCGGCACGATCGGGCGGATGCGGCAGAACCTGAACCCGCGTTCGGCCTATGTCGTGGCGCTGCCGAAACCCACCGAGACCGAAGCCACGCAATGGTATTTCCAGCGCTATATCGACTGGTTGCCCGCGGCCGGCCAGATCGCGATGTTCGACCGGAGCTGGTATAACCGGGGCGTGGTCGAGCATGTCTTCGATTTCTGCACGCCCCAGCAGCGCGAGCATTTCTTCTACCAGCTCCCCGATTTCGAGAAAATGCTGGTGGATGACGGGGTCATCCTCGTGAAGCTCTGGCTGAACGTGGACCGCGCCGAGCAGCTGCGTCGCTTCCTAAAGCGCGAGAAAGATCCGCTCAAGCAGTGGAAGCTGAGCTGGATCGACGTCGAGGGGCTCAAGCGCTGGGACGCCTATTCCGAGGCGATCCAAGAGACGCTAGAGCGTTCCGACACCGATCATGCGCCCTGGACCGTGATCCGCTCGGACGACAAGAAACGCGCCCGGATCGCCGCGATCCAGACGGTGCTCAACGCGGTCGATTACGCGCATAAGGACCCCGAGGCGATTGGCGAGATCGACGAAAAAATCTGCGGCGGCATCGACGTTCTGAATGTCTAAGCAAGGCTATCATCACGGCAATCTGCGTCAGGCGCTTGTCGCCTCCGCGCTGGAGCTGATCGAGGAGAAGGGCCCGACCGGGTTCACGCTCTCGGAGGCGGCCAAACGCGCAGGCGTGACCCCGGCTGCGGTCTATCGTCATTTCGAGGGGCGCGAGGACCTGATCGCGGAATGCGCGCGTCAGGGCTATCTGATTTTCGGCGATCTTCTGGATCACGCGTGGAACGGCGGGAAGCCTTCGGCGCTCGCGGCGTTCTCTGCGGTGGGCCGGGCCTATCTGGCCTTCGCCCGGAAATATCCGGGTCACTACATGGCGATGTTCGAAAGCGGCATCTCGCCCAACCGCTCGCCCGACCTTGCGGCGGTGGCGAGCAAATCGAGCACCGCGATGGAACGCGCGACGCGAGCCCTGATGGAACATGTGCCGCCGGCAAAACGCCCGCCCGTCGCGATGGTCTCAGCGCATGTCTGGGCGATGAGCCACGGCGTGGTGGAGCTCTACGCGCGCGAGGGAAATCGCTCGCCCTATGCCCCCGAGGACCTCTTGGAAAGCGGCATCGGCGTCTATCTGCGGGGCCTTGGCCTGATCGCCCCGGACTGAGCCGCCCTGCCCCGATTTTGCCGCGCCGCGGCATCACCCGCGCATAGAAAAACGGGCGGAGGTTTCCCCCCGCCCGCGTAGATCAGACGATCCGCCTGAGATCAGAACTTGTAGGACGCGGTGAGGTTCAGCGTCGTGGTGTTCAGATCGTTGGTGGTGCCGTCGAAGTTGTTGCCGTCACGATAGTCGAGCTCGGTCCCGACGGTCCACTTCGGGTTGATGGCATATTTCATGCCGATACCAACCAGCGGAACGGTGTCGGAATAGCCGTTGCCCGCACCGTCTTCGGCGTCGACATAGGACGCACCGAGCGTGCCGTAGAACAGCATGTTGTTGTAGGGCGCACCGGCGATCATCTTGAGGTCGGTCATCGACTTGACCTTCGCACCGGAGTTGCTGTCGTCGATGTTCGCAGCGTTATAGGCCAGTTCGCCACCGAGGACATAGTTGCCGAAGTCATAGAGGTAGCCAGCGTGGGCACCGCCGACGACGCCGTCGCCGTCGATCGACTCGTTGGCTTTGCCGTAGCCGAGCTGAACACCGGCGTAGAAGCCGTCCCAGCTGAACTGCGCGGGCGCCACTGCGACCGGAGCCGGGGTGACCTCGGGGGCCGGTGCCGGGGTGGTGTAACCGCCCGCCATTGCGGCGGAGCCAGCGAGTGCCAGAATGCTCGACGTAACGATGATACGTTTCATGTTTCTCTCTCTCCTGTCTTGGGGGTTCATCCCCCGTTGAGACGTTTTGGATCAGATCCGTTGCCCGGACCTATGCCCCCTGAATGCGAAATCAATCCGGTTGGTTCCAAGCATGAGCGGCGCTTTGCCGAACGTGTCACAAGACGTGATCGAAGTGACGAATGCTGCAGGCGCAAAATGCATTGGCAAGACTGGACAAAGCGGGGGTTCCTTTGGTTAATGAACACACGTTCATTTCCAGGGAGGATCACATGGAGTTGAGTGAAATTCGTGCCGTCATCACCGGCGGCGCCTCGGGTCTCGGGGCCGCGACCGCCCGGCACTTCGTTGAGTCGGGCGCGCAGGTGACACTCTTCGACCGCGACCGCGCGACCGGCGAGGCCTATGCCGCCGAGATCGGCGCGACCTTCGCCGAGATCGACGTGACCTCCGAAGACAGCGTCGCCGCCGGGATCGCCGCCGCTGTGAGCGCGATGGGTGGCATCGACGTCGCCGTCAATTGCGCGGGCATCGCCACCGGCGAGCGCGTCGTGGGCCGCGAGGGTCCGCACCGGCTCGAGAGCTTCGCGCGCACGATCGACATCAACCTCGTGGGCAGCTTCAACGTCGCCCGTCTCGCCGCCGCCGAGATGGCGCGCAACCCCGGCCCCGAGCGCGGTGTCATTGTTAACACCGCCTCCATCGCCGCCTTCGACGGGCAAAAGGGTCAGGCGGCCTATGCAGCCTCGAAAGGCGGCATCGTCGCGATGACCCTACCGCTGGCCCGTGATCTCGCCAGCCAGGGCGTGCGCTGCTGTGCCATCGCGCCGGGCATTTTCGCCACCCCGATGATGAAGGGCCTGCCGCAGGAGGTGCAAGACAGCCTCGCCGCGGAAGTGACCTTCCCGAAACGGCTCGGCGATCCGTCGGAATACGCGAAACTCGCCGGTTTCATCGTCCAGAGCGGCTATCTGAACGGCGAAGTCATCCGCCTCGACGGGGCGCTGCGGATGCGTTGACCTCACGTTTATGAAGGCTTTGCGAAGGATCTGAAAAAATCCGCGAAAAACGGGTTGCAAGGGCGCGCGAGGGCGGCTAAATCCCGCCCTACAAGACGACCCCTGATGCGGAGAGGTGGCAGAGTGGTCGAATGCGGCGGTCTCGAAAACCGTTGTCGGTGAGAGCCGACCCAGGGTTCGAATCCCTGTCTCTCCGCCACTTTCCCTCGTAAGTGATTGTTTTGTAACGCGATTTTAGATCGCCACGGGCTCCGCTAGCCATCGCGCTAGCCAATCCATTTTCGCCACCTTTGCATGCCCTGCGAACTTCTTCTTTTCGGTGCGACAACTGGAGTAACGTCGAGAAGTGCACCCGTTGCGCCCCGCGCAGATACCGAGCAAGCTGTCGAAACAGCCGCTATCACAAGGGGATGCATGATGGAGCTAAAAGAATTCGTAAAAGAAACCCTGAGATCGCTTCAGGAAGCCTCGTCAGAGCTTTCGGATGAAGGCATCTACGTGAACCCTCCGACGGCAGTAAGAAACAAGCAAGATTCTGTCCGCGTCGATGGCCAAAATGCTCCGGTCACGGTGGTATCGTTTGACGTTGCCGTGACTGAAACCGTTGCCGACAAGGCTGGCGCGAAAGCGGGCATCGCCATTCTTCCCATCGCCGCGCAAGCTTCCGGCGAAGTAAGCAGCGCGACGAACAACGCAAGTCGAATTAGTTTCGAGATCCGCGTGCTACTTCTTGGAAATAAAGTTGAAGCCGACTTCGGCGCTACCACATCGGTCGAGGGCTCCTGGTAAGGCCATCGCGTTCGCCCTCCTGATTCGGCGTCTCAATCAGGCTCAAAAGTTGGAAAATCTCCAAAACCCCGGGAGGGCTTACGTCGCGTTTGTCTGGGTCGGGCCGAGACGGCTTGTCGCGCAAGTTGGAAAACTTCCAACTATTTGACAGGCAATGTTTTTTCTGGATCATCGAGGGTGCAAGTAGAGGAGAAAACTATGCACCCGATGAACACCGAAACCGCCGCTGAACTGTCCCACGCCACCCTCGCAGCCTCGCCGACCATGGCCGATATCGCCGCCCTGCCCGGCTCTGATCTCGCGCTCGTCGCCTTCCGCACCTGGACGAAGGCCCGCGAGGCCCTGCTTGATGACCGGCCCGAGGGTGAACAGGAAGGCGAGGCGTTCCGCGCCCTCGTCGAAACGAAGGCGTCGGGCCCAGCGGGGATTGCGGCGCTGGCTGCAGCGATCCGGGAGGTGTTCGGGGAGGACGAGCCATTTCTCGATGCGCTCGTCGATCAGATCATCGCCTCGGCGACTGAGCAGGCCTCAGCAAGCGCGTGAACTACCGGTAAGCTGCGGCGTTCTTCCAATCAACAGAACAGCCGAAAGACCACGGGGACAGCCTGCATGGCTGTCCCTGCAGCGACGAAGATCAACCCCCATTTTGCGAGAGCCGATGATCGGAGAAGGCTCTTTGCGAGAGGCAACTCCGCCCATCGCGAAGGGTCGCCGCTCGCGAAACGACTGACAGCAAGATGCCCCGCATCGTCCCTCTTGAGAATTACGCCTTTAGCGGCGACGCCGGCACCAATGAGCGTCATCACCTGACCAATCAAGGTGAACCAATCCGCGATGAATTCATTCATGTTTTCGCTATCCAAGCTGAAATAATCCGATCGATGCAGCATCGATCGCAAATCACCAGCGCGCAAGGCTTGCACGAGAGCCGCGTGGGCGGGGCCATGCAGCCCCGCCCGCCCAGCTGTCAGCCTCTGGGGGCCGAGAGCGCCTGCAGGCGGCGGGAGAGGCGCGAGAGGCCGCCGACATGCTCTCGCACCGCCGGGGGAAGCTCAGCGTCGATCGCGTTGAGCGCGGCGACGATCTGATCCGCAATCTCGAACTGCTCGACCATCAGGTCGCGGCGCTCCTCCGCATCGCGTTGAAGCTCGGATCGCCGCTTGAAAACCACCTTCGAGTTCTTCCGGATGGTGCGCGATTTCTCGACCCGCTTCTTCACTTCGTGCTCGATGATACCGGCCACCGCCGCGCGCAGGTCGACTTGCCCGCGCTTGATCTCGAACACGCCAGAGGCGGCCAGCTTGCGCGCGGTATCCTCGGATCGTGCTATCACCCGGCAGAAATAGGAAAGAGGCACCACCGGCGCCCCTTTCCCGCTATCTTCGATCATCCTACTCACGGCGCGGGATCAGCCTCAGACGAGAGCTCGAGAAGGCATTCCGGCCGGGTGCAGAAGTTCAGCTGGTTCGTCTGCGTGTCCAGAGAGATACCCTTCGAATTCGTCCACGGAGTGGGCTTCACATAGAGGGCCTGCGCTTCGGTGTTCACCGTCTCCATGTAGTCGGCCGGAGCATATGCGGTCTGGAACAGACCCGGGACGCCCATCGGGAAGACGCGGCACTCGTTCAGGCCGATGAAGCCCGGAAGATCCGGCGATCCGCGATAGTTTTCGAATACGATCCCACCGAACTCGAAGGTCGCATATGCCCCCTTCTTGTCGCCCGCATAGCCCTCGCGCAGAATGCGCGCCTCGGGCCAGCCCTTGTAGGTTTCGCGCACTTCGGGATGCATGATCAGCAGATCGAAGAAATTGTCCCCGCAGAGCGCGTGAACGCCCTTCATCGGCAACGCGCCGAGCAGGTCCATCAGGTCCCGCACGATATTGGCGCAGGCGCGGCGCAGCGCACCGTCGACGGGCGACGTAGCGGCCAGATCGAGGTAGGTGATCGGCGACGCCGTCACGCCCAGCAGATCATAGAGATTGAGCTGCGAGCCGTCTGCGTAGGTGATGATGCCCTTCACCGCCCCCATGCGGGCGAGTTCGGCGGTAGCCGCAAGGTTCTGCTTGGCATCGATCAGCTTCTCGACGGTTTTTTCCTGAACGGTGGTCAGCTGCCCCGTCTGGCCCGGAGCGCGCTTGTTCTGAACCTCTTCGGCCAGCAGCGCGTCGTTGATCTCGAAGTGGGGAATTTTCACGTCGGTCACAATGTCGCGCGATCCGTGCTGGATCGTGACACCCGGCGCGCCGCGCTGGGTCGGCGGAATGAGCTGGATTTTTCCCTTTTTCCGCTCGATCGAAATCGACGTGGTGCTGAGCATCTTCGGCTCGAAGATTTTCAGCTCGTCGAGCCGGCTCGGGACGTAGGGAATGTCGTTGACCAGATCGGTCAGAGCCGAGAGGGTGAACGCGTCACCCGAAAACATTGCATTGTCGAGCATCATTCTGCTCCTTTCAACTTGCTGACGATATGACCCCACGGGCCAGAACTGGTAGACTTGCCGTGGTTCGCCCCGAAGTTCTCAAGGGGATCCGCCCCCGTGCCGACTTCCTGCTCCGATGCGGCGCGGTCCTCGATCGACCGGTAGCCGGTCGGCTTTTCGGCGGGCGCGGTTTCAAGCATCTTCACCGCGGTTTCGACGGGGACACCCGAGTCGGCGAGCGTCTGGGCGTAGGTTGGTTTTCCGGCCGCCCAGGGCGAGGAAATGATCGCCGCATATCTCTTGCGCTCGGCCTCGATCCCCTCGGCGCGCCCTTCGGCGCGGGCCGCGTCAATTGCCGCGTTGTCGGCTGCGGCGCCGTTCTGTTTCGTCATTCCGAAACTCCTATTCGATTGGCGGGCCGCACCGGCCCGGGTTGGGGAAAGTTCGGCCAGCACCTCATCGAGAGACGCCACCCGGTCGGCGAGCCCGCGTTTTACCGCTTCCTCGCCAATGAAGGTCCGCGCTTGCGTCGCGCGGGCCATCTCTTCGGTCAGCCGTTCGCCGCGCCCGGCGGCAACCATGCCGACGAAGAGCGAATAGAAATACTGACACTCGGTTTGCAGATCGGCTTTCACCGCGTCCGGCAAAGGGCCGAACGGATTGCCGTCGACCTTGTGGTCACCCGAGAAAATCTGGGTGACCGAGTAGCCGTCCTGCGCGAGTTTCTTGGAGGCATCGACATGGGTCATGACGACGCCGATGCTGCCGACGATCGAGGTCGGAGATACGACGATCTCATCCGCCGCAGACGCGAGGCCGTAGCCAGCGCTAGCCGCCACGTCATTGACGACGGCGATCACGCGCTTCTCGGCCGCAAGCTCGCGGATCAGTTGGGCCGCCGCGAACATGCCGGTCGCTTCGCCTCCGGGGGTGTCGAGGTCGAGGATCACAGTGTGGATTTCCTGATCGGCGCGGGCCTCCCGGACCTGGGCGGAAATCCCCTCATAGGAGACGAGGCCAGAGTTCGATCCAATCCACGCGCCCCGGTTCACAAGACTCCCCTCAATCGTGATGATCGCAGCTCCGTTGACGGCGCGATTGAGGCGCGAGGAGCGATCTGCGCGGTTGCGTGAGCCCATGAAGCGGCTCGCGTCCGCAGGCAACCCCGCCGAGGCTCGAGTCGTTGCCGAAAGGCGGCCTTCGAGGACGTCGAGAAGGATCGCGGCCTTCGTCGGATGCAGAAACAGCGGGCGCCCGATGACGCGCTCGGCGATATGGTGCAGCTGCGTCATGGTCACATACCTCCCGGCAGGTCAGCCATGACGCCCGAGAGCGCGCCGCGCAGCCTGTCCTCGAACTCGGACCAAATCCGCTCCATCGTCGAGGACGGGTCGCCGCCTTGGACCACAGGCGAGAACTGAACATTGAGCTCGCCGATCATCGGGCGGCTAGAGCCGCCCGACCGGTTCGGGTGAATGAAGCCGCTACGAGAAGGGGTGAAGGGCTCAGGGCCGCGCTCGCCGACGAGATAGGTTTGCCCTGCTGTTACCGGCCCGCCTTTGGCGCGCTTCCCGCTCAGAGGATAGTTGCCGCCGCCGACAGCCGGAGCCTTCACCTGGCCCCCATACGGCAGCGCCTTGAGCGTTTCGGAAAGACCGGTCACCTTGAACAGCGCGGTATCGAGGGAGCTCGTCCGGATCTCTGGCTCGACCGAGACCTGCCCGAGTTCTCCGAAGGAAACCTTGAGCTTCCCTGTGGCACCCTCGGCATCTGCGAGCGCCTTCTCGACGTCGGACAAGTCATCCTTTCTGGCGACAAGTGCCATGTTGAGCATGTCAGCCATCGGGCCGGAGGCGCCACCTTTGGTGACGTTGTCGATATCGATCTGAATGTCCCTGATCGTCTGGCGCAGCTCCGCCGCCTTTTCTTTGAGAGCCGAGATTTTCGCCTGATTTTCAGCCGCGCTCCTTGCGGCGGCTGCGGCCGCCGCCTCGGCATCAACTGCAGCTTGGCGCTGAGCGGGCGTCATCGCCCCGAAGCCCTTCTCGCTCTTCTTGAGCATGTCGCTTTCGGTCTCGCCCGTGGTGCGATCGGTATTCGCCGTGGTGGGCGTAAGGGCGACAGCGGCGGCAGTGGTGATGCCTCCCCACCTGCCAATTGCCAGCAGCAGGCCGCGCATCCGCGCGGCTCGGGCGGCGGTTTTCGCTTCCAAGGCGGCCATTGCGGCGTCCGCAGTCACAGCCCCGGCCGAGACACTCGCGCCCATCGTAGTCGCGGCGCCACCGATCAGGCCGAGGCCGCGCGCCATCAGCGAGAGCGCGCCACCCTTCCCGAGCAGGCCCACGAACTTCAGGACGCCAATGGTCCCCTTGAGGGCGACGAGGCCGCCGACCACGGACATGATCCCGGCGGTGATCTGAGGGTGAGCGTCGATCATCCGGGCCATCGACTCGGCGATGGGCGCAATCTTGTCCATCATGTCGGACAGGACCGGGATCAGCGCGGAGCCGATCGTGATCTTCAGCTTCTCCATCGTGTTATCGAAGCGGCGCACCTTCGCGTCGAAGGTGGCATTGCGCACCTCGAATTCCTTGAACGCTGACCCGGCGTATTGCGACTCGTCGGCCACAAGGCCGATCGAGGACTTCACGAGGTCGAGGTTCGTCAGGAGCGGGCCAAGCGCCCGCGCCTCGTCGCCAAAGAGGTTGGACGACGCCGCCGCCTGTGCCTCCTTCGGCAGCTTGGAGATACGTTCGAGGACGTCGATCGTCGTGCCGACCGCGTCTTCCTGCATCCGCTTCGCGACTTTGTTCGCGTCGAGCCCCAGATCGCGGAAGGCGATGCGCTGCCGCTTGGTCGCGCTCTCGCCCTTGGTCAAGGCGCGGCCCATGTTACGGAAGGAGGTCGCCGCGACCTCTGCCGGGGCGCCGGAGGCGATCATCGCGGACGAGAGGGCCGCAACCTCTTTCGCGCTATAGCCATATTGCTTGGCCGTCGCGCCGACGCGCTTCATCACGTCGAGGATTTCGGCCGCGCTCGATGCTTGGCTGTTCGACAGATAGTTCATCGCATCCGAGAGCGAGACGACCTCGTCGATCGACATGCCCATACCGGTCATGAGCTTTGCCATCCCGGCCCCGGCCTCATCGGCCGAGATATCGAACGCGGTCCCAACCTTGGCCGCGGCCTCGGTGAACTTCGTCAGGTCTTTCCCGGCGATGCCCGCCTGGCCAGCCGCCGCAGCAATTGCCGCGAGGCCGTTCACCGAGATCGGAACCTGCGTCGAGAGGTCCATAAGCTGCTTCTCGAACGCCTTGTATTCCTCCGGCGTCTTGAAATTGACGACCTTCTTCACGTCGGCCATCGAGCTTTCGAACTCGCGGGCCGCCTGCACCGGGCCGCCGATCGCGCCTTTCAGCGCGTAATAGGCCCCCACACTATCGAGAATACCAATTCGGGCTTTGGAAAGGGCGGCGTCGTTGCGCGCAATCGCGGCGTGCATCCGCTCCTGCACGGTCACGCCGCGCTTAGCGGCATCATTGATCCGACGGTTCATCCCGCCCATGCTTCGACCAATCCGCTTCGCGGGTGCGCTCACGCGGTCGAGCATTTCGACGACAAGCTGCGACGTGCGACGGCTCATTGGGCGGCCTCCCCGTATTTTTCAGCGTAAGCTTCAACGAGGCGGCTGACCTGGGTGAAGGCGGCGTCGATATCCTCAACGTCTAGCGCCATGGCGGTCGTTGCGGGGAGGCCGGCGCAAACGTCGATCGAGGCCATCGCGCGGGCCAGATCGGGCATTTCCGAATTGAACAGATACTTGAGCGTGGCCGCCTCATCGTGTCCCATGTGCAGATCGAGCGCGCGGATCGTTCGGGTCGTGCCGCCTTCGTGTTCAACGGTGATCGGGGTGGAAAGTTTGTAGATCATTTCGCGCCCTCCTGAACGCCGCCAGCGAGATCAGCGAAGAAATCGGAGAGCCTGCGCCGCGAGGCATCGGCTTCTTTCTCGATCAATGTCTGCATGACGACGTCGCGGGTGCAGCGTCGTGCCATGCCGTTGAATTCTTCCGCGACTTTGCCGACGAGAAGGCTCATATCCTCCAGCGCCTCGCTCTGAGGGATCAGCTCGCGGCGGCGCTCAGCCAGTCGGAGTTCAGCCTCCGCGGCGCGGACCTCGTCGATGCGGTTTCGCGCATCGCTCCGCGAAGCCTGCGCCTCCCGTTCATCAGCGAGCGCAGCCATTCCCGCGACAACCGAGAGCAGGTCGTAGCGATCACGACCGGAGCGTTTGAAACGCCCCTCCTTCGCTTGAAGCTGGACCCAGCGGACGGTGCGCCCCGCCGCTTTCGCGATTTCTGAGGCGGTCGCGATGCGATCTTTCGGAGTGGTCGCCTTCATAGCTGCACCTGTGCGTCGAAACGAAACGAAATGGGCTTTGTCAGACCAGAAAAACGGAGCCACATCGGGAGCCGCGGGGCCCGCGCCGGGCCGGAATTTGCAGCCGGTCCCTGAACCGGGGGGTGGGTCGGGAGGAGGCCGCATCGGCCCCCTCCCCTCGGGCGACGGAACGACGCGCCAGCAGGACACCGCCCGAAACCTTTGCGCGATCTCGCTCGCGTCAGCGCATGTTCGCGCATTTGCTCATGCGCTGGGTGCTGCGACCCGGCGCGGGGAAAGGGATAAGAAAACCCGCGCGAATTCTTCATGGTCAGGCTCCCAAGGTCGCCCGGGGGTCAGCGTCGGCGCGACGAAGCACCTCGACGCCGCCATCCTGGGCCGAGCGGATCAACGCTTCTTCCTCGATCTCTGCCGCCAGCAGCTTCGCCTTGACGTCTTCAACCTTCTTCGCACGCTCGGCGGGGCTGAGGGACTTGCGCGACCCAAGAGCCGCTTCGGCCTTCTCGATCACCAGCGCCCGCACCTGGTCGCGAGCGACGGCCACGATCAGCCCAAGGAGGTCAGCGTCGGTGAGTTCAGGTTTCCAGTTCGGCGCCCCTGCCGGAGAGACGAGACCGCGCACAGGCAGGGCGTCGCGTCCGCGTTCGGCGAGACGATCGAGGGCGGCGTCGAGCGCCTTCGTGATTTCTTTTTCAGGCGGCGCGGCGTTCTTCAGCTCTGCAAGCTCGGCCTTGAAGCGGTAAACCGTCGTGCGCGCTTGTTCGACGCGCGTCGCGGATTCGATACTCTTGAGGTCAATCTTTTTGCCGAACATTTGCTCAACCCTCCACCGGACGGCTGTCCGTTTCGATGGGGAGCGGAAGCCCCTTTTCAACCGCGTATTCGTGCGCGGTCTGGTAGGTCTGGGCGGTCTGCCGGGCGATCGTGCTCGCGCTCTCGGCGGCTTCCTTCGCCGCCTCGGCTTCGGGCTCCAGCTCGGCGATGCGGGCCTCAATTGCCTCGGCGGCCTTCGCTTGGTCACGCATTCCTCGGCCCCGCATCGTTTCAGCGATCCGGCGACCAACGCTGCCGAGGTCGAGGTCGGCCGGGGCGATCTTGGCGAGATCGGAGCGGGCGGCGGCGAGAGCGCCCAACAGTTCGTTCCGACGCTTCGATGCCGCGAGAGCTTCGGAGCGTTTCCGGTCGCGAATGTCGCGAAGGCGGGTCAGGTGTTTCCGTGAGTTGAATTTGGGTTCGGGCATCGTCGGGCTCCTCGTTTACCCTTTGACGCTGCCCGCGATCCTCACCCGGCGAAATTGCTCATCGCCCCAAATGAGTTATTGACGGCGCGGATATCGGCCTCCGCGACCCGGAGACGGCCACCCGTTCGCCACGAGAAGGCGACGAAGGGTTTCATAGGACGGCATAGCCTTCGCCATTCCAGCAGCGCAAAGGCGACGCAAGTCCCATGCAAGCGGCTCCACTCCACGCCCGGAGGGGCGCGCCTGCGAGTTCACTGCTCGATACGCCGCACGGATCTCTGCATGGATCGACCGGACGGACCTTTGCCGGTTTGGGTCCAACCGGTCGGCGCAGGCGACGAGAACCTGATCGCGCACGGCTCGGCGCTCGGCCGCAGGATCAGACTTCGGATCGGGTGACGCGCTGGGCGTCAGCAACTGGGCGAGCTCCCGCGCCGTCAGCTTGTGGGCCCGGAGTAGCCGTTCCAGATCGTGGTCGAGAAGGATCGCGCGAACCGGATGCACTCAGTCGCCCCCGCGATCCCACATCACGTTTTGCGATCGAAGGCCGGATCGCGCAGTCCGCCCGTCTTCGGCTCGCCACCGGAGGAGCGACGACGTCACCCCGTCGCGCTTCCTCGTATAGGGCTCGACTGCGATCAGCGTCAGCATTTGCTGCCCGACCCTGATCTTCGTCCCAAGCTCGGGCGGATGCTCGAAATCAACTCGATAACTATTTCCCATTGCTTCACCCCTCGATCTTCTGGACATGCCTCCGGACACACACTGCCTCCCCCCATAAGGGGGGAAGGCGTGTGTCCGGGTGTCCGAGCGACCGGACAAACGGAGCGGACAGACAGAAAAATAACGTTTGTCCATGTGTGTCCTGTTTGTCCGAAACCTTGGACACACAGGGGTCAGAAATCGCGCCTTCTGTGTGTCCAGTGTGTCCGGAAGGACGGACAGACCCCGGACACACGTTATTTTCATGTCTGTCCGTGTGTGTCCGGGTCGCTGCAATCATCACGCTTCTCCCGCGTCAGACGCCTGGGCGAAGCGGTCACGCCCAGAGGCCACGATCAGGCCGAGCTCGATCATTCGGTCGAAGCTGCGCGCAGCCGCTTTACGGATCGCGTCATCGCTCCCGGTCAGCGCCCCGGATGCCGCGAGCGCGGCCTTCGCGTCGATCGCCGAAAACGTTCCCTGCGGAAGGTAAGGCGCCAGCGCGCGAGCGCGCTCGTCGGCCTTGCGTGTGCGTGCCTCGTTTGTCGTCTCAAGTGCAGGACGCGGAGCGCGATGCGCCACCGGGCGCAACACGCAGCTCGGCGCACCATCGACGGGCGACAGCATAAAGTCGAGCGGCGCAGGAGCAGCCCCGTTCCTGATTTTGGACGCGGAGACCGTGATCCGGTCGCCGTCTTTCGTCACGGCGATCTCGGCGTCAACAGCGGCGCGCAGCGCAGAGCTACCGCGCGCACCTTTGGTCGCGTCCTTCCCCGTGTGGTGAACGAGCATGACGTGGGCCCCGGTCTCGCGCCTGATGCGGTCAAGCGAGGCGATGACCGAACCCATCTCGCGCGAGGAGTTCTCATCTGCCCCCGCGAGACAACGCGCGAGCGTATCGAAAATTACGAGGTCCGGATCAGCATATTCGAATGCGCCGATCAGGTTGGTAACAGGCCCTTCCTCGATCAGCGGCACGGATGCTTCGATCGTGAAAAGGCTTCGCAGAACGTCGACGGTCTCGGCGGCTTCCGGCTTTGCCACCTCGATCGCGCGAAGACGGTCGCGAATTCCATCCGGGTCCTCGGCCGCGACATAGACAACCGTTCCGGGCCGCGTCTTCTGAGAGCCCCAGCAAGTCCCTGCGGCAATGGCGTGTGCGAGATCGAGAGCGACGAAGCTTTTTCCCGATCCTGAAGGCGCGACGAGCATTGAGAGCTCACCCGTTCGAAGCCAGCCGTCCACCAGGTTGGGCGCGCTCTGACGCGGCGCCGCCGCCTCTTTGCGCGTAAGCAGGGCGAACCCACCAGTTGGCGCGATCTCCTGCGCACATGCTCCGTCAGGCGGCCGCTCGAAATCGTCTGCCCCGATGTTGGACGTGTCTCTCATGCGGCCCCGTCCACGGTGTTCGAGGCCGCTGTCGCTTTCGCGGCCTCCCACTCTTCAAGGTCCGCGATCCTCCAGCGGGAACATTGTGGAGAGAGTTTGACCGGCTGCGGAAAGGTCGGATCAACCCGCGCCCAACGCCAAATTGTCAGGCGTGTCACACCATAACGCGCGCCTACTTCCTTATCATTCAAAAACATGTAGCACCTCGTTCTATTGGGTGCTTTCCAATTTGATCATGTAATATCTATTGGCAAAACCTTTCGATAACTTGCACGAAGTCACCAAAGTTAGAGAATTCTCATCTGCGCCGCAGTTCCGCCAACAGAGCAGCTTTCCCAGGGATGTTTCCGCCCACGACCTCGTGGTGCGCGAAATTAAGAAATTCCTCGAAAGCCCGATCCTTGCTGCCATTTCCCCCGCAGGGAATACCAGCCTTTCGGAATAGCCTGACCATTGCCACGCCAAAGACATTGACCGGCTTCTCGCGAAGCTTCTCAGTATATGCACCGCGACCGCCGGCCTTTGTCGGCAGCGCCTCGATCTCATCCGCCATCGCCAGCGCCGGCGCGAGCGCATCAAGCGCCTCAAGGATCGAAAAACGCGACGAGCCCGACGACAGGTCGGATACTCGTCCCGTTTCGCTCGATGCACCCAAGCGGCCGACTTCCTCCATCAGATCCGACAGCTCAGCCTGCACCCCCCTCAGACGAGAAGCTATATCACGGACTTCTGCTTCGCTCAGCTTAGGTCGGAAACTCTGCCTCTCCTCCTCCTCCCGCCACGCTCGCAATCGACCTTCGACTTCCGTGCGCGTGCCCGGGTCGTCGCGCAGGGCCGCGAGGCGAACATCAACATCGACTACCCGATCCCAGAACGGCAGGAATTCCCTCTGACGCTCTTCCCGCGTTCGCTGCGCTGCATCATTCATTCGTTCGATGGCGCGGCTCATGCGCTTCCCTCCGCGTGCGGAAAACGCACAATCTTGCCGCCTTCGCGGCGGGTCAGGAAGTCAGTCCAAGCGTCCATCATCGCGCGGCGCTTCTCGACCATGTCGCCGCGCCGATAAGCGGCTTCGACCGCGTTGCCGACCTTATGTGCGAGAGCCACCTCGGCCATATCGCCGGGGAAATGCGTTCGCTCCGCCACCCAATCGCGGAAGGTCGACCGCAGCCCGTGCGGCACCGCTGCGCGTTTGCTCACGCGGTCCACATAGCCGACATCATCCTCGGCAAGCTTTGCAGCGTGTAGGCGCCGCATAGCCGCGCTGAGTGCCATATCCGACATTTCCCCGCCACGAGCTGCGGGAAACACGAGTGGGTTCCCAGGAAGCCGCGGTAGCGCTTTAAGGAGAGCCAGCGCATCCGCTGAAAGCGGGATGCGGTGTTCACGGTCCATCTTCATGCGGGCCGCCGGGATCACCCAAAGCGCCGACTCAAGGTCGATCTCCTCCCAAAGCGCGCCACGCACCTCCTGCGATCGCGTGGCGGTCAGCGCGGCGAACTCAAGCGCCCGGTTGCTCATTCCTTCGCGCACTCGCAATTGGGCCAGCCATTGTGGCGCTTCGTCGATCTGCAGAGCGGGTTGATTGGCCTTGCCCTTGAGCTTGGCGGGCGCGGGCAACAGTTCCTTGAGGTTGCCCGCCCATCGTGCAGGGTTGTCGCCGGTCCTATGCCCCGCAACCGTGGCCCACGACAGAACGGATTCGATCCGGCCGCGTAGCCGCGATGCCGTTTCGGTCTTGCTGTGCCAGATCGGTTCGAGAACGCGCAGAACATCCTGCACCGTGATATCGTGGACCAACATCTTTCCCAGCTCCGGCACGGCATAGGTTTCCAGCGTGCTGCGCCACTGCGTGCGGTGTTTTTCGTTCTTGAATTCATCGAGTTTGGCATCGAGGTATTTCTCGACCGCATCAGCAAAGGTCAGCCCACGGCGCTGAGCTGTTACCAAAGCTGCCCTGGCAGCTTTTCGTTCTTCGACAGGGTCCAAGCCTGCCGCGATCTGCGCTTTCACTTCCCGAGCGCTCTCACGGGCTGCGGCGAGGGTGACTTCTGGATATGGTCCGAGCCCGATCCCTCGTCGGCGGTCACCGACCATCGTCCGCAGGAGCCAAGACTTCGCACCAGTGGGGGTGATCTGGAGGAGGAGGCCCGAGACACCGCCGACGGCCAACCAGACGTTGCGACTGACGTCCCCGGAATGCGTTGCCCGCTTGATATCGAGCGCCGACATTTCTTTAGCTTTTTTGGGCAAATCCACCTCCCGAAAATATATGGCGGAGGGTTTCGCAGCCATATCCGCTAGCCATCCGACTAGCCATAAAAAATAGAACTGGATGCAACAGAACGCAACGCGAAATTACTGGAAGAATATTTATCGTCCTGTTTTCCGATGCTTAGCGAACAGCCTGCGACAGTTGTAGACGCTTGAAGGCCGCCTGTCTCTCCGCCACTTTCCCCTGTTGATCGACACATCAACATCCTGAAAGTGCGCAATCCCTGAAAATGCGATTTTGATCGACGCTCGGGCCGCCCCTTCGCGGCTCACGCTCCTGCATCCTTCGGCGCGCACCCTTCTGCACCGCGCGCGCCTCTGCGCTATGCTGCGACTGTCAGGCCTGCGCGGGGAACTCGATACACACGCGCAACCCATCCGTGCCATCCACGGTCAGGGTCGCGTCGTGCTGGAAGGTCAGCGTCCGGATCAATCGCCAACCGAGAGAATTCGAGCGCTCCGGCCGTTCGGCATCCGAGGGCAAGCCGATGCCGTTGTCGGACACCACCAAGGCGATACCGCTCTGCACATTGCCGGAGACTTGGACGCGGATGGTCCCGCTATCCCTGCCCACGAAGGCATATTTGAACGCGTTGGTGATGAGCTCGCCGATGATGAGCCCGATGTCGATGGCAAGCTTACTGTCGAGTTGCAGCTCTGCGCAGCTCACTTCGATATTGGCGTCGAGGCTTCCGCCGCTGAAGGCGCGCTCCGAGGTCCTTGCGACTTCCGCCGCCATCTCGGCCAGATCGACCTTACCGGTGTCGGTTCCGCGCTGCATCAGCTCGTGGGCCTTGGAGAGCGCCCCGACGCGGACTTCGAGCTCGGTCAGAACCTGTTGGGTTTCATCCTGTTTGGCCCGCGACTTGCTCATGCGAATGAGCGCGGCGATGAGCGCCAGATTGTTGCCTGTCCGGTGATGAAGCTCCTGCATCAACAGGTCGCGTTCCGTGATCTCCTCGCTCAGTTCGCGGTTCTGCTCGTTGAGGGCCGCCGTCGGATCCTTGGCGCTGAGGGCGTCGAGCGCCTCGGTCGCCTGCTCGACGAGTTGGGCGCCCGCAGGCAGAACGGCTGAGGACAGGAAAACTGCATCGATGCGCGTGCCCTCATGGCCGGTCTGGACATCGAAACGCGTGGCGATCCGCTGCACGCCGCGAAGCCCCAGCCCCATCCCCGTCGCGGAGGATGGCGCGCCATCGGGCTGAAGGTTCTCCTTCGGGATGCCCCGCCCCTGATCGGTCACGAGAAGACCGAGCGCCGGTTTGCCGCTCGCCTCGGTCAGCGAAAAGGTCGCGCGGCCTTTCTGGCCATGCTCGATCGCGTTGCGCCCAAGCTCGACGACGGCTGTGACGGTCCTTGTGCGTTCGAAGGAGCTGAATTGGAGAACGCTGGTCAATGTCATCGCTACATCGCGCAACCGGGCGACGTCGGTGCTTTTTTCGAGGGTTACGGTGGTGAGCTTCGTCGTCTTCACTGCTCGCGCTCCCAGTTGATGCGCAAGACGACGATGCTGGCGTCGTCGCGTCCGCGGAAGGCCCGATCCAGAAGAAATCCGGCAATCAAAAGCGGGCTCTTCTTCAGCAGTCCGGGCGGGAAATGCGCCTCCCGCAGGGTTTTCAAACCGTCGCTATGCAGGATCACCATATCCCCCGCCTCCAGTTGCACGACTTCCTCGTAGCCATGGGTCGCCGCGCCACCGATGCGGCCGTCCCGCACCGCCATGCGGCGAATGCCATTCGCGCCGACCAGCAGAGACGAGATATTGCCAAGCGCGGCGTAGCGCAGCTCCATCTGCGGCTGGGCGATATGCATCAGTGCAGCCACCGCGCCGCGCCGCCCGACCAGCCGCTCGGTGATCTGGCGCATCAGCTTGCCCGGCTCGGACGAGAGCCCGCCCGCAGCGCCAGCGGCCTCGATGACCTCGCTGGCGGCTTCGGCGGCAGCAGGGCCATGCCCGAGCCCGTCGCAGAGCAACACATCGGTCGCCCGCGGGGTCTGCCGGATCTGAAAATCATCGCCGCAGGTGGTTTCGTTCGGGTGGCACACGCGCAGCCCCACCGCGTCGACGCCGCATTCGGCCCCGTCGCTTTTCCTACCGAAGGTACACACGATCGTCGTTCCGGTGTCGGGCGAGCTGAAAATGTCGAACGTATCCGACAGGCGCACGATCGCCCCGAGCCCGAGCCCTGCGGAATCGGTGGAGCTTTCGCCGTCCTGAAACATCCGGTCGATATCCGAAATGCCCGGCCCGCGATCGGTGAAGATCATGTTGATGACATCGGCGCCGGGCTGCCGCACGAGTTCGATCAGGGCCCGCCCGCGCTCTGCGTAGCGCAGGATGTTCGTCGCGGCCTCCGTGGCCACGATCGCGAGTTCGCCGACGCGAGTCTCGGGAAGACCGATCTCGACGCCATGACGTCGCGCAAGCCGCCGCACGACGGCCACGGCGCTACGATCATCAATTTCGACCCACTGGTTCATAGCTTCACGCTCATGGAAACGGTTGTTCCTTTCCCGGGCGCTGAGTGGACCTCGAACCCATGTGAGAGGCGTTTGGCGCCGCCAAGACCTTTGCCGAGCCCGCCCGCGGTCGTATAGCCCTCGGACATGGCCAGCGTCACATTTTCGATCCCCGGTCCCTCGTCCCGGCATTCGACGCGCAGATACTCGTTACGACCGTCGAGATAAATTGAAATCTTGCCGCCGCCACCGTGGACGATGGCGTTGCGGGTGATTTCGCTCACAGCCGTCGCGAACCGGGTGATCCGCACCGCCGACAACCCGCGTTCCTTGAGAATTCGCGCGACCGCCTGGCGCGCGGCGACGACATCGCGACTGGTCGCGAGCGTTATCTCCGCAACCGCGGGTCTGCTGGATGTTTCGTTTGGATCAGGCACGCCGCAACTGAGTGAGTGCATGGGTCAGGCTGAGCGCCGTACGGGTCTCGGGCAGATACATCCCCAGCTCCACCAAGGTCACCGCAACCGCGGGCCGCATCCCCACAACGTAGGTTTCAGCGGCCAGCAGCTTGGAAATGCCAGCGAGCTGGGCAATGACACGCCCGACGAAGGTATCGACGATCTCCAGCGAACTGATGTCGAGGATCACGCCTTTGACGTTTTCCTTGGCGATCCGGTTCGACAACGTGTCCTGCAGCTCAACGATTTCCGTATCGGTGACGTCGTCCTGAATGGAGACGAGAAGCGCGTTCTCGACCAGGTTTATGGACGTCACACCCGACACGTCAGGAAACCTCGCTGGTTTTGATGACGTAGCCGACCTTCTGCAGGGCATCGGCCAGAGCCGTGCGGATGCTGGACCGGGTGGACACCGTGCCCACGTCGATGCCGAGCTGCACCATGGTCTGCGCGATCATCGGGCTGATGCCGCTGATGATGCATTCCGCACCCATCAGGCGCACGGCGGCCGCAGCCCGCAAAAGGTGCTGCGCCACCTGCGTGTCGACCGTGCCGACACCGGTGATGTCCATGATCACCACTTCGGCCTGCCGCTCGAGGATGGTCTCCAGCAGGTTCTCCATGACCTCCTGCGCGCGGGCGGAATCCAGCGTGCCGATCAGCGGTAGCGTGAGGACGCGGTCCCAAAGCTCGACGACCGGCGTCGAGAGTTCAAGCATTTCCTGGCGCTGGCGCTCTATGATCTGGTCGCGCTCGCCGATGAAGATCTCGTTGGTGTAGATCGCGAAGGCATCGACGAGACGCGTCACCATCAGCACGTCGCTGATGAGCTTGCCGCTTTCGATATCCGTCATCGCCTCGAGCCGTGTGAACAGCGGGGCTTTGAGGGCCAGAACGAAAGTCGCCATTTCGGTCGGCGTCACACCACGCCCGACGCGTTCCTTGCTCACATCTGCAAGGACGGCGCGCAGGTCTTCCCACTCGTCGTCGTCCAGGCTGAACTCTTCATTCACGACGCCCGCGCGGACACCTTTGGTGAAGGCTTTCAGAAGTTCCTGATTCTGCGCACGGCTCTCGGAGTCGGAGAACAGGTCAGAGCGTTTCACGCCCTCTTTCACCTGAGTGCCAAGCCACTCCTCCACGACGCCGGAGAAATCGGATTCGAGGATGTTCAGGATATTTGCCGTCGCTGTTTGCGGCATGTGCAGGCACTCCAGTTCTTTTCAATACTGCAGGTAAGCCAATTAGCCGCGGTAAAGTCAACGGCTTGGACGGGTCGGTTGCCGCAACGGAGATTGATCCAGAGAAGTATCGCTCAAGGTCCGAAAGTCGCCGGCAGACTTTCGCAGACGGTGATTTTCCTGCGTGAGGATGCCCCGGGGCGCCCTGCCGAGGCTGACAGCAGGAACCTGAACCGACAGGCAAAAAAAGCCCCGCGCAGTGCGCGGGGCTTGTCATTTCTTCCGGTCCGGGTGCGAGCGATCAACCGTAGACCAGTTTCGGCAGCCAGATGATGATCTCCGGGAAGAACATGCACAGCAGCAAGCCCACCACCTGAAGCGCCAGGAACGGCAGCGCCGAGCGGAAGATGTCGCCCATCGGGATTTCCGGCGGCGCCACTCCGCGCAGATAGAACAGCGCATAGCCGAAAGGCGGCGACAGGAAGCTCATCTGCATGTTCACGAGGTAGAGCACCCCGAACCACAGCACGAGATCGTCGGGATCGCTCAGCCCGAAGGCCTCCGCCCCGAGCGCCTTCACGATCGGCACGAAGATCGGCACGCAGAGCAGCAGAATGCCGACCCAGTCGAGGAACATGCCGAGTATGATCAGCACGAGCTGCATGATGATCAGGATGCCCCACGGTCCGAGCCCGGTCGCCTGCAGCGCGTTCTGCACGAATTGCTGACCGCCTTCGAGCACGTAGAGCCCGACAAAGATCGTCGCGCCGAACATGATCCAGATGACCATCGCCGAGGCCTTGAGCGTGGTGACCGCGGCCTCGCGGATCGTCTGCCAGTCGAGCTTGCGGTGGATCGCCGCCACGATGATCGCGCCAAAGGTGCCGATGCCAGCCGCTTCCACCGGCGTCGCGACACCGGTGAAGATCACGCCCAGCACGATCACGATCAGCGAGATCGGCGCTGACATATTGCTCATCAGGCGGATCTTCTCCCGCCCCGTGATGCGCTCTTCCGGCGGGATCGGCGGCCCCATCTCCGGGTTGATCGCGCAGCGGATCAGCACATAGGCCACATACATGCCCGACAGAAGCAGGCCGGGAATGACCGCACCGATGAACAGCTCGCCCACCGATTGCTCGGCCACGACCGCGTAGATGATCGCAAGGATCGACGGCGGGATCAGGATGCCGAGCGTGCCGCCCGCCATGATAGACCCCATCGCGATCTTCGCGTTATAACCGCGATCGAGCATCGCCGGCAGCGCGATGATCCCCATCGTCACCACGGCGGCCCCGATCACGCCCACCATCGCGGCGAGAACGGTCGAGGCGATGATCGTGGCCGCAGCCAGACCGCCGCGCACGCCGCCCAGCACCTTGTAGATGACGTCGAACATCTCGTTGATGATCCCCGCCCTCTCCAGCATTGACGCCATAAAGATGAACAAGGGGATCGCCGAAAGCTGGTAGTTCGTCATCAGCGGGAAGATGCGGCTCGGCACGATGTTGAGCGCGCGTTCGTCGCCCAGCACGAACAGGAAGACACAGGCCAGACCGCCCGTGACGAAGGCCAGTGGAAGCCCTGCCATCAGCAGGACGACCAGCGAGCCGAACATGATGAGTGTCAGCCACTCAATTCCAATTTCAAGTCCCATCTATCAGCCCCTGCCCATTACGATCCGCAGATCTTGTGCGAATTTCGAAATACCCTGCAGAACAAGCAGCAGAGCGCCGATCACCATGACCCATTTCATCGGCCACAGAGGCACCTCCCATTCGTTGAAGCTGATCTCGCCCCAGCGGACATTCGCATCGGTCCATTGCCCGAGGTTCCAGTTCGCCAGCATCTCGCCGGTCGGAATCTCGCCGCGAGCCCATTGCGAGATGAGCCCGTTGCCCGTGGGCACGGCAATCGCGTCCATCGCGAAGATCCACGACGTCACCAGCAATGTGCCCGCGAAGATGAAGAAGAAAACCGAGGTCAGCAGGTCGACCCACGCTTTGCGCGGTTTCGACAGCGGCGCGTAGAAGATGTCGACACGCACATGGCTCTCGGTCAGCATCGCATAGGCGCCCGAGATCAGGTATTGCATCCCGAACATCAGATACATCGCCTCATGCGCCCAGTTGGTGGGGCTGTTGAAGACGTAGCGGCTGATGACCTCGAAATAGTAGACGAAGACCGCGATGATCGCCCAATAGCTGACGAATTCGCCAGCCTTGAGGGAGAGCCGGTCGATCCAGCCAGTCCAGCCCGACGAGATATGACGGGAGTCGTCTTTCATCTCCTCGTCTTCGAGCGCTTCTAGGCGCCGCTCGACCTCGCTTTCCTCCTCGTGCTCGGGCAGCGCGGCATTCGCGCGCCGCACCAGCATCGGAAGCAGAAGCGCATCGATGACGATCCCTGCGAGCAGGACCCAGAAGGCATATTTCGAAATGCTGCGCCATTTCGCGAGCACGGCAGCTGCGGCGTCCCTCTTCGGGCGCGCCTCGACGAGATCGGCCTGCGCCTGTTCGATCACGGCCTCGCCATCCGTGACCCGCTTCTCGGCGCGATCGACATTTCGCTGCGCGCGCTTCTGCGCGAAGCTGCCTTCCTCTGCGGCAGCCAGTTCCTCGCGCAGCTTGGGCAGATCGGCCTTTGCAGTGTCGACGCGTTCCTGTTCGCGCTCCAGCGAGCGCTCGGCCATGCGCACCACGTTCGACATGTCGGAAACCGTGCCGCGCGCGTCGTGGCCTTGCGCATTCGCGTAGAGAATGGCGATGAAGACCGGGATGAAGAGAAAGCCCAGCAGGCTTTTCACGTAGAAGCGATGCAGTCCCAGCATCCCCCCGGTCACGAGAATGAAATAGCCCAAGGAGAGCGAATAACGCCGCTCCGTCTTGCGTGGCCGGTTGGCCAGCGTCGCCGCAATGATCGGGAAGAGGATTAGCCCCGCCCAATAGGCCCAATGCGGTAGAGTGAAGTCGATACTGGGCATTGCCCACCCCCTGTTGCCGGGTCATGCCCGGCCATCAGTTGAACCGGGCCCGCGCCAGAGGGCGGGCCCGTCAGACTGTCTTTGCGATCAAATCAGAGCTTCAGTTCCAGACCGTCGACCAGATCGGGCGTCACATAGCCGAGCGAGCCGGACATCATGTAATCGAGCTGGGTCTTGAAGATCCGCGCGCTGTCCTTGTCGCGATTGGCGTATTTGAACCAGATCGGAACGGCGACTTCGGTCATCAGCTCGACATCGTCCTGGCTGAGGCGGGTGACCTCGGTGCCGTCGGCCTCGAACTTGGCCCAAGCCTCCTGGTCGGCCTTCTGGATCGCCGCGTGATGCATGTCGGAATAGACGTGGGTCTCCATTTCGACGAACTGCTTCATCTCGGGGCTGAGCTTGTTCCAGGCATCCATGCCGACGGTGATGTCCATGATGTCCACCGGCTGGTAGAGCGACATCATGCCGGGCGGGCCCATCGAGATGTAGCTGGTCACCTGGCTGAAGCCGAGCGCGTAGTTCACCGCCGGGCCCACGTAGTCGGCCACGTCGATCGTGCCCTTCTCCAGCGCCGGGAAGATCTCCGAGCCCGGAAGCACGGTGGTCTCCGCGCCGATCTCGCCGAAGACATCGGCGACCATGCCGCCCGGAAGGCGCATCTTGCGGCCGCGGAAGTCGTCGATCGAGCGGATCGGCACTTTCGAGTGGATGATGTTCGGGCCGTGATGGACGGGGCCCACGAAATACATGCCCTGCGCCGCATAAAGCTCGCGCGCCATCTCCAGCCCGCCGAGGCCGTAATAGAACACGTCGAACTCATGCGGGTTGCGCAGACCGAGCGGATAGGACGTCAGGAACACACCCGCCGGGATGATGCCCTGCACGTAGATGGTGAACGGGTTGACCGCGTCGAGCACGCCGTTCTTCACCGCGTCGTAAAGCTGGAAATCCCCCACGACGTCATTCGCGCCGAACGGCTGGAAGGCCAGCTCGCCGCCGGTCTTTTCCTGAATCGTGGCGCACCAGTCCTTGAAGGTCTGGAGACCGACGCCGCCCGGCCACGAGGTCTGGATCTTCCAGGTCGTGCCATTGGCTTGGGCCGAGGCGATATGCGGCGCAGCAAGGCTGGCGGCGCCCGCCGCGGCAAGAGTGCGTAACGCATGTCTGCGAGTGGTCAGATTTTTCATGGTTCCTCCCCGTTTGGTTGCGGCCCCGACAGATGCGGGACCGAAGTGAGCGGGAGGGCGAAAACACGCGACGGCACTCCTCCAAGCGAATCGCGGTTTCGTGAGTCGGCGTGAACGCCAAGCTTCCGACTTCTCCTCAAAAGCGGAAACTCTCTTTCCTCCCCCTGTGTGTGCGAGGTTTGCACGGGTTATGTCATTTCGCAAGTATTCACGAATTTGCGTGCGTCCGTGATATCCGACAGGCGAACGTCCTGTCTCGACGCGGAGCTTCTGCGATGGAGCGGGGAGCGATTTGAAACTGCGGTCGCCATCAGGACGCTGGTGACCCTCAATTCGAACCAGCCACTACCGACGATCCATGAGGTTCCGAGGCGCGCGATTCTCACTGCAGCGTGAGACCAATCCGCTCTCACATGACGCTTTCGTGCACAAATTTTATGCAAATCACCCCGAAAATCCCGCTCTGCCTCCTGATCCCGGCGCGGTTTCGCAATTTGCGCTTGTCGGCTGACGGGCGCGCTGCAAACCTTAATGCACATCGGAATAACCCGAACGGCATTCGCGCCTCGCTTTGACACCGCACGTTAGCGGTCAGTCAGCGGGGCGTTTTGCGTTTTGGCTCAGAGGGTCTGCAAGAGTGGAAATGAAGAAACGGATTGAACTTGGCCTGCTGTATTCCCGCTCGGGAAGCTATTCGCTGATATCCGAGGCCTGCCGGACCGGGGCGCTCAGCGCGATTGCCGAGATCAATTCGATGCCCGACCTCCCGATCACCTTCGCCCCGATCGAGCGCGACCCGCAGGGCAATATCGACGCCTACGGCCCGCTCTGCGAAGAAATCCTGCGCGACAGCGATGCGCGCCATGTCGTCGGCTGCGTCACCTCGTGGAGCCGCAAGGAGGTGATCCCGACACTCGAGAAAGCGGGCGGGACGCTTTGGTATGCGGTGCCCTATGAGGGGTTCGAGGCGTCCGATCATGTCGTCTACACTCATGCCTGCCCGAACCAGCATCTGCTGCCGCTGCTTGGCTGGGCCTTTGCACGGCTCGGGCGGCGGGGCTTCCTGACCGGCTCGAATTACATCTGGGGTTGGGAGATGAACCGGCTTGCGCGGGACGTGATCCTCAGCGCCGGCGGCGAGGTTCTGGGCGAGCGTTACCTGCCGCTCGGCTCGCTGGATGTCGAGCGGATGATCAATGAGATCCGCGCGACGCGGCCCGACTTCATCCTCAACAACCTGATCGGCCCGTCGCAATACGCCTTCCTCGAGGCCTATCACAAGCTCGGTCAGGAAGACGCGCATTTCCGCCCCGAGACCTGCCCGATCCTGTCGTGCAATCTGACCGAATGCGAGCTGCCCGCCATTCACCCGGACGCGGTCGAAGGGCTGGTCGCCGCAGGGCCCTATTTCCGGGGCGTGACCGGCTGGCCGCAGGCGCAGCGCAATTTTGGCTCCTCACATGAAGCGGCCGCATGGTCGTCGGTCTATCGCCTCGCGATTTTGCTCTCGGGGCATGACGACGCCGCCGAGCAGAGCCTCGCACAGCTGTTGCACGATGCGCCGCAGGGCTCGGAGGGGATCGACCTGTCGACCCATCACACCGCCCTGCCCGTCCTGATCGCGCAGGTCGAGAACGGCGCCTTCGCGGTCCGAGAACGGTTCGAGGCCGTCGCGGGCGATCCCTATCTCGCACGCGGCCGCACCCCGATCGCCCCCGGAGCGCCCCGGCTGAAGGTGGTCTCATGAAGCGCAAGATCCGCATCCCAGATCTCGGCGGCGCACGCGCCTATATCCTGCACCGCCCCCACGCGACCGTGCAGGCGCTCGAGCGGCAATTGCGCGCAATCGGCCTGACGGTCGTCCATTGCTGGCCCGAACTGCCCGCCGAGGCCCTGTCGGGCGATTTCGTCTTCTTTGATGCCGATCAGGGCTATGACGAGCAATTTCCGTGGAAGACGGGCGAAAGCCCGATGCCGATGATCGCCTTGATCGGCACCGAAGCGCCCGGCCGGATCGAATGGTCGCTGGAGGCCGGCGCGCATGCGCAGATCCTCAAACCCGTCGGCGATGGCGGGGTCTATTCGGCGCTGCTGATCGCGCAGCTCGCCTTCGAGGCGCGGGCGCAGCTCTCGGGCGAGATCGCGGATCTGCGTCGCAGGCTCGATGAGCGCCAGACGGTGGTGCGGGCGGTCACGCTGCTCGCCGCGCGCGGCAAGAGCGAGGCCGAGGCCTACGACCAGCTGCGCCAGATGGCGATGGCTTGGCGCGTGACGTTCGAAGATGCCGCGCGCCGCATCGTCGCCAACCTTGACGAACAAAGGAAGAGTGATGACCGACGCGACCTTGGCTGAGGGACCGGCCCGACCGCAAAGCGCCTTGCGCCGCCTGATGCGCCGCAAGCTCGCGCTGCTGGGCTTTGCGATCATCGCGATCGTGACGCTCGGTGCGATCTTCGCGCCGTGGATCGCGCCATTCGAGCCGCAGGAGCAGATGTTCGACGGGCTGACGCTGGAAGGCTCGCCCATGCCGCCGGGCGAGAAGTTCTGGCTCGGCACCGATCTGCTGGGCCGCGACCTGTTCTCGCGCATCCTCTATGGCGCGCGGACCTCGCTGATCATCGGCGTCGTCGCGAATGGTCTCGCGCTGATCATCGGCACGCTGATCGGCGTCACCGCGGGCTATTTCCGCGGCTGGATCGGCGCGGTGCTGATGCGCTTCACCGATCTGATGATGGCCTTCCCGGCTCTGCTGCTCGCGATCTGCCTGGCCGCGATCTTCACACCGTCGCTGTGGATCGTCGCGATGGTGATCGCGCTGGTGAACTGGGTGCAGACGGCCCGCGTGGTCTTCACCGAGACCTCCGCGCTGGCCGAGCGCGAATTCGTCGCCGCCGAGCGCACGCTGGGCGCAGGCACGCTGCGCATCCTGTTCCGCCATATCCTGCCGCATCTGGTGCCGATGATCATCGTCTGGGGCACGCTGGGGATTTCGACCACCGTGCTGCTGGAGGCGACGCTGAGTTATCTCGGCGTGGGCGTTCAGCCGCCGACGCCGAGCTGGGGCAACATCATCTTCGAGAACCAGACCTATTTCCAGGCGGCCCCGTGGCTCGTCTTCATCCCGGGCGCCGCGATCCTGCTGCTGGCGCTGTCCTTCAACCTCGTGGGCGACGCGCTGCGCGACGTGCTCGACCCGACGCAGAGAGGGCGTGAGTGATGCTGGCCTATCTGATCCGCCGCCTGATCCAGGCCGCCCTGATCCTGCTGGGCGTGTCCTTCATCACCTTCTTCCTGCTCTTCGTGCTGCCCGCCGACCCGGTGCGCCAGATTGCGGGCCGCTCGGCCACGCCCGAGACGGTTGCCAATATCCGTCACCAGCTGGGCCTCGATCAGCCCTTCATCGTGCAATACTGGCACTACCTGACCGGGCTGATCCAAGGCGATATGGGGCGCAGCTATCTGCAGAAGACCGAAGTCGCGACCCTAATTGCCGCGCGTCTGCCCGCGACGCTTCTTCTGATGCTGGGCGCGATCGTGGCCGAGCTGATCATGGGGCTCACGCTGGGGATCGTGGCCGCGATCCGGCGCGGAGGCGCGCTCGATCAGTCGCTGATGATCACCTCTTTCGTCGCGGTTTCTGCCCCGCAATTCGTGGTCGGTCTGCTCCTGCTCTATGTCTTCGCGGTCAAGCTGAGCTGGTTCCCGATTGGCGGCTACGGCAGCTTCTCGAACCTCGTGCTGCCTGCGCTGACGCTCGGGATCATGGGCTCGGGCTGGTATAGCCGGATGATGCGCTCGAGCATGATCGACGTGCTGCGCTCGGATTATATCCGCACCGCGCGCGCCAAGGGGCTGCGCCGCTTCCGGGTGCTGGCGCTGCACGCGATGCCCAACGCCATCCTGCCGATCATCGCGATGATCGGGATCGATATCGGCATCTTCATGTCCGGCATCGTCGTGGTGGAAAGCGTCTTCGGCTGGCCGGGCATCGGGCAACTCGCCTGGCAGGCGATCCAGCGCGTCGACATTCCGATCATCATGGGCGTCACGCTCGTGTCCGCCTGCGCCATCGTGCTGGGCAACCTGCTGGCCGACCTGATCACACCTTTCATCGATCCGCGCATCAAGCTGCGCTGATCGCAATCAGATACCCCGGGCCAACCGGGGAGCGAACCAAAAGAAAAGTCCAACTGACGGAGAACACCTCAAATGAGCCTGATGAAAAACATCCTTGCCACAAGCGCGCTGTCGCTCTCGCTGGGTCTTGCCAGCTTCGCCTCGGCGCAGGACTACCAGCCCGATCCGAACGCCAAGCCCGGCGGCAATATCATCGTGACCTACAAGGACGATGTGGCCACGCTCGACCCGGCAATCGGCTATGACTGGCAGAACTGGTCGATGATCAAATCCGTCTTCGACGGTCTGATGGATTACGTCCCCGGCACCACCGAGCTGCGCCCGGGTCTTGCTGAGAGCTACGAGATTTCCGACGACGGCACGACCTTCACCTTCAAGCTGCGCGAGGGCGTGAAATTCCACAACGGTCGCGAGATGACGGCCGAAGACGTGAAATACTCGCTCGACCGCGTCACCACCCCCGCGACCCAGTCGCCGGGCGCCGGCTTCTTCGGCTCGATCAAGGGCTATGACGCGATGGCGGACGGCTCCGCCACCAGCCTCGAAGGCGTGACCGTCGTCGATCCCTACACCGTCAAGATCGAGCTTTCGCGCCCCGACGCGACCTTCCTGCACGTGATGGCGCTGAACTTCGCCTCGGTCGTGCCGAAGGAAGCGGTCGACGAATACGGCACCGATTTCGGCAAGCATCCCGTCGGCACCGGCGCGTTCAAGCTGTCTGACTGGACCATCGGTCAGCAGCTCGTGTTCGAGAAGAACGCCGATTACTGGCGCGAGGGCGTGCCCTATCTCGATAGCATCACTTTTGAGGTCGGTCAGGAGCCGATCGTGGCGCTGCTGCGGCTGCAGCAGGGTGAGGTGGACGTGCCCGGCGACGGCATCCCGCCGGCGAAGTTCAACGAGGTGATGGACAATCCCGACGAGGCCAAGCGGGTCGTCGTGGGTGGCCAGCTGCATACCGGCTACATCACGCTCAACGTCCAGATGGAGCCCTTCGACAAGGTCGAGGTGCGTCAGGCGATGAACATGGCGATCAACAAGGACCGCATCGTTCAGATGATCAACGGCCGCGCCACGCCCGCCAACCAGCCGCTGCCGCCGTCGATGCCGGGCTATACCAAGGATTACGAGGGCTATCCCTTCGATCAGGAAAAGGCCAAGCAGATGCTCGCGGATGCGGGCTATCCCGACGGGTTCGAGACCGAGCTCTACGTCATGAACACCGACCCGAATCCGCGTATCGCGCAGGCGATCCAGCAGGACCTGTCGCAGATCGGCGTGAAGGTCGACATCAAGGCGCTGGCGCAGGCCAATGTCATCGAGGCGGGCGGCACGCCGAAGACCGCGCCGATGATCTGGTCGGGCGGCATGGCGTGGATCGCCGACTTCCCCGATCCGTCCAACTTCTACGGTCCGATCCTGGGCTGCGCGGGCGCGGTCGAAGGCGGCTGGAACTGGTCGTGGTATTGCAACGAGGAACTCGACGCGATGGCCACCGAGGCGGACTCGATCACCGACCCGGCCAAGCAGGACGAGCGCCTGCAGAAATGGTCCGACGTCTACATGAAGGTCATGGAAGACGCCCCGTGGGTCCCGGTCTTCAACGAGAACCGCTACACCATGAAGTCGGGCCGCATGGGTGGCGCGGATGCGCTCTATGTCGACCCGGTCTCGATCCCGGTCAACTACGACTACGTGTACGTGACGGAGTAAGCGCGCATGTGCAAAGCCTGTGACTATACGATCCATGGCGCACAGCACCATTTCGGCTGGGACAACTCGTTTGTCCCGGCCGAGACGGTGGCCCCGGGATCGACCATCGAATTCCACTGCCACGACAGCTCGGCCGGACAGCTCGGGCCGTCCTCGACGGTGGAAGACGTGAAGACCCTCGATTTCGGCAAGATCAACCCGGTCTCCGGGCCGATCTATGTCGAAGGGGCGAAACCCGGTGACGTGCTCAAGGTCACCATCGACAGCTTCACCCCGCGCGAGCAGGAAGGCTCCGCTTGGGGCTGGACCGCGAACATCCCGGGCTTCGGCCTGCTGGCGGATCAGTTCGAAGATCCGGCGCTGACGATCTGGAAATACGACGCTGCCTCGCCCGACAAAGCGCTTTGGGGCAGCGAGGGCAAGGTCGGCCTCAAGCCGTTCTGCGGCACCATCGGCGTCGCCCCGGCCGAAAAAGGCCTGCATTCCATCGTGCCCCCGCGCCGCGTGGGCGGCAATCTCGACATTCGCGATCTGGCGGCGGGCACCACGCTCTATCTGCCGGTCGAGGTCGATGGCGCGCTGTTCTCCGTGGGTGACACCCATGCCGCCCAAGGCGATGGCGAGGTCTGCGGCACCGCGATCGAGAGCCCGATGAACTGCGTGCTCAGCTTCGATCTCATCAAGAACGAGACGCTGAAATTTCCGCGCTTCACCACGCCAGGGCCGGTCACGCGCCACCTCGACACGGCGGGCTACGAGGTCACGACGGGCATCGGCCCCGACCTGATGTCGGGCGCGCGCGATGCGGTCTCCGGCATGATCGACCTTCTGTGCGCGCAGCGCGGCATGTCGGCGGTCGACGCCTATATGCTGGTCTCGACCTGTGGCGATCTGCGCATTTCCGAGATCGTCGATATGCCCAACTGGGTTGTCAGCTTCTATTTCCCGAGAAACGTGTTCGAATGATCGAAATGAAACAAACGCAAGCCGGGGCTGTCACGGCCCCGGAGCCCGCCCAGCCGGTGCTCTCCGTCGAAGGTCTCACGATCTCCGTGCGCTCCGAGGGGCACGAGCGGGCGCTGGTCAGCGATCTGAGCTTCACGCTCGCGCGCGGCGAGACCATCGCCATCGCGGGCGAGAGCGGCTCGGGCAAATCGCTCACTTCTCTGGCGATCATGGGGCTGTTGCCGCCCCCTGCCCTGCGGGTCAGCTCCGGCGCGATCCGCTTCCAGGGCGAAGACCTCACGCGCCTGCCCGAAAGCCGGATGCGCGCGATGCGCGGCAACCGGATCGCGATGATCTTCCAAGAGCCGATGACGTCGCTCAACCCGGTGCTGAGCATCGGCCTGCAACTTTCCGAGGCGATCCGCGCGCATGAGCCGGTCTCGAAACGCGAGGCCCGCGCCCGCGCGCTCGAGGCGCTGCGCCGCGTGCGTATCTCCGAACCCGAGCGCCGGATGACCCAATATCCGCATGAGTTGTCGGGCGGCATGCGGCAGCGCGTGATGATCGCAATGGCGCTGGCCCTGCGCCCCGACGTGCTGATCGCGGACGAGCCGACCACCGCGCTCGATGTGACCGTGCAGCGCGAGGTGCTCGACCTGCTGCGCGATCTGCAAAGCGAGATGGGCACCGCAATTATCCTGATCACCCATGACATGGGCGTCGTGGCCGAGATGGCCGAGCGGGTCATCGTCATGAAACAGGGTCAGGCGGTCGAGACGGGCGCTGTCTCGCAGATTTTCACCGCCCCGCGCGAGGCCTATACGCAGGACCTTCTGGCCGCCGTGCCGCGCATGGGCGATGGCAGCGGTGCTGCCGGCGCATCCCCGGATGCGAAACCCGTGGCGCGGCTGCGCGACGTGAAGGTGCATTTCGACATTCGCGGCGGGATCCTGTCGCAGGTCACGCACCGGGTTCATGCCGTCGAGGGCGTCAGCTTCGATATCATGGAGGGCGAGACCTTCTCGCTCGTCGGTGAAAGCGGCTGCGGCAAATCCACCATCGCGAAGGCGCTGACCGGCCTCGTACCGCATCAGGGCCGCATCGAGGTCGCGGGCCACACGATGGGCGGGCTGAGCGGCGCGAAGATGAAAGAGATGCGCCGCGACGTGCAGATCGTGTTCCAGGACCCGATGGCGGCGCTCGATCCGCGGATGCGCGTGGGCGAACTGGTGGCCGAGCCGCTGGTGATTCACGGGATCGGCTCCCCCGAGGAGCAGCGTGAGAAAGTCGCGGGCCTCTTCGAGCGCGTCGGCCTCACCCGCGATCAGCTCGATCGCTATCCCCACGAGTTCTCGGGCGGTCAGCGTCAGCGGATCTGCATCGCCCGTGCGCTGGCGCTGCAACCGAAACTGATCATCGCGGATGAAAGCGTCTCTGCGCTGGATGTGTCGGTGCAGGCGCGGGTGCTGGACCTGCTCGAGGCGCTGAAACGCGAATTCGGCATCGCCTATCTCTTCATCAGCCACGACATGGCGGTGGTCGAGAATATCTCTGACCGGATCGCGGTGATGTATATGGGCCAGATCGTGGAGATGGGCACGCGCGCGCAGATTTTCGGATCGCCGCAGCACCCCTACACGAAGCGCCTGATGGCGGCCGTGCCGATCCCCGATCCCGACAAGGTCCGCGAACCCACCCCGCGCCTGTCCGGCGAGGTCCCGAGCCCGGTCTACAAGCTGGGCACCGGACCGCAGCGCCTGATGCTGCGCAATCTCGGAGACGGGCATCTCGTGGCAGATAGTGACCTGCCCGCGATGCCGACCGAGACGGCGGCGGAATAGCACGAAATCGCGCACAGGGCGGGCGGCCAATCTCCGCGCCGCCCTGTGCTTTCAAGGCCGTTTTCGGGCTGCAAACCTCAGCCCCTTCTCAAGGCCATTCATAGGCGGCAAAGCAAAACCGACATCCACCCCGTCTCTTTTCCGCAACACCCCGAACACCCCACCAAATCATTGATACAAATCAAAGAAAGCTTCCGGGCGGAAGCTTAGCGCGGTGACTGAAGTCCGTGCGAGGGAACTTCTGAAACGCGCCGAGGCAAACGCACGGACAGGTTGTCAGTTCAATTACGTAAAGAGTGGCTCGATTGACGTACGATTTCTTGTCGTAGCGTTTGCCTTGGGGAATGGGGACAAAGAATGTCGAATACACTACTCACCAATTTGAAACGCACCGTAGCGCCCGCCGCTTTGCTGCTGTGCCTCGGGACTCCGGCCTGGTCGGGCACCTTTGATGACGCACCCGTCATCAGCGTGACCGGCGATGGTCTTATCTTCTCCGATCCGGCGGAAGGCGTGCAGCCGCCCGGCCTCAAGGCCGTGACGGGGGAAGTCAACGCCGACTTTCCCAACACGAACAATCCGAAGGACATCACCAACTGCCTGATGGCGAACACGCCGGATTTCACTTGCACGGCCCCTCCCGGCTCGGGCAAACGGGTGAAGACGCAGCTGACCGGCCCGACGCCGATGGATATCATGCTCTCGACGCAATCGAGCGGCGGCATCACGGAATACTATACCTACGGCAAGACCTCGAACCTCACCGGCGCCCGCATTATCGCCTTCAAGGTGCAGCTCGGCACCGGCTCGGGTGACAGCTTCACCCCCTTCGACCCGAGCGACCCCCAGACCGCGGCACTCTTCGATCCCGATTACATCTCGAAGTTCAACCTGCCCGACGGGCTCTTCGGCGATGGCGGTCAGGAAGAGGCAGGCATCGGCTTCTTCGACAGCACCTCCGCCGAGATGACCATTGCGAACAACGCCAACACGCTCGACGCGACGAACCTGTCGAATAGCGTTCTGGCCACCTATTTCGGCAACTCGCTGATCGACAACAGCATGCTGCCGAAAGCGATCTTCTGGGACGCGACCGGCACGGCCGTCGCCTCGGACGAGGCCCAGCTCATCGCGTGGTACAACCTGAGCGCCGGCCAGTGGCAGTACGGCAATCTGGGCGTCGACAGCTCGACCTATCTGGACAGCAAGCTGCAGGCGATGGCCGACTCGCTGGGCGTGACGGTCGCGGATCTCGGCTATACCGGCGGCGGCGCCGTGCCTGCCGATATCGTCGCGGCGATGCAGGCCAATGGCCTCTACACGCAGGACGTGGTCGAGGATCTTCGCAACCTGAACCTGAACTACATCATCGATCTCGGCGATGTCGCAGGCAGCAACGTCACGATGCGCATCGCGCCGATCTTCGCGCCGATCGTGGAGCAAACGGCGACCCCCTACCAGTTCGCGACCGCCGGGCGTCTAGATGCGGCCGCCAATATCCCCTATCTGGATATCGGGAACGCAGGGACCTATCAGAGCGCGATCAGCGACATCATGGCGATCACGGATCCGGTCGCGCGCAACGACATGCTTGAGACGACGGGCTACAGCTTCCTGCCCGCCTTTGGCGCTGTCGGCTTCGAGTTCGGGCAGAACATCACGAAAGGGATCGGTCGTCCGGTTGCGCAGACGCAGAACGGATCGGTCACGCTTTCGACGATGGGCGGGCCGACCTCGTGGAAGATCGGCGACGACACCTATGCCTTCGTCTCGGCGGGGGCGCAGAAAGCCAATTACGACCGCACCACCAATGCGATCGGCTACGACGTCAAATCGCATTACATGATGCTGGGCGGCGAGAAATTCATCGGCAATCAAGTCTCGGCCGGCCTCTTCGGCGGCTACTCGGACGGCACCTCCGATGCCGATCAGAGCCGTGGCAGCATCGATGGCTCCGGCGGCTTCGTCGGTGGCTTCGTGCGGACGGCCTTCGGCAATGGCGGCGCGGCGCAGTTCATGATCGGCTATCAGGACCTTTCCTACGACATGAGCCGCAATGTCATGGGATCGACCGCACGGGCGAGCACGGATGGCCATCAGGTCTTCGGCGCGATCGATGCCGAGTACATGTTCGGGCAAGATCGTCTTCGCTTCGGCCCGACGGGTTCACTCGAAATGTATCACCTCTCGGTGGACGGCTTCGACGAGACCGGCGCGGGCGCGTGGAACCTGTCCGTCGGGGATCAATCCGGCACCGTGACCGTCGCCTCCGCCGGGATGCGTGGCCAATATGCGCTGTCTTCGAGCGCACAGGCCCCGACCCTGTCCGGTGCGATCAAGTACAACAAGGTCAGCGGCGACGATCAGCTCGTTCAGACCGCCTTCGTCGGGCTGCCCTCCAGCGCAACCCCGGTCGATGGCTTCGACATGAACTGGGTGACGGCGGATGTCGGGATCGACGTGCCGCTCGGCCAGACCGGGACGTTCTCCTCCAGCCTGCATGCCGGGATCTCGGGGACCTTCTCGAGCGACTATGAGAGCCACGCGGTGCAGCTTTCCTTCAACGCGAAGTTCTGAGCGCTCACAGGCCTAAACGAAGACACCGCGGCGCTTTTCAGCGTCGCGGTGCATTTCTTTTCGCAGGTTAGTCGCGTTCGCAGAGGGCGCTACGCCTCCATTCCGATCCGTTCCCGGCGCAGCGTCGACGCCCCGGATTTCGCATGGCTGGCGATCTCTTCCATCGGCGCGAACCAGACGTCGCCCGCCTCCACGGCGCGCTCCAGCAGACGCTCCATCTCGCGCCAGCGCGCCAGACGGCCCGTCAGGAACGGGTGCAGAACCGGCATCCAGAACCCGCCCGCCTCGTGCATCGCGTCGAATTCCTCTGCGAAGGCACGGATGCCATCGGAGGGCGCGCGGATCGGCATCAGGTAGTCGATCTCGCCGAAATGCGCGAAGGGCGGCCAGTCGTCGGTGCCCCAATGCGGCGGGACCTCAATCAGGCTGCCTTTCGGCGTCTCGACCAGATAGGGCAACTCGTCAGCCATCATCGAGCTGTCATAGAGAAACCCGTGCTCGATCAAGCGATTGAGCATCGCGGGCGTGAAGGAATAGACCGGGGCGCGATAGCCGCGCGGCTCGCGGCCCGTCATCGTGACATGAACCTCCAGCGCGCGTTCGAACAGCTCCGCCTCGCGTTCGTCGGAATGCTCCATCGGGTCTTCGTGCATCCACGAATGATGCCCGATCTCGTGCCCTGCTTTCAGGATCGCCTCGACCGTCTCGGGGTAATTCTGCATCACCCAGGCGGGCATGAAGAAGGTCTGGGTCAAGCCCAGACGGCGATAGGTCTCGAGGATGCGCGGCACGGCGACCGTCGGCCCGTAGCGGCCCATCGAGATCGGCTGCAGGCGCAGCTCGGCATCCTCAGGGCGCGCGGTGCGGATCAGCGAATCCGCGTCGATATCGAAGGTTACGCAGGCGGCGCTGCGCTTGCCCTCGGGCCAGGTGATCGGGTTGAGAAACATGTCACTCTCCGCTCAGGAAGGATCGGCAGGCACCGGGAGCGTCACCGAGAACAGCGCCACGAGATCGTTGCGCAGCCAGGTCTCGATCTCGTCCCGGCGCGCGGCGTCGGTGGAAATGAATTGGATGAAACGGGCGTTTTGCAGCTGGAACAGCGCCCGGCCCAGATGGAGCGGGTTCAGATCAGCGCTGAGCCGCCCGTCCCGCTGCATCGCCTCGATCCGGCGCACCAGCACCGAGGCAAGCTGTTCGTCGAGCTTGAAATAGGCCTTGGAGAGCTGCGTCCCCGCCTCGATCGTCACCGCCGCGATGACCTGACGCCAGATGTCTTTCTCCAGCGTCTGCATCGCGTGAACCATGATCTCGTGCGCGAAAGCCACCGTCAGCTCGACGAGCTCGGCCTCCGGCCCGGGCAGCGTCGAATCGAGCCGTTCCAGCAGTTGCTTGTCGCTTTCGATCACCAGCGCGAGCAGCACCCCGGCCTTGGTTCCGTAGTAGTTATGGACCGTCACGCCCGAGACGCCGGCCGCCACCGCAATCGCCTCGATCGTCGTCTTGTCATAGCCCTTCTCGCGAAAAAGCTCTTTGGCCGATGTGACGATGCGGTTGCGACGGTCTTGTTTTTGTTGGGCGCGCAGATTGCTCACTAAGTCCTCCTAGGGTTGCGAACAGTTTTCGGCAATTGCCCATCTTTGGTCAAGACAAATTTTTTATTGCATAAAAGTTTTTATCGAATAAAGTTTTTGTACAAGATCAAGAATCCATACCAACAGCGAGGTCCGCTTATGCGCTCCGTACTCAAACTCGCCGCCGCCTCCGCGGTCGCCCTCTCCGCGGGCAGCCTCTCCGCTGCCGCCGCTGAAACCGTCAATGTCGGGGTCTGCGTCTCCTGGCCGGGCTATGCCATGCTCGAAGTCGCCAAGGAAAAGAACCTGATCCCCGATTACGATCTGAACATCACGATCTTCGAAGATCCGCTGGGCGGTCATGCCGCCCTCGCCGCGGGTCAGCTCGACGTCTATGGCTGCACCGCCGATTACACGCCGCTGGTCGTGGACCGCGGCACCGATGTGGTGAACGTGGCCCAGCTCAACCCCTCCTACGGGGTCGATCACGTCATCCTCGCGCCCGAGACCGAGCCCGCCGACCTGCCCGGCAAGAAGGTCTCGGCCCCGCAGGCCTATATCGGTCAGCTGCTGATGGGGATCTGGCTCGATTCCGAGGGCATCACCCCCGATCAGGTCGAGTGGGTGAACCTGAATGCCGATGAAGCCGTCGGTCCGATGATGTCGGGCGATCTGTCGGCTGCCTACATGTACGAGCCGTGGATCTCCAAGGTTCTCGAGGCAAAACCCGGCGCGCGGTCCATCGTGAACACCGCCGATCCGGAGATGCTGAAGACCGGGATCTTCATGGACGCTCTGTATATGAACAAGAACTTCATCGCCAACGACCGCGAGGCGGCGCTGGCCGTGCTGAAAGCGCGTTGGGAAGGGCTGGCCTACTGGAACCAGCACACCGAAGAGACCAACAAGATGCTCGCGTCGTTCCTGCAGTGGCCCGAGGAAGATATCGGCTACGTCATCGGGACCAACGGCAAGTCCTTCGAGGGCGGCATCTACATGATGGACTTTGACGAATCCGCCCGCCTGTGCGGCGTGCTCGACGGCGAAGGCCCGCTCGGCATGGCCAACGGCTCGATGGTCGACTCGATCGCGATGACCAATGACTGGTGGATCAAGCTCGGTCTGATGGAAAACAAGATCGACGCGTCGAAAGGCATCGACTGCTCGCTGATGGGCGATCTGGTCAAGTCCGGCTACCGCCAGAGCCTGACCGCACACTGACCCCCTCGGGAAGCGCCGATCCCCGGCGCTTCCCTTCCCCCAAGCCGGAGCATCTACCTTGAGCGCCCGACCCACTCCCTTTCTCCAGCTGCGCAAGCCCGTGAGCCGCCGTCAGAAGCTGCTTTCCGCGCTCGCCATCTGGGTGCTGTTCTTCGGCATCTGGATCGTCGCCTCGGCCAGCGGTCTGGTGAACCCGCTTCTCGTCCCTGCCCCGCAACAGGTCTTCGCGACCACTTTCGATCTGTTCTTCAGCCGCGGGTTCGGCAGCGACGTCCTGATCTCCATCAGCCGCGTGCTGATCGCCTTCGCGCTTGCCAGTGCGGTCGCGGTGCCGCTGGGTGTGATGATGGGGTCCTTCCCCGCGATCGAGGCCTTCTTCGCCCCCTTCGTCTCGGCCTGGCGCTACCTCCCCGCGCCGTCCTTCATCCCGATCCTACTGATGTGGTTCGGGACCGGCGAGGCGCCGAAACTGGCGTTGCTGTTCCTCGGCGTGATCTTCTTCCTGATCACCCTAATCATGGATCACACCAAGAATGTGCGCGAGGAATTGGTCGAGACCGCCCTGACGCTGGGCGCACCGCGCCATAAGGTCGTGGCCCGGGTAATCTTCCCCGCCGTGCTGCCCGATATCGTGACCGCGATGCGCCAGATGCTGGCGATGACTTGGACCTATCTGGTGATCGCCGAGATCGTCGCCTCCACCACCGGTATCGGCGCGATGATGATGCGCGCGCGGCGCTTCCTGAACACCGATGAGATCCTGTCGGGGATCGTCGTGATCGGGGTGCTGGGGCTGCTCTTCGACCTCACTTTCTCCGCCCTGCACCGCTGGGCCTTCCCCTATCTGAGAAAGGCGTGACCATGAGTGCCGAAACCGCATTGCAAATCCGCGAAATCTCGAAGGAATTCGAGCTCTCGGGCGGGCGCAAGCTGGTCGCCGTCGAGGGCGCGGGCTTCACCGTCGAACGCAACTCCATCTGTGTCCTGCTCGGCCCGTCGGGCTGCGGAAAATCGACGATCCTGCGCATGATCGCAGGGCTCGAGACCCCGAGCGGCGGCGAGATCATCATCGGCGGACGCCGCGTCGAGGGACCGGGCCGCGACCGGGGCATGGTCTTTCAGGCCTATACCTCCTTCGACTGGCTGACGGTGCGCAAGAATGTCGAGTTCGGGATGCAGATCAACGGCGTCCCGGCCGCCGAGCGCCGCGAACGCGCGGAACGCTTCATCAATCTCGTGGGGCTCGGGAAATTCGCCGAGGCCTACCCGTCGCAGCTCTCGGGCGGGATGCGTCAGCGCGTCGCCATTGCGCGCACGCTGGCCAACGACCCCGAGGTCTTGCTGATGGACGAGCCCTTCGGTGCGCTCGATGCCGAGACCCGCTGGCTGATGCAGGAGCTGATGATCGACGTCGCCGAGAAGACCAACACGACGATGGTGATCGTCACCCACGATCTCGAGGAAGCGATCTTCCTCGCCGACAAGATCGTCTTTCTCTCGAGCCATCCGGGCCGCGTGAAAGAGGTGATCGTGCCGGAATTCAAGAAAGGCACCCGCATCGCCGACAAGGAAAGGGCCGTGAAACTCGACGGCTACTCCGATCTGGAGGCCCATCTGATGCGGCTGATGCGAGAGGAAGGACGCGGCAAGGAATGAGCGTGACATTCGACTTCACCGGCAAGACCGTTCTGGTGACCGGCGCTTCGAGCGGGATCGGCTATGGCATTGCTGAAGGCTTCGCGCGCGCGGGCGCCGATCTGATCATCCTGTCCGAAACCAAGACTATCTATGACGCTGCCGAAAGCCTGCCCGGCAAGGTCCGCGCGATCCGCTGCGATATCGCCGACGCCGCGATGGTGACCGAGGCGCTGGCCGATATCGAACGTGTCGATGTGCTGGTGAACAATGCAGGGCTCGAACGCCCCACTCCGCTCAACGGTGCGAACCCGTTGGGCAACGCGACCTTCGAGCGGATCGTGGCGATTAACATCACCGGCACCCAGAACGTGACCGACGCGCTGATCTCGCGCATCCCCGAAGGCGGGCGCATCCTGAACACCGCCTCGATCTGGGCGCGCACCGCCGTGCCGGGCTTCTCGGCCTATGTCGCGAGCAAACACGCGCTTCTGGGCCTGACCCGTACATGGGCGCAGGAACTGGGCCCCCGCGGCATCCGCGTCAACGCGATCTGCCCCGGCTGGGTGAAGACCGGACCGGCGGCCAATTCGCTGCGGGAACTGGCGCAATCCAGCGGTCGCAGCGAGGCCGAGGTCGAAGCCGAAATCATGGCCGCACAAGCGATCGACGGGCTGATGGTGCCCGCCGATATGGCCGATCCTTACATGTTTCTCGCGTCCGAGGCGGGCGCGAATATCACCGGTCAGGCGCTCAACGTCGACCGCGGCGAGGTAATGTCATGAGCCTTCAGGGAAAAGTCGCGCTGGTCACTGGCGGCTCGCGCGGGATCGGGCGCGCCATCGCGCTGGCGCTGGCCGAACAGGGCGCGAAAGTCGCCTTCTGTCATCCCGACGACGCGCAGGCGCACGACACGCTGGCCGAGCTTCAAAAGCTGACCGAGGCGGAATCCCTGCCCGCCGATGTCTCCGACGAGGCACAGGTCGAGGGGATGTTCGACGCCGTCATGTCCCGGTTCGGGCGGATCGACATTCTCGTGAACAACGCGGGCATCCTGCGCGAAAGCCCAATTGCCGAGACGAAGATCGACGAATTCGACCGGGTGATCGCGGTGAACCTGCGCGGCACTTTCCTTGCGTCGCGCGCCTTCGTGCGTCGCACCGAGGAAGGCCGGATCATCAATATCGCGAGCGATCTGGGCTTTCTCGGGCGCGAGGAAATGTCCGCCTATACCGCCTCGAAAGGCGCGATCATCGCGCTGACCCGGACGCTGGCGCGCGAGCTTGCGCCGAAGATTCTCGTCAACGCCATCGCGCCGGGCTCGATCGAGACCGATATGACGAGCCCCGCCTCGATGAGCCCCGAACAGCTGGCAATCGACATGGCGACGCCGCTCGCCCGGTTCGGCCAGCCCGAGGACATCGCCGCGATGGCCTGCTACCTCGCGGGCCCGCAGAGCAATTTCATCACCGGTCAATGCTTCGGCGTGAACGGTGGCAGTGTCATGACCTGACAGGAGCGACCCCATGTCCAGCGATCCCCTTTTCCACCCGGTTTCCGGCTTCGATCTGCCGCGCTTCGCGGGCGTGCCGACCTTCATGCGCCTGCCGCATGTCGAACTCGACGACCCGCGCCTGAAGGATGTGCAGGTCGGGTTCATCGGCAGCCCCTGGGATTCCGGCACCACCAACCGTCCCGGCCCGCGCCACGGGCCGCGCCAGCTGCGCGATCTCTCGACGATGATCCGGGCGCAGAACGGTGCGACCGGCGTGCGCCCCTTCGAGATGGTCAACTGCGCCGATCTCGGCGACGTCGCCCCCAACCCCGCCGACATTCAGGATGCGATGGACCGGATCACCCGGTTCTTCGAGACCGTCCGCGCGCATGGCATCCGCCCGATCACGGCGGGCGGCGACCACCTCAATTCGCTGCCGATCCTGCGCGCGCTGGGCACGCCCGAGCCGCTCGGCATGGTACATTTCGACAGCCATACCGACCTGTTCCACAGCTATTTCGGCGGCAACATGTACACCCACGGCACGCCGTTCCGCCGCGCCATCGAAGAGGGTCTCCTGGACCCGAAACGCGTGGTGCAGATCGGCATTCGCGGCTCGACCTATGACAGCGAGGACCGCGATTTCGCCGATAGCGTCGGCGTGCGCGTGATCCCGATCGAGGAATTCCATGCCCGCGGCGTCGAGGATGTGATGGCGGAAGCGCGCGAGATCGTCGGCACCAAGCCCACCTATCTCTCCTACGATATCGACTTCATCGACCCGGCCTTCGCCCCCGGCACCGGCACACCCGAAGTCGGCGGCCCCAATTCCTATCAGGCGCTGCAGGTTATCCGCCTGCTCGACGGGGTCAACATCGTCGGCGCCGATCTGGTCGAGGTCTCCCCGCCCTTCGACCCGTCCGGCGCGACCGCTTTCCTCGGCGTCTCGGTGATGTTCGAGATCCTCTGCCAGATGGCGGTGCGCATGACCCGCGGGTGATCGCCGCGCCGCCCGCTCAGCCCACGCGGCGCATATCTTTCGCGTGGGTGCGATAGACCGGGGTCATGTTGTTGTCGAGGCTTGCGCCGAGGTCGAGATCCGACTCTTGCAGCCGGGCGACCTCCTGCAGGGCGAGGCCGAGATAGCGCGCGATTTCCTGCGTCGAGAGCCCGAGATCGCTCAGCGCCGAGACTTCCAGCGCGCGATCCGGTCCCGTTTTCTCAGCGCGCGCGCCCGACAAAGGCCAGGGAATGGTCTTCGTCGCGCGGCTGTCCTGCCGTGGCTTACGCGGCAGCGGTAGAAGGTCAGGGCTGTTTTCTGGGGTGATCCAACGAAACATCCGCACACTCCTTCGAGCTTGGCTATGAGGCCCGTTCAGCTAAACCGCATCGTGCCCGCCGCGCCATTGACCGCCGTCAATGCGAACCGCGCAGACCCGGTTCGGTGCGCTCTCTGGGCGGGGTTTTGCCAATCCACGCAGGGCGCCCGGAGGGGCAACACGTCTTTTCACTGTTCCGGCACTGGATTGGGTCGGAGCGCGGACCGAAACCCGAGCGTTGATGCGCAACCTGACGAAGGGCCGCAGCCTGCGCGGTCGTGGTAGCGATTGACGCCCAATAATGCCACGCGCGCCGCGCGGGCGTATACTTGGATATTCGCGGAGGGTTGGGGCTACCTCACCCGTTCGAGTCCGCTCGAAGAGCCTTTCGCGAAACCCGCCGGCCACCGCGCGTCTGTCCCCAAGGCTCGGCCGGCGGGGCCGTTTTCATGCGCGTTTCAAAACTCCGCCGATGGCGCACCGCAGGTCAGTCAGCGCGCCACGATACGTAATATTATTGCGCGAAATGCCTCTCATATTTCCGTATTTTACATTTCTCTACAATTTCGCGCCTGACAGATGGCCCCTGAGGCGGCAAGATTCCTGCAGTCACAAAAGACGCGTGTTGCCCGACCACTGCCATCGATCGGGGGGCATAAAGGGGGGGAATATGTTCAACACTCAGGCCATACGGCCGCAAGTCGACGCGAAATGCGAGGACTGCATCGCGCGCCAGACAGGACTTTGTAGCGCCTTCGATAGCGAGGCGCTCCTCGATTTTGCTCATCGCAGCTATCGTGAAACCTATCACCAGGGCGCCGAGATCGCGGCTCAGGGCGAAGTGGCGGAACGGGTCGGTATCGTCGCCTCCGGGCTGGTGAAGGTCGTCGTTCTGACCGAAGGCGGGGACGAATACGTTCTGCAAATCCTGCGCGCGGGGCACCTGATCGGGGATCCGGACCGCGAGGTGAACGGGTTTTCCAGCGAGGCCGCCACCGATACCGCGATCTGCTGGATGCCACGCCAGACATGGCACAATTTCCTGCAAGCGCATCCGCAGATCTTCCGCGGCTGTCTCTCGGCGCTGAACCGGCAGTTCGAGGAGCTGCAGTTGAGCGTCGTGAAAATGCGCGGGCGCAGCACCGTGCAGCGGCTCGCGCTTTGGCTGATCGAACAACTCCCCGGTGCGCCCGACGGAAGCACACCGCAAATTCGCATCGTGCTGACCCGGCGCGATCTGGCGTCGCTGTTGGACATGACGGTGGAGACCCTGTGCCGGGCGCTGCACCAGATCGAAGAGCGCGGCGCGATCCGCCTGCTTGCGCCCGACCATCTCGAAGTCAGGGATCTCGGACGACTGCGTCGGCTTGCGAAATACCAGAATGAGCGGATCGGCGCGGCCCTTGCCGAGCCCGATTCCGCACCGCGCCTGTCTCAACGCGAGACATGGTCCAGGGGCGGAAAAGCACCCGTCTCAAAACTCGGGTCCGAGGGACATGCGCCCGGGCGCACACCGGACTTTGCCACACGCGGAGGGCAGCGATAGAACGAGGACGCGCCGGCCCGGAATGTCTCGGTGGATCACACATCGCGCAACCTGCATTGATCGTGGTCAATGCGCGCGGCCTCACGCGCGGCAAAGCTCGCGATGTGTCAGATCACATCCCGGGAGGCCCCTATGCCACGCAAATCCGACGCGACCGCCCGCACCAGCGCGGGCTATGCTGAGCTCGTGAAACGCCTGCTACCGCCAGACGGGCCGGACCCGGCACTGCTTGGCCCGATCGTCGCGATGCAAACTCAGGCGGCCGATCGACTGTTGCAGCTCAATCAGGAATGGCTGCGCTTCACCACCGATCGGATCACCTGCGACCGCGCCCTGCTTGCCAGCCTGTCCAATCCCGGCGATCCCGCCGCAATTGCCTCCGCCTGGTCGGAGTTCTACTCCGGCGCGATCGACGATTATTCCGCGCTCTATCGCCGCCTCTGGGGGCAATATGCCGAGGAGATGACGGAGGCGGTGTTCGACAGCCAGAAGCAGGTGCAGGACCTGTTCATGACCTCCCTGCAAGGCGCGGGTTTCGGCGAGCACCGCCACGCGACCCCGGTCTGAGCGACCGCAATGGGAAGGCCGGATCTACCTCTCAGCGGCGGGCCCGGCAGGTATAGTTTTGTGCGATTTTTCGTCTTTCCTCCACGGCGGGACACGAGACCGAGTATGATTTCATGAGTGATCAGGGCGTGGTGCCAAGCGCGAAATGAGGTGGCGCCAGTGGTAAATTCCAAACGCGAAGACACCGGACCGAAGACGCGTGCCTCGCGCGCGGCGCTTGCCGATGGTGTGGGAGACATGATCTCGCTGATGCCGATCCCGGTCGCAGTGTTCGACACCGCGACGCGTCTGGTTGCGATCTCGGCGGCGTTTCAGGAGAGCTACGGCGTCGCTATCTCAGGCGCGAGCGAACCGGGTGACGGCGACCTGCTACCGTGGCTACCGGAGGGCTACCCCGTCGCCCGCGATAAAGCGCTCGCCGGAGAAGTCGTGCAATGCGACGAGACCTGGACGACGCTCCCCGATGGGCGTGTGATCCGGAACCGCTGGATTACCGCACCGATCCACCGCGACGGCGGCGTCGCGGGGATTATCCTCATCATCGAGGATATCAGCGCCGGGAAGGGCTCGCAGCCGCCGACCGCCCTGCGCGCGGAACGGATCGCCGAGGCGATGGATGCCGCCGGGATCGCCCTGTTCGAGGTGGATTTCGACCGTGATGCATTCCTCGCGACCGGATCCGCCCGGCAGCTTCTGGAGACGCAGGAGGTGCCCGACAGCTACGAGAAATGGCTCGCCCTCGCCGCGCCGGAGAATCGTGCGCAGTTCGACGCGGTCTATCGCGCGGCGCTGGACCCCACGGGCAGTCGGAAGTTCTCGATCGAGTTCAAGCTGGCCCATAGCGCCGAGCCCAAAGTGATCGAGTTGCGCGGCAATATCCGGTTTGATGAGACCTGCGATCCGCCCCGTCCGTTGGGCGCCGTCGGCGCGATCCTCGATCGCACGGAGCGCGCGCGGATATCGGAGGCGCTGGTACAGGCGCAGCGGCTGGAAACCGTGGGCCGAATGGCGGGCCTGATTGCGCATGATTTCAACAATTTGCTGACCGTCATCCTGTCCAATCTGGAGCTTGCCTCGCGCGCCGAGATGGCCGAGATCGCGCGTGACCATCTGGAACGCGCGATCGACGCGACGCAGATCGGCGCTGGGTTCAATCAGCGGCTTCTGGCGCTTGCCGGAGCGCGGACGCCGAAACCGGTGTGCTTCGACCTCGATGCGCAACTCGCCGAGACATGGACGCTGCTGGAGCGTGTGCTGGGCGAACAGGTGCATCTGCGTCTCCTGCCTGGCGCCGATCATGGCCAGATCTACATGGATCGCGGGGAGTTGGACGGCGCACTGCTCAATCTAGTCATCAATGCGCGCGACGCGATGACGGCCTCCGGCACGATCACCATTCAGACCGGCTGCGCGCGGTTTGACGCGCATCAGGCCGCCGAGATCGACGGCGCGCGGCCGGGCTGCTTCCTCACGGTGAGCGTGACCGATACCGGGCAAGGCATGACCCCGGACGTGCGCAGGCAGGCTCTCGATCCGTTTTTCACCACCAAGGATGCGCATGTCGGGAACGGGCTCGGCCTGACCAGCGTGGCGAGTTCGGTCGCGCGAGCGGGCGGCTTCCTGCATATCGACACGGCACCCGACAAAGGCACCACGATCACGCTCTATCTGCCCGAGACCGAGGGGGAGCCCACGCCCGCGCCTGCCGACCATCACGACGCGCTGCGAATGGGCGATGGTCAGCTGGTGCTGGTAGTCGAGGACGATCCGCTCGTGCGCGAGGCTGTTCTCGACCGGCTGGAGGCTCTGGGCTACGCGGTGATCGAGGCCGCGAACGCGTCCGAGGCGCTGGAACAGATCGAGGCGGGCGAGCCGGTCGAGCTGCTGTTTTCCGACGTTGTCTTGCCCGGAACCTTTTCGGGCTTCGACCTTGTCGATCGCGCCCGCGCCCGCGATCCCGCATTGCCCGTCCTCCTGACCTCTGGCCATACGTCCGAGCATTTCTCCGGGCGCCCCGAAGCCGAACGCGAGGTGGAATTGCTCACGAAGCCTTATTCTCTCTCGACGTTGAGTGCGGCGGTCGCGCGTGCGCTCAAGCCGGAGGGACCTACCCCATGATCTGGCCGGTGAAGACATAGCCCACGCCGCGCACGGATCGGATCATCCGATTGGCATCATCCGCCGGTTCGATCTTGCGCCGAAGCCGGGCAATATGGGTATCGATGGTCCGGTCATAGGGCGACCAGTCGCGCCCGTGGAGCACCCGGTTGATGTCGTCGCGCGAGAGCACCTGCTCCGGGCGGCTGAGGAACAACTCGAGCAGTTTCGCCTCCGTTCCGGTCAGATCCTCGCGGCGACCGTCATTATGCTCGATCACGCCGTGACGCAGGTCGATACTGCTGTGATCGATGCGCAGCCGCTCGCGCGGCACGTTGCGGGTCCGATAGCCATCGAGCACCCTGCGGATGCGGATCGCGACCTCGCGCGCGGCGAAGGGTTTGACGATGTAGTCATCCGCCCCCGCCTCCAGACCGCGTACCCGGTCGAGCGGTTGCCCTTGCCCGGTGATGAAGATGACGGGAATATTGCTGCGCCCGCGCAGGACACGCGCGAGTGCGAGCCCGTCATCCGCGCCCAGCCCCAGATCGAGTGTCACGAGATCGACGTCGCCCGCTTCGATCTCTTGCATCATGCCAGTGGCGTCCGATGCCTCGCGCACCGCCCAGCCTTCCGCCTCAAGGCAGTCCCGCAGCGCGCCGCGCACGGAAGGATCATCTTCGACGACGAGAATTGTCTGCTGTTCCACAGGCGCGACCTCCTATCCCCTCCGCACCTATCGGGAGCGCCGCGGCGCTTTTCATGGCACCGCAAACCCCTGTCCCGAATTATGTCATGATCGGCGCCCCCTGTCCGCCCTGTCTTTGATGGTGATCAAGTGTCAGAAACGGTACAGGAAATTAAACGTGATCGTTCCCTCAAACCCGTGCCGCCACCGGATTTCGTCGTGCCGGATGGTCTCGCCCGCAGTCGAGAGCGCCGCCGCCGAGACAGAGCCGGAGCCCACCGTCGTCGTCCCCGAAGAGCGCGAAATGAGCGACGCCTGCCCCGTCTCCTGCACCCCCAGAGAGACGGCGAAGGCGCTGTTCCGGCCGATTTGCTGCTCGAAGACCATGCCCGCCCGCAGGATCGGTTCCACACGGGAATATCGGGACCGCTCGGGCGCGTTGCTGGCCGAGGCGAGCCCCGGGATCGAGAGGGTTTCCTCACTGCGACCGTTTGCCGACACCGCTTTCGCGCCGAGATCGAGATAGAGGCCGAAGGACAGGTCGCTGGTCACGAGACGCCGCCCGCCCAGCCCCAAGGTGAGGCTCTGGCTGCGCTCGTGCAGGCGCGTGCGGCGGGCGCTCTCGATGGCCGGGATGGCCCGGCTCGCCGTGAGGGAGGCCGTCGTCGTGTAGGTCTCGCCCGTGTGGCGCGACAGATCCCCGAAGCCGAGACGCGGGCCCCAGCTCCAGTCGCGGCTGTGACCCAGCGGGCTCGCGATCACGCCGCCCAGCTCGCGCACCCGGCTATGCGCGCTGACCCGTTGCGCGACCTTCACGCTGTCCGGCGCACCGAGACCGATAACGGAAAACCCGCCCGGATCGAATACCGCCGCCAGCGCCGTCGCCTTTCCGGTCGCCCCGTCGAGGCTGAGCGCCGCGAATCCGCCCCCGCCTGCGCCGGGCGAAAACGCGTAGGTCTCGATGCGATTGCCAGTGACTGCGGGCGAGAAGGACTGTTGCTCGATATGAACGGTGCCGCCATGCCCGTCGGGAAGGGACAGCGAGGCTGTCGCATTTGCCCCCGACAGCGTGCCCCCCGCGCCAAGCATCGGGTTCAGATCGATCGCGATATTGCCCTGCCCCGTGCGCGGCCCTGTCAGAAGGAGCGTACCGGAACTCGGCAGACCCGAGACAGCTTGCGCCTGCGCGAAACCGGAGCCGCGCCCGAAAGTCAGACCGAGCTGAGGCCGGGTCGAGAAATCCGGGGTCCAGCCCGCCTGCGGAAGGATTTGCAGAGGGCGCACGGGGTCTTGCAGCCCGAACTCCACGCCGCGCCCCTCCTCTCCGGTGATCTGAGAGCCCAGCCCCGGCACGAACGGTCCGCGTTGGGGCGGCGCGAGCGACCAGCCTTGCCACATCGAGGACGGCTGCGCCTGAACCGGGGGCGTCAGCGTGGCGAGCGCGACCAGCCCGCCAAGGGCGCAGCCGATGGGGTGGAATATGCGCTCACGCCGTCGCATTGATCGTAGCAAGGCGGCTCAGAAGGGCCACCAGCTCCTGTTGGCGCGACGTTTCGGTCTTGCGCATCACCGCCGCGAGTTGATTGCGCAAGGTTTCCTTCGACATCCGCCGGCGCGAGGCCAGCTCGCCGATCGACTCCCCCGCCAGCAGCGCCAAGGCGAGATCGGCCTCCTTCGCGTTCATGCCAAAGAGCCGCCAGAGAAAATCCTGATCCAGTTCGAGCGGCATATCGAGGTCTTCGTAGATCACCGCGAAATTCGGCCCGGCGCCCGGCAGACCAACCGCCTCGCCCGCGGCCAGCCGGATGATTGTCAGGATCTCGCGCGGCTCACCGCGATTTCGCGGCACGGACATGACCGCGACGCGCTGGCGCAGGCTGCCTTGCAGCGATTGGATCTGCGTCGCGAATTCGTCATCCACGATGGGATCGCACAGCCGCAACGTCCCGTCGGGCGAGACCTGCAGCGCGCGGCCATTACGCAGGATTGCCCGCGCCCGCCCGTTCATCCGCGAGACGTTGCGCCGCTCGTTGCACAGCACCACCGAGAAGGGCAGGATTTCCAGAAGGTTTCCGCTGAGCCGTTCGGCCGCGTCGAGCCGTTGGCGCACCTCCATGATCCGCGTCGCCACATCGAGCTGCCGGGCGAGCCGGGTCAGGAAGTCCTTCAAAGGCCGCCGCAGCTCCGCCTCCAGATGGCGCGGGTAGCGCAGTTCGATCCCCAACAGATGACGCTCGCCGCGCTCGAACAGGACACCGGCGAGACAGGTTTTGGGCGGGCTCGTCCGGCGCAGCACCTGCCCCATCGGCCCGCCATTCACCGTCTCCGCACCGAGATCGCCGTCGTCATAGACCCGGCCGATCTCCTGCCCGTGCAGACTGTGCGCCCAGCCGTCGGGGGCGCGCATCTCCTCGGCAAAGGCCCGGCGCAATTCCGGGTTCGGCGTATCGAGAAGCAGGAAGTTCCCTGCGCCCTGCATCCGTTCCAGCCCGACAATCATCGGCGTCGCTTCGGGAAAATTCATCGCAGCGACCGCGAGCACGGACCGAAATAGATCCCCTTCGATGGCAGATGTGAAAATTTGATCGACCGCTGCGCCGTTCTCAGCGTGCATGCTCAAAGACATGGCGAAATCCCCTTAACCCTCTGATTAGGGGAATCCTCCGCCACGGAGAAATTTCGACAATGACAGCCATCAAGCCTGCCTATGCGCGCCGACAATGTGCGGCGCGGACAGAGGCGGAATCAGCGGGTCCCGACGATCACTTTTTTGCACTGCAGGTCACGCCACCCTCGCCTTCGACGTCCAGTCGCGCCGAGACGACGGCATGTGGACCGGCGGAGACATAGACCTTGGACAGCGTCTGCGCCTCGTCCGCGCGGGTGGCGAAAGCGCCGCCCTGCGTGGTGCTGGAGGTGCCGCCCGCACCGCTCGAGATCACGGTGAAGGAGTAGCGCCCGCGCATTGCGCGCGCCGATTGCACCCGCGCGGTCAGCTCGAGATGCGGAGCTGCGGGGCGCTCCGCGATCTCGCAGCTGAGAGGGGCTGCGCCTTGTGAGGTTTGCGCGCTCATCGCGAGCGCCATTCCGAATGGCATCCCTCCGATGAGGACAAGCAGACCTCCGCGACGCAGGTAGTCGAGCATTTGCAGGTTCCGAGGCATGGTGTGCCTCCTTTCTCGTCCCCCTGCCCCGCACGCGTTGCAACGGGCGGGGCTGAACGGACGGCTATCGGTTTCATTTCAGCTCGAACTGAATGCCGATCGAGCCGTTTCCGCCAACGCTGCTCCCGCTGCGGGTCACACCCAGCCGGGTCTCACCCTGGAAATGGGTCTCCGTCTGGTAGTTGCCGAGCTGAGAGATCGAACTGCCGAAACCAGAGCCCGATTGGACGGTCCCCGCGACATTGTTGTGCCCGCTCTGCGTGGTTGAGGCGTCATTAAAGCTGCCCTGCTGCTGCGTGACGGCCACATTGCCGCGTGAAGGTTGCGGGGCGATGGATGCGATGGGGGCGCTGCTCGGATCATAGAAAGGCCGGCTCTGCGCCGCAGCTTCCTTCGCGAAAACGCCCAATGCCAGAGCGGCCAAAAGCCCGGTCGCGAGGATCGCGGGGGGCGCCGTGGGGGCTCTCATCTGTGTTGCGAAACTCATAACCTTTCTCCTTGTTGCTGTCGCGACGGCACAGCAGCCGCCTTCAAGACGTTGATCGGGCGGATCGCAGCCCGCCCGATCAACCATGGGACGTCAGTTCTGAACGGTGCTCGACACGTTGCCGACACCGGTCTGGACCGTGGCCGACGAGTTGCCGACATTGCCCTGAATGGTGGACGAGTAGTTCCCGAGGCCCAGCTGATCGGTGATCGAGTTGTTGAACGCGCCGGTCTGACCGGTGCCCGAGAAGTTGGCGATCCCACGTTGCACCGTGGTGCTGGTGTTGCCGTAGTCGCGCTGCACGGTGATGGCCGAGTTGTTCATGCCAAGCTGCGTCGTGCTCGACCCATTGAACCAACCCATCTGGTCGGTGAGCGACACGTTACCGCCTGCGAGGGCGGCTCCGGCGCCGGAGAGAACGACAGCGGTGGCGAGAAGCAGATGTTTCATGGTGATGGTCTCCAGACTAAAGAATGTTGATCGATCCGGATCCGCGTCCCGATCGTTCCTCCACGCTACGCCGGAGCTGCGCCGGGATCGGGGACGCAAACATCATCGAAGACGCCCCGATCGCCATGCGCTTCGGCCTGAACGCTGCCCCTTCGGCACCGCCCGACCGCGGACCGCCCGCGATAGTTCACCCACCGGCGCAAGTGGTGCGCCAGACGCGATATCCTTGCCCACTGCGCGCATATGGCCGCGCAGCTGCCCCGAACGGGCCAGCGCGTGACGCAGGCGTGCGGAGCGTTGCAGCGGATGGGGTGCGGGCGATGGTAGTCTCGCTTGCGCCCGCGCAATGACGAAAGGCCATCTGCGTGAGACGCAGGCCGCCAACCCGAGGGAGATCGGCGGCGCCGATGGCTCCGCATGTCAGCGCATTGACGCGCGACAATACACGGTTGGAAAAGCCCACCGCTTGAAACTACGCGAGGGCGGAAATTGCGAATATCTCGGAGCTGTTCGGATGATACCGGCGGCTCTGGCCGTGCTTATGGAGAGAGCCGCGCGACTCAGGCCGGAGGGAACTGGGGAAGACCGACACGGACCACGCGGCGACGCGCCCCGAAATGCGCAGCGCGCGCTCCCGATACGGAAACGCGCGCCACTCCCCCCTGACAGACACTGCGAGCGGTGTCTCTTTATCGACCCCTACCGCCCGTGCGGCCTGCCCCCACACACATGCCAGTTCCCCTCAATTGCGACGCTCAATCAGCAGCGCGACCAGCAGGCCGGTTCCCACCATACCAAGAAGCACTCCGGCCCAGGGCACGGGATGGCTGCGCACGCTTCGACGCAAATCATGCTGCGCCTCTGCCAGCGAGTGGCGCATTTCGAGAACCGCGTCGCGGGTATCCTCCGCGAGATCGTGACCCCGCCGCGTCGCCTCCGCGCCAAGATCGCTGGCCCGCAGCCGACCATGACGTCGCAACGCCTGCGCCAACTCCGTCACATCGTCGCGCAGCTCTTCCAGATCGGAGCGGATCGCCTCGACCGCATGGCGTTCGTGGTCCTCGATATCGGCGCGTTCGTGTGCAGCGTCGCTGGAAGTCTTGGCCATAGCGTTTCTCCTCTGATCCGGTTTTGAACCGTGCGACAGGTAGGCAGGATGCAAAGCCGCAAGACGTCGCGCATTGATCGCCGTCACTGCAAAATGCAAACGCGCGGCTCACGTGACCTTGAGTGCCTCTTGCAGCTTTTCGCGGAAATGGCGCGGCGAGAGGCTCGCGAGGTTGGAGTGGATTTCCCGGCTCACCCGCGCCGCCAGAGCCGCGGACATGGCATCCCGCATCGCGCCCAGCATCCGCGGCGGCGCGACGAGGACCAGCGTGTCGAATTGCTCTCGCCCGAGGCGCTCTTCGAGACGTTCACACAGCTGATGCGCGAAAGCGATCTCCGGCGCGTGGTCCGGATCGCCATGCGGCGCCATCGTGGCCCGCCGCCCGGGCGACCCGCTCGAGAAGCTGCGACCCGCCTTATCGCGCGGGCTCTCATGCGGCGCTTCCAGCTCGAAGACCGCCTTGCTTCCCTCGGCATCGGCCAGCACATGCGCGCTGGCGGCGTTCATCACAACGATCCATTCGGTTTTTTTCGGCTGTCGCATCGGCTCACCTATTTTGAGAACAGCACCGGCAGGTGGGATTTTTCCAACAGGCGCGTGGTCACCGCGCCGATCACGAAGTCATAGAGCCGCGAATGGCCGTAAGCGCCGACGGCGATCATCTCGGCCCCGCGTTCGCGCGCGGTATGGAGCAACGCATCGCCCGCTTCCGAGGTCGTCTTCATCCGATCCAGAAGCGTCACGTCGAAGCCGCGCCGGTCCAGCGCCGCCGCGAGGTCGTCGCGCAAATCGTCCACGGCCTCCCGCTCGCCTTCCGACGGCGACACGGAAAGCAGATCGATCCGCGCACCATGCGCCGCAAGGTAGAGCATGTCATGCACCGCCCGCATCGCCTCGCGGCTGCACGAAACCCCGACGAGGATATGTTGCGCGGGCTTATCGAGCTGCGCAGCCTCGCTCACCACCAGAACCGGACGCCCGGCCTGGCGGATCAGTTGCTCTTGCATACGCACGTCGCCCGCGCGCCCGGAATGGGCCGGCACCTGCGCGGACAGGACGAGGTCGGCGGCGCGGCAGCTATCGACGAGAAAATCGATCAGCGCGTCACGCGCACCGCTCGGGCTACGAAATTCGCCCTGCACATCCTCGGCCTTGAGCGCATGCTCAAACGTCTCGCGGATCGCGGCCGCCTCCTTGCGCTGCCAGTCGACGAATTCGGGATAGACGATCGGATCGCTCGCAAGATCGCCGCCCAACAGCGGCAGCGGCTCCACGCCATGCGCCCCGATCAGATGCGCCTCGAAGCGGCGACACAGCGAGGCCGCCATCGGAGCGAGCCAGCGGGCTTCGTCGGTCTCTAGAAAGGCAGCGGCAATGGTTCGCGGAATCATCTTGGGGCTCCTGAGTGGTCACAACGGCCCGAACCTACGGCGCTGAGCGCGAAACGGCATTGATCGTGCGCAACGTCGTATCCTTTCGCGTGGCCGCGCGCCGCTATGCGCGCCGTCAATGCGGGTGCCGCGCTGGTCATCAAAGCTTGATGCCGTTCCATCATTGAGATTCTTCGCACGGGAGATCCAGCATGACACCTCAAGCCAAAGAGATTGGCATCAAACACGAGAACACCCCGCCGACCAACAAGACCCCGAGTGCCGAAACACCCGCGAAAGGCGCCGCCACCAGCGCCTCTGCGCCTGCGCGCGGGCGCGATGTGTTCGGGATGTTGCGCGCGGAGATCGATCGCCTTTTCGACGATTTCACACATTCCGGACGCGATTGGTCCCGCGCTCTGAGCCTGCCAGCGGGCTTTGGCGCTCTCTCCGCCCCGGCGATGGATTTCGTCGCGAATGACGGAAGCTACGAGCTGCGCGTCGACCTGCCTGGTCTCAAGCCCGAGGAGATCGAGCTCAAGCTCGAAGACGGGCGGCTCAAGATCCACGGCGAACGCACCAGCGAGCGCGAGGCGCATGAGGGCGACTACGTCCTGCAGGAGCGGAGTTCCGGCAGGCTCGAACGCATGATTGCTCTGCCGCGCGGGGTCGACCCGGACCGCATCGAGGCGGTTCTGAGCGACGGGGTCCTGACCGTGACCCTGCCGAAAGCCGCCGAAGCGCGCGAGAAAGATCGCCGCATCGACGTCAAGGCGCGATGAGCGCGCATCACCCGGGCGGCCCTTCGCGCCCCGAACTGTCAGCGCGACGTGCCGCCCCCTGAACCGGAAGGACAGTCCGATGACCAGAGCCATTCTTGCAACCCTCGCAGCCCTCGCATGGGCCCTTCCCGCCAGTGCGGAAGAGGCCTCCAGCAGCCCGATGACCGCGGCGCAGATGGGGGCCGATCTTTACCAAAATTACTGTGCCACCTGCCACGGCAAGAGCGCGGCCGGCGACGGGCCGCTCAGCGAATATTTCACCACGCAGGTGCCGGCGCTCACCCAGCTTTCGGCGAATAATAATGGGGAATTCCCGCTCGCGCGGGTCGTGCATCTGATCGACGGCGGCCAGCAGATGCCCTTCCACCGGGGCGCGATGCCCAGCTTCGGCCCGACGATGATGGAAGAGACCGCAGGCACGGTCGGCGCGCTCAACGCGGAGATCTACACGCGCGGGCAAATCCTGCTAATCGCGGAATATCTCGCAAGCATTCAAGGCTGAGGCAGCGTCCTCAGCACTCCAACCGGGAGGTTTGACCGATGAAAGTGACTGGCCTGAGTGCCATCGACCACGCCCCGCAGATCGTGGCGGAATGGCTCAACGATCTCGAATATCGCTTGGACAACAAGGACCGCAGCCACGCCTATCTGCTGCTGCGCACGACCTTGCACGCGATCCGCGATTTCCTGACCACTGCAGAAGCTGCCGATCTCGGGGCGCAACTTCCGGTGCTGCTGCGCGGGATTTACTACGACGGCTTCGTGCCCTCGCGCCAACCCGCGCATCCGCGCAATCGCGACGCCTTTGTCGGCCGGGTGGCGGAGGCGTTTGCCGACCGCCCGCTCGACGATCCAGAAGCGGAAGTCGCGGCGGTGTTCGATCTGCTGCATGAACGGATTTCCGAAGGCGAATACCGGCAGGTGACGCAAGCGATGCGCCACTCGCTGCGCAGCCTGCTCGCTTGACCGAGAGGGACTGCTAGGCCCGATCCTTGCCCAACGGTCGCGCCTGCGCCGTGGCGAGGATTTGCGCGACCTCCGCATCGGGAACCTGCCCGAATTAGGTGTAATAGGCCCCGACCGCCCCGAAGAACGACGGCACCAGCGGGCAGATCACGCGGTCGGCCTCGGTGCGGATCGCCTCCAGAGCGTCCTCTGATGCGACCGGGATCGCGCAGACCAGCTCTTCGGGACCGGCGGCCCGAACCGCCCGCAATGCCGCGCGCATCGTGGCCCCCGTCGCCACCCCGTCATCCACGATAATCGCGACCCGCCCGGCCAGCGGCAGACCCGGCGCGCCGTAGCGCTTGATCCGGTCCGCGATCACCTCGCGCTCGCGGGCGGCGAGGCCCTCTAAAGTCGCCTCATCGCAGCCGCTGGCGCGGATCACATCGGCGTTGCGCACCAGCACCTCGCCACGCAGCCCCGCGATCGCCGCAAGCGCCACTTCGGGATTGCTGGGCGCGCCGAGCTTGCGCACGAAGACAAGATCCAGCGGCAGATCGAGGCGCTCGGCCACCTCCCAAGCGACCGGAACCCCGCCACGCGGCAGCGCAAGCACCACCGCGTCGCGCCCGCGATAGGCCTCAAGCTGACGCGCGAGGATGATCCCCGCCTCGGTCCGGTCGGTATAGCCTTCGAGATGACTCATGCGGGCCTCCCCTGCCCATGGGTGCAGTCGGAAGCCAGCGTGCCGTGCCATCGAGGGCGCGGCATTGATCTTCAACAACGGGACATCGACGCAATCGCCGTGTAACCGCGCCGTGCTCCGCACAAAGTGAAAAGAAATTCGGGACCGCCGCACCCGCGGCCCTATGTCGATTTTGAGTGGTCGCCGCATGGCAGAGCGCGACAGCCCGAGAGCAGGAGATCAGCGCCATGAGTTTGAAAGATAACCGCATTCTCGTTGTGGGCGGCTCGTCCGGGATCGGTTTCGGCGTGGCGCAGGCGGCGTTGGACCGCGGCGCACGGGTCACCATCGCCTCCCGCTCGGCGCAGAAAGTAGACGAGGCCTGCGCGCGGCTTGGTGGCGCGGTCGAGGGCGTGACGCTCGACACCGGCGACGCCGCCGCACTGGAGGCATTCTTCGACGCGCGCCCCGAGTGGCACCACATCTATTGCTCGGCGGCCAGCACCAAGGTCGCCGCGCTCAAGGATTTGCCGCTGGAAGACGCCCAAGCCTCTTTCGAGTCGAAATTCTGGGGCGCTTACCGCCTCGCCCGTGCGGCCAAGATCGCGGAAGGCGGATCGCTCACCTTCACCTCGGGTTTTCTGTCGCAACGGCCCAAATCCGGCGCGGCGATCCAGGGCGCGATCAACGCAGGGCTCGAAGGGCTGACCCGTGGCCTCGCGCTGGAATTCGCGCCGGTGCGGGTTAACTGCATCTCCCCCGGGCTGGTGAAAACCGAGATGTACGAGAGCCTTGAGGGCGATGGACGCCGCGCGATGTTCGACAATGCGGCCGAGCGTCTGCCCGTGGGCCAGGTCGGCCTGCCCGAACATATCGCCATTCAGGCGCTCGCCCTGATGGACAACCCTTACATGACCGGCTCCACCGTCTTTGTCGAAGGCGGCGGGTTGCTGGTCTGAGCAAGCGAAAGGACCTCCCATGAAACGCACACTCCTCGGCACGACAGGCTTCGAGATCGCCCCCATCATCTTCGGCGGCAACGTGTTCGGCTGGACGCTGGACGAGGCCGAGAGCTTTCGCATCCTCGACGCCTTCATCGACCACGGGTTCGACGCGATCGACACCGCCGACGTCTATTCGAAATGGGCCGAGGGCAATTCGGGCGGCGAGTCCGAGACCGTTCTGGGCCGCTGGTTCGAAGCGCGTCCGGGCATGCGCGAGAAGGTGAAGCTGTTCACCAAGGTCGGCTCGGATATGGGCGGACCGGGCGAGAAAGGCCTCGGTGCGGAGTGGATTGCCAAAGCCATCGACCGCTCACTGGAGCGGCTCAAGACCGATCACGTCGATCTCTATTTCTCGCATTGGCCCGATGACAGCGTCAGCCATGCCGAGACGCTGGGCGCCTATGACAAACTTCTCAAGGCAGGCAAGGTTCGCGCGATCGGCGCGTCGAATTACGATGCCGAACTGCTGACGGCGGCGCTGGAAACCGCCGATGCAGAAGGTCTGCCGCGCTATCAGGTGATCCAGCCGGAATATAACCTTTATGACCGTGACGGCTTCGACGGGCCGCTGCGCGATCTCTGCCTGCGCGAGAATATCGGCGTGGTCACCTATTTCTCGCTCGCCGCCGGGTTCCTGTCGGGCAAATACCGCTCGAAAGCCGATCTGGAGGGCCGCAAGCGCGGCGGGATGGTCGAGAAATACCTGACCGATCGCGGCATGGCGATCCTCGACGTTCTCGAAGACGTCGCCAGCCAGAAAAGCGCGAAACCGGCCGAGGTCGCGACGGCATGGTTGATCAACCGCGAGGGCGTCAGCGCCCCCATCGCCAGCGCCACCAGCCTCTCGCAGGTGGAGAGCTTCGCGAAAGCCGTGGAGATGAGCCTGACTGACGAAGAGATGCGCCGCCTGACCGACGCGGGCGCTTAATATCTCCTAACTCCCGGGTGGCCCGCCGGGCCACCCGATCCTCTCCTCCCGACCGGACCCCGTTTACATGTATGAAATCGTTTTGCTGATCGTGGCGGCTCTGATCGTCGGGATGTCGAAAGGTGGGCTTTCGACCGCCGCGGCCATTGCGGTGCCGATGCTCGCGCTGTTCATGAACCCCGTGAAAGCGGCGGCGACTCTGCTGCCGGTCTATATCGTGACCGATTGGGTGGGCGTCTGGCTCTACCGCCACCATTTCTCGAAGCGGAACCTTTTCATCCTCGTGCCTGCGATCCTCGCGGGCATCGCCATCGCCACCCTCATCACGCCCTACACACCCGAATGGGCGCTGCTGATCTTCACCGGGTTGATCGGGATCTGGCATGTCGCGCGCGCCTGGCTGAAACGCCATGACGAGAGCCAACCCGAGGCCCGTATCGTACCGGGGCTGTTCTGGGGCACGCTGACCGGGATCGCGAGCTTCATCACCCATTCCGGTGCGCCGCCCGTGCAGGCTTTCCTCCTGCCGCAGAAGCTTCCGAAACTGGAATTCGCGGGCACCATCGCCATTGCTTTCGCGATCGGCAATATCGTGAAACTGCCTGCCTATTGGGTGATCGGTCAGCTCGACGGGATGAACTGGTCGCTGGTCGCGGGGCTTGCGGTGGCAGGCATCGCGGGCACTGTTGCGGGGCGCTGGCTGACCGCGCGGCTGTCGCAGCAGCTCTATATGCGGGTCATCCAGATCATGCTGGCGCTGCTGTCGGTTCTGCTGCTGATCCGCGGCGGGATGCAGGTGATGTGATCAGCGCGGCGGGTAATGGCTGCGCAGGGTCATCGCGTCCTGCCCGATCAACCGCGTAACCGAATTCCCGTTCTCCGAGAAGATCGAGCTTTGCGTATAATATGGGTCTTCCAGATCGGTCGAGAAGCCCAGCGATTGCACGATTTCCTCGAGTACGACCGAGCGGATGTCGCGCATCTGGATGTCCCGGCTGAAGGCGATATCGGCATCGGTGATCCGGCCGGTATTCGTCTGCCAGTAGAAGGTCACTTTCGCGACCGTGCCCCGACCGAGCCGCCTGCCGTTGAGGCGGTGCGAGGGCGTTCCCCGCACGGTGCCGCCAACGGGCGTGTCGGTCAGATAGAGATTGATATCCGCGGGGCGCGCCCCGGCATAGCTCAGGTGCAGCGCGGCGCCGGTCTTGTTGATCTGGTCGATCGCCGCGCGGGCGGCCTCTTCGATGGCATGGGCGCGCTTGGCGGGGAAATGCTTCGAGCGGAAGGCGATGCCCACCGTGAGATCGCTGCACTTGCTCGCGGCCCATCGGCGATAGGGCAAGGTGCAGGCGCCCCCGGGTCGCGCGGCGCAGGCCATCGCCCGGTAGAAGTCGCGATCGCTCATCTTGCCGGAATTGGCAATGTTGCGATCGGCGGCGGCGTCGCGAGCTTGCGCGGGGAGCGCGACGCTCAGCGCAAGCGCGATGCTGGCTGCACCGGACATCACCCGGCGCGAAATTCCTGCTACCTTTTCAGTCCCTTGCAAACCGATCTTAAAGCCCTCTCTTAACTCAGAACCGAACAGGCGCGGCGGGTGGCGAGGGCGTAACCCTCGATCCCGAAGCCCGCCAGAACCCCCTCGGCCCGCTGCGAGATGAAGGAATGATGGCGGAAGCTTTCGCGTTTGTGAACATTCGAAATATGCACTTCGAAGACCGGGCCCTCGAAGGTGTTGAGCGCATCGAGGATCGCGACGGAGGTGTGGGTATAGGCGCCGGCATTGATCACGATGGCGCAGGCTTCGTCGCGCGCGCGGTGGATCTGTTCGACGATCTCGCCTTCGAAATTCGACTGGAATAGCTCGACCTCGAAGCCCCTGGGTTGCGCCTCCTCGCGGCAGATCCGCTCCACGTCCTCGAGCGTGTCCGAGCCGTAAATCTCGGGCTGGCGCTTGCCCAGAAGGTTCAGGTTCGGGCCGTTGAGGATATGGATGGTCTTCGACATTCTGCGCTCCGGATGGCGCGTGGGACGGGTGCGCCCTGCCCCCAGCGCGGATCATTTCCCCAAGCTATAGGGCCTTGCGCGGGTTCGCGTCCAGCAAAAGGGCGTGATCGGCGGACGGGGTGGCGCCTTGGTCACGCTCGACGAATTGGCGCAGCTTGGAGAGGTTCTTGCGCGAGAGCACGCCGAGCGCCGAGACCGGCCCACCCAGATGATTGGCACGGATCGCCCGGTAGTCCTCGGCCATCTTGCGGCGCAGATGCGCGAGCGAGCGGTTGCTGACGCCGCCCAGCCGCATCTTGTAGAGAAGCTCCGGCAGGTAGACCGCGCGACCTTGGAGCGCGCTGAAGACACGCAGCATGAAGTCGTAATCCGCCGCGATCCGGTAAGAGGTGTTAAAGCCTCCCAGCCGCGCATAGGTGGAACGCCGCAGGTAGAGCGTTGGGTGTGCAGGCGCCCATCCCCGGCGCAGCTTGGCCGGGGTAAAGCCGCCATTGGCCCAGTGACGGATCACCGTATCCGGATCGCCGCGCAGCACATAATCGAGATTGGCGAAGACCGCCTCGACCCGCGGATCGGCGAAAGCCGCGGCGACATGGGCCAGCGCATCACGATGGGCCAGCATATCATCGGCATGAACGAAGCCCACGACCTCGCCCGTGGCCCGCACGATACCCTTGTTGAGCGCATCGTAGAGGCCCGCATCGGCCTCGCTAAAAGCTATCATCCGAGAATGGCGCGCAGCCTCGATCTCTGCGAGCGAGCGATCAAGCGAGCGCCCCTCGATGATAAGATGCTCGAGATCGCGGTGACTCTGCCGTGCGACCGAGGCGATGGCGTCGCCGACGGTGTCCTCAGCGTCATAGACCGCAGTAATCAGGGAAATCTTCATCGACCTTACCCATCCGTTAGGAACTCCACTAACGCTGCGTCAACACGATTAAGAAATCCCTAACGCCACTCTGGCCCCGCCAACGCGCCGCATGGAAAGGCCGGGCGCTGCGGCCCGGCCTTCTCTCGTCATGGGTCTTGCGATCACTCCGCAGGGTTGGCCTGCGCCCCTTGCGGTGCCGGTGGCGGGGTCGGATCGGCCCCGTAGAGATCGCCCGGCAATTCGGATGGCATCGCGTGATCGGCCTCCTCGTCGCTCTGGTAGCGCTGGTTGTGGCGATAGAGCATCAAGGGGTCCCATCGCAGCGCTTTCAGCAATCCGACGAGGATGAAGAAGCACACGATGGCGAAGGGGAAGCCCGCGACGACCGCCGCCGCCTGCAGCGCGTTCAGCCCGCCTGCGAGCAGCAGCACCGAGGCCACCGCGCCTTCGGTGATTGCCCAGAAGATCCGCTGAACCTTCGGCGGATCGGCGTCGCCGCCCGCGGTCAGCATATCGATCACGAAAGAGCCCGAGTCCGAGGAGGTCACGAACCACATCACGATCAGGATCACCGTGAAGCCCGACATCACCTTCGCCGCCGGGAAATGGTCGAGCAGCGCGAACATCGCGTCGCCATAGGCGTTCTTCGTCGCGTCCACGATGGTGCTGTCACCGCCCAGCGAGATGTCGAGCGCGGTGCCGCCAAAGGCGCAGAACCAGAAGAACATGATCGTCGTCGGCAGCAGCATCACGCCCACCACGAATTCGCGGATCGTGCGCCCTTTCGAGATGCGCGCGATGAAGACGCCCACGAAGGGCGACCAGGAGATCCACCACGCCCAGTAGAAGATGGTCCAGCTATTCTGCCACGAGCCGTCCTTCTGCCACGCCTCGGTCCAGGAGCCCCAGCTGACGAGCTCCGCGATGTAGTCGCCATAGCTTTGGACGAAGAGGTCGAAGATGAAGATGGTCGGGCCGACGATCACCATGAAGGCGAGAAACACGATCGACAGGCCGATATTGAGGTTCGACAGTCGTTTGATCCCACCATCGAGGCCCGCCACGACCGACAGGGTCGCAGCCGCCGTGATGCAGGCGATGATGATGATCTGCACGAAGGGCGATTGGTCGATGCCGAAGACGGTGCCGAGGCCCGAATTGATCTGCATCGCGCCGAGGCCCAGCGAGGTCACGATCCCGAACATGGTGCCGAACACCGCGAGAATATCGACCGCAGAGCCCCACGGCCCGTAGATCTTCTCGCCCAGAAGCGGATAGAGCGCCGAGCGGATCGTCAGCGGCAGGCCCTTGCGGAAGTGGAAATAGGCCAGCGCCAGCGCCACGACCGCATAGATCGCCCAGGCCTGGAAGCCCCAGTGCATGAAGGCGATGGTCATCGCTTGCCGGGCGGAGGCTTGCGTTTCCGCCTCGCCGACGGGCGGGGCGAAGAAGTGATACAGGGGCTCGGCCACGCCCCAGTAGATCAGACCGATCCCGATCCCGGCCGAGAATAGCATCGCCGTCCATGAAAAAAGCCCGTAAGCGGGCTTGTCGGTCATGCGACCCAGTCGGATATCGCCATAAGGTCCGAAGGCGAGAAAGACGGTTGCGGCAAGGAATAGGTTCACCTCGACAATCAGCGCCCAACCGAGGTTGGTCGCGAGCCAGTCCTGCAAGCCGGTGAAGAGCGCCTTGGCCTGATCGCTGAACATGGCGCCGAAGATGATGAACCCGATGATGAGGACCGCAGAGACGAGGAACACCGTCTTGTGGACCTTGGGGAATATGAACAGCCGTTCTTGCGGCATCTTATCGTGCATTGGTCTCCCTTTCTGTTGGTGCGCCGGATCGCGTCGGTTGACGAGACTGGGCGCCCAATCCCCGCACGTCTCGGCAGGGTTCCCTCGGATCGATCAATGTTCCATGCGTGCGCCGGGTTCCGCCGATTTGTGAAAAAGCAAATCGCACGCGACGGAATGAGGGGACTTGGCAGCGAGAAGATTTTCGCTCAATCTGCCGTTCAGGGCTGAAGGCGATGGCGTCGCCGGCGCAGCTTGCGCCCGCCCTGTCTCACCCATCCTGCACGCCGGGATCTTGCTTTGTCGCAGCGCGCGACGGGGGAAGATCGTCCCTCGGCGCGTTGCGGCCTCTGATAAGGAAGAGTGCCGATGGACCGTCCTGCTTTTTACCGCTTTCACCAAGGCGAGCGCATCCTGCCCTTCGCCGCCACCGAATACGACGCACGGCTCGCGGGTCTGCGCGCGGCGATGACCGAGGCGGGCATTGATGCCTGCCTGTTCACCTCGATGCATAACATCGCCTATTACTCGGGCTTTCTGTACTGCGCCTTCGGGCGGCCCTATGCGCTGGTGGTGACGCCGAGCGACAGCGTGACGATCTCGGCGGGGATCGATGCTGCGCAGCCGTGGCGGCGCTGTCACGGCGACAACATCACCTATACCGACTGGGCGCGGAACAATTACTGGCGCGCGATCGCGTCGGTGACTGGCAAGCGCCGCGTGCTGGGCGTCGAATCCGATCACCTGACGCTGGCGCAGGCGGCGCTCCTGCAGGATTTCCTCGAGCCCTCGCTGACGCATGACATCGCCCCGGCCACGATGCGGCAACGGATGCACAAATCCCCCGCAGAGATCGCGTTGATCCGGCAAGGGGCGGCCGTCGCCGATGTGGGCGGCTATGCGATCCGCGAGGCGATCCGCGAAGGCGTGCGCGAGATCGATGTCGCGATGGCGGGCCGCGATGCGATGGAGCTGGAGATCGCCAAGCGGTTCCCCGAGGCCGAATATCGCGACACCTGGGTCTGGTTCCAGTCGGGGATCAACACCGACGGCGCGCATAACCCGGTCACGGGGCGCGTGTTGCAGCGCGGCGATATCCTGTCGCTCAACACCTTCCCGATGATCTCGGGCTATTACACGGCGCTGGAGCGGACGCTTTTTGTGGGCGAGGTCGACGACGCCTCGCGCGCGATCTGGAAGGCGAATGTCGCCGCCCATGAATACGGGATGAGCCTGTTGCAGCCGGGCGCGAGCTGCGCCGACGTGACAGAGAAGATCAACGCCTTCTTCGCTGATCGCGATCTGCTGCAATACCGCACCTTCGGCTATGGCCACAGTTTCGGGGTGCTGTCGCATTACTACGGGCGCGAAGCGGGGCTGGAGCTGCGCGAGGATATCGACACGGTGCTGGAGCCCGGCATGGTGATCTCGATGGAGCCGATGCTGACGATCCCCGAGGGCCAGCCCGGCGCAGGCGGCTACCGCGAACACGACATCCTCGTGATCACCGAGGACGGCGGCGAGGACATCACCGGCTATCCCTACGGGCCCGCGTTCAACGTGGTCGGCTGAGGTGACCCGAACACGCGGGCGGCCCGCCTGCCCGCGTGACTACGAGACTGCGCGGACATGACCGAAAAGAGATCACGCGCGGCCTGCGCAAAGCGGGTATTATTGGTGAATGCTGGGGGATTGTGGCGGAGCGGAAGGGATTCGAACCCTCGAGACGGTTCCCCGCCTACACGCTTTCCAGGCGTGCGCCTTCGACCACTCGGCCACCGCTCCGCCGGCGGGTTTATCCGCAAATCCGGGCGGGATGCAAGACCCGATCCGGAATAATGCGCAGGTCATGAAAAAGCCCTGAAATCACGCGGGTTCGGCGCTTGCGCGCCTGCGCGGCGGCTCCTAGCATAAGAAAAACAGGTTACGCCCCCGTCAGGGTCAGGCACAGGAAGATGATGAAGATGAAGGACACTCCCGATGAGGGCCGCCCTGCCCTGATCGATGGGCGCGCGTTCGAGCCGCGTGCGCTCACCAATGTGCTTCTGGGCATCATCGCCTTCGCGCTGGCGCTGTTCCTGATGGTGCAGGCGAAATTCATCCTGATTTCTCTGGCCATCGCGATCATCCTGTTCTCGCTGACCTCCGAGGCGATCAACGCGGTCGGGCGGCTGCGCATCGGGCCGGTCTCGATTCCGCCGCGTCTGGCCTCGCTGGTGGCGCTGGCGCTGATCGCGGGCGGGCTGCTGACGCTGAGTGCGGTGCTGATCTCTCAGGTCAACACGGTCGTGACGATGGTGCTGAACTATGCGGGCCCCGCGCAACAGGCGATCGCGCAGCTCTTCGGCTGGATGGGTCCCGAGGTTGAGCAATCGGTTCTGGAATCGATGCAGAGTATTCAGGTGGCGGGCTATCTGACCACCTTGGCGGGTCAAGCGTCGAACCTGCTGTCGGCCACGATCCTGATCATTCTCTTCGTGGGCTTCCTGTTCGCCGAGCGGATCTGGTTCGACGCGAAGCTGAACTCGCTGATGGGCGATTCCGAGAGCGCCGAGCGGATCGCGCGGATGGTCGGCACGATCATGCGCCGGGTGAACCACTACCTTCTCGTGAAAGCCATCGTCAGCGCGGTCACCGCCGTCGCGGTCTATGGCGTCTTCACCGTGGGCGGGTTCGATCTGGCGCTGCCGGTCGCGATCATCACCTTCGCGCTGAACTTCATCCCTTCGATCGGCTCGATCATCGCAACCGTCATCGCGACGCTCGCGGTCTATGTGCTGACCCAGAACCCCTATACCGCGGGCACGGTGCTGGTCGCGGTCGGCATCCTGCAATTCGTGATCGGCAACGTGATCGACCCGATGCTGATGGGCCATGCACTGCGGCTGTCGAGCTTCGGGATCATCATCTCGCTCGCCTTCTGGGGCGCGGTCTGGGGGCTGCCGGGGATGTTCCTCGCCGTGCCGATCATGGTGGCGCTGATGATCATCTGCGCGCAAAGCCCGCGCCTGCGCCCCTTGGCGGTGCTGCTGTCGCGCGAAGGTCTGCCGGATATGGAGCATTAAGCGGCGCGACCGAAAACGGGGATTGGATTGACCGGCACGAGGCTTAGATAGGGAGGCAAGGAGACCCTATGACCATTCCCTTCGACAACAGCTATGCCCGCCTGCCCGACAGCTTCTTCGAGCGTCAGCCGCCCCAACCGGTGAAAGCGCCCGAGCTGGTGATCCTGAACCGCGACCTTGCCGAGCGTTTGGGGCTCGATGCCGATTGGCTGGAAAACCCCGAGGGGCTCGCGATGCTGGCGGGCAATACGATGCCCGAAGGCGCCGAGCCGATCGCACAGGCCTATGCGGGCCACCAGTTCGGCGGCTTCGTGCCGCGTCTGGGCGACGGGCGCGCGGTGCTGCTGGGCGAGATCGTGGCGCCGGATGGCAAGCGCTTCGATCTGCAATTGAAAGGCGCGGGGCGCACGCCGTTTTCGCGCGGACGCTCTGACGGGCGGGCGTGGATCGGCCCGGTGCTGCGCGAGTATGTGCTGAGCGAAGCGATGGCGAAGCTGGGCGTGCCAACGACGCGCGCGCTGGCCGCAGTACGCACGGGCGAGACGGTGGTGCGCGATGCCTCGGGCCGCCCCGGCGCAATCCTGACCCGCGTCGCACGCAGCCATATCCGCGTCGGTACCTTCCAGTATTTCGCGGCGCGCAATGACCTCGAAGGATTAAGAACGCTCCTCAACGCCTTGATAGAACGCCACTATCCAGATTGCGAAACACCGCTTGAGGTGCTGCGCGCGGTCGCGGCGAAGCAAGGCGAGCTGGTCGCGAAATGGATGGCGATCGGCTTCATCCACGGGGTGATGAACACCGACAACATGGCGCTGTCGGGAGAAACGATCGACTATGGCCCCTGCGCTTTCATGGACCACTACCATCCGGGGCGCGTCTTCTCTTCCATCGACCAACAAGGGCGTTATGCCTATGCGCGCCAGCCGCAAGTGGCGGTCTGGAACCTCGCGCAATTCGCGACCTGCCTGATGCCGCTCATCGGTGACGATGATGCCGCCATCGAACAGGCGAGCGCCGCGGTCGACAGCTTCATCGGCGTCTATCAGCGCGAGTGGCTGCGACTGATGGGCCGCAAGATCGGCATCGCGGAAGCGACCGAGGACGATCTGCCACTGATCGAGGATCTGCTGAACCACATGTCGACCGAGAAAGCCGATTTCACGCGCGTGTTCAGTGCGTTGCGGCGCGATCCTAAGGCAGCGAGCAAGGAATTCACCGAGCCGATGGCCTTTGATCTCTGGCGCGAGGGCTGGGAAAAGCGGATCGCCAGCGAGGATGATCCGCACTCCGTCATGGCCGCCGCGAACCCGCTGCGCATCCCGCGCAATCACCGGATCGAGGAAATGATCGCGGCGGCGGTCGAAGGCGATGACGGCCCGCTCCATAGCCTCATGGCCGCGCTCGCGGATCCCTATGCGGAGGACCCGCGTTACGCCGCATATGAAGCTGCGCCGAAATCCGATGAACGGGTGTATCGGACCTTCTGCGGCACATAAAGAACACCCTGTAAGGCACTCAGAAAAATGACACTTCGGATCGCTTCCTACAATCTGCACAAATGCGTGGGGACCGACCGTAAGCACGATCCGGCGCGGGTCGTGAATGTCATCAATGCGTTGCATGCCGATGTGATTGCCTTGCAGGAGGTCGACAAGCGCATGGGCGAGCGTCCGGCGGCGCTGCCGCAAAAGCTGATCGAGGAAGAGACCGATTTCATCCGCCACGACATGCCCCGCACCACCGCCGCCTCGCTGGGCTGGCATGGGCAGGTCGTGCTGGTGCGGCGCGGCTCGCGGGTGCTGGGGGTCGAGCCGGTCACCCTACCCGGTCTCGAGCCACGCGGCGCGATTGCGGTGAATATCGCCCCCGACAGCGGCGCGCCTTTCCTGCTGATCGCGGCGCATCTGGGACTGCGGCGCACGGATCGGCGTGCGCAATGGGCGCGGATCGCAGAGATCATGGCCGGGGTGAAACCGCACCCCGCCCTCGCCATCGGCGACTTCAACGAATGGCGCGCGCGGCACGGGTTCGAGGCGCTGACCGGGTTTCACATCCATGCGCCGGGCGCGACCTACCCGTCGCGCGCGCCGATCGGCCAGCTCGACCGGATCGTGACCTCGCCGGGTCTGCGCGTGGTGCGCAAGGGCGTGCTGGATACGCCGCTGGCGCGGGTGGCCTCGGATCACCTGCCGATCTGGGCCGATATCGGTGGCATCGTCACCCGGGCGCATCCCAGTTCGTGACGCGCCTTGAAGGCCGATCACACCCGCGCTAGGTGGGCCTTGACCATCCGGTCAGGAGCGCCCCATGACACCCGAACCCACCGACCACGATAACCTGCGCGGCTCGATGCTGATGATCCTCGCGATGGCGGGGTTCGCGCTGGAGGATATGTTCATCAAGATGCTCGCGGGCGACTGGCCGGTGGGGCAAATTCTCGCCGCCGTGGGGCTTGGCGGCGCGACGATCTTCGCGGTGCTCGCCAAGCTGAAGGGCGAGCGCATTTTCACCCGCTCGCTGCTGTCCTCGGCGCTCTGGCTGCGCAATCTGGGCGAGATCGTCGGCACCGGCTTCTTCGTCTCCGCCGTGGCTTTCACGCCGCTGGCCCAGGCGACCGCGATCCATCAGGCGACGCCGCTTGCGACCACGCTTGGCGCGGCGATCTTCCTCAAGGAGCGGGTCGGCTGGCGCAGGCTCTCGGCCATTCTGATCGGCTTTCTGGGCGTGCTGGTCGTGATCCGCCCCGGCACCGAGGAATTCTCGATGCTCTCGCTTCTCGCGGTCGGCGCGGTCATCGGCCTATCGATGCGCGACGTCACCACGCGGCGCGTGCCGCGCGATGTGACCTCGCTGCAGGTGGCGACGCTGGGCTTCTTCTGCGTGCTGCCGCTGGGGTTGGTGCTGCTGGCGGTCCTACCCGAGCCGATCGTTACGCCCGAGCCGATGGATTGGCTCTACCTCGCTGGTGCGCTCGCGATCGGGCCGGTCGGTTACTACGCGCTGATCGCCTCGGTGCGGCTGGGCGAGATCGCTGTCATCATGCCGTTTCGCTATTCGCGCCTCGCCTTCGCCGTCGTGATTTCCACCGTCGTTTTCGCCGAGCCGCCGGATCGCTGGACGCTCATCGGCGGGGCGGTGATCGTGGGCTCTGGCCTCTACGCGCTGTGGCGTCAGGCCAAATTGCGTCGTGAAGGCCGCCGTTAGCGGTAACATTTCTTCCAGAAATCGCCCTTACGGCCTTTTCGCAGGCGCAGCACGGGTGTATGCACCTAGCCAAGCATCAACCGGAGCCCGAGGAGAGCGCCCCATGAGCACCATCATCGACATCCACGCCCGCGAGATTCTCGACAGCCGTGGCAACCCCACCGTCGAAGTCGACGTGATCCTCGAAGACGGCACGATGGGCCGTGCGGCCGTGCCGTCGGGCGCCTCCACCGGCGCGCATGAGGCGGTCGAGCGCCGCGACGGCGACAAGGCCCGCTACATGGGCAAAGGCGTTCTGGAAGCCGTGATGGCCGTGAACGGTGAAATTGCGGAAAACCTTGTCGGCGAGGACGTCACCGAGCAGGTCGAGATCGACCGCGCGATGATCGAACTCGACGGCACCGAGAACAAGGGCCGCCTCGGCGCCAACGCGATCCTCGGCGTCTCGCTCGCCTGCGCGAAAGCGGCTGCCGATTTCTCGACTCTGCCGCTTTATCGCTATGTCGGCGGCACCTCGGCCCGCATCCTGCCGGTGCCGATGATGAACATCATCAATGGCGGCGAACATGCCGACAACCCGATCGACATCCAGGAATTCATGATCATGCCGGTCTCCGCGGGCAATATCCGCGACGCGGTGCGCATGGGTTCGGAAGTGTTCCACACGCTGAAGAAAGAGCTCTCGGCGGCGGGCATGACGACGGGTCTGGGCGATGAGGGCGGCTTCGCGCCGGAACTCAGCTCGACCACCGCCGCGCTCGACATCATCCTGAAATCGATCGAAAAAGCGGGCTACAAGCCGGGCGAGGACATCTACCTCGCGATGGATTGCGCCTCGACCGAATATTACAAGAACGGCAAATACGAGATGAAGGGCGAAGGCCTCTCGCTGACCTCGGAAGAGAATGTCGACTATCTCGAAAAGCTGCTGGGCGCCTACCCGATCATCTCGATCGAAGACGGTATGGCCGAAGACGACTGGGAGGGCTGGAAGCTCCTGACCGAGCGCCTGGGCGACAAGGTGCAGCTGGTGGGCGATGATCTCTTCGTGACCAACCCGACCCGTCTGGCCGATGGCATCAAGCAGGGCGTCGCGAATTCGATGCTGGTGAAGGTCAACCAGATCGGCACCCTGACCGAGACGCTGCAGGCCGTCGATATGGCGCATCGCGCGGGCTACACCAACGTGATGAGCCACCGCTCGGGCGAGACCGAGGACGCGACCATCGCCGATCTCGCGGTCGCGACCAACTGCGGTCAGATCAAGACCGGCTCGCTGGCACGTTCGGACCGGCTCGCGAAATACAACCAGCTGATCCGTATCGAGGAATCGCTGGGCGAGACCGCGGAATATGCGGGTCGCTCGATCCTGCGCTAAGCGTACCTCGACGTGAGACACCCAAGCCCCCGGCGGAGCACGCGCTTCGCCGGGGGTTTTCGTTTCGCCTTCGGCGAGGATATTTGAGCCAAGCCGAAGGGGCGATTGCGCCGCGCCCTAATCCGCGTCACTGTCGGGCCATGATCAAGGCTCTGATTTTCGATGTGTTCGGCACCTGTGTCGATTGGCGCAACTCGGTCGCGCATGAGGTGGAAATCGCCTTTCCCGGGATCGATTCCCTTGCCTTCGCCGATGCGTGGCGCGCCGAATACGATCCTGCGATGCGGCGCATTCGCGACGGGGGGCGCGGCTATGTGGCGCTCGACGATCTGCATCGCGAGAACCTGCACCGGGTGGCCGAACGCTTTGCGGTCTCGGCGCCCGATAGCCTCTCGCATGTCTGGGAGCGGCTCAGCCCTTGGCCCGATGTGGTCGGCGGCCTTCACGCGCTCAAGCGCCATGCGATCATCGCGCCCTGCTCCAACGGGTCCATCGCGCTGATGACGCGGCTTGCGCGCCATGCGGGGCTGCCGTGGGATTGCATCCTCGGCGCGGATATTGCGCGCGACTACAAGCCCAAGCCCGAGGTCTATCTGGCCTCATGCGCCGCGCTGCGCCTGCCGCCCGAAGAGGTGATGATGGTGGCCGCGCATAACGACGACCTCGCAGCGGCGCGGGCGCTGGGACTGCAGACCGCTTTCGTGCCGCGTCCCACCGAATACGGGCCCGCTCAGGACAAGGACCTTGTGCCGAGCGAGGACTGGGACGCGATCGCGCCCGATTTCGAGACGCTGGCGAAGGAGCTTTTCGCATGAGTGAGGCTGACGCGATCATCGAAGCCCTCGGCCTCGCGCCCCATCCCGAGGGCGGGCATTACCGCCAGACCTGGGAAGCCGAGGCCGCAGACGGCGCGCGCCCTTCGGGCACCTGCATCTATTTCCTACTCAAGGCGGGCGAGCGCAGCCATTGGCACCGGGTCGATGCGACCGAGATCTGGCATTTCCACGCAGGCGCGCCGGTGCAGCTCGATATCGCGCCGCAGGAGGCGGGGCCGGTGCTGGAATTGCTGGTGGGCCCCGACGTGCTTGGCGGCGATCAACCGCAGGGGATCGTGCCCGCGGGCCAGTGGCAATCGGCGCGCTCGACCGGGGCGTGGAGCCTTGTCAGCTGCACCGTCTCGCCGGGCTTCCGCTTCGAGGGCTTCGAACTGGCCCCGAGAGGCTTCGACATCCCTCGCTGATCACCAGAGCCCGATGCTCGCCCAGCGGGATAGCTGATCGAGCCAGCTGATCGGCGGCCACCAGAGCAGCGTCAGCACGATCACCGCACCCACCAGCCCGACCGCCAGCGCCAGTTCGCGCCGGTGACACAGCGTCTGCGCCGCCGCCGACCACAGCAGGTTGCGGATCACCGGCCAGTGCAGCTTGATGTGCCAGATCCCGGCGAAGATGAAGAGCACCCCCATCGCGAGGTGCAAAAGCTCCCAGTCGGCGCGGTTCAGCGCGAGGAGCGACCAGTCGATATCCCGCGCCACCCGGCCCGAGGGCGCGATGCTGACGACGAGGCCGGAGGCGACCATGACGACGAAGCTGAGCCCCGCAAGGAAGACTGCGGCGGCCCGGTTCGAGAACGGGGCCTGCTTGCGCGCCTGCGGCGTGGGACAGGGATCGGTTGGAGTTTGAGACATAGAATTACCCTCTGCGTTGAGGCCAATCCTAGCGCCGTCCGCCGCGGCGCGGCATGATCGGCGTCAAGTGATGTGAATTTAGCCGGGCCGCGAGACCTTGCCGCCGCCGATCAGCGCCGAGACCCCGGTCGTGGACGGCCCCGAGGTCGCCATCCCGCGCGCAACCCGCACCGCGAGATATGCGAAGGCCTGCGCCTCGAGCATGTCGCCATCGAGCCCGATATCCTCGACCGGCTGCACCGGCACGTTCATGCGCCGCTGCAACGCCACCATCAGCGCGGTGTTGAGCCGCCCGCCGCCGCAGACATAGATCGCTTTCGGCGGCGTCGGGTAATGCTCGCCCGCGCGCGCGACCGAGGCTGCCGCACAGGCCGTCAGCGTCGCTGCCGCATCCGCGTCGTCCAACTCCGCGACACGGGTCAGGATGTCGTGGAAATCGTTCCGGTCGAGCGATTTGGGCGGCATTTTCAGGAAATAGGGATGCGTCAGGAAGGCCTCGACCATGGCCTCGTCAACGCGGCCCGCCAACGCCAATTCGCCCCCCGCATCGAACTCGGCCTTGCGCCGCAGCCGCATCAGGTCGTTGATCGGCGCGTTGGCGGGGCCGGTGTCGAAGGCCAGCACCGCACCCGGCACCTCGGCCGAGGGCTGACGCGGATCGACCCAAGTAACATTGCCGACGCCGCCGAGGTTCAAAAACACCGCCGGCGCGTCGAGCTTGGCATATTTCGCGCAGGCGAAATGGAAGAACGGCGCGAGCGGCGCGCCCTGCCCGCCCATCTCCACATCGGTGGAGCGGAAATCCCAGACCACCGGGCGCGACAGCACCTCGGCCAGAACCGAGCCGTCGCCTGCCTGATGGGTGCGGCGCGGCCCCTGCATCCCGTAGGGATCATGGGCGAGCGTCTGGCCGTGAAACCCCACGAGCTGCGCCTCTCCCAATCCGCTGAGCAGTTCGGCATGGGCGGTCTCGACCACCTCGCAGGCGTCTTCCACCCCCGGCTCTCCGGGCCAATGCCCGAGAGCTGCGTGGAGCGTCGCACGCTCGGCCTCGGTATAGGGGCGGTAGTCGCTGCGGCCGAAATCGAGGATGCGGGTTCCGTCGGTCAAAACGAGCGCCGCGTCCACCCCGTCCAAGGACGTGCCCGACATGGCGCCAACTGCCCAGACCGGCCCGGATTTCAACATGGCTTCCCTCTCGTCGCCTGCCCCGATATACGCACGCTCAGACGAAAGGAACAAGCACGATGACCTACCATCCGAAATCAGACTTCATGCGCGTGATGATCGAGCGGGGCTTTCTGGCCGACTGCACGGATTATCAGGGGCTGGACGAGGCTTTGGCGAAGGGGGTCGTGCCGACTTATATCGGCTATGATGCGACGGCGAAGTCGTTGCATGTCGGCCACCTGCTGAACATCATGATGCTGCGCTGGCTGCAAAAGACCGGCCACAAGCCGATTACCCTGATGGGCGGCGGCACCACGAAGGTCGGCGATCCGTCGTTCCGCTCCGATGAGCGCCCGCTGCTGACGCCCGAAGCGATCGACGAAAACATCGCCGGGATGAAGCAGGTCTTCGCGAAATACCTCGATTACGGCGACGGACCGACCGATGCGCTCATGCTGAACAACGCGGAATGGCTCGACGGGCTGAACTACCTCGAATTCCTACGCGATATCGGGCGGCATTTCTCGGTCAACCGGATGCTGTCCTTCGAGAGTGTGAAATCGCGGCTGGATCGCGAGCAATCGCTGTCCTTCCTCGAATTCAACTACATGATCCTGCAGGCCTATGACTTCCTCGAACTGAACCGCCGCTACGGCTGCCTGCTGCAGATGGGCGGATCGGATCAGTGGGGCAATATCGTCAACGGGATCGACCTGACGCGCCGTGTGCTCGATCACGAGATCTACGGGTTGACCTCGCCGCTTCTGACCACCTCGGACGGCCGCAAGATGGGCAAGAGCCAGGGCGGCGCGATCTGGCTGAACTCGGACATGCTGAGCCCTTACGAGTTCTGGCAGTTCTGGCGCAACACGACCGATGCCGATGTGGGCCGTTTCCTGAAGCTTTACACCGAGCTTCCGGTCGAAGAATGCGAGCGCCTGGGCGCGCTGGAAGGCTCCGAGATCAACGCGGCGAAGGTGCGTCTGGCCAACGAGGTCACAGCGCTCTGCCACGGCTGGGACGCGGCGCATGCCGCCGAGGCGACCGCGCGCGAGGTCTTCGAGAAAGGTGGCGTGGGCGACGACCTGCCGACGCTCACGCTGACGGTCGAGGAACTCGGCGACGGGATCAGCCTCGCGCAGCTCGTGGTGCGCTCGGGGCTTGCGAAATCGGGCAAGGACGGCAAGCGGCTGATCGCGGAAGGCGCGCTCAAGGTCGATGACGAGACCTGCGCCGATCCGGGCCGGATGTTCACCGCCGCCGATCTGGAGACCCCGGTGAAGCTGAGCGCGGGCAAGAAGCGCCACGCGCTGGTCGAAGTCGAGTAAACCTTTCGGGCGCGCCTCACGCGGGCGCGCCCAAGCCCCTTTCCCGATCCGATCGGCTGTGGCACTCTTTGCTTATGAGCAAGGTCACCAATCTCAACCAGTTTCGCAAACAGCAGGCCCGCGTGAAGAAACGCGAGCAAGGCTCTGTGAACGCTGAGAAATTCGGACGTAGCAAGGCCGAAAAGACGCTGCAGGAAAGACGCGCCACGAAAGAGCGGCGCGATCTCGACGGGCATCAGCGCGAGCATGACGAATGAGCCGACCGAAGAAACGCTCCCTGACGCTGGGCGGGCATCGCACCTCGGTCACGCTGGAGGATGAATTCTGGCGCGCCTTCCGCGACATCGCGACCGAAAAAAACCTTGGGCTCAATGAGTTGGCAGCCGAAATTGATGTAGATCGCGGCACCGAGACGGGCCTTGCCACGGCAATCCGCCTCTACGTTCTGGCCTATTACCGGGCGCGCGCGATCTCGTAAGGCAGGCCGCGGCGCACGGCGCTTTCCGCCGCCCAAGCAAGCTCCTTGCGCGAGCGATAGTCGGAGACGGAGAGCGGCGTGTGGAACACCACCTCAACCGCGCCCTGCCGCCTCTGGGCCAGCACTTTTATCAGATGCGACCCGAATTCCATATCGCCCCACCAGCCATAGAACCGCACGTCCTCGCCCGCGGGGGGCGTGTAGACGACGGTGACCGGCTGGATCTGCATCACGCGCTCCAGCCCGTGGCTGTAGAAGGCCTGAAACAGCGTCGGCTTGAAGGGCAGCACCCGGCGCGCATCGGTAGAGGTGCCTTCGGGGAAGAACAGCAGGTGATGGCCCGCGCGGATGCGATCCTCGAACAGCCCCTGCTGGGTCTTGGCCTCGCGCGGATCGCGCTTGATGAAGACGGTGCCGGTGGCCCGTGCGAGCCAGCCGACGAAGGGCCATTTGGCGACCTCGGCCTTGGAGACGAAATAGACCCGCTGGCAGGCATTGAGCGCGAAGATATCGAGCCATGACCCATGATTGGCGACCACCGCGCCGATCTTGGTCATCGGACGTCCGGTGACGCGATAGGAGATCCCGAGGATCGGGAAGCTCATCCGGCAGACCGCCTGCGTGATCCACGGCGTCCAGGGCCGCGCCAGCCCGTGAACCGGGCGCTCCACCAGCCGCACCAGCAGCAGCACGATCAGCCCGATCAGCAGCATCAGCCCCCAGATCAGTCCGCGCAACACAGCCCGCGTCCAGTCGAGCGCGCCAAGCGGTTTGGGATCGGGTTCGTCCTCGATCCAGCTCACGCGCGACCCTCGAAACGACGGGTGTAGAAGCTGCGATGCTTGTCGCTCATCGCCTTGGTATCCATCAGCAAAAGGACATCGGTCGTGTTGAAGGGACGGTCGATGAAGGCACCCTCGCCCACGAAGCCGCCAAGCCGCAGATAGGCCTTGATCAGATTGGGCATCTGAGCCAGAGCCGCGCGCCGATCCAGCGCCTCCTCGGGCACGAGGTCCATCGGCTGATAGGCTTCGGGCCGTGCGCGCGGGCGCATATGTTCGGGCGCAAGATGATGGTGATGCAACCAGGAGAGCGGCGCTTTCAGCATCTCGGCATCGGTGCCGTGGAAGGAGGCCACGCCGAAGAGAATCTCGATGTCATGGGCCAGCACGTAATCGGCGAGCGCGTTCCACAGAAGCAGCATCGCCGCCCCGCCGCGATAGTCCGGATCGACGCAGGAGCGGCCCAGCTCCAAGAGTTTGCGCCCCGTGCCGATCAGCGGCGAAAGGTCATATTCGCTGTCGCAATAAAACTGCCCTGCGCGCTCCAGCCGATCCGAGGGCAGCAGCCGATAGGCCCCCACCACATGCTCGCCTTCCGCGCGTGCCGGGTCGACCAGCAGCAGGTGATCGTAGACGGGGTCCAGCCGGTCGCTTTCCAGACGATTTTCGTGATCGACCGTCTCACCGCCGCCGCCGAGCTCTTCAACGAAAACGCGATAACGGAGCCGCTGCGACGCCACGAGATCGGCGGCATCACGGGCCAGCCTGATTTCGAATGCGGCGCTGTCGATCACGGGCGTCCTCCTGCCGATCTTCGCTGGCCCGGTTTAGAAAGCCGCGCCCGGATTGGCAATATCGCGCGGTGCGCGCCGTGTCATCGGCGCATCACGGAGGGTTCAATCGCCACATCCCAAGGTTGAAGGTTTCCCACACGACCTCACGAAGCTGTTAACCATTCGTCAACTTTGTTCAGAGAAAACCAATTCCAGCGCGACCCGCCGCCCGTCCAGGACAAGCTTGCCTTGATGCTCGAAATTTACCGTCACTTTTTCGCCGATACGCGATTGAACCTGTCCGGTGCCCCAGTCGGGCTGGGCCGGGTTTCTGACCAGCATGCCGGGTTCGAGAATTTCATAGATCACATTTCACCTATTGGAGAGTTTAATGCCATTCGAGACCGCCAATGCCGGTACGGACGACGATGATTTGACCGCCCTTGTGGGCTCGCGCCTGTGTCATGACCTTATCAGCCCGATCGGGGCAATCGGCAATGGGGTCGAATTGCTCACCATGACGAGCGATGCGCCCGGGCCCGAGGTCGAGTTGATCGCCCAAAGCGTGGCGGCGGCGAATGCGCGCGTCAAGTTTTTCCGGGTGGCCTTCGGGCGGGCCGGCGCGGAACAGCAGCTTGGCGAGGCGGAAGTCGCCGGAATGTTGGGCGAATTATCGGCGCAGAGCCGTCTGGACTACGAGTGGAAAGTGCCGGGCGATGCACCGCGCGCCGAGGTGAAGCTGGCGTTTCTCGCGATGCTCTGCCTGGAGACCGCGCTGCCCTTCGGCGGCACGCTGCGCGCGCTGCCCTGCGGCGATGGCTGGATGATCACCGCGCGGTCCGAGAAAGCGCGGCCTAATCGGGAGGTTTTCGCCGTGCTCGACGGCGCCCAGATGGAGCTGACGCCCGCGCGGGTGCAATTCGCGATGCTGCCGCGCGAGGCAGCGCGGCAGGGCCGCAGGCTCGACTGGTCGGTAGACGCCGACGGCGGCACGATCGCATTCTGAGGTCTCAGGGGTGTTCGGTGCGCCTTAAGGGCGCACCGTGCCATGCCCCGTCACAAGATATTTGAACGAGGTCAGTTGCTCGGCGCCCACCGGGCCACGCGCATGCATCTTGCCGGTCGCGATCCCGATCTCTGCGCCCATCCCGAACTCGCCGCCATCGGCGAACTGGGTCGAGGCGTTGCGCATCAGGATCGCGCTGTCGAGCCGCTCGAAGAAGCGGTCGGCGGCGGCGTCATTCTCGGTCAGGATCGATTCCGTGTGCTGGCTGCCGTAGCGTCGGATATGTTCGATCGCGCCATCCACGCCATCGACGATCTTCGCCGCGCAGATCATATCGAGGAATTCGCGCCCGAAATCTTCCGCGCTCGCCTCGGTGACGCCCTCGATTTGCAGCAGATCGCCGGTGCCGCGCACCTCGACGCCCGCCTTGAGCAAATCTTCGATCAGCACGCCGCCATGCTTCTCCCAGAAGGCGCGGTCGATCAGCAGACATTCCATCGCACCGCAAATTCCGGTGCGCCGGGTCTTGGCGTTCACCACAACCGCCCGCGCCTGTTCCAGATCGGCAGCCCCGTCGGCATAGATATGGCAGATGCCTTCGAGATGCGCGAAGACCGGCACGCGCGCCTCCGCCTGCACCAACCCGACGAGCCCCTTGCCCCCGCGCGGCACGATCACGTCGATGAATTCGGTCGCGCGCAGCATCTCGGCCACGGCGGCGCGGTCTCGGGTCGGTACAAGCTGGACAGCCGCTTCGGGCAGGCCCGCGGTGCGCAGACCTTCGAGCAGGCAGGCATGGATCGCACGGCTGGAATGGAAGCTCTCCGAGCCACCGCGCAGGATCACCGCATTGCCCGATTTCAGGCACAGCGCGCCTGCATCCGCGGTCACATTGGGCCGCGATTCATAGATCACGCCGATCACGCCAAGCGGCGTACGCACGCGCTTGATATGCAGCCCCGAGGGCATGTCCCATTCCGCGATCGTGTCGCCCACCGGATCGCGCTGAGCCGCCACCGCCCGCAGACCCTTGGCGATCGCCTCGATCCGCGCGTCGTCCAGCATCAGCCGGTCCATCATCGCGGGGCTCAGCCCCTTCTCCGCGCCGTAGGCCATATCCTCGCCATTGGCGGTAATGATCTCGCCCTTGCGCGCGAGCACCGCATCGGCGGCCGCTTCCAGCGCCTTTTTCTTCACCTCAGCGCTGGCGAAGGCCAGCTCCGCCGCCGCCGCACGCGCGGCCGCGCCCATCGTCTCGATCAGCCCTTTGGCGTCCATGTCGTCTTTCATTGCGCACCTCTACCGGATTTCCCGGTCTGTCCCGTCTTCACCCATTGCGCCAGCTTCACCGCCAGCACGATCCACGGCAGCCCGTGCATCACCAGATCGAACCAGTCGATCGGACGCACCAGCGTGCCCGCCACCAACATCTTCAGCTTTTCCCAGATATGTGGCTCTGGGGTGAATGGCGCGAGACCGAGCAGTGCTGCGAAAAGCACCGCCTGCAGCAGGGTGATGTGGTCGAAAACCTGTTTGATCCAGCGCATGCGCTCCTCCCGAAACTTCGCCCGGATATAAGCGACAGATGCGCGTTTCACAAACGCAACTTTACCGTAAAAGGGGGGAAAGTGGCGCGGTTGACGGGGCTCGAACCCGCGACCCCCGGCGTGACAGGCCGGTACTCTAACCAACTGAGCTACAACCGC
>NZ_MPZR01000010.1:0-149875 GCF_002020075.1 Thioclava sp. F36-7 | reverse complement strand
AAACCGCCTGCGCGGTTCACGAAGAAGCTCGCGGCCTGGGAACGCTCCAACGGCGTTGGACGTCTCGTCAAGAAGGAGCCGCCACGACCCTATCCGAATTGGACGGCGCCGGCGTCGTTCACGCTGCACGAGGGGAACTTCTCCTCGGACGGGGTCATACTCGTGACGATCATGCGGACCCATTCGGCGGATAGCGCCTTGACCTTCGAGGTCGCTGAGGAACCACAGCCTGGGCAGGTGCGTGTTCTGCTGGATTTCGGCGGTTGCACGGAGCTGCTCCACCTGGCCGAGTCTGTCACGGCTGCCGAACTCTGGATCGCCAAAGAAGGCTATCGCAACGCGCGGCTGAAGATCGTCGGCAGCGAGGATGGCGATAGGGCAGGGGGCGCGGAGCTTGCCGCCTGAGCCCATGTAGAACCCAAGGGGCCCGCCAAAGCGCGGGCCTCTCACCCATCACGACCCTTTCCCGCGAAATCGCGGGGCACCATAGCATCCAATCCAACACGGAATGACGTATTCCTTGAAAAGCCTGCCCGGGAGGCTGGCACCGATGGCATCAGCGGGACACCCGGCTCCAGTCAGCCGTCGCACCATCCCCCGCTCGCCATTCCCTTCCTTGCCCCGAATCCCGTCTTCGAGATCAACCCGCGAGGGGTCGGACTACGGGCGAGCCCGTGCCGCCGGGTGGATTCGGACGAGCCGAACGCACCCGGTGATGTCAGCCAGTCTTCGGGCCTGCGGGGTCCTGTCGCGCGGGGGATGGTCCTCCGCCTCCAAGACAGGAGCCAAACAGATGTCCCGCAAAGATGCTCACGCCTTCGCTGCTTCCCTCGCCGCCACGCTCATGGTCTCGATCGTCGTCTTCCAGGCCGGTGATGGAACCTATGGCGCCGTCCCCGCCGATGAAATCGACGGCGACGAAGTTCAGGTAGTGGGTGAGATCGACCCGTGGGCGTAAAGCCCACGGACTCGAAGACGGCTCGGGTTCGGAGCAAGGCTCCGATCCGGGCCTTTCGCCTCTCAACCGTTCCGGCCGACCGGCAAAATGAGCCGACGATGGTCGGCATGCCTCTGCAAAAAAAATCGAGCTCGAGCGTCAGCCAATCTGGCTTTGCCCAGACATCAGCGGTCAATTGCCGTGCAATGAAGGCCGCTTGAATATCGTCAGGGTTCGGCGGAAACTGCGTCGTATTTGGTTCAGGTCACGTCGCATGCTCTACAAGTCATTGATTTCCTTATACGGTTCATCGCTTGCGGGTAGATCGGCTCCTGCTGACGACCTAGTTTGGCACTTTACGCCGTCCGAGGATCTGAGGCTTTTTCGCGAGTATGCGCTCGATGCCCTGCAGCAGGCGAAAGTGTACCTGCTCGACCATATGGCTGCAGCCTATGCCGATACGCTTCATGACGCAGTCGCCAAACAGGCTTCGGAAACCGGTCTTCCCGCAATGGCCATTCTGGGTGAGGTAAAGCTCCCCGCCGACGTTGTTTGGGTCGAATTTGACGATCGAGAGCTGGGTGTCGCGCGCTTTGAACGGGCTTCACCAGTAACGAGACATGACGACAAACCCATAGGCACTGGTCTACGCGGCTATCTCATCGATGATCGAAACAATGGCCACTTGCGCATCACGATGTTCCATCGCCGCGACAATTCGCGGGTCGTCGATCCAATCTGCGCTTTGCTCGTGAAACGAACTCCGACAGGCGAGTTGAACTACGACAACGTCGAAGTCGAGTTGAGCCGTTCCATGGTCGAATTCCGTGTGCGGAGCGGTGATACGATGGAAATGATCAACGGTCGGCGCACGGTGCACCAAGTTGAAACAGGCTACGATCTTTTCATCCCCTACGCGCTCTTTGCGATGCTGGTTTCCCCGGACTTGGGGGGCATCATTCCCACGGAACATGAGACGTTCACGGCCAAGGACGCAAAGACAGCTCGAAAGTTCGGGAAGTCCTGGATTCTGGGTGCGCAGAAATCCCATCTTACAATCCGCATTGGTCCGCAGGCCGCGGCTCACATGCAAGAGCGTCAGGCTCGCCTTGAGTTCGAGCGGCGGACTCAGGACGGACGCAACGGCCCTGTTCGCCATTGGGTGAGCGAACATGAGCGGCGCTATCGCAGCGGTAAGGTTGTCTTGGTGAAGGGGCACCACAGAGGGCAATTGCCTGCGCCCAATCTGCCAACGCGTGTGATGGGGCCAAAACCCGAGGCAACGATTTTCGAGTTAGACGCAGTTGATCCGTCCGACCTAGACTGAACCCGGAGTTTGCCGCGCGGTCATGTCGTCGGCCGTCAATCTATCGCCGCCACATCGACGAACTCCCGTAGTTTTCGGCCGTGACCTGACCAGGTCGGCGCCAAGAGCTCAGGGAGCCGGAAATCCAACAATGCTGGCGCGAAGCGGTATCCGCTCTCCCCGATCAGTTCGGCCAGGAAGTGGCCCATACCGTGGCGATGGCTTCCGCCTTGGTGCAACCTTTTACCATGCACCAATCCAAGACCGTGGAGAATGCCCCGGCGACTTCCTTTTGCATTTTCTGTACGCGTTGAGCGACAGCGCCCCGAGATCGCAATCAGCTTTTGGTTGCGGTCCGCGTCCGGAATATTCCGGTATCGATAGCCCGTCGCAGCAAGGCCCTGCATTTCCCAACAGGTGGTGCCGCGGCAATGGAAGGTGATCCAGACCGTGCGCGAAAAGTTCACCTGCCGGGCCTGCGAGAGTGAGGGCGTGCCCGCCACTGGTTCGAGGGTCGCCCGAACCAGCCAGCCGCCCGCGCCATTCCACCCGATCCCGCGGGGTTGGGCAGGCCCCAGCCTGTTGGCGATGATTGTCTTCGAAAAATTCGGCCAGCATCAGCCTTTGAACCGTCAGGCCGAGCGTTATGCGCGGGAAGGCGTGGACCTCAGCCTCTCGACGCTTGCCGACCAGGTCGGCGCCGTGACCGATCTGCTGAAACCGCTCCATGATCTGATCGCGGCGCATGTCATGGTGGCCGAACGCCTGCATGGTGACGATACGACGGTGCCGCTGCTGGCCCGCGGCGGCACGAAGACGGCGCGGCTCTGGACCTATGTCCGCCACGATCGTCCCTTTGGGGGCGCGGCGCCGCCAGCGGTGGTGTTCCGCTTCTCGCGCGACCGGGGCGGGGAACACCCGGTCGCGCATTTGAAGGACTGGCAGGGGATCCTGCAAGCCGATGCCTATGCGGGTTACAACCCGCTTTATCGCGGCGACCGCAAGCCGGGGCCGGTTCTTTCGGCCCTGTGTTGGAGCCACGCACGCCGCAAGTTCTTCGAACTGGCCGATGTCGAGGGGAACATCCGCAAGGGCAAGGATGCCAGGGAAATCTCGCCGGTCGCCTTCGAGGCGGTGAAGCGCATCGATGCTCTCTTCGACATTGAGCGCGAGATCGCCGGCCTCGACCCGGCCGCCCGTCTGGAGGCGCGCAAGGCGCACGCAGCCCCACAGGTCGCCGCCCTGGAACTCTGGCTTCGGGCGCAACGTGCGCAGCTGTCGAAGCACGCCAAGGTCGCCAAGGCGATCGACTATCTGCTCTCGCCCGATCACTGGCCGGGCTTTACGCGGTTCTTGGAAGACGGACGGGTCTGCCTCAGCAACAACGCGGCGGAACGATCTCTGCGCGGTGTGGCCCTGGGCAGAAAGTCTTGGCTCTTCGCCGGCTCCGAGAGGGGCGGGCAGCGCGCGGCCTTCATGTATTCCTTGATAGGCACCGCCAAGCTGAACAACATCGACCCGCAAGCCTGGTTGGCAGACGCCATCGCGCGGATCTCCGACATCCCCGTCTCGCGGCTGCCGGAATTGTTGCCATGGAACTGGAAACCGAAGGGAAAAGCCGAGGTCAAGGCCGCCTGACCGCGGCCCTTGGCGTATGCTTACCCTGCGAAAGATGGCTCGCAACCCCATCCCAGCTGGAAGGGAATTGATTTCGTGCAAGCGGCGCTGCCTCAGGAAGATCGCCAGCGCACCGCGCAAGAAGGCGGAGAAATCACGATGGACGATTATGTCGAGCATCTATCCCAAGGGAGGTCCTGACACCGCTGAATTAAGGCGCCCCCCAGGAAGCTTAACGTACAATCCTGCCCTCTACCGGAGCAGACCCCCGAAAGCGTGATCTTTTGCGCCGATACCCTGCATCACCCGGTCGAGATCGCCGACCCCGATATCCGCTGTGAGTTTGACCGTTATCCGGCGCAGGCGGCCCAATCGCGCAAGGCGGTCCTGGGGCGATGCATCGCGGAAAACGCGATCCTGATCCCGGTGCATTTCGTTGCGCCGGTCGCCTGCCGGGTCGGCGGACGCGCAGAGGCGCCGGTGTATCGTCCGCTGGTGCCGTCCGAACCGAAAGGATTTGCCGATGTCTGAACGCACCTTCGTTCTGGTGTCCGGCGCCTGGCACGGGGGCTGGGTCTGGCGCGACTTCGCGGCCCGGCTGCGGGCGCAGGGGCATGTCGTCACCACCCCGACCCTGACCGGTTTGGGGGAACGCCGCCACCTGATGGCGGGCAGCGCCGATCTGAGCACGCATATCGAGGATGTGGTGGCCCATAACGAGATGGAGGGGCTGGAAGAAGTCGATCTTCTGGGCTGGAGCTATGGTGGCATGGTCATCTCCGGCGTTCAGGCTCGCATCCCGGGCAAGATCCGGTCGCTGATCTATTACGATGCCTTCGTGCCCGAGGATGGCAAGGCCATGGTCGATTGCATGGAGGCCGCAAACCGCGCGCATTACGAGGCGGGCAGGGATGCCGACCGGCTGCTGGAGCCGATTCCGATGGCGGCTTTCGGGGTCACCGATCCGGCGGTGCTGGACTTCGTGACACCGCGGATCGGCGGCCAGCCCTGGCGCACCTTCTTCGAGCCGGTCCCGGTCTCGCCGGATATCGCGTCGGTGCCTCAGACCTATATCCTGTGCACCGAATGGGGCATTCCGTCACCGATGACGCGCTTCGTGCCGGTGATGGAGGCGCGGGGGGCGCGGATCGTGACCATCGCGGGCAGTCACCTGTCGATGCTGACCGAACCCGAGGAGACGCTGGAGGCGATCCTCGCGACGCCCTGACGCCGGGCGGTTCTTCTCCTCATGCAAAAGCGGCGCCCGTCTTGCGAGGGGCGCCGCTTTCCGGACCCGCCGGAGCGGGATATCGTTCGGGCCTAGTTGCCGAGCACTGCGCCTGCCGCGCTGCCGCCCATGAGCTTTTGCTGGCCATAGAGCAGGAGCACGATGCCCAGCGGCAGCAGGGCGAAGGCCGGGTGCAGGCCGGTCAGGAAGAAGCTCGCCACCCCGATCACGATCACCGCCAGACGCAGGGGTACGGCCACGCGCCTTGCCAGGTATCCCACCAGCCCGGCGGAGATCAGGAAGACCGAAGCCACGCCGCCGATGATGGCCGCGCCGATCTCGACCAGCGTTCCTTCCAGCAGGAAGGCCGGGTTCAGGACGAAGGCGAAGGGGATGACATAGGCGACCACGGCCAGTTTCAGCGCTTCGAGTGCCGTCTTCATCGGGGCGGAGCGCGCGATGGACGCGGCCACGAAGACCGACAGGCAGACCGGCGGCGTCAGGAAGGACAGCGTGCCGAAGTAGAAAATGAACATATGCGCGCCCATCTTGTTGATGCCGAGCTGCTCGAAGGCCGGGCCGATCAGGATCACGAGGATGATATAGGTCGCCGTCACCGGCACCCCCATCCCCAGGATGATGCAGCCGATGGCCGAGAAGATCAGGAGCAGCCAGATGCTGCCGCCCGAGGCCGCGATGAGGTTCTGCGACAGGCTCGACCCAAGGCCGGTCAGGCCGAGGCAGCCCACGACGATCCCGGCAATGGCGCACATGATCGCGATGAACACCGTGGCTTCGCCCGCCTCCACGAAGGTGCGGACATAGGCACGCGCCGGGCGGCGCATGCTGGGCAGGACCAGCGACATCAGGATCGTGGCGAAGCTGGCCGCGAAGGCCGAGGCCGCCGGGTTCCAGTTCCAACCAAAGAGCGTCCAGAGCAGGATCGCGAAGGGCACCGCCACGGGGATCATCCGGCGGCCCGCATCGCGCAGGTCCGGAAGCTCGGTCGCGTCGACGCCTTCCATGCTGGCTTTCACCGCTTCGAGGTGAACCTGAAGGTAGACGCAGAAGTAGAACAGGAGCGCCGGAACCGCCGCCGCGATGGCCACGGTGGCATAGGGAACGGCCAGGAACTCGGCCATGAGAAAGCCAGTGGCGGCCATGACCGGCGGCAGGACGAGGCCGCCGGTGGAGGCGACCGCCTCGACCGCGCCGGCCCGTTCGGGCGAATATCCGACCTTGCGCATCATCGGGATGGTGAGCATCCCGGTGGTGGCCACGTTGGCCGAGGCGCTGCCCGAGAGCGAGCCGAAGAGCGCGCTGGACATGATCGCGACCTTGGCGGGTCCGCCCTTGCGGCGGCCCATCAGGGCGAAGGCGAAATCAGAGATCGCATCGCCGCCGCCGACCAAGAACAGCACCTGTCCGAAGACCACGAAACTGGTGACGATGGTGGCCGCGACATAGACCGGCGTGCCGAAGATCGCCCCGGTTCCGAGATAGTTATAGGTGACGAGCCGGTCCCAGCGGATCACGCGGGTTTCGAACATGCCCGACAGGTAGTGACCGAAATAGGCGTATCCGAGCGCCAGAAGGCCGACGCTAACCATGGTCCAGCCGACATGGCGGCGTGCCACCTCGAGAAGCAGGACGATACCGATCACGCTGACGATCACCTTGTCGGTGGTGATGAGGCCAAGGCTGCGGACGATTTCGTCGTAATTCAGAAAGATGTAACCCCCGACGATCAGCGCCAGCACGGCCCCGATTATGTCATACCAGGGCGGCGTCTCGCGGACCTGGGACTTGGAGAAGGGTTTGACCAGGAACGAGATCGCGACGCAGATCGCGATGAACAGCGTCAGGTATTGTTCCTTGTATATGATGATGCCGAAGCGCGGCAGCAGCTGAAGCGAATAGATCAGTGCCGCGATGGGCAGGATGATCGCAAGGACCTCGTAGACGTAGCGATACGGGCGTTTCAGAACCCTGTTGTTTTCTTGCACGGGTGTCTGGCCTCCGATTGGCGTGTGGACTCTTACAGGGAGAATCGCCCCGGCCGTCAAGATCTGGCCGGAGCGATCCGTTGCTGTGTCGCGCCGGGACGGGCCCGGGGCATCATGGGTTATTTCGCCGAAATCTCAGCCTGACGGGCTTCGAGCTCGTCGGTCCACACGCCCTTGGATTTGAAGAATTCAATGGCGGCCGGGTGGAACGGAACCACGACGGCGGTGTCGGCAAAGCGATCCGGCGTCCAGGTCGCGAGCGACGGGTGAATGGCCTTCAGCTCTTCCGAATGCTCCCACAGCGTCTCGAGGATCGCGATGACCTTGTCATCGGCGAGGTCGCTGCGGCCATAGAGCGTGGTTGCATAGCTCAGCGCGTAGATGTCGCTGTCGACACCGACGATGCCCGCGGGCACTTCGATCGGAACGAAGGCGCTGCCGATTTCCTGCGAACGGGCCATCGCTTCGGGCGAGGGGTCGATCGACAGGATGCGCGCGCCTTCGGCGGCGTTGAGCTGCTGAAGGATACCGCTGCCGATGGAGCCGACGGCGGCGTCGGCGCGGCCTTCGATCACGGCGGTCACGCCTTCGGGATAGCTGGAGACGCTGACGACCTCGAAGTCGTCGGCGGTCAGACCGGCATTGGCGAGCGCGGCTTCGGCGGTGATCGAGGACCCGGCAAAGGCACCGTAGTTCGACACGACGCGCTTGCCTTTCAGGTCTTCCATGCTGTGGATGTCCGAGCTGCCCCGGACCACCAGCGACAGGCGGATCGGCGAGCCGAGCATGATGGTGGAGATCGGGTAACCCTCGCCGCCATTCATGCCCTCATAGGGGCCCACGGCCCGGTAGGCGAAGTTGGCTTCGAGCGGGCTCGACAGGCCGAGATCGGCTTCGCTGGAGACGAACATCGGGAAGAAGACGGTCGGGGATTGCGGCAGCACGTCGACGCGGTCGCCCGTGTGCTGGCCAATGACCGACGCGATGGCCTGCGACTGCGCGTAGAACAGGCTTCCTTCCGGGTTGCCGCCCATCACGAGGATATCGGCCTCGGCGGATTTGGGCGCGGCGCCCACAAACATGGCAACGCCGAGCGCTGCGGCGGTCAGTTTCTGGAAAATCATTGGGGCAACATCCTCCCTACCCACGTGGTGCTGGCTCCGCTATCTGGAGCGGGCTTGCTTTTATAGCTCGGTATTCGAACAAACATCGAATACCGCATCAACTTAGAGGCAGGCAGACACGGAGTCAATTCACGCCGATCGTCCCCGCCGCATTCTTCAAACGTATATGAACCGCCCCGATTGGGGGGACGATCAGAGCAGTGCGCCCGCGATCAGCAGGGCGGTCATGCTGATCGCGTAATAGGTCAGGATGAAGGGGCCGTTCCACCGCAGGCCGACTTCCCGGGCGGATTTGCCGGTCATGCCCATGGCGATGGCCAGTGTCGAGGCGAAGGGCGACAGCAGCATCGAGCCGGACCAGCCGCACATCACGGCGAGCATCAGCATCACCTCCGGCATGTCGATCCCGGACGAGATGATGGCCCCCGAGCAGACCAGCGCGCCGATCATCGGCGACAGGCCAAGCTGGCTGACCAGAGTCATCAGCAGGATGATGATACAGGCGATCACCCCCGGGCCGAGCGAGACGTTCTCGATCAGCAAACGCAGTTGATCGGCGGGCAGCATCTCGACGACGGTCAGGCCGAGGAAGGCGCTCGCCCCGATCAAGCAGATCTCGCTGGTCGAATCCGGCAGCGCACGGAACCCGTCGCGGGCGAGGGATGTCAGGTTGCCGGAGAACGGGCGCCCCTCGGTCAGGAGCACCCAGACCACCGCCATGGAGGGGATCACGATCAGGATCGCGGCGCGCATCGGAATGCCGATCACCACCTCGGCCAGTGCCGACAGCCCGGTGATCGCGATGAGCAACCCGAGCAGTGCGGCCATGGCGAGGCCCGCACCCTTGTGGGGTGACGGGGTGAAGGTGCGGCGCGGGCGCGGCTCGAGCCGGTCGAACACCCAGCCCAGGGCGAAGAAGACCACCATCAGGCCGAGCCCGTAGGGCAGGTAAGACACATATCCCAATGTCGGCATCAGCGGCAGGAGCATGTTCATCGCCAGACCGACCGGCGACCACAGGATCGTTGCGGCGAAGCCACGCATGACGGCATTCGCGATTCGCCGTCCCTGCACCTCGCCGATCTGGGGCGTGGGCGCGGTGCGGTCGCGTTGGGCCAGCGCGATCCCGAGCAGAAGCTGGAGACCGCCGAGATTGAGCAGGATGCCGAAGATATGGCTGCCGCTGGCCAGGAGCACGAAACGACGTGACGGCGGCTGGTCCACCACGAAATGCGCCGCCGTATTAACGATGTTCGAGCGCATCGCGGCGACCCGCAGGATCGCCATGACCGTCAGCAGCGCGGGCAGGTAAAGCGCGCGGCTCGCGGCAAGGGCAAGGCTGCCCGGATCGCCGCCGGCCATGACCAGAAGCACCGCGGACAGGGCCGCCAGCAGGAGCAGAACCTTGGCGTTGGTGCGCACATGGCGCCAGCGCATCAGGATGTGGCAGACGATCAGCGTGATCGCGATTCCGGCGAACAGGTGATTGTCGCTGAACAGGTCCGCGAGGGTGAAGACGGTGCCGCCCAGCAAAGCGGCGGAGGCGATCGTGGAAAGCCGGTCCGGGCGGGCCGCATCTGGCATTATATGCTCTTACCTCATACCGGTGAACCGACCGCTACGCACCGCCCGGCATGGTCGACCGGGCGGCGGCCCTATCCTTTCCGGTATTGTCTAGACAGACAACCCGCCATCAATCGCGATTTCGCCTCCTGAGATGTAGAGGCTGAAATCCGACAGCAAAAACAATACCATATGAACGACATCTTCCGGCATGCCGGCGCGACCCAGCGGCACCTGCGCGGTGCGGGTCTTCAGGTCCTCGTCGCTCCAGGCGTCCAGCATCGGGGTGAGGATAATGCCCGGATGGACCGAGTTGACGCGGATCCCGCGCGGGCCCAGCTCGCGCGCGGCGGTCTTGGTCATGCCGCGCACGGCCCATTTGGTGCCGACATAGGCAATGCCCTTGCTGGCGCGCAGCCCGGCAAGCGACGAGATGTTCACGATCGACCCGCCGTCGGGACCCATCGCCGCTTCGGCGAACTTCACGCCCAGATAGGTGCCGAACTGGTTGACCTTGTATTGCAGGTCGAAATCCTCGGGCGTGGTGTCGGGGATGGTTTCTGGCCGATAGAGCCCGGCATTGTTCACCAGACCGTGCAGGGGCCAGTCGCCGCATTGCGCCTGCAACGCCGCCCAGTCCGCTTCCGAGGTCACGTCGAGGCGGGCGAATTGCGCGCCGATCTCATCGGCGAGGGCGCGGCCCTCGTCTTCAAGGATGTCGGCGACAATCACCTGCGCGCCCCGCGCCGCGAGATGCCGGGCCTGAAGCGCGCCCTGTCCGCGCGCGCCGCCGGTGACAACCATGAGGCGGCCGCCGAAGGACACGCCCAGGATGTCGATCTGGCCGGGCTGGCCATCGGGCTGGCGGCGCGGCAACCGGCAGAGGGGTTCGCGGACAGTGCCGCCGGGCGCGAGGCGCTGATCCTGGCCTGCGGCGGGCTGCGCACCGCCTCGATGCAGACCCATCGCGGGTTTGGCGGCATCTCGTTTTGGAACGATCACGAGACGGCGCGCCATTTCCGCCGTATCCACAACGATCTTGTCCGGCTGGGCGGCAGCGCACGGGCGCGGCGCGATCAGGCGGATGCCACCCAGGCGGTCGGATCGCCCGAAGCGGCGGCGGCGGCGGGCGATCTCGGCACCTTCGCCGAGGAGGTGCTACGCTTCGAGCTGCGGGAGACGGTCCTGATCCCCTGACGGGTCAGGGCTGCGTCACACGGTTTCGCCCGCCAGCCGGGCGAAGGCCCCTTCGACCAGCTGCTTCTGGACCGACGGCGACAGGCTTCCATCCTGGCGGAAGATCCTTGAGGTCGAGCCGAGCTCGAATTTCTGCGAATAGACGTTCGCGCCGAGCTCCAGAAGGAACTGGTGTAGGGCAGGGTGGCCGCGCAGCGCGCCGACGCCGCCCACGGGCGCCCCGCAGAGCGTGATCAGCTTGCCGTGGAACAGGTTGCCCGCGCCGTCCACGTCATGCCCGATCCAGCCAGCGGCGTTGCGGAACACCGAGGAGAACGCGCCGGTATATTCATCGGAGCTCATGAAGATGGCGTCTGCCGCGGCCACGGCTTTGCGAAGCTTCGCTGCATCGTCCGGTATGGGACTGGGCTGACCCTCGATGAAAACCGGCAGCTCATATTCGGCAAGGTTCAGCGTGACCGCCGCGAAGGCATCCGCCATGTCGCGGTCCGCAAGGGCCGCAGCGGCGCCGACCATCCGCCAGTTGGACGAGCCGACCTGGCTGCTTCCCGACATGAAGAGGACTGTCTTTTTGGGCATTTTCCGCTCCTTAAGATGATTGACGGCCAGTGACCGGCCCCTGAACGCCGCCCGCCGGCACCGGCGGATATGTCACCTTCGCAAGGGGCTTGGTGCCTTGATTTTTCATCTGCTCCTCCCCCCGTTTTCTGCATCTGCATGGCCAGTCCCTGCTTGACACAAAATTCTCAGGATTGTAAATCAAAAAAACGAATAGCGGTTTGAGTTCGAAATGCGAACATCCGACAACTCGTTTATCGGGAGGGAGTAAACCCATGAACAATTTGGCGCCCCTTGGGGCGGAAATGCCTGTTTGGGCGAAGGAAGATGAGGGTTTCCATGTCCCTTACTGGGTGTTCCAGCGCGAAGACGTTCTGGAGATGGAAAATGAGCGCCTGTTCCAGGGGGAAACCTGGAACTACATGTGTCTTGAAGCCGAACTTCAGTCGCCCGGCGACTTCGTCGCGGTCCATGTCGGGGAAACCCCGGTCATCGTGACCCGCGACCATGACGGCGAGATTTATGCGTTCGAGAACCGCTGCTCGCATCGCGGCTCGCTTCTGGCGCTGGAAGATCGCGGCAACGTCAAGGATTTCACCTGCGTCTATCATGCCTGGACCCACAGCCTGCAAGGCGACCTCGTGGGGATCGCGTTCAAGGACGGGATCGGCGGCAAAGGCGGGATGGAGAAGGACTTCTGCATGAATTCCGTCGGCCCGCGCAAGCTGCGCGTAGCCAATGTCGACGGGCTGATCTTCGGCAGCTTCGACGAGGATGTGGACGATATCGAGGATTACCTGGGCGAGGAGGTTCTCGACCGCATCCATCGCGTGCTGGAAGGCCGCAAGATGGTGGTTCTGGGCCGGTTCACACAGGTGCTTCCCAACAACTGGAAGCTCTATGTCGAGAACACCAAGGACAGCTATCACGCCAGTATCCTGCACACCTTCTTCACCACCTTCGAGTTGAACCGGCTGTCGCAGAAGGGCGGGATCATCGTCAGCCCGAATGGCGGCTGCCATGTGAGCTATTCCGAGATCGACCAGGTCGCGGAAGCCGAGAAGGCGAAGAACACGATCTATTCGGACCAGAATATCCGGTCGCAATCGGACCTGCAACTGGCCGACAAGTCGCTTCTGGCGAGCTTCAAGGAATTCGATGACGACATCACCCTGCAGATCCTCACGGTCTTTCCGGGTTTCGTCCTGCAGCAGATCCAGAACTCGATCGCGGTGCGTCAGGTCCTGCCGAAAGGCACCGACGAGATGCATCTCAAATGGACCTATATCGGGTTCGAAGACGACACGACCGAACAGCGCCGCGCGCGTCTGAAACTGTCGAACCTGATCGGGCCGGGCGGCTATGTGTCGATGGAAGACGGCTGTATCGGCGGCTTCGTGCGCCGGGGCACCAAGGGCGCGTCGGACAACAATGCCGTGCTCGAAATGGGCGGGCGCAGCATCGAAGGCGGCGACGACCGCATCACGGAAGCCTCGATCCGGGGGTTCTGGGCAGAATACAGAATGAGGATGGGCCTATGAACATTCACGTCCGGCAGGCCGAGGTTTCGGCCCTGATCAGCGCCGCGCAGGCCCGCTATGTCCGCGAGATCGACGATGGCGATTGCACGGCATGGCCCAACTTCTTCGTGGATGATTGCTTCTACACGATCACCAGCGCCGACAATTACGCGCAGAACCTTGAGGCGGGTCTTGTCTGGCTCGACAGCAAGGACATGCTGCGCGACCGTATCCTGTCGCTGCTGGAGGCCAACGTCTATGAGCGCCACTCCTACCGCCACATGATCGGGCAGCCCTTCGTGGGCGAGCTGGAAGGCGACGAAGTGGATTCGGAAACCTCGTTCATGGTGGCCCGGATCACCCGCGAGGGGCCGACCGATCTTTTTGCCACCGGGCGCTATATCGACCGCTACCGGATCGTCGGCGACGAGGCAAAGATCGTGTCGCGCACTGTGGTGCTGGACAGCAACCAGATCGACACGCTGCTCGGTTTCCCGCTATAATGACGGCGCAAAAGGAAAAAGTGCTGATCACCGTTGGCGATGCCAACGGGATCGGCCCGGAAGTCGCGGCCAAGGCCGCTATCGCGCTGGCCGACGATCCGGCGCTGCGCCCGGTGATCGTGGGCGACCGGCATCTGGTGGAGCCGGTCGTGACGGCGGCGGGCTTCGCGCTTGAGCCGTCCATGGACAAATGGGGCGCGCCCGGCCACGTCGATCTTCATGAGGTTGGCGCGATTGACGCGGCCGATGTGACGCCCGGCACACCCACAGCGGCCAGCGGGCGGGCGACGGTTGCCTATGTCGAGCGCGCGGTTGCGCTGGTCAAGGACGGCACCGGCCGCGCCATCGTGGCCTGTCCGCATTCGGAAACGGCGGTCAATGCCAGTGGGCGGACCTTTTCGGGCTATCCCAACCTTCTGTCCGAGCTTCTAGGCACCGGCGAGGATTCGGTTTTCCTGATGCTGATCGGCGGCGGGCTTCGAATCGTGCATGTGACGCTGCATGAAGGCATTCACACCGCGCTTGACCGGCTGACGCCGGAGCTGATCGAACGCGCCACGCTGGCCGCGCATCAGGCGCTCAGCGGTCTGGGGATCGACGCCCCGCGCATCGGGCTGTTCGGGATCAACCCCCATGCGGGCGAGGGCGGGCTTTTCGGGGATGAGGACGACCGCATCGTCACCCCCGCCATCGAACGGCTGCGCGCCCAAGGGATCGACGCGCACGGGCCGGAAGGCGCCGACGTGATGCTGGTGCGCGAAGGCTATGACGCCTTTGTCGCCATGTATCACGATCAGGGCCATATCCCGGTCAAGCTGCTGGCCGGGCGCAGTTCGGCGGCGATGTCGATCGGTTCCGGGCTGGTCTTTTCCAGCGTCGGGCACGGCGCGGCGTTCGATATTGCGGGCAAGGGTCAGGCGTCCAGCGATGCGGCGGTCGCCGCGATCAGGCTTGTCGGAGGTATTCAGTGAGTTTTCGTATAACCGTCACCGACCATGACGATATCGGCTTCGACTGCGAAGAGGACGAAACCGTTCTCGACGCGGCTGACCGCGCGGGCTATGCCATTCCCTATTCATGCCGCAAGGGTGTGTGTTCGTCCTGCGAAGGCGGCATCGCTTCGGGCGAGGCGATGGTGCGCGGGCAGGGGGTTCAGGCCGGTCCCGCCGAGGGCGTGAAGCTGTGCCAGGCCCGTCCGCTGACCGATCTTCAGATCGCGCCGACCCGGATCCAGAAGGTCGAGCCTGTGGAGCGCAAGACGCTGGAGGCGAAGGTGCGCAAGATCACCCGCCCGGCGCCGGACGTGGCCGTGATCCAGTTCCGCCTGCCGATCGGGCAACGCGCACCGTTCCGCGCCGGTCAATACCTGCGGGTGGTGATGGAGGACGGCGACAGCCGCAACTACTCCATGGCGAACCCCCCGCAGAAAAACGACGGGATCGAGCTGCATATCCGGCATGTACCCGGCGGCAAGTTCTCGGAGCAGGTGCTGAGCAAGCTGGACAAGGGGCAGTTCCTGACCGTCGAGCTGCCTTATGGCGAGTTCTGCCTGTCTGACAACGACGATATGGACGCGGTTTTGCTGGCCACCGGCACCGGGTTTGCCCCGATGAAATCGTTGATCGAGAACCAGATCGCGCTGGGGGCCGAGCGGCCGCTGAAGCTTTATTGGGGTGTCAATACCGAGGCCGATCTTTACATGGCCGATGTCGCCGCCCGCTGGGCTGCGGCGCATCCCTGGATCAGCTTCACGCCGGTCATCTCGTCGCCTTCGGACGGCTGGGACGGGCGCACCGGGTTCGTTCACCGCGCGGTGCTTGAGGACATTCCCGACATGAGCAATGTCGAGGTCTATGCCTGCGGTGCGCCGGTGATGATCGACGCGGCGCGCTCGGAATTCGAGGCCGAGGCCGGGCTGGCCAAAGATCGCTTTTTCAGCGATGCTTTCGTGGCGTCGGGCGACGAGGAATAACGCCGCCTGCGCGGCCCCACCCGGTTTCTGGACTTATCCCGGATGCTATGGCAGGTTGCGGCGCGGCGTTTCCCGCCGGGCCGCTTGGTGCCCGGCACGTCGCCGACACGACAGGCGCCGGGGACCGGACATGCCAGAAAAGGGTGGAGCTCGGATGACGGGGACGACGGAAAAAGAAGGGGGCACGGCGACGAAATCGCGCGCGCCCGAGGGGATGGCGGGGCTGGCCAAGGGCCTGGCCATCATCGAATTGTTCGGGGAAGAGCACCCGGCTGTCACTGTTTCGTCCGCCGCTGATGAGACCGGCATTTCGCGGGCCAGTGCGCGGCGCTGCCTGCTGACCCTGACCGATCTGGGTTATCTGACCAAGAACGGCCCGCGTTTCATGCCGACCCCGCGCATGTTGCGGCTGGGCCGATCCTATACCGGCGCGATTCCGCTGCCCCAGCTTGCCCAGCATCAGCTTGACGCGGCGCGCGAGGAGTTGGGGGAATCCGTCTCGCTTTCGATCCTAGAGGATGGCCGGTCAACCTTTGTCGCGCGGGCCGAGGCTGCGCGGCTGGTCTCCACCGCGATCCGTCTGGGCACCCGGCTGCCCGCCTATGCCGCGGCCACGGGGCGTATCCTGCTGTCGGCCTATGACGACAAGGCGCTGGATGCCTATCTCGACGCGGCGGAGCCGGTGGCCATGACCAAGCATACGGTTACGGACAAGGCGAAGCTGAAGGAGATCATCCGCGCCGCCAGCCGTGACAAGGTGGCGTTCACCGACGAGGAGCTGGAGCTGGGCATGGTCAGCATGGCCATTCCGGTCTTCGACCCGGACGGCAAGCTGGTCGCCTCGATGAGCGTGAGCGCGGCGCGGCCGCGCGTCACCGTCAAGGACATGCGCAAGCACATGCTGCCCATTTTGCGCATCTATGCCGAGGCGCTGTCGCGGTCCCTTTGAACGATGTCGGCGGGCAAGGCTGCCCGCGTCAGGTCAGCATCATCGTGGTGGTCTGAAGGTTCTTCGCCAGAAGCGTCAGCTTCGGCCCGATCTCGTTGCGGAGCCGTTCGCTCGTGGCGACGGGGCCTGCGCAGCTCAGGGTGAAGATCCGGCCGCTCGACTTGGCGATCACGGGGGTCGCGACCGCGCGGATGGCGAGATGGAAAACCTGGTCGGCCAGGACGAACCCCAAATTCTGGTAGTCGAGCCGGGCCTGCTTGATGCTCTTTTCCCGCGTTGGCCATTCATCCCCAGCCAGGCTGCGCAGTTGCGGGGTCATCAGTTCGAGCCGCTCTTCCTCGATCATGGCGAGATAGGCAAGCCCGGCATCGCTGCGGATCATCGGCAGGCGCGATCCGACGCTGTGGTTAAAGATGGACCTGTCCCGTTTCTGTGCCGCCCCAAGTGCTCGTTTAAGCGACCTTTCGTTCGAAGGCGACCGGGCTTTTCCAGCCCAATGCTGAGTGCCGTCGACGTGGATTGTAGAAGCCGTTGATGTATTGGAAGATGGCCAACTCGGCGTCTCTGCGCGTCTGCCAAGGCCGTCGCCAGATCAGCTCAGCCTTGATCGTCTTGAAGAAGGTTTCGACGGCGGAGTTGTCATAGCAGTTGCCCTTGCCGCTCATTGATACCTTGAAGCCGTGCTGGCGCAGGAGCTTCTGATAATCGTGGGAGCAATATTGGCTGCCGCGATCCGTATGATGGATGCAGCCCTTGGGAGGCTGGCGCAGTGCAACCGCCATCTTCAATGCTCGGATTGCCAAGTCACGTTTCATCCTGTTACTCACCGCCCAGCCAATGACACGCCGGGAATGCAGATCAAGGATCACGGCAAGGTAGAGCCATCCTTCTCGCGTCCAGACATAGCTGATGTCACCGGCCCACTTCTGGTTCGGCCGATCTGCGCGGAAGTCCCGGTTCAGCAGGTTCGGCGCGATGTTGAAAGCGTGGTCGCTATCGGTCGTCACCTTGTATTTCTTGGATCGCTCAACCCGTATGCCGTTCTCGCGCATCAATCTGCCAACCCGGCGATGACCGACGTTCAGACCCATCTCTCTCAATTCTTCGGTCATGCGTGGACGGCCATAGCCGCCCAGGCTGAGGCGGGACTGTTCCTTGATGTGGCCAAGACAACCATGTCAGTCCGTCGCCTTTGACGCTTGTGTCCTTTGCCTCGGATGTGCAGGTCCATCTCGACGCAGTTCCTGTGTCCAAGGAGAACCTGATCCGGATCCGCACCGAGGTTTCCCTTCTGCAGACGCGCGGCATGACAAATCTGTCCGGCGGTTGGTTCGCCGGGGTCGAATGTGCGGCAAACCGCCTGCGCGGTTCACGAAGAAGCTCGCGGCCTGGGAACGCTCCAACGGCGTTGGACGTCTCGTCAAGAAGGAGCCGCCGCGACCCTATCCGACCTGGACGGCGCCGGCGTCGTTCACGCTGCACGAGGGAAACTTCGCCTCGGACGGGGTCATTCTCGTCACCATCATGCGAACGCATTCGGCTGACAGTGCGTTGACCTTCGAGGTGGCTGAGGAGCCGAAGCCCGGACAGGTGCGCGTCCTGCTGGATTTCGGCGGTTGCACGGAACTGCTCCACCTGGCCGGGTCTGTCACGGCTGCCGAACTCTGGATCGCCAGGGAAGGCTATCGCAACGCGCGGCTCGAAATTGTCGGCGAAGAAGCCGCCGGTAGGGCAGGGGGCGCGGAGCTTGCCGCCTGAGCCCATGTAGAACCCGAAGGGCCCGCCGAAGCGCGGGCCTCTCACCCATCAGGACCCTGTCCCGCGAAATCGCGGAGCACCATAGGATCCAATCCATCACGGAACTAGGTCTTCTACCAAATGTCTGCCCGGGAGGCTGGCAGCGAAAGCATCAGCGGGACACCCGGCTCCTGTCAGCGGTCGCACCATCCCCCGCTCGCCATTCCCTTCCTTGCCCCGAATCCTGGCCTCAAAATCAACCCGCAAGGGGTCGGACTACGGGCGAACCCGTGCCGCCGGATGGATTCGGCCCCGTTTCACTTTTTCGGGCCGAACGCACCCGGTGATGTCAGGCAGTCTTCGGGCCTGCGAGGTCCTGTCGCGCGGGGGATGGTCCTCCGCCTCCAAGACAGGAGCCAAACAGATGTCCCGCAAAGATGCTCACGCCTTCGCCGCCTCTCTCGCCGCCACGCTCATGGTCTCGATCGTCGTCTTCCAGGCCGGTGATGGAACCTATGGCGCCGTCCCCGCTGATGAAATCGACGGAGACGAGGTCGTGATCGTCTCGGAATACGATCCCTTCGGGTGAGGCTTCGGCCTCACTTCCCGAGGGCCCAGGCGTGGCACAGGTGTGCACCTGGGCCTAGTAATGCCCCCGTGACCGGAGATAGTCAGTCGGCTAACAATCGCTTCCGACAGTCTGCTTCTACCATGTTCGGGAAGCCTTTTCGTCGACCATCCCTATATGCTGGAAACAGCGGTCACCCCCATGGTGAGCGCTGGTTACATGACGTTCATCAGCGCGGGGTCCATTCCGAACAGGCTGCTGGCGCTGTGCGCTGCCTTTCCGAGCGTGACGCTGCATAGCACGGTAACCGACGCGCCAGGCCAGGCCCTGATGATCTTGATCCCGAGGCTGCATTTGGCCCTTTGGGAACCAAAGTGGATGTCGCTGTCACTCGCTGTCGTCTATCGGCAACCTGAGTGATACTTGAAAACCTGTGGTCCGGCCCGGCCGCGGCGATTGAAGGACAAGGCGGCTGCTGATCCGCTCTGCGATTGCGGCGACGATGGCAAGACCCAGGCCGCTGCCGTCGGAGGTGGCAGAGGCCCGCTCGAAACGCGCTGTCAGCCGGTCGAGTGTTTCGCACGGCACGACGGGGCCGTCATTTGCTACGGTGAACTGGCCAGATGCGGTCAGCGTGACGTCGACCGGGGAAGCCTGTGCTCCGTGACGAAGAGCGTTTTCCACGAGGTTCCGGCACAGGATGGCGAAGGCGTCGGGATCAAGATCTGACATGACAGCCATGTCGGGAAGATTTAGCCTGATACGATCTGGCGTGCCCGTGCGGCCAATATCGTCCACCACAATTCTCGCAACGCCCCTCAGATCCGAGCTTTTGTCCATCCTCAATCGCCCGCCTTCTGCCCGCGCGAGTTGCATCATGCGTTCTGTGCGTCGCGTCAGCCTTTTCAGCGTCTCCTCGATGTCGGTCGCACGTTGTGCAGCCGCTCGGTCCTTGGTTTCCGACCTGAGCCTCTGCGCCTGCGCGATCGCTCCCGCGAGTGGTGTGCGCAACTCGTGAGCGGCGTTCGCGGCGAAGCTTCGCTCGGCCTCGAACGCCTCACGTAATCTGGCCAGCAGGCTGTTCAGCGTATCAGCCAACGGGCCGATTTCAGTTGGAAGCCCCTCGTGAGGAACCTGCGAAAGGTCGCGAGCGCCACGTGCTTCCAGCCGCGCGCGGAACCGGCGCAGAGGATCAAGGCTGAAGCGAACTGCCAGGATGATCGCGATCAAGGCCACTGGAAGCACGATCAGCAAGGGCAGGCCGAGACCCATCTGGATTTCGCGAGCCACCGACATGCGGTGGGCCAGCGGCTCGGCCACTGTGATGCGGATCGTGTCCTGAAGCGCCGCGTCGCTGTAGAGACGGTGCGTCGCGGTCTGGCGAAACCCGGGCCCGTCATAGGAGGGGAACACGGTGGGGTCCGCCGCATGCGATTGCAGCAGGATGCGGCCTTCGGCATCGCGCACGAGATAGGTGAAGAACTCGTCGTGCGCACGGATCGGGGCGAGCCGCTGGGTCACACCCTGATCTTCCCGCCCGACGATGTCGGTTACTGCCAGCGGCAGGATCCGCTCCGCTGTCTCACGGAGCGCGCTGTCGAAGACCTCGTCCATTTCGGCCCGGACGATCACGGCCGTCACCGTCGCAGCCAGCAGCCACAGCACCGTCAGCACCAGCCCCACGGATAGGCCGAGCCGCGCCTGAAGGCTTGCGGGCCACCTCATGGCCTGCCCAGGCGGTAGCCCATGCCGCGCTCGGTTTCGATGATTGCGCTCCCCAGTTTCTTCCGCAGGCGGCTGACATGGACCTCGATGGTGTTGCTCTCGACCTCGGCGTCGAAGGCGTAGAGCTTCTCCTCCAACTGCGCCTTGGACAGGAGCTGCCCGGGGCGCGCGAGGAAGGCTTCGAAGAGCGCCCATTCCCGCGCCGTCAGCGGCACATGTCTGCCATCCCGATGGACGCTGCGCGCAGCAAGGTCGATGTCGAGCGGTCCGTGGGTCAGGATCGGGTTGGGGTTGCCGCTGTAGCGCCGCGCGACCGATCCGATCCGCGCCGACAGTTCCGACAGGTCGAAAGGCTTCACAAGGTAGTCGTCTGCGCCCGCGTTGAGGCCTTCGATGCGGTCCGACACTTGGTCGAGTGCGGTAAGAATGATGACCGGCGTCACGTCGCCCCGCGTGCGCAAAACCTTGAGGAACCCGATGCCACGCCCGTCCGGCAGCATCAGGTCGAGCAGGATTAAGTCGTAGGACGTAGCAGCCATGGCATCGCTTGCCGCATCCAACCGCGTAACCCAATCCACTGACTGGCCATCGGCTGCGATCTGGTCGCGCACGGCAGCGCCGAGGGTCGTGTCGTCTTCGATCAGCAATATGCGCATGGTCGTACCCGTTCTTGTCTGATGTCCCTGCATGATCCGTCTGGCTGACACGAAGCTGAAGCCTGTGGGTCGCGCCCGTTCAGGCTGTCGTCAGTTTCGCAGCGCATGAAGTGCATCAAGAGGCGAGCCACTAGGAGTGTGCCCCATGAAGAAGACATTGACAATTATCGGCTTTCTCGCGGTCTTCCCGGCCGGCGCGGCGCTGGCTGACGACGACTGCTTCGTTCCGATGGCTGATTGGCAGCCGCGCGACGCGGTTGCCCGTCTTGCCGAGGAAAATGGCTGGGCGGTGCGCCGCATCAAGATCGACGATGGCTGCTACGAAATTGACGGCCGGGATGCCCAAGGGCGTGCGATCGAGGTGACGGTCCACCCGGCGACGTTGGAAGTAATCGAGTTCGAGTTTGAGGACGACGATGATGATCGTCGCGACCGCGATCACGAGAGACGCGACGATGACTGATACGGCGCATCGTGATGGTAATGTCTCTGCGCCGGGCCTTCCCACACTCCCTCGGCTTTCCCTCAACTCTCCTCTGGCCCTGACGGGCCCGGTGCTGGTGGCGCTGCCATGCCTGCTGGCGGCTCTGTTCGGGATGAACACCTATGCGCCTTATGGTGCGGATGCAGCATTTGGTATTGCCGTCGGGGCCGCGGCAGTTGTCGCGATGGCACAGACCTTGATCCTCGCCGCACGGCCGCCACTGGTGGAACCATTGTTCGGCGGTCTCGATCGAATGTACCGGGTCCACAAATGGCTCGGCATTTCCGCGATGGTCCTGATGATACTGCACCAGCAGATAGAGCCGGATTTCGAGCGTTTGGTGCGTGAAACCTCCCTTGGGGACCTAGGTGAAGAGGCGGGCGAACTTGCCTTCAACGCACTTCTCGCCCTAGTCGCTGTCAGCTGGTTCCGGAGATTGCCCTTCATCGGGCTCGAGATTCCCTATCAGCTCTGGCGGTTCAGCCATCGTTTCATGGGAGCCCTTTTTGCAATCGTGGTGTTTCACCAGTTTTTTGTCGACATGCCTGCTGGGGTAGACCCGACATTCATGTTGGTGCTGAATGCTTTCGGCATCGCCGGAGTGGTCGCCTGGATCTTCACCGAGTTGCTCGCTCCGCACCTACGGCGTAGAGACTTCACCGTCAGCCAGATCAGGCAGACCGGTGACACGACCACCTTGACCCTCCGCCCCGAGGGGCGGGCCATGCGGTGGCGGCCGGGGCAATTCGCCTTCTTCCGCGCGCCAGAGGCGGGACTGTCCGAGCCGCACCCCTTCACGATCGCCAGCGCCCCGCGCCCTGACGGCACCCTGACGTTCTCCATCCGGGGCTTGGGTGGCTGGACACGAAGCCTGCCCGCCATCTTGCGGACCGGAACGCGTGTGCAGGTCGAAGGGCCATATGGACGGTTCAATTTCCGCAAGGGCGGTGCGCGCCAAATATGGCTTGCCGGCGGCATCGGTATCACGCCGTTCCTCGCCTGGGCGGAAAGCCTGACAGAGGCGGAGAGTCGCGACATTCACCTCATCCACTGCGTTCCGACACAAGATGAAGCGATTGGCGTAGAGACGCTGCGCGCTGCGGTTGCCCGCAACCCGAGGTTCAGTTTCGAGGTGTTCGTCGCGGCGCGCGATGGCAGGCTCACGGCTGAGCGGCTGATCAGCGCCACCCCTTTCGCAGTCCGGCAAGCCGATCTGTGGTTCTGTGGCCCAACCGGCCTGAAGGACGGGGTCCTGAAGGGCTTGAAGGCGCAAGGCCAAACGCCTCGCCGTGTCCGTTTCGAGCAGTTCGAATTCGCTTAACCGCGGGGCAGGGCGCATCGCCATGTCAGCCCTGTGGCCTGCGCTCGCACCTTTTTGGCCCCGCCCTCATCGGCGGGGCCATTTTCCTGACGGCAAGCTGAACCGGGAATCGCCGACGCGTCAGGAAGGCCTCAGGTCCTGTCTCCAGATTGTCCTCAGCAGATGACAAGGAGACCCTGCCATGAAGAAGACCCTGACCGCCTTCGCCCTGATCGCCCTGTTGCCCGCTGGCGCCGCCCTGGCCGACGACGACGAGTGCCGCGTGCCCCGTGACCAGTGGCAGCCGCGCGAGGCCGTGATGCAGCTGGCTGAGCAAAACGGCTGGACCGTGCGCGACTTCGAGATCGACGATGGCTGCTACGAGATCGAGGGCCGAGATCAGGATGGCCGGGAGATCGAGGTGAAGCTCGATCCGGCGACGTTGCAGATCGTCGAGATGGATTACGAGGATGAGGACGACGACCGTGGCGGCGCCCGCAATCCCGCGCCCGCCGGCACGGTCGCCCCTCCGCAGAACGGCCTCTTCGGGAACGGCACCCCGCCGCAGGTTCAGGTGAACTGAACCGCTCTCAAGCTCCTCTCCGAACAAGGATCAACCCGATGAAATCGCTTCTCGCAACGCTCGCGCTCACCACCGCGCTGACGCTCCCCGGCCTCGCCATGGCGCGGCCGGTGACGCTCACCACGACCCTCAACAATTACGGCGGCGACGGGGCCTATCTCGCGCTCTACGTCACCGACACCTCGGGCGCCTATGTCGGCAGTCTCTGGATGGCTGGCGGCAAGTCCAAGTACTACGAGCACCTCAGCGATTGGTACCGCGCCACCGGCGGCGACACCGCGCAGGTGAACGGAATCACCGGCGCCAGCGTCGGCGCGGGCCGCACGCTCGAGATCACGCTCGACCTCGCCGACGCGCTCTTTGATGCGGGCTACACGCTCCACATCGACGCGGCCGTCGAGGACATGCGCGACAGTCCGAACGAGGTGGCCGTACCGCTCACGACCGACGGCGCGGGCACGCCGGTGCGCGGGCGCCGGTACATCGCCAGCTTCGCCTACGACATGTGAAGGGTGGGGCCATGATCCGTGCACTCCATCGCTGGCCGGGTCTTCTGGCCCTTGCGCTCGTCACCATCCTGGGCCTGAGCGGCGCGGCACTGTCGGTCTTCCCTGCGGCCGAGCGCATCGCCGCGCCGCAGGCGGAAGCCGGACTGACCGTAGCCGCTCTCGCGGACCGCATCCAGGCCGTCTATCCGGGCGTCGAGCAGATCCGCCGGTCGCCCTCCGGTCGGATCACTGCCTACTGGTTCGATCAGGGCGCGCCGGGTGCCGCCGTAATCAACCCGGCGACGGGTGAGGGCGTAGCCTCGGCCGACCCGAACCAGGCCGAACGCTGGCTCACCAACCTGCACCGCTCGCTGTTCCTCGGGGACGGCGGCCGCATCGCCATGGCCGCAGGGGCGGCCGCGATGCTGATCCTCTCGCTCTCCGGCGCGACGCTGGTCGCGCGGCGGGTGGGCGGCTGGCGACGCTGGTTTTCACCCTTGCGCGGACCGCTTGCCGGGCGGCTGCACGCCGAGATCGCACGCATCGCCGTTGTCGGCCTCGTCCTGTCCTCCACGACCGCGCTTTGGATGACGGCGTCTACCTTCGATCTCCTGCCGGACGGAGGCGTCCTGCCGGTCGCCCCTGCCGAGGTCAGTGGGGAGACCGGCTTCGCTCCGGGCCGGATGCCCACGCTTCGGCGAACGCCGGTCGCCGAGTTGCGCGAGCTGAGCTTTCCCTATCCCGGCGACGCAACAGACGTATTCACGCTCAAGACCGACCGGGGCACCGGATATCTCGATCAGGGCGACGGGGCGCTGCTGGCCTGGGCCGACCTGACCGGGTGGGAGCGCGTCTCGGAGACCATCTACATGCTGCACACCGGACAGGGTGCGGCGACGCTGGGGCTCGTGCTGGGGCTCATGGCGCTCGGCGTGCCGGCCATGGGCGCGACCGGCGTGCTGGTCTGGCTCGCCGGGCGGCCCGGGCGACCACGCATCCGGGGCAACCAGCCCGCCGGACGCGCCGAGACGATCTTGCTTGTCGGCAGCGAGGGCGGCAGCACCTGGGGCTTTGCCGCGACGCTGCACGCCGCGCTGACGAAAGCCGGGCAGAGCGTCCATGTCGGCCCGATGTCGGGCTTCGGCCCTGAGCGCTACACCAACGCCCGGCGGATCATCCTGCTGGCCGCGACCTATGGCGACGGCGCGGCGCCGGCCTCGGCGAAGGGCTTTCTCGACCGGCTGAACGCGACCGACCGCGCGCCGGACATTCCTCTGGCAGTGCTCGGCTTCGGCGACCGCAGCTTTCCGGCCTATTGCGCCTTCGCCAAGTCCGTCGCGACTGCGGCAGAGGCGAAGGGCTGGCCCGAGCTTCTGCCGCTCGACACAATCGACCGGCAATCGCCGCAGGATTTCGCGCGCTGGGGCGGGGCGCTCGGAGACGCTCTCGGGATCGAACTCGAACTGACGCACCAGCCGGTCCAGCCGCAAACGACCACGCTGACCCTCGTCTCGCGCCGCGACTACGGCGCCGAGGTGCAGGCCCCGACCGCCATCCTCCGCTTCGCGTTTCCCCGCGTCTCGCTCGGGCAACGGCTGCTCGGGGGCGGGTTCGCACGGTTCCAGACGGGTGACCTGATCGGCATTCTGCCCGAAGGCGGGACCGTCCCGCGGCTCTATTCGCTCGCCTCTGGGCGCCGCGACGGCTTCATCGAGATCGTGGTCAAGAAGCATCCCGGCGGGCTCTGCTCGGGTCAGCTCACAGCGCTGGAACCTGGCGACACGGTGAGCGCCTTCCTGCGCCCCAACCCCGGCTTCCGTCCGGGCCGAAGCCGGGCGCCCCTGATCCTGATCGGCGCGGGGACCGGCATCGGGCCGCTAGCGGGCTTTGTGCGCGGCAATACGCGCCGCAGGCCGATCCACCTGTTCTTCGGCATGCGCCATCCCGACAGCGATTTCTTCTACGGCGAGGAGTTCCCCGGATGGCAGGACGAAGGGCGTGTAAGCCGGCTGGTCACGGCCGTCTCGCGCGGGGCGCGTCCCCATTACGTCCAGGACGCGCTGCGCAGCGAGGCCACTCAGGTCGCGGAGCTCATCCGCAATGGGGCGCGCGTGATGGTCTGCGGCGGACGAGACATGGCCGCCGGCGTGGCCGAGGCGCTGGCCGAGATCCTCGCGCCGGCCGGGCTGACACCAGCAGTCCTGAAGGCGGAGGGGCGGTATGTCGAAGATGTCTACTGAGCGGGCGCGCATCGCGCTGAACGGGCCGACGATGGGCACGAGGTGGTCGGCGCTGTTATTCGCGGACCCCGGTTTCGACCCGGGGCCGGTCCGCTCGGCATTGCAGGCGGCCGTGGATGAGGTGGACGGACAGATGTCGACCTGGAAGCCGGACAGCGACCTTATGCGGCTCAACGCGGCACCGATCGGTGAATGGATCGCTGTTCCTGCACGATTGCTCGAGGTGCTACGCCTCGGCCTGGAAATTGGCCGCGCCTCTGGTGGAGCCTTCGACATCGGCATGGGCGACGCGGTGATGGCCTGGGGCTTCGGACCGGAGGCCGCCGCGCCGGATGGCATCCGCACCGCGATGGCCGCCTCGCGCCGCCCGGCGCATGACGTGCTCGAGATCAACGGCGAACACGTGCGCAAGGCCGCACCCATCGCGCTGGACCTGAATGGCATCGCCAAGGGCTACGGCGTGGATCGACTGGCCGAAATCCTCCGCAATCAAGGCATATCCGACGGACTCGTCGGGATCGATGGCGAGATGCGTGCAATGGGCCTCAGGCCGGACGGTGAAGCCTGGACCATCGCGGTCGAGGCGCCGGACGCCGAGCGCCGGACGCCGCATTCGATCCTCGCGCTTCAGGATGCCGCCGTCGCGACCTCGGGCGACTACCGTCACTGGGTCGAGGTGCAGGGGCGCCGCCTGTCGCACACGATGGACCCGAGGCGGGGAGCGCCGCTGATCGCGTCGCCGGCCTCCATCACGGTCGTGGCCCGCAGCTGTGCAGAGGCAGATGCCTGGGCGACGGCCCTCATGGTGCTTGGGCCGGTCAAAGGCGCGACGCTCGCAAAACAAAGCGGCCTCGACGCCCTGTTCCTCTTGCGCGATGATGTTGTCAACGTAAGGGGCGTGGGAGTCGGACGACTATTTTCCGAAGAGCCAGCGGCAATCGCCTCAGCCGAGGGGAGATGAGCCGCATGGAAACGACACGGACCGACCGCTTCAAGACCGCTATCCTGCTCATTGCCGCGACCGGCCTGATTGCGGGACTTGCCTTCTACTTTTCCGGCGAACCCGACGTCGCGAACGCGGTCTGGATCGCGGGCGTCGTTCCCGCGCTCGCCGCGCTCGTGGTCGAGATCCTGCGCAGCCTGCGTTCCGGCGAAGTGGGCCTCGATATTGTCGCCGCGCTCTCCATGTCGGCGGCGCTCGTCTTCGGCGAGACCCTCGCCGCGGCGGTGGTCGCCGTAATGTATTCCGGCGGCACCTTCCTCGAAGCCTTCGCGGAAGGGCGTGCCCGCCGTGAAATGCACGACCTGCTGTCCCGTGTGCCCCGGACCGCGACAAGACACCGGAATGGCGGGCTGGAGGAAGTGCCGCTGAACGAAATTGCGCCCGGCGACCGCCTTCTGATCCGGCAGGGCGACGTGGTGCCGGTGGATGGCACCTTGAGCTCAGAGACGGCCTTCGTCGACACCTCGGCGCTGACGGGGGAATCCCTGCCCGTCCGGCTCCGTTACTGCGCCGAGGCCATGAGCGGATCGACCAATGCGGGCGAAGCCTTCGACCTGATCGCAACTCACGAGGCCAAGGACAGCACCTATGCCGGGATCGTCCGGCTGGTGGAAGAGGCGCAGGCCTCCAAGGCGCCCATGTCGCGACTGGCCGACCGTTGGTCGCTGGGGTTTCTGGCCGTCACGGTCAGCATCGCCTTCGCGGCATGGTGGTTCACCGGCGATCCGATCCGGGCCGTCGCCGTGCTTGTCGTCGCAACGCCATGTCCCCTGATCCTGGCCGTGCCGGTCGCGCTGGTCGCAGGCCTGTCGCGCGCGGCGCATTTCGGGGTGCTGATCAAGGGAGCGGGGCCGCTCGAGACGATGGCGCGCATCCGCACGCTGATCCTCGACAAGACCGGCACGCTGACGGACGGACGGCCGCAGATCGTTGCAATCGACAGCCACGACGGCATGGCAGAGGAGGACATACTGCGCTTGGCTGCCGCGCTCGACCAAGCGTCCAAGCACCCCGTGGCTCAGGCCATCGTCGCCGCCGCAAAGGAGCGGGGCTTCTCTCTACCCGTTCCGTCAGACGTGGCGGAGATTCCGGGCGAAGGCGTCGTCGGCTATGTCGAAGGCCGGAAGATCATCGTCGGCGGGGATGCCTTCGTCGCATCCCGCGTCGGACGGCGGCCCGGCGATCATTCCGCCATCGCCGCTGGTTCGGTCCTCGTTGCTGTCGCGGTCGACGGGCACATGGTAGGGCATCTCGTCATGTCCGATCCCCTGCGCGACGGCGCGGGCCAGATGCTGGACGGGCTGCGGCGCGAGGGGATCGCGCGTATCCTGCTCGCGACCGGAGACCGCGCTGACGTGGCCGAGCGTGTCACCGAAGGGCTTGGGCTCGACGGTCTGCGGGCCGGGCTGACACCGGACCAGAAAGTGTTGCTCGTTCTCACCGAGCGCAAGAACGGCCCGGTGATGATGGTGGGCGACGGGGTCAACGACGCGCCCGCGCTCGCAGCGGCAGACGTGGGCGTCGCCATGGGCGCACGGGGCGCGGCGGCCTCGGCGGAGGCGGCGGATGTCGTGCTGCTTGTCGACCGTATCGACCGCCTCGGGCCAGGGATCGAGATCGCGCGCGGCGCGCGCCGCATCGCTGTCGAAAGCGTTGTCGCCGGGATCGGCCTTTCGGTCATGGGCATGATCGCGGCGGCTTTCGGCTATCTCACTCCGGTGCAGGGGGCGCTCCTGCAGGAGGTCATCGACGTTGCAGTGATCCTGAACGCCCTCCGCGCGCTGCGCATCGCGCCCCATGAACCCACTATTCCGAAACCAAAGGCTGTCTCCTCCGGGCAGGATGACATCGCGCAAGGAGCCACGCCATGAGCCGCCTCTCGCATTCCGAAATCCACATGGTGCATCGCATCGGCTGGCTGCGGGCCGCCGTTCTCGGCGCGAACGACGGGCTGGTGTCGACGGCAAGCCTCGTGGTCGGCGTCGCCGCAGCAGGATCGGGAAAGCCGGAGGTCCTTATAGCGGGGCTGGCTGGCCTCGTGGCCGGCGCGATGTCCATGGCGGCAGGCGAGTACGTCTCAGTCAGTTCTCAGACTGACGCGGAAAACGCTGACCTTGCGCGCGAGACCCGCGAACTGGCGGAAACACCCGAGGCCGAACTCGAAGAACTTACCCAAATCTATGTCGAGCGAGGGCTGGACCGAGACCTTGCCGAAAAGGTGGCCGTGCAACTGACCGAACGTGACGCGCTCGGATCGCATGCCCGCGACGAGCTTGGCATCTCCGAGACCGTGACAGCCCGCCCGATCCAGGCCGCCTTGGTGTCGGCGCTGACCTTCGCCGTGGGTGCGGTGCTGCCCTTGATCGTCGCACTGGTCGTCCCGGATGCACGGATCGTTTTCTTGGTCGCCGTGTCGACGATCCTCGGCCTCGCGGTTCTTGGTGGATTAGGCGCTTCTGCTGGCGGTGCTGGTGTTATTCGAGGTGCTGCAAGGGTCACGCTCTGGGGTGCACTCGCCATGGCGGCGACCGCTGGAGTCGGTGCGCTGTTCGGGGTCGCCGTAGGCTAGGGAGTAGCCGAGGTCTCGGGCGGAAGCTTCCACGTTGGCGCGGGCTTCCACCTTGTGCCGATCTTCGAATGTGGCAATCGCTTTGGCGACGTCATTCTGTATTTTCTTCAGCTCGCTGAGCGACAGTACGTCGAGATCGAAAGCAGCCGTTGGTGCGGTCCGTGTCCTGAATATTCCGGTATCGATAGCCCGTCGCGGCAAGGCCCTGCATTCCGCAGCACGGAAGGGCAGGGGGGCGAGAGCCGGTGATAGCCACTTGGGCCGCTAGCGGCGTGCTGGGCTTGGGGTAAAGCAGTCCCGATGGGCAAGGGGACATGGTCTGGCATGGGCTCCCCGTATCTCTCTGTCTCCTGGGCCATCCCTTCGACTGACAATCCCCTAATCCCGTTCGATCTCCTGCGCGCAACCCCGCGTCAGTCCGGGCCGTGTTGGCCGCCTTTGGCGTCCTGCCCGCTCCACCCCGGTCCTCTGGGGGTGTCCGGTGTCCATGCTGTCCACCGTGCACGCGTCACCCGACGGGCTTTTTCAGGGTCTTGTCGAAGGGACGGTCCCGAAGACAGGAAACACAGGAGCTTATCATGCAGAACATCGTCATCCTCGCCGGCAACATCGGTCAGACCCCCGAAGTCCGCACCACCCAGAGCGGCACCAAGATCACCAACTTCAGCCTCGCCACCTCGCGCCCCCGCCTCTCGGAAGGCCGTGTGATGCGCGACGAGAACGGCTACCGTGTCATGGACACCGAATGGCACCGCATCACCTGCTTCAACGGTCTCGGCAAGACGGTCGCGGAGCATTGCGAAAAGGGCATGAAGGTCCTCGTCCACGGTCGCATTCACTACACCAAGTGGATCGACAGCATGGGGAACGACCGCTACGGCTGCGAGATCATCGCCGAGAAGGTCGACTTCCTGAGCCGTCCGAAGTCGGCCGAGAACGAAAACCCCGAGCTGGTCGACCGCGACGACGAGATCCCGTTCTGAGGAACGGGGTCTCCCCCTCGGGCCCGGCGGGTTAAACCGCCGGGCTAAAAGTCTCTTCGGGCCACTGGAAAAGGCACCCACGCTTGCCTTCCGGTGCTGAGCGCCTTGAATGCGCCTAATTGTTCAACATGCGCACGAGCTAGATTTCGTCTTTAGTTCTGGTCGCGCCGTGACTGCGATACGCGTCGAGCATCAACCGCGTATATTCGGCCGTGCTCTGGGTCACGGTGCCCAAACCGGGCCATGCGAACAACGGATCCGACCAAGTAACTTCCAACTCAATCTCGATCCCAAGCAGTGCGGCCACTTTGATCGCAGCGGTCGGCTCCTTGTCCTCGGGCCAGTAGTGATCCTCGAAGGAAACAACCACGTCGAGATCGTCATCAACCCAGATTTCGGCCAGACCTGCTCCCATGCGTTCGCTGGCATTGGTCGCATCCTCGAACAGGGCAGCCCGGATCAAATGGGTCACCTGGTCATTGTTGAGGTCAAGCCTTGGCCGCGGATCTATAACTGACACGATGGGTTCAATCTCTTGCCTTTCGGCGCGGGATTGGACTGGCACTGGTTTTTCATCGTTCGGTCCCAGCCAGAAGGCTTCTGGAAGAATGTTGATTGGTGATGCGCCGCAGCTGGGACAGTGCCATTGGTTTCCAGCGATCTGTGGGCCGGTGATCTCTGAGTTGCAGTGAAGGCAGTACCAGAGGTTCGATTCCTCCATCTCCAAGAACGGGTGCCGCACATTTCCTTCCGCATCCGGCTTTGTGGCGCGCCGTGGCCAATCGGCAAATCGCTGCGCCTTGACGCTCTGCATCAATTCCCTCGCAATCCCGATGGCTTCTTCACGTAGCACGCGATCGTTCATCGGGCTGGTCTGGGCATGCTTGATGTCGATCTCGACACGAGGGGCGGCCAAAGGGTTTTCTGGCAGCACGATCTGCCAACCCTCACCATCCATGCGGACGTCACCAAGCATTGTTTTCAGTTCGTATGGATGCCCCCGTACTTCTCCTCGAGTGACGGCATCGGGGCTTCCGAAGATATGGTCGAAGGTCGCACCCTCGTAGGAAGTGATCCGTTCCACGAAGGCCTTGATCGTGGCAACTTGTGCTTCGGAGGGAACCCACTCTCCTTTGGCGCTGCCTGTCAACGCATTCCAATGAGCAAAGCCCATTCGACTGGCAACAAAGTCGAGCGCTACGTGCTGTGGATGACCCGTCGCCCTAGCGTAACGCTTCGCCAGGAGTTTCAAAGTCTTAAGCTTAGTGTTCTCTGTCATGATCCATGTCCAAGCCGGATCTGACTAGGTGCCCGCTGCTAATCAGACCCGCCGATGGCATGAGGTCTGCTGTTCGAAATCAAGATCGCTGCAAAGCTTCGCGTGGCGGGCACACCGGCCTGCGAGAAAGGCCATGTTTAAACTCTGCCATTTTTGAACGCAGGTCAACACCAGCGAGTTGCGGGCGTGCGGCGCCTCCGACTTAGCGCCGTTTGCCCGAGAGAGTTTGAGGTTGGCCGGTTTTCCGGTGACGGGTTGAGGGCTGGGAGAGTGGCTCCCGGCGCCTGTCACGGAGGAATACCGATGGGTGTTGTGGAAGTTCTGGATCCGGTCGCACCGGCGCGGGCTGGTGGCTGGAAGGTGGACGCGAGCCGGGGTGAGCGGAACGGGCGGGTGTCGTCCGAATGGTTCAACCGGCCCGATGATGAGAGGTATCTGTCGCTCGATGATCTCTGGGCCAGTGTGAAAAGCCGCTCCGAACGCAGCCGCAGCCGTGTGGTGCAGACGGCGGATATCCGCGTCGAGGCCGCGCGGGACAACCCCGAGCGGTTGCATCTGATGCTGCCGAAAGCGCATGAACCGGTCGCACCCACGCATTGGGCCTTCGGCCAGCTTGCCAGCATCGTCGGCGCTCCGGCGTCGTACCTGCGCCAGTTGCCCGCGCCACTGGCGGGGATCAACCTGCAGTACGGTCTGACCAACCACCGCGCCGAGCAGGTGAAGACTTTCGAGACGGAAGACGGCCGGACCGAACTGCGCGCCGTGACCGGTCCCGACTACGGTCGCATTCATGACTTCGAGCTTGTCGAGGCGGTGCAGCGGATCGCGGGCAATGGCACCGGCGATACGCGTTGGAAGGTGCCGGGCGTGCTCGACTGGTCGACCGGAGTCTATAACCCCGATGTCGAGATCAGCCGCGATACGACCACGCTCTATGCGTCTGACCGCGATGTCTTCCTGTTCCTGGTCGACGATCGCAACCCGATCGAGGCGGGCAAGCTGGCGGACGGCTCTCCCGACCTCTACTTCCGGGGCTTCTATTGCTGGAATTCCGAGGTCGGTGCCAAGACACTCGGCATGGCGAGCTTCTACCTTCGGGCGGTGTGCCAGAACCGCAACCTCTGGGGCGTCGAGGATTTCCAGGAGATCAAGATCCGCCACTCGAAATACGCCGCCTCGCGCTTCGCCCATGAGGCGGCTCCGGCGCTGACGCGGTTTGCCAATTCCTCACCGCAGGGCTTCGTGAACGGCATCAAGGCCGCGCGGCAGCAGGTCGTGGCGCGCAGCGACGAAGACCGCGCGGATTTCCTGCGCAAACGGGGTTTCTCGAAGGCCGAATCCGGCAAGATCATCGAGAAGGTGCTGATGGAGGAAGGTCGCCCGCCCGAGAGCATCTTCGACTTCGTACAGGGCATTACCCGGCTTGCGCGCGACAAGACTCAGCAGGATGCCCGCCTTGATATGGAAGGGCGCGCCAAGAAGCTCCTCGACCGGGTCGGCTGACGCGAAGCCCGGCACAGCGGCCGCCTGCATCCGCGGCGGTCGCGTTTTCCTCTTCAACATGCACGCCACTGGCCCCGCCCCGAGAGGGCAGAGGACTTCGGTGTGCGCAATTCAGCGAGACCCCCATGACCCCTCAGGAACAAACTGTCATCCTCGAGGCACGCGACATCCTCGGCCGCTACCTCAGCCAGAACCCGGTCATCGGCAGCTGGCAAGCTCTGATGGACTATTGTGCGCTGACTGTCCGAGGTCCCATCGAGCGCTTCCATGTCCTCTATCTCGACCGCAAGAACCGCATCATCGCTGATGAGCTTTTGTCTACCGGCACGGTCGACCATGTCCCGGTCTATCCACGCGAGGTGATCAAGCGGGCGCTGATGCTGAACGCCAGCGCGCTGATCCTGATCCACAACCACCCGTCGGGCGATCCGACACCGTCGGAGGCCGATCTCAGCATGACCGGGGAGATCCAGAAGGGGTGTAAGTTTTTAGGCCTGACGCTGCATGACCACATCATCGTCGGTGCCGGGACGGAACTGAGCCTGCGGGCCCAGGGCAAGCTGTGACGCGCCTTGCGAGCCTGCCACCGTCACCCTTCCGAGGAAGAGGGCGGGGGGTTGGTCTTTGACGGTTTGAAGCGGGGAGAGAGGCTCTCCGCACCGTCGGAGATATGCCCATGTTCGACCTTCCTCTCCAAACTCAGCCGGAAACACAGAAGACAGGTTTGCCGCCGAGCTTCCTGACCGTTCTTGCAGATCAAGACTTGCCGTTTGCGCTCACGACGGCTTGCCATGCGCCCGCAGCTCTCATGTCAGGGCAGGCACACCCCAATGTACTGGAGCGGTCTGCCACGCTGGCCGAAGCCATGCAGGGGGCAGTCGTTCACGCCGAAAATGTCACCCCTGAAGACGCGCCGCGCATCCTGGCGATCCTCGATAGGGAGGGCCGCCTCGTTCTGGCCGGCGCTACCAATGATGGCGGGGTCGCATGGTGCCACCCGGTCTCGGATGCCGCCGAAGCCCGCGCCGTCGTGTCCGAGGCCAGCCAGACCCGCGCGCATGCCATACGAGCGGCCGAGTGGCATGAACATGGCCTCGCGCGACGGCTGCGGCACCACGCCGACGTTCTCGATGCCCGTCTTGTCGATCCGCTCTGGCGTGTCTTCGCGTCTCGCGCACTGCAGATCGCGGCGTGACGCCCGAGAGTCAGAGAAGGGCAGGGGAGGATGTGAGCCTAGGAGGACGAGAGAGAGCCTCGGGGTTCAGATCCTTTCGCTCATTTCGGAGTTTCCAATGTCCAAGATCGAACCCACCCTGGCCGCGCCGATGGCGCCGTCCAAGATTGATTTCGCCGCCGTGCTGGCTCGGCAGTCCGAGCGTGACGCGCGCATCGCAGCTTTGCGTCCGGCCAACAAGGAGCGCCTCTTCGATGGCCTGACTGCCGCGGGCATCACCCATGTGACGGTGAGCTTCGACGGCTATGGCGATAGCGGCCATGTTGAAAGTATCGAAGCCTACGCTGGCGAGACCGAGGTTGCTTTCCCCAAGACCGAGATCGCCTATGCCGCATTGACCTGGGACGACCCGGAGGTCGAGACGCGGGCGCTTTCGCTGGAAGATGTCGTCGAGCAACTGGCCTACGACTGGTTGTCTGACACCCATGGAGGTTGGGAAAACAACGACGGCGCTTATGGCGAATTCTGCTTCGACGCGCGCGCGTGCTCCATTCACCTTGAGTTCAACGAGCGCTTCACCTCGTCCGAACTCACCACCCACGATTTCTGAGGGGGCGGCGATGGCACATCCCTACCACCACGCCCTGTCCTCGGTGAAGAAATGGGGCGGCACGGTCGAGGATTACCTCGCCGTGCATTCCTGGTTCGACCATAGCAAGGAGATCACAGCCGATTTTCGGCACCGGGCGTTGCGCCACCATGCCGAGGGCATCTTCATGGCCGAGACAATCTTTGGTCCGACGCTTACGCTCTCCACCGGACGCATCATCCCGACCCGGTGGGTCGGCGAGCAGCATGTTAAGGAGGACCTCGGCTTCATCCCGAGCTTCGCCGATTGGGTGAAGGCCATTCGGCCCGAGCCTTGGATGGGTCGGACCGAACGGATCGAGGCACAGGTCGATCCGCATCTCGTCTCGCCCGTGGTCGAGGTCAGCTGACATGACCGATCCCACTTATCTAAGTCTCGGCTTGCCGCCGACCGCTTCGCGACTGGCAGTGGTTCGCGCGGCGGTCCGGGCGCTACACCCCGACACGCGCGCTGTTTGCAGTCTCCGGCTGGCGCGCAAGCGCTTCTACCGGCAGATGCTCTGCGCTCATGCCGCACGACAGGCGGCGGGCGACACGCCGACCGGCTGACCGTTCCCAACTACCCCTTCATCCCAATCGATCGCCCGGCCTCCTGGCCGGGTCTTCCCCATTAAGGAGGTCCCCATGGCGGATTACTTCACCCATTTCTCATGCCTGCTCGACGTCGGCAGCCCCGACAAGGCCGTCCGCGCGCTCGCGCTGTTTCAGAAACTTCGCGCTGCGGATCAGGACGCTGACGACCCAGATGTCGCTGGCTTCGATCTCGTGCACCAGGATGCCCCCGAGGGCAGCAGCCTCTGGATCCACGACGACGAACACGGCGATGTCGAAGCTGTCATCCGCTTCGTCTTGCGGCTCGCCGAAGACCTCGACCTCACCGGCCTTTGGGGGTTCCAGTATGCCCTGACCTGCTCCCGGTCGCGCCTCGACGCCTTTGGCGGCGGTGCGCATGCCATCGATCTCGGCGCTCGTAAATCCATCGGCTGGTCCAGCACGCAAGAATGGTTGGTCGTGGCGCTGAACGGGGAGGACGTCGATGCCTGAGATCATCTGCACCACTGTCTACCAGTTCCCCGAGCTCTCGGATGCCGCCAAGGAGAAGGCCCGCAACTGGTATCGCGACCTTGGACCCCACGACGATTGGTGGGATGCGGTCTATGAGGATTTCGAGCGGGTCTGTGCGCTCCTCGGCATCCGCCTGAAGACGACCCCCGTCCGTCTGATGGGCGGCGGGACGCGGGTCAAGCCCTGCATCTGGTTTTCCGGCTTCTGGAGTCAGGGCGACGGGGCCTGTTTCGAAGGCTACTGGTCCCACGCCAAGGGCGCTGCCGCGGGCATCCGGGACTATGCCCCGATGGATGTGACGTTGCATGGAATTGTCGACCGGCTGCAGGCCATTCAGCGGCGGAATTTCTACCAGCTCGCCGCGGAGGCCAGCCACCGTGGCCGCTATTACCATGAATATACCATGTCGATCGACGTCACGCGGGACAGCGCGACCTGGCAGCCGCCGACTGAGGACGCGGAAGAAGTCGTGACCGAGGTGCTGCGTGATCTGGCCCGCTGGCTCTACCGCCAGCTTGAAGCCGAATACGACCACCTCACCTCGGACGAGGCCATCGACGAGGGGATCATCGTCAATGAGTATACGTTCACGGAAGGAGGGCGGCGGTTCGGGTAACAGAGATCAAAGTGCAAGGTTCATTTGATCTTTACAGTAGGTCCATATGGACTATATTGAAGCCAATGGAGGACGCCATGTACGTTGCAGAGAAAATCCGGGAACCCGCACAGGTCAACGCCGTTGCGTTGAAGGCTTACGCGCGCGTGGTTGATGCCTGGGGCCTCAACTTGAAGGAAGCGGCTGGCCTTGCTGACATGTCAGAGAGCACATGGAAGCGCGCCAAGAAGCCGGATTTCGCGGGGGAACTGACCAAGGATCAGCTTCTGCGGCTCAGTGCGGTGATCGGCATCTACAAGTCGCTCGAACTCTACTTCTCCGAGCCGCTCGCGCGAAGCTGGTTCACCCGACCGAACACCGGCCCGCTGTTCGGGGGCAGCCGTCCGGTTGACACCGCCATCGAAGGTGGCTTGCCGCAGATCCTCGCGGTGCGGACCTATCTCGATGCGTTGCGTGGTGGGGCATGAAGCAGACCGAGGTTTCAGATCGCGGTCTCGTTCGTCTCCTGCCTGCCACCTACCACAAGCCGCCATCCCTGCGCGGTCTCGTCGATACCGATGACGAGATGGAGATCTTGGCAGAGATCGAGGGCCTGACCAGTGGACGTCTACAGGCCGAACGCGGGCGCAACCCACATCTGGACCCGCGCGAACTCGCTTGGCAACGCCGTAGCCGCGATCTGCGCATCTATGGGGACAGTCACGTCAACGCAGCCTTCACTTACACCCGCGCCGGCGGAAACCGCTTCAACGCCGAGGAGCGCGGCGCTTGGTACTGCGCATGGGATGTGATGGTTTCTGTCAGCGAAGTGGCCTGGCACCGCACACGCGAACTCGGCTTTACCGGCAGCTTCCACGACAGCGCCCGCTATGTGGAATTGCTGGCCGACTTCATCGGCGTCTTCAACGACATGACCGATGAGGCAGGTCATCCGGCGCTGCATCCGGATCCGGCTGTCGGGTATCCCGAGGGCCAAAGCCTGGCACAGCATCTGCGTCGGGGCGGATCCAAGGGCCTGATTTACCCTTCGGTCCGGGCTCCTGCACCGGGCGGGAATTGCCTGGTCTGCTTCGAGCCCCACGCAATTCAGAACGTTCGTCCGGGCGCGTCTTGGGATCTTGTTTGGGATGGGACACCGCACTACTCGATTGCGGCTGTCAGCTAATCCGCAAAACCGTAATTGCCCCGGAGGCCTATAAGGATGGCAACGCCTGATATTGAAAGCCCTGACCGCACCGATCTCAAGCAGATCGACCATGCGCACTTCTTTGAAGCGATGGACTCGCCGCCTTTGCCGACCGAAGCACTGCGCTCTGCCTTTCGTCGGGCGAAAACGCGGTCATTTCAGCGAAACACAGGGCTTGGAAGCGCCGACTGAGTTCACCCGTCTTCGGCGCCTCCCATCGACGCGATGAGGACGGCCAACGCAAAGCGCCCCTCACGACGGTGATGGCCGTGGCTCAACCCAGGAGCTTCAACAAGGCGTCGCGCTGCGCTGCGTGCTTTTCGGGGTTGTCGCGCTTCAGTTTGTTCAGGTTGAGAAGTTTCCACTTCACGGCCGGTAGGTCAGCGGCCTGCGAACGGTCGATCGCCGCGAAGTCAGGCTCGCCGTCCTGAAGCGTCAGGAGGAACTGCCTCGCCTTGTCATCGAGCCTCGATTGCAGATCGGCGACCAACTTGAGGCGCGTCGCCAAAAGCGTAGCGAGCGGGACGGGTGTTCTGGTCATGCCTTCGAATTCCCGCGCGTAGGGTTGCTCGAGATCGATCAGGTTCGGATCGAGCAGCTCATGCGCCGGTCGCGGCGAACTGGCGACATAGATCAGGAAGGTGTGGAACAGGTCCTGCGTCAGGCTCTCGTTTTCGTAGAGGAGTGTGACGTCGTAGAGATCCCGGGGATGCTGCCTGTCCAGGGCGGCGTGCAGCTTTCCCGCGAACAGGTCCTCGAACGAGACGATCTGCATTTCGGCATAGCCATAGGCATCCTCCACGGCGGCAGATACGGTCCGGACTTCCGGGTCGTGGACTACGCCCCGGGTCACGGGCGAGGTTTCGATCTTGATCTCGGCATTCCCGAGGCGCGCCAGGAGCCGGGTGGCTCCGCCGCCGCCCCCTTGGATGCGCTGAGATTTCGCGCCTCGGATTCCGGTCTCGATGGAAGCCGCGATGCGATCCATCGCGGCGTTGATCTCGTCCAGGCTCTCGGCGCGTTCCTTGATTGGCAGGTAGGTCAGGTCGATGTCGACCGACAGCCGAGGCAGGTCGCGGTGGAAGAGGTTGATGGCCGTCCCGCCCTTGAGCGCGAAGACGCTTTCGCCCGCGACATTGGGCAGGACGCGCACCAGGAGCGCAACCTGGGCTTCATAGGTCTCACGCGCCATTTTCGGCCTCCGGTTTCACGAATTCTTCTGGCACCATGATCCGATAGCGCGGGTGGATCTTGCCGCCCTGGATCAAGGCTCGGTCGCCGCTGCCGAGGTCGAATGCCTGCGGGTCGATCCGTTTGCGCCAGGGATGATCGTGGCGGTCCGCGAAGACGAAGAACAGGCGCTTGACCTTGATTTTCTGGCACGCTTGCAGGAGGTCGGAAATCAGCCTTGGGCGCAGGGTTGTCAGGCTCTCGAAGACCATGTCGAGCGTGTGGAAACTCTCATGGTGGGGCAACTCGTCCATGGCTTCCAGGATTGCGCGCTCCGGCGTCGACATCGTCAGACCCCAGTCCCATGGCAGGCCAGAATTCTTGCCCTCGATCACGCCCAGCTTCGGATCGGTGAACAAGGAACGGGGGCGGATACTGAAAGGGGCATCCGTCGGCAGTTTGATCAGCCAGTTCGGGACCTTGTCCCCATAGACCCAGACTGGAGCGCTTTCCCCCAGGCGGAGGTAATGGGCATGTCCTTGTTCACCGAGTGCCGTTGTGCTCCCGACATGCAGATCATGACCCATTATATGTTGCATCGAAAGGATGCAGGTCTTCCAGTCGATGCTGTTGGACGCCTGCATATTCGGGACTGGTCGGCGGAAGACACCGCGTGCGATGCGCTCCAGCCAGCCGCGTTTCACATAGTCACGGAAGCTCTCATAGGCGATGCCCTGCGAGACGAGCCATGCCGCGTCGACCAGATACCCGGCGGGTACGGCATCGAGCACTTTCTTCAGATTCTGTGACCTTGCGGTGTCCATGATACCTAAAGTGACAGATTTTCAAAGATACATCTACAGTTTTCTTTGATGAAAATGCTTTTCCTGCGTTATGGACGCTCCTATCTCACCATTTCCAAAGAACTTAGGGTGTTTGATCCCACGGTTTGATGGTGTGATCCTTTCGAAGGAATGGAAGGATGCCCTATGGGACAGGTTCGTCACGGAAGCGCCACGACCACGCACGCCGTCAGAGCAGCAATACAGCGATCGCAAGCTTCGCTCGCGACGCTGAGCCGGGAGTTAGGGATCAACCCAAAGACGGTTGCGAAGTGGCGTAAACGGCAGACGGTCGATGATCTCAAGACCGGCCCAAAGGAGCCACGTTCGACGGTCCTCACGGAGGCTGAGGAGGCGGCCATCGTCGCGTTTCGGCGCCACACGCTGCTGCCGCTTGATGACTGCCTCTATGCCCTTCAGCCGTCTATCCCGCACCTGACACGCTCGGCGCTGCACCGCTGTCTACAGCGGCATGGTATCTCACGCTTGCCTGACGTCGAGGGCGACAAACCGAGGCGGTCGAAGTTCAAACGCTACCCGATCGGCTTCTTCCACATAGACATTGCCGAAGTGCAGACTGCTGAAGGAAAGCTCTTCCTGTTCGTTGGCATCGACCGCACGAGCAAGTTTGCGGTGACCCAGCTCGTCGAGAAAGCAGACAGGAAGACGGCCTGGGAGTTCCTGCAACACATGCTCGAAGCCGTGCCATATCAGGTTCACACTGTCCTCACCGACAATGGCATTCAGTTCGCTGAGCAGCCTCGGAACCGGAACACTGCTTATTCTCGGCCCATGCGTTTCGACATGATCTGTGAGGCCAACGGGATTGAGCACCGGCTGACCAAACCCAACCATCCCTGGACCAACGGACAGGTCGAGCGGATGAACCGCACGATCAAGGAGGCCACCGTCAAACGCTTCCACTACGAAAGCCATGATCAGCTGCAAACGCACCTCTCGGACTTCATGGCAGCATACAACTTCGCGCGCCGGCTCAAGACCCTCAACGGGCTCACACCCTACGAATACATCTGCAAGATCTGGACATCAGAGCCGGACAGATTCATCTTGAACCCGATCCACCAGATGCCGGGACTGAACACCTAGGGACTAGCCCCAAGGGGAGGGAGATCTGAAGACGCTGGGTTGAGAGACGGCTACGACTTGCGGTGGTTACCGAAGGTCGCAGCGGTGCACATCCCGGCGTGCCGCCGGAACCAGACCTTGGTCCTTCGGACAGGAGCTTGACCGAGGCTGATGTCCCGAAGGGCCAGTCTGCCAACCTACAGGTTGGCAGCTGCGCTCGGTTTGCCAAACTATGATGTGGCAAAAAGCTGGACGATCGCACAGAGCGTCACTAGCCGGTGCGGTGCTCACTTATTCCCGTCGATCCACTTGGACATGAGCCGCTTGTCGCGGAAGCATTCGTCCGGAACGGCGCGCCGTTTGATCTGGGCGAGTTTCTCAGCGAAGGCTACCTGCTTGGACGTGGGCAGCCGGTCCATGTCCGATACCGGCTTCAGCCGGGCCTGAGCCTCGATCCAGGCGCTCAAAGATCGCCGGTCTTGCTGAACCTCCCAGGGCAGGAGCGTCCGGTTGCGCAGGGCGAGCGACCGCGCATAGGCAATCTGATTGGGCGTTACGGGCAGGGCGTGCTTGGTGCTTTCCATGGTGGAACCCCCCTTTCTGGCTTGGCTCTGAGCATAGAACATAACAAGAACAAAATCAAGCCAAGCGTCGGGAACACCTTGGTGCGAGAGGGAGAGAGGGGCCGGGAAAGATCAGGTCCGAGGCTGCCCGAGAGAGGGTGTCCGGGCCTGATCCTGTCCTTCATTCCGGAGTTTCCCGATGACCCATCTTGCCCCTGTTGCGCAGGCGTCCTTGCCTGCGCCCATTGTCTCGTTGGCAGCAAATCCTGCCTCTGCGATCGTTGCTGTTGCCGAAGCGCTGCAGCCCGATCTGGCGCAAGGGCTTCAGATCGACGCGCTGCGCCTGCGCTTCGAGATGGCGCGCGCCTTTGGCGGTTCCGATGCGACCGGTGCCTGGGACTGGAAGCTCGCTTATGAGGCAGGCGAGGTGGCGTTGGTCTTGTTCTTGCGGAAGTTCGGCCGTGCGCTGCTGACCCGGGCCGGCTCGCCTGCGGCGCTGTTGCCGATCCTGACCAAGGTGGCTGACCTCTTGCCCACGCACACCCGGCGGTCGGAAGATATGGAGCGCTTTCAGCAATTCAGCACGCCCATGCCCATGGGGCTCGCCGCACTGGCGGCAGCACAGATCACGCCCTTCGATCTCGTCCTCGAGCCGTCCGCCGGAACCGGGCTTCTGGCGATCCTCGCAGAGATCGCGGGCGGCAGCCTCGCGCTGAACGAGTTGGCGGACACCCGCGCCGACCTTCTTCGCTTGCTGTTCCCGGGCCGACCGGTCACGGGGTTTGATGCCGCGCAGATCGACGATCATCTCGACGCCTCCTCAAGCCCGAGCGTCATCCTGATGAACCCGCCCTTCTCGGCCCAAGCCAATGTCGATGGTCGGTCGACCAAGGCGACGGCCCGGCATCTGCGCTCGGCCCTCGCGCGTCTGGCCCCCGGCGGACGGCTCGTCGCCATCACCGGAGCCGGTTTCGCGCCGGATGCGCCGGCCTGGGCCGAGACCTTCGGCCGTCTGACCGAGACGGCCCATCTCATCTTCACCGGCGCGGTGTCGGGCGCAGCTTTCGCCAAGCACGGCACCAGCTTCGAGACGCGGATTTCTGTCTTCGATAAATGCCGCGGCGGCGAGCCGGGAGGCATCACCGCAGACCTGCGCCAACCCACATCCCCGGACGTGGCACATCTGATGTCCCGGGTCACTGCCGAGGTTCCGCCGCGCCTCGAGATGGAACGGGCCGCAAATGCGGGTCTGGGCCACTCTCCCCTCTTCCCGGGAAATCCTGCCCCCACAACATGCAAGCCCGTCAACCGATCGCGCGCGACCTCTGCGGCTCAACCGGCGAAATCAGACACACCGATCGAGGCCGAGGAACTAAACTACGCACTCCGCGACGCCGCCGAGGACGAAGACGCCGCACGGCTGTCCGACGCGATCTACGAGACCTTCCGTCTGCAGGCTATCGACATCCCAGACGCCGCATCGCACCCGACCAAGCTTGTGCAATCGGCGGCCATGGCCTCTGTCGCACCTCCGAAAACCTCCTATCGCCCCAAGCTTCCGGCGACCATCCTGCGCGACGGCCTGCTGTCCGACGCGCAGCTCGAGACCGTCATCTACGCGGGGGAGGCGCATGGCGCATATCTCGCAGGGTCTTGGATCGTCGATGAGACCGGCGACATGGTCTCGGCCGCGCCCGACGATGCCGCTGACGCCGTCCGCTTCCGCCGGGGTTTCTTCCTCGGTGATGGCACCGGCGCGGGCAAGGGCCGCCAGTCGGCTGGGATCCTGCTCGACAACTGGTGCCAAGGCCGCCGCAAGGCGCTCTGGATATCGAAAAGCGACAAGCTCCTCGAGGACGCGCAGCGCGACTGGTCGGCGCTTGGCCAGGAGCGGCTTCTGGTGACGCCGCTGTCGCGTTTCGCACAAGGGCGCGAAATCCCTCTGACCGAGGGCATCCTCTTCACCACCTATGCGACGCTGCGCTCGGAAGAACGGGGTGCCAAGAAATCCCGCGTCGACCAGATCGTCGACTGGCTCGGGGCGGATTTCGATGGGGTGATCCTCTTTGACGAAAGCCATGCCATGGCGAATGCGGCCGGCGGCAAAGGCGAGCGGGGCGATACCATGGCCTCGCAGCAGGGCAGGGCGGGTCTGCGCCTGCAGCACAAACTTCCGAATGCCCGCGTAGTCTATGTCTCGGCCACGGGCGCGACGACGGTCCACAACCTCGCCTATGCTCAGCGTCTCGGACTTTGGGGCGGGGGCCCCTTCGCTTGCGCTCCGGGCGTTCAGGATTGGCAAAGCTCCACTGGAGCTTCGCCTGCCCCTTTGGGGCACCATCTTTCACTCCCCTTCGCGACCCGGTCGGAATTCGTGGAAGCCATCGAGGCTGGCGGTGTCGCGGCGATGGAGGTGCTGGCCCGCGACCTCCGGGCGCTCGGCCTCTATACGGCGCGGTCGCTGTCCTATGACGGTGTCGAATACGAGATGCTGGAACATGCGCTCACGCCCGAGCAGCGCGGCATCTACGATGCCTACGCCGGGGCCTTCGCCATCATCCACAATAACCTGACCGCAGCGCTGGAAGCAGCGAACATTTCCGGCGCGGCCGACGGGCCGAGCGGGTCGGGCACGCTGAACCGTCAGGCGAAATCCGCCGCGCGGTCGGCTTTCGAGAGCGCCAAGCAGCGTTTCTTCGGCCATTTGCTCACCTCGATGAAGACCCCCACGCTGATTTCCAGCATCGAGGGGGATCTGGCGGCAGGCCATGCCGCCGTCATCCAGATCGTCTCGACGGGCGAGGCGCTCATGGAGCGCCGCCTGTCGGAGATCCCAACCGACGAATGGGACGATATCCGCTGTGACATCACTCCCAGGGAGTATGTCCTAGACTACCTCGCCCATACTTTCCCGGTCCAGCTCTACGAGCCTTTCACTGACAGCGAGGGCAACCTCTCGTCGCGCCCCGTCACGCGCGACGGCCAACCGGTGGAGTGCCGCGAAGCCGTCCGGCGTCGTGACGCGCTGATTGAGAAACTGGCTTCGCTTCCGCCCGTGCCGGGTGCACTCGACCAGATCGTCCAGCGCTTCGGCACCGATCTCGTGGCCGAAGTCACAGGGCGCTCGCGGCGCATCGTGCGGAAGGGCGAAGGGCATTCGGCACGGCTCGTGGTGGAGAACCGGGCCGGAGCCGCGAACCTCACGGAGACCCAAGCCTTCATGGATGACGAAAAGCGTATCCTGATCTTCTCAGATGCCGGCGGCACCGGGCGCAGCTATCACGCCGATCTCGGGGCGAAGAACCAGCGCCTGCGGGTCCACTACCTCTTGGAACCCGGCTGGAAAGCAGACGCGGCGATTCAAGGTTTGGGCCGCACCAACCGGACAAACCAGGCGCAGCCGCCGCTGTTCCGGCCGGTGGCCACCGATGTCAAAGCGGAGAAGCGGTTCCTGTCGACCATTGCGCGACGTCTCGACACGCTTGGCGCTATAACGCGTGGCCAGCGCCAGACCGGCGGGCAAGGGCTGTTCCGGCCCGAAGACAACCTCGAGTCGCCCTACGCCCGCGACGCCCTGCGCCAGCTTTACCGCCGCATCTATCGCGGCGATCTGGCCGGATGTTCGCTCGGGGCTTTCGAGGATGCGACCGGGCTCAGCCTGACCGATGACAACGGGCTGAAGGATGACCTGCCGCCGATCACGACCTTCCTCAATCGCCTGCTGGCGCTGACGATCGACATGCAGGCCGTGCTGTTCGCGGGTTTCGAGGAGCTGCTCGATCAGAGAATTGAGGGCGCCATCGCCGCCGGGGTCTATGATCTCGGGCTCGAGACACTCCGTGCCGAGAGCTTCCGGGTGACCGACGTACAGGTCATCTACACCCATCCGGGCTCCGGCGCGGAAACCCAGCTGCTGACCATCGCGGAAAAGCGCCGCAACACGCCTACCTCGCTGGCCGATGCGCTCGAATGGCTGGATGACCTGCAGGCGCGGCTTCTGGTCAACAGCCGCTCGGGCCGGGCTGCCGTGCAGGTTCCCGCCACCAGTCACATGCTGGAAGATGGGACCATCGAGCCGCGCCTGCGCCTGATCCGCCCGACCGATGCCAGCACAGTCCCGGCAAAGATCATGGAGGACACCCACTGGCTCGAGGCCGACCGCGCGGCCTTCACAGCGGCGTGGACTGCGGAACTGGCCGAGGTGCCGGAGTTTTCGGACTCCACGCTGCACATCGTGGGAGGTCTGCTGCTGCCGATCTGGAAGCAGCTTCCCCAGGATGAAACTCGCGTCTACCGCCTGCAGACCGATGACGGGCAGCGCATCATCGGCCGCCGCGTCTCGCCTGCCTGGGTCGCGACCACGCTGGCCGCCGATGCGCCCAAGCTCTCGGCCGCACAGGTCCATGCCCTCGTTCTGGAGGGCAAGACCGTGGTGCGCCTGTCGGAAGGGATGGAATTGCACCGCTCGCGCGTCATGGGCGCGAACCGGATCGAACTGTCGGGCTTCTCGGAGGCAGCCAAGGATCGGCTCAAGGCCGATGGCTTCTTCTCGGAGATCATCAGTTGGAAGCTTCGGCTGTTCTGCCCGACCGACGCCGATGGTGTCGAGATACTGGATCGTCTGCTTGCACGTTGTCCTGTCGCAAGGCTACATGATCGCGGAGGTTGTTAACCCATGTATTCCGAGACCGAAGACCTCGTGCGCGATCTGGCAGAAAATGCCGAAGGCGTTTGTCGTGCCTACCTTCCCGCCGGACGACGGGAAGGATCCTACTGGATCGTGGGTGACCTGCAAAACAATCCTGGCCGCTCGCTCTTCGTGCGGTTGACCGGGCCCACGTCGGGGCCAGGGGCAGCGGGCAAGTTTACGGATGGGGCCACAGGCGAGCATGGCGATCTCTTGGACATCATCCGCGCCCGGACGGGGATCACGCGCTTCCCCGACCTTCTCGCCGAGGCCCGAGCGCATCTTGGCCGTCCGCAGCCGGTCGTCCCGGATAGGCAAGAGCCGAGGAAGGCCAAGGCGCCCGGTGGCACTCCTGCGGCGGCGGCGCGCTTGTTTGCTGCCTCGAACCCGATCACAGGCACGCTTGCGGAGACCTACCTCCGTTCCCGTGGCATCACCCACTTCGGGGCGAAAGGCGCCTTACGCTTCCACCCGAAGTGCTGGCATCGGGAAGAGGGGCAGACCCGGAGCATCCCCAGACCGGCGATGATCGCGGCGGTTACCGATGGGGCAGGGGCCGTGCAGGGCGTGCATCGCACCTGGTTGGCGCCTGACGGACAGGGGAAGGCGGCAGTGAATCCAGAGCGTCGGGCTATGGGTCACCTCCTCGGCAATGCTGTCAGGCTGACCCCGCAGGATGACATCCTCGTCGTTGGCGAAGGCATCGAGACCATGCTGTCCCTGTCCGAGGCAATCCCAGGTCTGCCCGTCTGGGCGGCGCTCTCTTCGGGTCACCTCGGGGCGGTCCTGCTGCCAGAGGGGCTGAAGCGCCTCTACATCGCGATCGATCGCGATCCGGCCGGGCAGCGCGCGGCAGGGAGGTTGAGCGCCAGAGCCTCCGAGGTCGGGGTGCGCGTGCGGGTGCTGGAACCGCGGCTCGGGGATTTCAACGATGATCTTCGGGCGAACGGCAAGGACGCACTGCGCCAGCATCTGGCAGGTCAGATCGGGCCAGAGGATCGGCATCGCCTGCCCAGCTGAGCTGCATCGCGCAGGGGGGGCTGGGAGCGCGGGGCAGGGGGCAGCATCCCAGTCGTGGCTCTGGATCGTCGTCCTCACCCCATCCCGGGCCTTGCGCATCCACCCGTCAGCCCTGCGCGGCCTTCAAGAGATGGGCAGGCCGTCAAAGCGGTTGCCCCTGCAAGGTCGGCAGGGAACCTATTTCCGCCGGCGGCAAAGCCGCCTTTGCATCGCGAGACAAATAGCTTCCCTGCCGACCTCCTCCACGCTGTTCCGGCCCCGGTGAAGCCGGGGTGAAGGGGCAACCGCCCCGACGGCTCGGGTCTGCCCATGAAGGCCGCGCGGGATGACGCGCGGACGAGACAGGCCCGGAGGCAAGAAACCGATGACGATCCACACCCACAACGACGCGTATGAACCCGCCCATAGCGCATCCCAGACCGCCCATGCGCTCGACGAGCTCCAGCTCTATGGCTATCGCCCCTTTGACGAGCCCGATCCGCGCCCGATGCCCGATGGGCAGCGCCTCGCCGTCGCCGTCGCGGACATCTTCGACGCCCTCGTTGCGACCCTGGAAGACACCCGTATGGAACCCGACCTCGAAGAGGTGCTCTGGGGCCAGGTCAACCTCTTCCACCGCGCCACGGCACGGATCGAGCGGTCACTCGATGACAACGAGCAGGCGCAGCGCCGCCTCCAGCGCGAGCAGGACGGCTCCGAGGTGAAATCCGTCGAACTCGAGCGCCTGACGGCCGAAGGCCTGACCCTCGTCGAACGGCGCAACTGCATGGACATGATGCGCGATCACGCCGCATCCGAGTTCGTTCAGCACACAGGATCCACCTGGCGCCCCCGCACCGGCTCGATGGTGAACCGCCAGCACATGACCGCCGCCCTGATCGACAGCCGCGACTTCCTCGCCGCCAAGCGCCGCGCCGAAACCGAGGTGATGCTTCCCGCCGGCCCCAAGGTCGCCCTCACCGGCGGGACCGATTTCAACGATCACCGCCTGATCTGGGGTAAGCTCGACCAGGTCCGGACCAAATATCCCGACATGGTCCTTCTGCACGGTGGCAGCCCCAAAGGTGCAGAACTCATCGCCGCCAAATGGGCCGAGGCCCGGGGCGTGACGCAGGTCGCCTTCAAGCCTGACTGGACCAAGCACGCCAAGGCCGCGCCCTTCAAACGAAACGATGCGATGCTCGATGTGCTCCCGGTCGGGGTCCTCGTCTTTCCCGGAACCGGTATCCAGGAAAACCTCGCCGACAAGGCGAAGAAGCTCGGCATCCCGGTCATGAAGTTCGAGAAGGGGGCGTGAGCCCCCTTTCCCTGTTCGGGAGAGAACATTGTGGAAACACGGACATACACTTGGTATCGTTGTCGCAGACGAGGTGACCGCAAAATGTTCGATGAAGCGCAGCAAATGGAGGTGTTCCCGACGACAGTCGATCTCAAGCGGATCGACCCGTCTCTCAACATGCGGCGTTTCTATCGAATGAGCGTTCAGCAAGACCTGTTTGGCGGCGTGAGCCTGGTGCGGGAATGGGGTCGGATCGGTTACCGTGGCCAGATGCTGATCGAGCAACACGATGACGAGGGCAGGGCGGTCAACGCCCTGATGAAGCTGTCGGCGACGAAGAAGCGGCGTGGGTACCAGTCGTCATCCAAGATGTGATCCGCGCACCAGAAGACCGCTTTCTGATTGCTCCAGCCCTTGCCGTTCGGTGTGCCTAGCTTCGGTTCTTGGAAAGTCTGATGAGCGCAAAGTCACTTTTTCTTGCCGGACTGACCGCAATCGATTCAAATGACAGATACAAGATATAGGTGGCCTCGCATTCAGCTATCACACATTTGGAGGACAGATGTCAGACGATTTCATTCCATTGTCAGTGCAGGATTTCTCAACGGATGCGCTTGCGACGGACCTTCGGCGGGACGCGGATTCCCTCAACTTCCCTTTGCTTGGCCTCTTTGGAGAGGTCGGGAGCCTTCTCTCTGAAGTGAAGAAGAAGCAGAGAGACCCGATCTCCTATCGCGCCTACGCGGCTGCGGTTACAGAGGAACTCGGCGACGTACTTTGGTACTTCAACCTAGTTGCTGCTAGGGCAGAAATCTCGTTCGCCGATATTGTCACCAACCTTGCCAGCGATAGCGAGAACTGGCTATCCGCAACGGGTGTGCCGCTCACCTTTGAGGCTTTGCAGCCGTCTGTACTGACTGCTGGACAGTCACCGTCACCGGCTTTCGAAGCAACCCTCATCGAGTTGGCGGCTGCAACCGGGCTTCTTATGGCCGATCAATCGAACAACGAGCTCCAAAGGGATCGCCGACGTCTCGGACCCCGACTTGTCGCGATTCTCGAGATACTCATTCGCGCGGCCAATGAAGCGGGCGTCACGCTGGAAGCTGCGGCCATCAAGAATCGAGCAAAGACGACAGACCGATGGCCCATCCAGAAGGCATACCCGCCCTTCTTCGATGCGGACTTGCCCCCGGAAGAACAGCTGCCCAGAAACCTCAAGATCAACATCTTTGAACGGGAGGTTGGTGGCAAACGCTACGTCTTCCAGACCTGCAACGGCCTCAACATCGGGGATCGACTGACGGACAACGCTATGACACCGGATGACTACAGGTTCCATGATGTCTTCCACTATGCCTACGTCGCTATCCTTGGCTGGTCGCCGGTCACTCGTTCCCTTTTTCGGTTGAAACGTAAGAGTCGGCCAAAGATCGACGAGGCCCAAGACGGAGCCCGCGCCGCATTGATCGAGGAGGGGATCGCGACTTGGATTTTCGGACAGGCCATGGAGATGGATTTCTTTCAAGACCTGAAGGCCGGGGAGTTGCCGTTCGACCTATTGAAGCAGGTCAGACAGTTCGTTCGCGGCTACGAAGCCGAGAACTGTCCGACCTGGCTGTGGGAAGAGGCCATCCTGCAAGGATACGCAGCATTTCGCTATCTGCGTGAACATCGCCGTGGAACTGTTATCCTAGATGCCGTAGAGCGGCGGCTAAACATCGAGCCGTTGACATGAACACTCCAGAATCCTTTGTCGAAGAACTTGCCGCTGTCGATTTGGTGAACACCTTTAATCCGTACAGCGACATCTGCCCCATTCACGATACCGTCGATGCTGCGCGCGCTCGACGCGAGAACCTGAAGCGGTGTCTTGAGGCCGCGATGAATGCCCGTGCTGATACTATCTGGATAGCAAGGGACCTCGGGTACCGGGGGGGACGGCGTACCGGAGTACCCTTGACCGACGAAGCACATCTCACGGAAGCTGAACATCTGTTTGGCGGAATAACCCTTGCTCGGGCCACGACAGGACCGGCACTTGCCGAACGTACGGCGACAGTCACTTGGCAGCTTCTTTCGTCAATTGGCAGGCCAGTAATGCTGTGGAATGTGTTTCCGCTTCACCCGCACGCGCCAGATGATCCCATGACCAACCGCTCACATCGCAAAACGGAGCGTTCGGCAACCTGGCCATTTCTGTTGGCACTCCTGGAGATGCTTCAACCTAAACGCTTGGTGGCAATTGGGCGTGATGCGGGAGAAGCTCTAGCAGATTTGGACCTTCCTGTATCTCAGGTCCGCCATCCGAGCTATGGTGGGCAAAGTGAGTTCATTGCGGGCATCGAGGCAATATACAATCTCTCAAGTTCGGCCCGGCGACCGGAAACGGCAACTCTGCCTTTCGCTGAGTTTGCCTAGGTATTGGCTGCAGACAGACCATCAATCTCGTCAAGGAGTGCTCGAAGCTCGCCGCGTGTTGTAGTCCCCCCGCAGGTTGATCGTGGCAGGTCGATTGTCGCATGTGACGACAGCACGGTCAGGGATCCAATATTGAGTCCAGCTTCAGTGGCCACAAACGACATCAACTGGCCGAGACCAACCAAGTTTCCGAGTAGCTTTTCGACATAGTAGTGGTTCCGGTAGATCGCTGTGAGTGTGAGCGTCTCCGGATTCCCTGCCAACAGTTTGAAGCTGAGAAAACTGAGGCACTGTCCGCCGTAAGGGGAACGATCAACGTCGCGAGCAGGATCGAAAAGAGCAAGCTCAAATTTGTTCCTTGCCCTGACCGTCGGGTCCCTCATACGCGTGACGATGTCCCAAAGCGGATTGCCGGCCGGGGCGCCGGGCCAATCGACCATCCGCTCGAAATAATATCCTGACCATCTTTCGTTGCGTCGTACCGTGGGCAGAACTCGGTCGCGAAACCGGTCGAAGAATTCCGGGGCACCATATCTGTGATAGAGCGCCTCCGGAAAGATCGTGTTGGCGATGGTTCGGACGGATTTGTCGTGCCGTAGCAAGAATTCATTGACGGCATTGACGCTCGCGTCGCTCAACTTTGCCCCGGCGGTCGGGTCATCAACAGACATCAGGACGTTGTGCGCCTCATGTCCGGGTTCGCTATCAACGCAACGAACCGCTTCGCGCCAAGTTCTTACACAATCAGGCTGTGGCGGAATGGCCAGATACATCGCATTCGTCCGTCAATATTGCCAAGGCATACATGTGCTTAGCCAGAAAATCCTCAGTTAGCCAAGCATACCCGCTCAAACCCCAGGTTGGTCCCCAGCTATTTCGCACCAGAATGACACGTTTCGTCGCCGCTTCCCCATAGCCGACCGCGATAACGGCATGTCGCGGCGCCGGAAAAACTTCGTCACCGGTGATTTGGTCGATGACTCCATCCGATGGCGGATTAAAGAAACTTCTCGTCAGGACTGAAAGAACAATAGCAGGGACGTTGGAATCCAACGCATCGCAAACTCGATCGACTTCGTGACTGGTCTTCTGACCTTCGCGCCCAAATAAATTTCCGACGGATGATGGGGGGCGATAGTGCCTCAGGTCCGTGGGCAAACGCGGAATGTACGGCCATCCACTTTCCGATGGCTGGCCGGTATCGCGAAGCGTGGCCAACATGTCGTCGAGAAATGCTCCCTTATTTGGAGAGCGCCCGGTACGTTTTTGTGCATGGTAGAAGGCGAACTCACATGACAGAGGATCCCAGCCGCTGCGCAATGCAGCATGGGCGTCGCTGGCGGCAAACGCCAAGCAAGTTGGTCGCGCACCTTGATCCCTGACGGGCCCAAATTTCGCCCGTAAATCTACGTTTATCGTCACTGTCACTCAAGCGGCCTCCAGGAGTCTTCGCCGCTCAGCACGTGAAAGGCCTTCACCTTCGGGGCCTGTCAGGTCGAGGTCCAACTCGAGCCTGGAGAAGCTCTGATTGTGATCCCAGGGTCGTGTTTCATCCAACACAAGGCGACCTCGGTACTCTTCCGGAGGCATTGCCGTGACGCGTCGTATTCCAGGATCACCGACGCTGTCTGTTTCGATCGCTTCGATTTCATTACTGACGATGGCGAATCCGCTCTCCTGCAATTGATGGATGTTCCAGAGGTATCCTCCATTGCTGTGCTCGGTGAGCTTGAGGACGAATAGATCGTTACGACTGCCATCAATCAGCGCTCCAGCGTCGCGTTCGGTAAGTAGCCATACATCGCCCCGGTAGTTTGTCGGTCGATGATCAGCGAGAAGAGCTTCTTTCAACGCCTTTGGCTTTGTCTGCAAAAGCTCGCGGGCCTGCTTCGCAGCAATCATCCTGTACCGAACCAGGGTCCAGCACAACGCCTCGTAGCTCACCCCAAGTCGCAGACTGAACTGGTAAATCACGTTTGCGCGTCGAAAGTCTGGCACAGTCCAATTCTGCCGCCTCATATGTAGGGCGAGCAGCCATTTGGGCATGAGAAACGCGACTGCGAAAGCGTCGGCTTCGACTTCTTGATAGTCGTGGCCCGGATCGAAATTGGCTGGCATTCGACGGAGGATACTTGCTTCATCGTCGAGGCTGGGTTGATGGTTCAGAAGACAATGGCCGAGCTCATGTGCGGCCGTAAATCGCTGGATACTCATGGGGCGCTGAGTGGTGACGAGAATCCCTTGCGATGGGGCATTAAGATATGCTCCGAGCAAGCCGTCGAGCGGCCGTAGAAGCAAAGGCACGTCAAGTTCATTGATGAGAGCAAAAACGTTGACTGAACCGCCTGACGTTTCGAGCCGCTCTCGCACGCCTAGTTGCCGGTGTGCTCGAGCCGCCGCAGCTGCTCCGCCGCGAACTGCCTGCGAATAATTGGAAACCACTGGTTACTCCTGGGTTGCGGCCGAGCGGGCGCGCAAGTACTCGGCAAAACGCCCCAGTTCATCCCGGTCTTGCCGAGACAAGTCTGCGGCTTGTCGTGCAAGGTGCGCTACATCTACCGGCAAACTCCCAGCTGCATCGTCTTCTCCGATGAAATACGCGACCGGTTGTCGATACAGCTTCGCGAGCCGGTTCAACTCCAGAGCCTCGACACGGCGGTTTCCGGCCTCGATCTCAGACAACGCGGTTCTCTGGATCTTGAGGTACTGGGCCACCTCGTCTTGCTTTAGACCCAAATACCGACGTGCTTCCCGCAGCCGCTCCCCCATCTCCTGCCGAGCTTCTTGGTCATCGTCGTTGGTCCGCTTGGCGACGCTCATGCTGACACTCCATTCTTCTTCTTCCACTGCTGTTCCAGCCGCGGGATTAAGTGATCCAATGCGTCTTGCACCGAGTTGTATCCGCCAGTGCGTACCGTCGCATCCGCCGGCGTAAAGCCAAGCACTGGTTCGACCGCGCACAAGAGCTCCACAACTACAAGAGAGTCCATCGGTACAGGTGCGACTGCCGCCACCCCAGATGATGCGGGCAGTACAATTCCGTGCATGCTGGCTTCAGCCTCCGCCGCGAGCATGAGCTCGTCACGAAGCACAAGTTCCAGATCCTGCTTCGGAAACAGTTTCGTCTTGGTGGTCGTTTGCATCGTCCATGTCCGAATAGCTGTCTTGCTCTCAATATAATGTCGGAAAATCCAACACGCAAGACCGTTCACCATTCGCTTTCGGGCAGGCTTGAGTCATCCCGAGCTTTTCCGGGATGCGACCAAAGGGGTATCTGTGCTGCGGAAACAAAGATTTGCCGGACAAGCACCGGTTGTGACGAAGTGTGTCGGGCGCGTTCCCAAGCCCACCAACGTGAGCTCAAGTCTCGGATCATGTTACATAAAACGAATTATCGGATTTTTGATAAATTGTTGTTTTCATGCAATTTTTATTCACTCCAGTCGAGTTTCAACCAGTATCGCGTGTGCCGCCGCTTGCCGGTTCGAGCGAGCACGCCCTTCTCGACCAGATCCTGCAGATCGCGGGTCGCGGTCGCGCGTGAGGTTCCGGTGATCTTGAGGTAGTTGTCGGCGCTGAGGCCGCCTTTGAAACCGCCAGGGCCTTCCCGAAACATTCGAGCGATGGCCTTGGCCTGTCGTTCGTTCAACTGGTCTCTGTGACGATCGTAGAAGTGTGCCTTGCTGATGAAGAAGCCGACGCGGTCGAGTGTTGCCTGTTGCGCCTTCAAGACAACTTCCGCGAACCAGACGAGCCAATCGGTCACGTCGAGCGTTTTTTGATGCTGCTCGAGCTGGTCGTAGTATGCCTTGCGCTCCTTCTCGATGGTGAAGGCGAGCGAGATGAGGGTCGGCTGGCCAATGTTCTGCGCCAGCGACTTTTCAGCGAGGGCGCGACCCAAGCGTCCGTTGCCGTCTTCGAAGGGATGGATGCTCTCGAAATAGAGGTGGCTTAGCCCTGCGCGCGTCAGCGCTGGAAGCGGCTCTGCTCCCCCCGGCCCGGTCTTGTTGTACCAATCCGCGTATCGCTCCATCTCAGGCATGACCCGCTCCGAGGGAGGCGCTTCGAAATGGATCGTGGGCCGGTCAAGGCGGCCGGAAACGATTTGCATCGCCTCGGCGTGTTGTCGGTAGGCCCCGATGGTTTCCAACCGACGGTCATGGGACAGGAGCATCCGATGCCAGCGGTACAGTGTCTCGTGGGTCAGCGGCTCTGCAAAACTGGAATAGACGTCGACCATCATTTCCGCGACGCCCTGTTCGCGCGGTTTGGCAGGGTAGCTGTCCGGATCGAGGCCCAGGTGGCGGCGCAGCGAAGACTGGACACTGAGCCGATCGAGGATTTCACCCTCGATGGCGCTCGTCTGCATCGCTTCCTCGCTGAGCAGTTCGATGCGGAGTTGCTCGCGCTCCGGCTGGCTGACATGATGGACCGCGCCGAGGATTTCTCCGGACGACAGCAGGAACGACTGCTCAAACGGCTCCAGAGCGGAGGCGTCATACCGGAAATCCGGCCAATCAGGCAGCGTCCAGTTCCAAGCCATGAGTTATAGACATCCTTTCTATAACTCACATCTAGATCACTTCTGAGGCATAGAAGTCAACTCTATCGCTCAAAGGACCTGCGGGATGGGGTGGCCCACAAACCGACGCGAGACCTTGAGCTAGGCCTTTTCAAGGTGCGTCAGATCTTGCTGACGCGGTCTGGGGATCTTTGGATCGACAGGGTTCTGTTCCGGCGCTGGAATGAATGGCTCATAGCGAACGTCCGCCATGGCACCGTCGAACCAGGCAGGCTGCACGTCACCATTGTTCCATTGGTAAAGGTAGCCAACCAGATTTTCAGATGTCTTGCAGAGGATGCGCATGATCGGTTCGCCAGTCAGGCGGGGCTTCGTGTTCATAATGCGTTCCTCCAAAATGGACCTCGTAACTCGTCACCACTGAGGTCTGAAATTCCCTATGACGCTCATTAGCGCCACGCTTTCCGCAACTGCAAGGCGAGCTTCGGCCGGTGGGCGAAAATCCACCGGCGAAATGCAAGTTATCTTTTCAGATAGGTCTCTTACGGTGCGTGCGGTTCATGCGGTGATGCAGCGCGAACCGCAATTTCTTCCAAGATTTTGTCGATCTCGCTCCATATGCGTGGTTCCATCTGGCCACGGATCAGGGCCCATTTACTCAAGACGTCGAGGGGGTCGTGGTCCCGGAGGAGGACACCCAGGCTGGCCGCATCTACTGCCAGAGATGTACGGGCCTGCCACTGCGTGTTTCGAGTGCGCCGCTCCTCCGCGATTGGCGCGAAGACCGGCGACAGTTGCCAGCCTTTGACTGCACGGCGCAGGGCGGCGCGCACCACATGTGCTGGCTCGACACCACAAGCCTGCAGCGCTGCTTCCTGTCGTTCGAGTGCGTTGACCCTGATGTCGATCTTCCGGGTGGGGCTCAAAGCGCGCGCCGATACGGGAGCTCTCAGGCTGGTATGCGGGTCTGAGCTTTTCGCGGTGACTTGGTGCGGCGCCACGGCACCTTCCGGCACAAGCTCTGACCCGTGCCGATCCGCGTCAACGTCAGCGGCTGGGGTGCCTGTCTTTGTTGCTGTGACCTGTGCCTCATCTTCCTTCCCGGGAATCTCGCGGTCACCCTGTTGCAGGGTGGCGGCGTAGGCTGGGTCGGGCCTAGTGATGGTCGGGATCTTCTTGCGCAATCGACTGTCCTCACGCAGCAAGAATATTGTTGAGGATGTCCGTCGCCTCCTCGAGCGCCTCGACGACATGACGTACATGTGGGCGCATCAGAGGGTTTGGATCAGATTGCTTTTCCAGCGCCAAGGCGTGGAGAAGCCCCTTCTGATCCATCTCCTTGTAAGTGTTTCGTCGCATCATGACGGTCTCAATCACCGGAAAACGGGTGAGCGCTTCTTCAATCAGGGCGGCGTCAGCACGGGTCGTTTTCGGGTCGACCAGGTTGAGGACGACGTGGTGGCGCGGAAGGCTGGAGGGGTCGTCAACACGGGATTTCAGTTTCTCAAACCAATCAGAAGTCTGCGCTCCGACATCGAAATCAGACGTTGACAGCATGACGGGCGTCACAATGTGGTCCGCAAGCACCGCGATGCCGTCTGACCATTCGGCCCCGACCCCTGCGGTATCGATGAAGATGAAGTCTGCCGTGCCTGCCATGTAGACCTGATCGATCTGATCCTCGACACCCGCCACGCTTTCGACGGTGGCCGAACAGAGAAGCGGCGAACTCAGCCCACCGGCTTCCGCCCGAGCATGCCAGGCCCCGAGTACCCTCGTGCTGTCCGTGTCGATCAACATCACTCTGCGTCCGGCGGCGATCGCGGCGCTGATCAAGGCGCGCGAAAGCGTCGTTTTTCCACTGCCCCCTTTCCGGGCCATCGCTGCGATCACCACAAGATTTTCGTTCGGCATTCTGATCCTCCGCAAAAATAGTGAATCGCAACGATAATGCAAAAATGTCGCTAAAGGCATGAGGCGGAGGGGTCAAGCAGAAGTCGGGATGCGACCCGCGTTTGGCATGCAGCGGGCGGCGTTGTGCGATGACCGTGCGACGTCTGCCGAGGCGCCTTCAGCATTCGTCGCGGGGCACCACACACCCTCCAAATGTCGGGATGCGCTTGGCGATGTGCTGCGGACGGAATGCAGGTGACGGATAGCGCGCTCCAGACGACGGGAGGCAGTCTCGCCTATGTCGTTCTGCGGGTGACGCGAGACGGTTGGCACGCAGCAAAACCCGTCTTGCGGGGTGCAAGAGACGGGGTGCAAAAGACGCGATGCGCGATGCGGGGACCGCATCGCGTGGTGCAATGAGCGCGAAGCGCGATCCATTTGACAAGGGACGGGAAATCGCCCCTGCAGGGCGATTTTCTACATTGAGTACAAGCCCTTATAGCCGACTCCACTTGCGTTGGGAGTCGGCGGGCTTGTACGAAGTTGGCAAGAAATAGGAACGTTAACTTCAAAATGCCCCGCCGCCGCAGACTGTCAGAGATCGAGCGATCGACCATCGCCCAGGAGCGCCGGAACGGCGTCTCCGCGGCGTCATTGGCCGCGCGCTACGATGTCAGCCTGAAGACGATCTACAACGTGGTGAACCACTGGGGTGAGCGTCAGACAGCGAACGGCAGCCGATCGCGGGTTGTGGGGATCCGGGTCTCGGACGACGACCTGCGCCGGTTCGACGCGGCGCTGTCGCGGCTCGGGATTGTGCACCGCTCGGATGCCATGCGCCGCCTGATGCTGGCGGCCGAAGGTGTCTTCCTGCCCGACGACGAGATGTGTGACGAGTTGCGTAACCTCGGCGCCGCGCTCAACCGGGTCGGCAACAACGTGAACCAGATCGCGCGACGTCTGAACGAGGCCAAGGTGCGGGGAGAGAGACTGTCCTACCCGGCATCAAGTCACCGTGACGTCCGCGCCCTTGCGGGTCTGGTCTTCGATATGGCCGACCAGGTCCAGGAGATGTCGCGTGGGCGGCGCAGCGTGCTGGACCTTGAGATCAGCTCTGCCCTGGCGGGCCTCGCCGAGAGGGATGAGAATGGCGCGGAGTGACCGTGTCCGTGGCATCGACCCGGCACTATTTGACCGCGACTGGAGCCGGGTTTCGGGATCCTGGCAGGGGCTTTCCAGGGGCGCGCAGATGGTTCGGGCCGCGCGCGGCTATTCGCCAGCGATCTTCAAGGCTATCTCGAAAGGGGGCTGTCACACCGGGGCGCAGCTACGGGCGCAGCTCACATATCTCACGACAAAGTCGACCCATATCCTCGACAGTCGCGGCACCCATGACGGGAAGAAGCAGCTCTCGGAAGCCGAGATCAACCGAGTGGCGCGGCGGTTCGAGAACCAGTGGAACGAGCGCTACAGCCCCAAGCTTGGCCATACCTCGCATCTGCTGATGGCATTCCCGGTTGGGGCCAGTGGTGAAGAGGTGCGCGATATCACCCAGGCAGTCTGCGAGAAGTTCTTTCAAGGTGAGGGCTCGCAATTCGACTATATTGCTGCAATACACCAAGATCGCGCGCATCCACATGCGCATATCGTTCTGAACCGCCGCAGCAAGGATGGCGAAATGTTCTTTCTCGGGAAGGATCATCACTTCAACTACGACGCCTTTCGCGAGGCGATGGTCGAGGCGGCCCAAGTTCATGGGATCCGCCTTGAGGCGACGCGCCGTCTGGATCGCGGCGTCACGACCTACCGCGCCGAGATCGATGAAATCTACAAGGCCCGCGACGAGGGCCGTCCCCCTGTCGAGCGCCAGAGAACCGGCGCTGACCTGGCGGCCGCTTTGGAAACTGTCCGACAGAATGCCCTGATCTATCGCGGGCTCGCGGCGGAGGCGTCACGCTCGAATTTCGAAGACGTGGCCGAAGCGCTCGAGCGGGCCAGCACCATCCTTGCCAGTGGCGGTCAGATTCAATCTGACGGAGCCATCTACATGTCCCAAGACGAAGCAGCGTTCGACACGCTGATCACCGAGTTTTCTCAGAACATTCGCCAGATCGAGGCGGCGATCGACAGGGCGCCGGCGGCCGAGAGGCCGGTGATCGAGCGCAAGCTGACCGACGTTCTGGCCTCGGTCGCGCATTTGAACCCGCTCGGGGATCGCTCCGCCGCCTTGGTCGATGCCCCATCCCGGGACAGCATCTATGCAAGGCCGAACTTAAGTGAAGAACACCTCGCGCGTCTTGACGATGGAGAGGTGGCACCAAAGCTGGCCGAGGCGTTGCAAGGCACGGGCATCGATGCCGAGGCTGTGGCCGCGCGCCTGCGGGAGGGGGCAGGCAATGCCGCATTGGAGCGCCAGTGGCTGGCCCAGGATCTGCAGGGGATTGCCAAAGCAAGCGACCTCGATCTGGAGAAATCTGCGGACCGGGAAGACGCGCTCGACCGGCTGGAAGCCGTGCATGTTCGGTTGGGCGATGTCCTGACCGACGTACGCGTCCTGCGCGCGCCAACCGAGGTCGACGAGGTGGATGACGCTGAGGCAGCGCTTGGTGAGCGGTTGACGACACCTGGGAGTGATCTCGCGCAAGATGGGTCCGACATCTTTGCCCCATCGGAGCGGCAGGCGTTCAGAGCGCTGGTGGCGCAGTTCCGCCGGACGGATTTCGATCATCCGTTCTCCGACGACCCGTCCGTCCGGCGGGCAGGTGCCGTGGAGGTTGAAGAGGCCCGCGCCGCGTTCGACGCCTACGCGCAGAAATCGCCGCAACATGCCGAACTGGCCTCAATGGCCTGGGAACAGATCACCGACAGTCGAATGCCGCCGCAATATGCGGTATCCGAGCAGGACCGCACGCTTCATGCTGGCGACATGGACCTCGCCTTGCGGGATCCTTCGGATCATCTCGGTCCGATTGCCGAAGAGCTCCGCACCCTCGCCCGCTATCGCACGGAGATGCCGGATGATGAATTCGGGAAGGCCGTCCAGGACGAAATCAATCACCTTCGTTCGCTAGGCGCGTCGCGTGCCTATATCAGCGAGCGCAGTTTCGAGATCGAGGACCAGGCGCGACAAGACTACGCCGAGCGCCGGTATCTGGAAGAGACAGCGCCAACCGTCATGGCCTTTGTGCGAAACGCCGACGTCGAGGGCCCGCTCTCCGAGTCAGAGCAGCAGGACATCGTCCGGCAGATAAACGAGCGACTAAGCCACGACGCAATCGACGCACTGCGGGCCGGTAACGCGGACGTCCTGGACACATTCACCGAGGATCCGCTGCGCCAGCTGGAACTTGCCAAGACCTATCTCCAGAGCAGCGAGGTCACTGCGCACGGCCCGGCGATGGAGCGCGTTCTCGATGCATTGGCGGAAGAACAGATAGAGGCGCAGCGCGCACGCCACGCTGCGGCAGATGGCGAGAAGGGGATCACCCATGGATAAAGGCAAGATTGCCCTAGGAGTGTTGAGCCTCGTGCTGGTCGGTCTCGCCATGGGCTATGTCGTGGCGACCGGCTTTGTCATGTTCCGCTATGGGCTTTCTCCCACCCGTTTCGACGTCACCCTGCTTGCCCGCGAATATCGGGGTCTGTCTCAGTCTGCACCGAAAGACTTCCTCTGGGTGAACCTCATCCTTGGCGGCTTCGGCCTGGCATCGCTGATGCTGAGCGTCACGCTTCTGGGGGATGCATTGACCCGCTTCGGGACGACACATTGGCAGACCCGCGGTGAGATGAAGAGGAACGGTTTCTTTGCCAAGCCCGGTGGCGGCTTCCTTCTGGGCAAGCTTGGCTCCCCGAAATCCAGGCGCCCGTTCCTAGTCTCAAAAACCTTCCCCCACGCGCTGATCGTGGCGCCTACAGGCCGGGGCAAGGGCGTGGGGTTCGTAATCCCGAACCTGCTGACCTACAAGGGCTCCGCCGTGGTGCTCGACGTGAAAGGCGAGAACTTCCGCGAGACCTCGCGCTTCCGCGCCAGCATGGGGGACAAGGTTTTCCGCTTCGCGCCGACCGACTGGGACCGACCAACACATCGCTATAATCCGCTGGCGCGCATTGCTGCCATGACCAACCCCGACCGGCAGCAGATGGAGCTTAAACTCACCGCGAAGCTCTTCCTGCAGACCGACAACGAAAAGCTGAGCGGCCTTCTCGCAGGCGGTATCGACTTGTTCGTGGCGGCCGGTCTTCTGGCCTTCGAGCGCGGCGTGCCGACCATCGGCGAGATCTACCGCATCACCGCCTCGGGGGGCGACAAGCAGAAGGAATATCTGAAGCGTTCGCAGGAGGTGAAGAACACCTCGGCCAAACTGATCTTCGAGCGTATGGCCTCGACCAACAACGACACCCTCACCTCCTACCTCTCGCTTCTCATGACATCGGGTCTCGACACCTGGGACAACCGCGCGATCGACGCGGCCACCGCGACCTCTGACTTTTCCTTCCGGGATATCCGCCGTCGCCCACATGCGATCTATCTTGCGGTCGAATCCGAGATGATCCGCCCGCTTGCCCCGCTGATCCGCCTCTTCTTCTCGGACCTGATCGCCTCGCTGCAAGCACAGGAACCCGGCGATGACGAGCCCTGGCCGGTGATGATCATGCTCGACGAGTTTGACCGGCTCGGGAAGATGCCAATCGTCGCCGAGAGCATCAAGACGCTGCGCTCCTTCGGCGGCAACCTCGCCATCGTGACCCAGACGATCCCGGCGCTGGACGAGATCTATGGTGAAAACACCCGCAGGTCGCTGCAGGGCGGCGCCGGGGTAAAGCTCTACCTCACCCCGTCCGAGCAGAAGACCATCGAGGAATTGAGCCAGGCTGTCGGCAAGACCACCAAGCGTGTGGTGACCCGCTCCCGTGCTGTTGGACGCAATCCATTCGAAGGGCGCAGCGTCTCGGAGAGGACAGAAGATACCCCGCTCCTGACCGAGGATGAGGCCCGACGCATGGACCTCGACGAGGTCATCCTCGTGATCGACGCGCAGATGCCGATCCGGGCAAGAAGGGTGAAGTATTTCGAGGACCCGGCGTTGAAGGTTCTGCACGCCTGTCAATCGGGAAGCTTCCCATATCCGGACGAGGACGGCCTGCGGCGGGATCGGCAGATGTCTGAGACCCGGGAAACGGTGGAGAGGTTGAAGCAAGAACTGCAGGAAGTGCGGGCGGCTGCGGGACCGCGGGAAGTCGGCCACAATGTGCCTAACGCATCGAAAACTGACCCTGTCAGCGCAGCGAAGGCCCGCGGCCGCGCGGCTCGTGCTGCTGCAAGCGGAGGTGGCCAAGGTCAACTGTCGCTTGATGTTGAGGGCCTAGGTATCACGAACACAGACCGGACAACGCTTGCTTCGGCAGTTCAGACAACGAGAGCTATCATCGCGGAGCACGGATGAGTTTCGCAGGAGTTGACGTTCATTCTCCTCGCGGCGAATGTAACTGAAGAGCCCAAAGTTCCGGACTCGCTGCGCAGTGGCGAATGTCGGTTTCCGGTTCGCACGTCAGCTTTTCCGCCAGATCACTCGGTTTCTGACAGATCACTCCGCGCATCCCGGATGATCATCCATGACGAATGCAGGAACAGCCCTGCGATGGCGAAAGCAACGATGAGGTCAGGCCAGGCACTGCCGAGCCAGGCGACCAGTCCGGCAGCGATCACCACGGCGAGGTTGCCGATGGCGTCGTTCCGGGAGAACAGCCATACGGCCCGCATGTTGGCGTCGCCCTTGCGGTGTTTTAGCAGCGGCAGCACCGCAAGAATGTTTACGATCAGCGCGCCCACGGCGAAGGCTCCCATTAACCCGGCCTCTGGTGTCGTCTGATTCAGGACACGCCAGATTGTGCTGCCGACAACGCCAAGCCCCAGAAATCCCAAGAACACGCCCTGGATCATCGCCGACCGCGCCCGCCATGTCAGACTCCAACCGATAGCGAGCAGGCCCAGAAAGGTGATTGCGCCGTCGCCCAAAAAATCCAGGGCATCTGCTTTCAAAGCTTGCGATCCGGACAGGAACCCGCCGAACATCTCGATCACCCCGTAGCCGAGATTGAGCAGGACCACGATCCAGAGCGCGCGGCGATAGCTCGGGTCTTTGTAAGCCGGATCGGACGATGTATCCCCGCTCTTGATCAGCTCAAAGCCATAGCCGGTTGCGTCCAGTGCTGGACGCACTTTCGGCAAGTCGTCTTCGGCGATCCGCAATGTCATGACATGGGTTGCGGCAGACACCTTCACATCGCCTTCAGCCACGCCCGCAGACCGAGCGGCCCGTTCGATCTCGGCGGCATCCTTGGCGCAGTCCATGCCATGCACCCGCATCCGGATCGGCAAAGACGTTGTAGGCAATGTGGTGTTATCTGCTCGGCTCATATGCGATCCTCTTGAAGGTAGCGTGCGAAAGAAGTCGCCGCTAACGTATCAGTGGATAATGATATGACATTGCAAAACATTCAAGACGATCTTTCGGCAGCTGACCCCCTTGAGCCGCGGGCAAAGCTCTTCCGGGGTCTCGGCGACCCCAGCCGTCTTGCGATCCTCGATGCGCTACTGTCGGACGAACGCAGCGTGCAGGAAATCGTTACCCAAACAGGGCTTGGTCAGCCCAATGTCTCGAACCATCTGCGCTGCCTTTTGGATTGCGGTCTGGTCAGTCGCAGGAACGAAGGTCGGTTCGTCCGGTATCGCCTTGCGGACAGGCGGATCGCTGATCTCATCCGCGACGCAGATCAACTACTTGCCTCGACAGCCGTAGGGGTCGATGCCTGCCGAAGCTATACGGATTAACCGACGTGTCCTGCTGCAATGTTCTATTGGTGCGCCAGGCCTAACAGGCTGCTGAAAAAGGCCGGTCTCGACGCGGTTTTGAGAACATGATTCACTTCCGGCACGGCAGCGGTGGTGAGGGTGACGATGCGTGGGACGGACGAAGCGAGCGTGTCGCTGTTCAGCTATGTTGACCTTGAGGAGCGGATCCCTGCGGGTCATCCGCTTCACAAGATCCGGCAGATCGTGAACGATGCACTGACGAGCCTCGATGCCGAGTTTGACGCGCTCTATACCGACTTTGGCCGCCCCTCCATTGCGCCGGAGCGCCTGATCCGGGCGAGCCTTCTCCAGATCCTGTTCTCGATCCGCTCGGAACGGCAGTTGATGGAGCAGATGGACTATAACCTGCTGTTCCGATGGTTCGTCGGGCTGGGAATCGACGACCCGGTCTGGGTTCCCACGGTGTTCAGCAAGAACCGCGACCGGCTGCTGACAACCGACATGTCGCGCAAGGTAATGGCCGCGATCCTCGCGCACCCTCAGGTCAAGCCGCTGCTGTCGGACGAGCACTTCTCGGTCGACGGCACCTTGGTCAAGGCGTGGGCGTCCATGAAGAGTTTCCAGCCGAAGGAAGGTACAGCGCCGCCGCAGAATGATGATCCCAGTGGGCCGCCATCACCACCAGCCGACGAGACCTCCCCGGACACCGACCAGGCCCAGCAAACCGAGACCCAGCCGATGACCGACACGCCCCGCCAGACCCGCAACCCCGAGGTGAACTTCCGGGGCCAGAAGCGCTCGAACGCAACCCATGCGTCCGTAACGGACCCCGATGCGCGTCTTTACAAGAAGGCGCCGGGCGCGGCGGCGATGCTGTGCTTCATGGGGCATACGCTGATGGAAAACCGGAACGGCCTCGTGGTGCAGGCAGAGCTGACCCACGCTGATGGGCATGGCGAGCGGAAGGCGGCACTTGAGATGATCAACCGGCACTCACCGGGCTCGACCCGACGCCTGACGCTCGGGGCGGACAAGGGATACGACAGCGCCGACTTCGTCGCCGACCTCAGGCGCATGGTCGTGACACCGCACGTCGCGCAGAAAGCCCGGCATTCCGCCATCGACGGACGGACAACCCGGCACCTCGGCTACGCCCTGTCCCAGCGGCGCCGCAAGAAGATAGAGGAACCGTTCGGCTGGGCCAAGACCGTCGGCGGCATGTCCCAGACCGTTCACCGCGGGCTCGATAGGGTCTGCGCCCAGTTCACGATGACGATGGCGGCCTGCAACCTCGCGAGGCTACCGAAACTCCTGACGGCCTGACGGAGAAGGCAACTCTGACCCGCGACCACCGCCGATGCCGATGCCGATGCCGAAGAAAACCGACTTCAAATCGTGGCGGCAGGAATAACGTCCTTCAAGGCCGACTTCTTCAGCAGCCTGCTAAAGCAGCCATTTGCGCAGCCGCAGCAAAATGGCGCTTTGTCCCGCATTGTGTGAGTTCATGCACAGTGCGGCGAAAGGCTGCTTTCTCCTTTCTACTCTCGCAAACGTTTTGCTCGTTCCGCCATTCTGACCACCTGCGCGCTTGTCGTTGCCGCGGCGCTCCGCACAGCGGCAGGCGTCTGCACCGCGCCTCGTCCGATTACTTCGCTTGTCGTGAGCGCACCGATCCGCGCCCGGCCCTTCACGCCGTCGGTATTGAAGATCCCCCGCATGATCCCGGTCGATCCAGCGACCACAGCGGGCGCTGCGGCTACCATCAGGTTCCCAGAGATCCCCCGCACAATCAGGGGCGTTGCAGCGACGAAGCCCTTGGCTAGGAACACCATGACGAAGAACGGCACGAGCGATCCGATGTTGGTTGCCGAGTTTGGATCACCGAGCTGCGCGAGAAGCGAATTCGCCATGCCGACGACGGTCGAAAACATTGCTGCGATGACGATGGGGTAGAAGGCATAGCTGACCGTCGTCGAGACCCATCTGTGGAAGAAATCCTTGGTCGCGTCGAAGAGCGACAGAGCGATCATGATCGGAGCAAGGCCGAGCATGAGGGTCAGCATCATCTTGGCGAATATGAGGACGATGCCGGTCATGAAGCCAAGGAGGCTCAAAAGAATAAGCCCGATGCCGCCTAGGATCGCGCCCGTCATCCAGTTCAAATTGCTGCCGATGGCATTCAGGTACTGGCTGAATTTTTCGATCAGGATGTCGAATTCGCCGGCAAAGTGTGTGGCTCCGGCTCCTCCGCCGCCAACCGAAGACACCAGCGCGCCAGCGACGTAGTCCAAGCCTCCAATGACGGCGTTCGCTACTGCATTGAAGTTTGCCCAGTTGAAGGCGAAGAGCCCTATCAGCATCAGCTTGATCAGGTACCAGAAGAAGCTGGCCCCATCCATGCTGCGGAACTGGAATGCCATGTTGATGCAGACGCCGATTAGCGAAAGCGTGACCATCAGCAGGACGATCGTGCCGGTATTGCTTGCCACGGCCCCGAACTGGGACTCAGCCGCATCGACAAGGAACGCGTCTGCCGTTCCGACCATCCAGCTGACGACGCCCATTACCAGTTGCCTTGAGCTTCGCAGATTGTACGCACGCTCGGCTCGAGTTGCTTCCTTACTTCAATCCAGTCGCGGCGAAACGCTGAATGCTCGGCTTGGCTAAGGCCTGCATACCTTTCATGATACTCGCCATCGGAGCTACCCCAAGCGGGAAAGCGGGTTTCACAGCCGCAGTCGCCAGATTCAGCGATCTCCTCCCAGGCCCGAATTTCGTACAATTCCATCAAAGCTGCTGCCTTGTAGGCTTCCCGCGGATTGATTTCGTCCATCCAGGTCGGGCGCGCCGGACGATCGTTGCAAATCCGGTACTTTTGAGGCGACATATCGACCGTGAGATCGTTTGAGATCGGAGGCGAAGTCTGCGCCACAAGGGGGCCCGCCAAGGCGGCAAGCATGAGTGCGAGAATTGGTTTTCGCATCTGGGGGGTTCCTTTTTTACTCAGCGGCAACGGAGGGGCTCTTGTTGCCTCTGCCGTCGACCGTGTCGAGGTTCAAATCTGTGGTTTGACCCGGGAGGAAGAACTCGGTGATGCCGCGGGCGCCGTCATGGCGGCCAGCCTGGATGATCACGTCGATGGAGCCCTCAATGTAGTCGACCATGTCGGCATAGGTCATCGGCACATCGGTCTTGAGCGCGGCGATGGCGAGCCGGCGCACGGCCAGTTGCGGGGTCTCAGCATGGAGCGTAGTGAGCGAGCCGCCATGGCCGGTGTTGATCGCCTCGAGAAACGTCATCGCCTCGCGGCCGCGAACTTCGCCCAGCACGATCCGATCAGGCCGCATCCGCAGGGTCGAGGCCAGAAGCACATCGGCGCTGCGGGCCTCGGTGTCGCGGTCGGCGATCAGCGTCACGGCATTGGGCTGTTCAGGGCGCAGCTCGGCCGCCTCCTCGATGGTGATGATCCGCTCTTCAGGCGGGATCAGCGAAAGGATCTTGCGCGCCGCGACCGTCTTGCCGGTTGATGTGCCGCCCGAGACGATCATGTTGAGCTTGTTCTCGACGCAGAAGCGCAGCGCGGCGTCGATGTCGCCGGAGGCAACCACATCGCGCAGCGCGGCGTTTCGTTCGCGCCGCAGACCTTCGAGGCTGCGCTCCTTTCCATAGAGGAAGCCGAGCCGGATTGCCTCCAGCGGCAGGGAGGAGAAGAAGCGCAACGATATTGAAAACCCGCCCTCGACTGCCGGTGGCTGGATGACCTGCGCCCGGATCGGACGATCCCGGTAGAGGATCGAGACCGAGACGATGGGCTTCTTGGTGCTGAGCGTGGTCGAGGCGGCCGAGGCGATCTGGTTACCGAGGTCCTTGATCTCGGTTTGGGTCAGCGGCGTGCCGAGGCCCCGCATGAAATGATCGCCCTGGAACTCGCCCCAGACCTGCCCATCGGGGTTGATGCAGACCTCGATCGTGTCGTCGCGCTGCACGGTTGCACCAAGCCGGTCGAGCGAGGCTTCGAGATAGCTCGCTGCCATGTCAGAAAATCTCCAGATCGCGGTCGACCATGACGGTGATCCGGGTGCCCTGGTCGACATGGATCACGGGCCGTATCGCGAGATAATCCTGCATCACGCTCTGGGTGCTGTCGCGCAGGTCCGTGCCGACGTCGCTCGCGATGCCGGCCGCGGCCTCATCATCGATCTGTCCAGCGGCGGCTGCGGGCAAGGCCCCGATCAGCGAGATCAGCGCGGCCGAACCGAAGCGCTGCGCAAAGCGGGTGTCGACAAAGCCGGTGGTGCCGGTGCGACCGAGCTCATCCCCACCGAAGGCGCTGATTTCCACGGTCTGGTTGTCGGGCAGGATGATGCGGTCCCAGGCCACCATGACTCGCGACTGCGCGAGCGCCACATCGGAGCGGTAACGCCCCACGAGACGCGCGCCGCGCGGGATCAGGACGCGCGTGCCATCGAAAGAATGGACGTCCTCGGAGACGATAGCCCGGATCGCGCCGGGCAGCGTGCTGTCCAGCGCCGTCTCGGTCACGGCCTGAATCATCGTGCCTTGCACGACGGTGTTGCCGGGGTTCACGATTACTTCGGCTCGCGTCACCGGGGCGGGCCTTGCGCCTGCGCGGACAAAGGCTTCATCTGCATTCAAACGTGCGGCTTCCAGCGTGTTCTCCCTATCCGCACCCGCGCCCATCCCAGAGAACGCGATCATAGGAGACGCGATACGCTCTGCGCGGGCCTCAGCTTCAGCAGCGCGCCGCCTTTCGAGTTCGGCCAGCCGCAATTCTTCTTCACTTGGTCCCAATGAGGTCGGCTCTGGTGGTGCAAGCCGTGCAAGTTCCAAGTCCATGCGGAGCTGATCCAATTCGCGATCCCGCTCGGTCAGTTGCCGCTCGAGGGCCCGCTGCGCCTCGGCGGATGCCTCCTGTAAGGTGGCAATTTGCGCCGTCAGGTCCGCAATAGCCTGCTCCGCCCCGCTATCCGCGGCCTCGGTCGGTCTTGCGCGCAGGTCCTCGAGTTCCGCTCTCAATGTCGCAAGACTTTCCATCAGCGCGAGCTCCGACTCGCTCGGACCTGTGTCCGCAGGCGGGGCTTGGCTGGGCTCCGGGGCAGAAATCGGCGCCAGATCTCCGAATCCGGGGCCGCTGCTCTGGAACTCTTCCGGCGCGGCGGTCGCCATTGGTGCTTCTGCCGACGGCTGTAGGGCAGCCCACGCCAGACCACCTGCTGCCGCGATACCGACGACTCCAAGGATCGCGGCAAGCGGCGCAGGCCGCTTGTTGGCCTTCGCTTTGCCCGTCGAACCTTCGAGAGCCGCGAGGCGCGCGGCGAGGTCTTCCGTACCTTCGGTCATGATGTGGCCTGTCCTGCGTCCTGGACGCAAATCACCTCTTCGCCAAGGCGAAGGACCCATTGTCGGTTGACGCCGGATACGCGGATGACGCCGTCACTCAAGGCCTGGCTGTTCACCGCGCGTTCCCTGCCGTTCGAATATCGGAAGATGGCGGGCACCGGCGCATTCCGTGCGAACCGGAAATACGTGAAGGTACCATCATCCCAGATGGCCGTCGGCGTGAACTCTTCTCGGGCACTGACCGCATAGTTCGCGTTCGGCGCATCGGCCGCAACCGCCCTGGTGGGTTGCACGCGGTTTTCAGGATAGCGGAACTGCACGACATAATGCGGCGTCTCCCGGGCTTCGACGACATGGAAGTAGTAAGAGCGGCGGTTGGTGTAGACGGTGATGTTGGTGGCGACGCCAGATGCTGTCGGCTTGATGGCGAAGGCACGGCCACCCGGGACACCGTCGAATTGAAACCCGACCGTATCGCCTGCGATGACCGAGCGGATGGTTTCACCCTCACCGAATTCGACTGTGGTGACGCGGGTCAGAGTCGTGACGACACGGTAAACTTGGCCTTCAGTCCAGGTCGCGACGCGCACGCGGTTGTCATGAGAACCTGGGCGGGGCGTGGTTTCGGCCAAGGCAGTCGATCCCGCGAACGTGAGAAAACTAGCGGCCAACAAGGTAAAGATTGGAGTGCTAGTCATTCGGAACGGTCCGATCGGATGGCATATTGGGTAACAGTGAAGCCGAAGGGGTTTTGCCAGACGTCGTCGATCGCGCGGGTCCGCTCGGGCCGGAATTCGAACATCAACGTGGCAGTGAACGATCCATCCTGTACCCCCTGCGGGCTTGTCAGGCGCTTTCTGAGCCGCACCTGGGCGCGGTTCTCGCCAATAAGGGTGATCGATGCGATCTCGACAGCCATCTCGGCCGCAGCCCCGTAACGCGTCGGCGGATAGCTGTCCTGCCCCGATGTCCACATCGCGCGCATGCTGGCCTCGGCCGATCCGGAAGACTGTGCCAGGACACGGCGGACACGAAGATCGTTGTCGAGCTGGTTGTAGGTTTCGCGGTCGAAAATGTAGCGGTAGATTTGCGCTTCGATCACGGCAGGCCGTTCGGCGAGCGACACGGTTTCAACCGTGGCATTGGGGAGCGCCATCCCGGTCGCGGGATCGTAGGGCACAACCACGGGAGGCGGCGTCTCGACCATCAGCGCGACAGCCGCAGCTGTCAAACAGCCGAATACACCAAAGCCTGCCCCGGAAAGGCCGATCATCCGCCAAAGCTGTTCCCGGCGCAGGGCACCGTAGACAAGTTCCTCTTCCACGAGCTCGCGCGCAGTCATCACCCCTGCCCCACTCATGGCTCGAGATCCGGCAAGGTGAAGTCCATGTAGCGGCGTTCTTCGGCGACGGTGGCGGCATCAACCACGCCTGCATTGCCTGCGCCGAGGGTTTGGATCGCTTCCAGCTCCCACATCCGGGTCATGGCGATGGCGAGTTCCGCCGTGACGCGTGTGTTATGATCCATCGAGGCTTTGAGATCCTCCATGTCGGGGATCATCTCGACCAGACGTTCCACCCGTTCGAGAGACTGTTCCGCCTCTGCGTGGCTGTTCTGCGCCACCGCCGACATCACAGCACCTGTGGTGGCCCGCGTGGCCACGCCTTCGGCGCCCGGATTGCCGCTGGTGGCGATCTCGCGGAGTGAATCCTCGTCGAACCCGGCGCTTGCCAGCGCCTGTTCCATCTGCGTGCGCATGGGCCCGGCATTGGGCCCGATGAGCGCGCTCCAATCGCCCGCCTGGATGCCTCGGATCAGGCCAGGGATGTCTTCGAAGTTGGCCTCAAGCAAGGTGTCGAGGTCCCCGCCCATGGCAAGTCCGAGGATGCTGCGCGGCCCGGTGAGCGAGGCATACATCTCGTTCAGCTGATCGAGTTGGCTTTGCAGCATGTCCAGTTGCTCCAACGCATTGTCCAGAAGATCGGTCTGGATCCCGAAATCCTGCAACATCTGCTGAAGCTGGCGGATTTCCTGGGCAATGTTCTGAGTGTCCACCGTGGGCACACCCTGTGCCGCGACAGGTCCGGTGACATTGAGGGCAAGCGCGAGAGCGATGCTACCGGCGAAAAGGGAACGGGGCAGGCGCAGGTTCAACGCAAATCCTCCTGACTGAAATCCATGAATTGCCGCTCGGCAGCCTGGGCCGCCGCCAAGGCGATCTGCTCGGCGCTGAGTGGCTCGGTTCGGGCGGCCTTGATCCGGGTCCGGATTGCGACCAGCCGGGCCAGTTCGGCCCGGGCATAGGTGTTGAGCGCGATGGCCTCGTGGAGATCCTCGGTCTCACCAATGCGGGTGATGATGTCCTGAACCCGCAGGGCGGCGGCACGGACCGAGACCAGCGAATAGTCGCCATAGACCCCTGCGCCGTGGGCCGAGAGGCTGAAACTCGCGTTGGCGAGGAGCACAGGGTCGATGGTGCCGAGCGCATCAATGCCGCCTACGGCCGCGAGGTAGCTGTTGTACTGCTGCGGGATCACCACGACATAATGCTGGGTTTCCGCGAAGGGTGGCACACCGCCATAATCCTGCACATTGCCCGGCCCGGCGTTATAGGCGGCGAGCGCATGGATAATGTTGCCATCGAACATGTTCAGCATTTGTGCGAGGTATCGCGCACCGCCGGTGATCTGCAGATAGGGATCGTCGTAATAGGCCGGGTAGATCCCGAGATCGCCCGCGGTACCGGGCATGATCTGGGTAAGTCCGAAGGCCCCCACGGGTGAGCGTGCCCCGATCTGGAAACGGCTTTCCTGCCAGATCAGCGCCTGCAAGAGACAGCGCCATTGCACAAGCGAAAGGCCCGCACGGGCGACCCCGGACAGACTATGGGTGTCGCGTGCTGCGCGGATGATCAGCTCCTCGATCCCCTCCCTGGCATCGCCGAACATCCGCGCTGCCGCTGGATTGGTGTCCTCGGGCGCATAAAGACTGGCGGCCGCGCTTTCGACGTCGCCTACCGCCCCCTGCCCCGCCTCGAGCCCCGCCACGGTTCCGGCCACGTCTCCAGCGCCAAGCGACATGGCATCCATCAGCCCTTCGAGGGAGGCGAGTTGCTGGCGCTCGATTTCGGCCAGTTCCTCCTCGCGGCTTAGCCGGACCTGCTGCAGTGCCAGGTCCCGATCGGTCTGCTCAAGGATGGCCTGCCGCTCTGCGAAGAGGCGCAGATCGAAGGTCGGCACGCCTTGGGCGACCGCTGGCCCCACCATGGCACCTGTCAGCGCAAGGCTGATCATCGAGAGGGGAAGCCAGGTCCGCATTGGCTTAGCCGCCCGCTCCCAGCATCACGAAATCGCACGCCGTGTCGCGGCGCGTAACCTCCGCCCCCATGGTCGAGATCTTGGCGGTGGCGGTTCCTGCCTGCGCAGGAGCCTCGCGAAAATTGAAGCAGTTGGCTTGCGAGGGGTTATGCTGCGCACAGGCTGTCAGGGTCAGGCCGAGCCCGAGCAGCACGACGCTGCGAATGATGGTACGGGTCATGTCACTCTCCAGAAATCAGGACGTTCGCGATAATCGGCGCCGACAAGCGCTTCGCCCTTCTCCATTCCGCCAAGGATGGTCACGAGCGGGCCGAGCGCGCTGAGATCGGCATCGATCACGACGGAACCACGGTCGTCGCGTACAAGCGCGAGCCGCGAGGCCGAGCCGACGCCCAGAAGCACGTCGAGCTCTTTCTCGGTCAGGCCGAGCATCGCGTAGTCAGCGGCGGAAGCACGAATGTTGGGCAAGAGCACCTGCGTCGGCACCGCTTCCACGATGGTCTTGCCGGTGCGCGTGCGCTCGAGCTGGCTGGCATATTGCGTCATCATCACGACGACGGCGTTCTGCTTGCGGGCGGTCACCAGCCAGTTGCTGAGGCGCTCCGCAAAGTAGGCGTTGTCGAGGGCTTTCCATGCCTCGTCGATGACGATGATGGTGGGCTTGCGGTCCTCGATCACCCGCTCGACCCGGCGGAAGAGGTAGGACAGGACCGCCATGCGTTCCCGCTCGCTCTCGGAATCGAGGATGCCGGTGAGGTCAAAGCCCGCGACGTCTCCATCGATGCTGAAACTGTCCTCGGCATTGGCCCCGAAGATCCAGCCGTAGCGACCCTCGGCCGTCCATTCCTGCATACGCTCGAAGAGATCGCCCTCGTCATCGGTCGAGACCAGCAGCGAGGCGAAATCCGACCAGTTCCGTAGACCCGCATGTCCTGCGCTGGCGTTCTGGCGCACGACTTCCTGCAGTCGGTTGGTCTGAACCGGGGTTAGCGGTCGATCGCGCCGCTCCAAGAGGCTCGCGAGCCAATCAGCAAGCCATGCCTGGCCCCGCACGTCGATCTCGGTCTGGAGCGGATTGAGGCCCGTGGGGCGCCCCGCCCGCACGGTCGAATAGCTGCCGCCGAGCGCGCGGACGGCCATCTCCATGCCCGCGCGATAGTCGAATACGAAGACCCGCGCACCTGCCCGCCGTGCCATGGTCATCAGGAAAGCCGCCAGGACGGATTTGCCGGAGCCGGGACGGCCGAGGATCAGCGTGTGGCCTCCCGTGGGCTCGCGATCCGGCGCGCCCTGTTCGTGGAAGTTGAAGCGAAAACCACTGCGCTCGGGTGTCGGAAAGAGCGTGATCGGCACGCCCCAGGGGACTTCCCGCCCTGTCTTTCCGAGCGGGGTGCGGTGGAAGGTAGCGAGATCGGCGAAGTTGTGGTTCGTGATTGCGGCCTTGCGGCTGCGCGCCCCTGTGTTCCCGGGATGCTGCGCCATGAAATGCGCCCGCGCCCCGAAGGCTTCCGAGATCAGGTTGATCCCGGAGGTGGCGGAGATGTTGCGGATTTCGGCCGCGATGTCGTCGAGGGCGGCCTGGGATCGCGCATAGACAGCTACGGTCATGTGGTGCTCGCCGAAGATCAGGCGTTTGGATTCCAGATCGTCCTGCGCGAGTTCCAGTTCCTGGGCGAGACTGACGGCTCCGTCATTGGCGGCCTGCATTAGCCGCAGCTGCCGCTTGATCCGGCCCGCCATAATGTTGGCGTTGATCGGCACAAAAGAGTGCGTGACCACCATGTCGACGGGCAGATTCAACTCGTCGAGCATCAGGCTATCGGTCTTGGCCGGGTAGTTCTTCACCGCAAAGATCGCCCCGAGCTTGTCGCCGACGGCACCGTCCGAGAGTGCGATGGTCGTGCCGCGGAAGGTGACGCGCGTATTGGCTACGTCCTCGGCGATCACACCGAGGCGCGACCGGGGGAAGAGCGGGTGCTCCTCGCCCGTGTTGAGTGAACCGAGGAAGCCCAGAAGCTCGCCGGTGCTTGCGGCCAGAAGGCGGGGCTTCAGCTCATCGAAGGAGGACAGCAGAAAGCCCACAACCTCGTCGAGCTTGCGCAAGCGGCGGGTGGTGTCGGCCGCATGTCGCGAGCGAGACGCCCCAAGTCCGAACGGCAAGCGGCTGCTCACCTCGGGGCGCTTCAGCACGGTCAGGGTCAGCGTCTTGTCGCGCAAGCCCGCGCGGCCGAGATGCGCGTGCCATCGTTTGTCGATGGCAGCAGCGAACCCCTCGCCCGGAATGGGCGGCAGGGTCACATCGACCGCTTTCGAGACCTTGTGCAGGTAGAATGAGAACTCGGTCCCGACCTGCGCCACGATGCCAGCCAGCAACCCTCCGATCCGGTCGAGATGCCCGTCCTCGCTCGTGATGCTGTTCACCCCCTCGAGCCGGATGCATTGCATCAGCTCGTTGCCGCGTGTCCGGATCGTTCGGTCGTTCACGAGGCTCACATAGGGCAGCATCATTGAGAGCCGCTTCTCGCCCTTGACCCATGCGGGTAGCGCGGTCAGCGGATCGATGGCGTTCTCAACCGCATCGGCAATTCCATCACGGGGCATAGCTGTCGCCTCCGTGCAGCTTGCGGTTCGTGGTCGGCGGGGTTTCCTGCAGGGTGATCACCAGGACATCGAGGAAATTCGGATCCCAGTCTGCGGCTTTCCAAAGCGCCGGCCAGGCCAGCCCCGCGAACACAGCCACCACCCAGCTCTGCACCCAGAGGAATAGAAGCGTCGAGCCGAAGAGCCAGACCATGGCGTACATGATCGGCAAGCCCATCAGCTTGGGTGGCCTGAGAAGACCGATGAACACGCGGGACTGGTCAGCCATGGATAGAGCTCAGGTGGTCCAGATGGCGGCGACGATGGTGGGTGCTGCGGCGATGCCCGCGATTGCAACCACGACCCAGAGGGCCTGACGGAAGTCGAGGATGCCAAAGAGCCAGGAAAGGAACACCCCGATCAGCGCGAGCGTTCCGATCACGATCCCCAAGGGACCGGTGATCGCATCGACAATTCCTTGAAGCAGGGTCTGCACCGGCGAGAGGTCGATGCTCTGCGCAAGCGCTGGACCCGCCAGCACGATAAGGGCCATCGCGCCGAACGCGGTGATCGCCCGCGTGCGGAGCACGCTTTGACGTTTCCTCGATGTCATGAAAGATCTCCTCTGAGCCGCTCAAACACGGCGGTCACACGGGCCACATGCCCTTGGGTTTCGCGAAATGGGGGGATGCCGCCGTGGCGTGTGACCGCCTCCGGACCAGCGTTGTAGGCCGCAAGGGCCAGAGAGCCCTCGCCGAACTGGTCGAGCATCATCAGCAGGTAGCGAGCTGATCCGTCGAGGTTCTGCGCAATGTCATGTGGGTCCACGCCGAGATCGCGGGCGGTATCCGGCATAAGCTGTCCGAGGCCTATAGCCCCGACAGGGCTACGTGCTGCGGGATTGTATGCGCTCTCGACTTCGATATTGGCCCGGTAAAGGAGCGCCCAATCAGTGACGGAAAGTCCTGCGCGACGCAGCGCACCATGCCCGGCATACCGTAGAGCCGTGGTCTCGATCGCATGGAGGATTTCTGGGGTGGCGCGGGCGGCGGATTGAGCCGGGATCGCTGTCTCGACAGTGGCGTCAGGAACGCGGGGTTCTGCGAAGAGAAAAAGGCGCCCGTTTGCCTCTTGAGAAGAGGAAATCAATTGGCCGTCTGGGCCAACCGAAAAGATGAAACCGTCGGCCAGGGCCGGGGGCGCGGAACAAGCGCCTGTACCCAAAGCAACGACGAGCGCAGTCGCGCGGTCAGCTGCCTTTGACCGGAGGCGCGGCGTGGCGTTCGCGGCCACCTTCTTCAAGTGGGATGCTAGCGGTCGTACAGCCCATGTCGGCCAGGAAACTGACAAGGCCAACGATGGTTTTGAAGTCGCGGAGCTTGAGGACGCTTCGGCTGGTGACGAGCATCTTATCGTCACGCCCATCAGTGGCGACGGCGCGGATGACCCACGAGCCGTACCAGCTGTTATGGCGCTTCTCTGCTCTCTCCTTGCAGACCACCTCAATGAGGTAGCCCTCGGCGAGCAAGCCGCGCAGTCCGTCTTCTGTAACCACATTCGGGGCTTCTTCTATCATGGCCTTCCCTTGGGTCCTTGTTCTGCCTGGGTGCAGTATCAGGCCCACGGGGTCGCAACACCGTGAGCGATACAAAACAACATTAATGATAGCAAGACAATAATAACGTGTTGACGAAGTTCGCCTTGCTCCGATAACGGTGATAGCCGACAGAATGATAATCTTAAAGGCGGCAAAGGAGTTTCGCCCTGCGGCTGTTTATTGCGCGCAACGCACCGTTGCTGTTCGCGTTCCTGCTTGGAAGCATGCCGATAGCCGCAGCAGCAGATTGCGTACCTCCCGAACGACCGTTCTTGCCTCAGTCGCAAGACGACATGCGTGCCTACGCCGATCTGATCAGAAGCGATTTCGAGGCCTACATTGCCGATGTGCAGGACTACTTCCGTTGTCTCGACGCCGAGCGCGCTCGCGCCTTTGTTGAGGCGAGGGAGGTCAGTGATGACTACGCTAGGTTCCTGAATGCTCTCGAGTAAGCGACTACGGGTTTGTGCCGCCAGTAGAAATCAACCGTTAGACCAACGCTCCGTCAGTCTCCAACGCAATGATGTTTTTCAAGCGGGCGATCATGTCGTCACCGCTTGCGACATCTACGCTCGCACATTCATTGATCGATTAGGATTTCAGCAGTTTTTTCAAACTTCTACGAAGAATGTATGAAAAATTTGCCCACACGTTTTGGTGACTTGCCGACATTTTGTTTCAGCAATACAGCTTCAAAAATGATGTACAGGATTCGGGCCGTTTTTGGGATACTCCAGATTGCCTCCATATTGGTGGCAGTGACCCTGATGCCGTCCAATGCATCAGCCATGGTTTCGTGCTCTGTTGAACAAGTCGCTCAGGAGTCTTCAAACGAGCGCCACCATCATGAAACGGACATTCCGGCTGCAGATATCGACCATGGAGCAGACCACTGTGCGTCACATATCTGCGTGGTCGGTGACTTCGTAGGTGCCGAAAGTTGCACAAAGCAGTCCGCTAATGTTTCCCTCCGGTCCTGGGATATTGCGTCCCTAGTCCGTTCGGCCACACCCGAAGGTTTGCGGCGCCCTCCTCGCGCCTGATGCACCTGTAGCCGCAGTTTGACTGCGACCATCTGCATCTGACATTTCGAGGAAATCTAAGTGAAAATTCTGCTTGCGGCATCCTTGCCGCTGTTCGGGGCCGCCTGCTCGGCGCTTCCTGAACTTGAAACCGTGCCAGCGCTTACGGCGGCGGTTACATCGCCTGTGGTCGCGTCTGCGCAACCCGGGCCTGTTGTTGCTTACGCGGGCTACTCGGTCGGAGAACCGGCCGAATGGCGGATGCTGAATGATGAACAACGGGAGGGTGGCGAATGAAACTGCCTCTTCTCATGGGGTCCATGTTGCTGGTGTCCGCCTGCGCCAGTCCTGCCGTTCTTGAGCGTGCAAAACCAGATCGCGCGGGCTTTGGCAGTGTCGAGACGGGTGCACGCCAGGCTCTAGGGGCCACACCGATCTGGAACCTGTCTGCCGCGGACCTTGAGGAAACGCGCAAGAGGGTTCACGCCATGGTGCATGGTAAGACCGTCAGCGCCGACACCGCAGTGCAGGTTGCCCTGATAAGCAGTCCCGCACTTCAAGCCAGCTTCGCTGAGCTAGGTCTGTCCTCAACTGACTTATGGGAAGTGGCTATGGGGCCGGTGCCCTCGATCGGTGTGTCAATCTCCGGGTTGGCTGGCGATGTCACTCGCACACTTGAGGCAACATTAATCAACTCCCTGCTCGACGTGGCAACATCCGCACCGCGGACCCAACTTGCGGAGATTCGCTTCAGACAATCCGAACTTGCTGCGCTCGCCGACACGATAGACTTGGCCGTTGAAACCCGCCGGGCCTGGATTGAGGCGGTTGGCGCTTTCGAAGCCGCTGCACTGATCGCTCAAACTCAGGGCACTGCCGAGGCAGCGTCCGAACTTGCTGTGCAACTGGGCCGTACCGGCGCGATGAGCAAGGCCGATCAAGCAAGGGAGCATGCCTTTACTGCTGAGCTTGCCGCCGAACGTGCAGCCGCCCAATTGGAGGCGCAATTGGCCAAAGAAAAACTGCTTCGGCTGATGGGGCTTTGGGGTAGCGACACCACTGTATTCGTGCCGGACTCGCTGCCCGCCTTGCCTGGTGGCCCGCGCGTTGCAGGAAATATCGAACAGCTGGCACTGGCAAACCGCGTAGACCTGGCATCTGGAAAGCTGGAACTCGAGGCGCTCGCGCTGGACTACCGTCTGACCGGGCAAACCCGTATGGTCTCGGACGTCCAGTTGGTGGCTGGTTTCGACCTGGAACGTGCAGCCGGAGAAACCGAGGCCAATCCAGCGCTTGCTCTAGATTTCGAGATCCCGCTCTACGACACCGGTCCGCTGGTGTCGAAGCGTGGCCGCATGGCCTATCTGCAGGCAGCGAACAGGCTGGCCCAGCAGGCCGTCGATGCGCGTTCGGACGCACGCATGGCCTATAGGGCCATCACCGGTCGCCATAGCATCGCGCGGCATTGGCGCGACTCTGTTTTGCCTCTGCGACGCCAGATCGATGACGAAGCGCTGCTGTCCTACAACGGCATGCTGACCTCGACCTTTGAATTGATCGCTGATGCCCAGGAGGGGCTCGCTTCGCGCCTCTCTGCCGCAGAAGCGAAACGTGACTACTGGCTTGCCGAAACAGACGCGACCGCGGCGATTTGGGGCGGGGCAATTACTCTGACCGGAGGTAGCGAAGAATGATGAACCGTCGTCAATTACTGGGCGCGGGATTGACCGCGAGCGCTGGAGCTGTGCTGGCGAACGCCGGGGCCGCGCAAACACGCTTTCGCGATCTGCCCGAGGCCGCCTTTACCGACAGCCCCTATACACAAGTTCCCCCAAGGCCTTCGGATCGGTTCGACTACAACCCCGTTGTAACACTGAACGGATGGTCTTTGCCGTATCGCATGAACGGAGATGTAAAGGAGTTCCACCTCGTTGCAGAGCCTGTTGAAAGGATTATGGCGGACGGGATGATTGCGCGGCTCTGGGGCTACAATGGCCAATCCACCGGACCCACAATCGAAGCGGTCGAAGGCGAGCGGGTGCGTATTTACGTAACCAACCGTCTTCCGGAACATACCAGCGTGCATTGGCACGGACTGATCCTGCCATCGGGAATGGATGGAGTTGGTGGTTTGTCGCATCCCGGCATCCCGCCGGGTAAGACCTTCGTCTACGAGTTCGACCTCATCAAGTCCGGCACCTTCATGTACCACCCGCATGCGGACGAGATGGTACAGATGGCCATGGGCATGATGGGGCTCTTCATCGTGCATCCGCGCGACCCGGCGTTCATGCCGGTGGACCGGGATTTCGCGTTCCTCCTTGCGGCCTATGACATCGACCCGGGGACCTACATCCCGCGCGTGGCCGAGATGACCAATTTCAACATGTGGACCTGGAACAGCCGGATCTTCCCGGACATCGATCCTCTGGTGGTCAACAAGGGGGACCGTGTCCGTGTGCGTTGTGGCAACCTGACGATGACCAACCACCCAATTCACATGCATGGCTATGACTTTCAGGTCACCTGTACTGACGGAGGCTGGGTGCCGGAAAGTGCCCGTTGGCCCGAGGTCTCGATCGACATTCCTGTAGGCGCCATGCGCGCCTACGAGTTCGACGCGATTCACGAAGGTGACTGGGCGATCCACTGCCACAAGTCGCACCACACCATGAATGCTATGGGCCACGACATCCCTACATTTATTGGCGCCGACAAGTCCCGCCTGACCCAAATGATCCGCCGCCAGCAGCCTGGCTACATGCCGATGGGCACGGCGGGTATGGCGGATATGGGCGAGATGTCGATGGAGATCCCCGAGAACACCGTGCCGATGATGACCGGATGGGGGCCGCATGGCCCATTGGAAATGGGTGGCATGTTTAGCGTGGTGAAGGTTCGCGAGGGCATCGACCGCGACGATTACAGCGATCCTGGCTGGTACGACAACCCGCCCGGAACACAGGCCTACGAATGGACGGGCGAGCTGCCCGAACATGCATACAACACCAGTCCGAAAACCGTGATCACGCCGCGCGGCGGCGTGCGGCAGGGCTGATGCCAGAGCACAGGAGAAACACGCTCATGAAAACTGCACTTTTGACATTGGGGCTGGCCCTGATTCCCGCCCTCGCAATTGCGGACGCCGGGCACGGCAACGGTCAAATGGCCATCGGCATGCCTGCGATGCATGGCCATGAACCCACGCGAACCATCGATGTGATAATGCGTGAGGACTACGACAAGGACGCACCGTTCGTCTTCGAACCCTCCTCGGAAATGACTTTTTCTGAGGGTGAAACCGTGCGCCTGCGCATCACGAACATGGGTGAGGAAACCCACGAGTTCGTGATGGATTCGATGGCACAAAACGCTGAACACAAAGAGCTGATGGCCAAGTTCCCTGAGATGGAACATGACGACCCTAACGCTGTGCGCCTTGAACCAGGTGAAGAGGCGGAGATCCTTTGGACTTTCAACAAGGCCGGCAACTTCGAATTCGCCTGCCTGCTGCCCGGCCACTATGAAGGCGGCATGCACGGCGCCCTTACTGTCAACTGATCTCAAATCAAAGGAAACCAATCATGACCAAATTCTTGACGCTCGCCGCTGCCCTTCTGATGACCGCTGGAACTGCAATTGCTGCTAGCGATAGTGCCATGTCCTCGGGCACGGTGACCAAGATCGATGCCAAGTGGAACAAGATTACTGTCGACCATGGCCCGCTGGAAAACCTCGACATGCCAGCAATGAAAATGGTCTTCGTTCTCGCCGATCCCGCGATGCTGGAAGGGCTGAGTGAAGGCGCACAGATCAACTTCGTTGCCGACCGTGTGAATGGCAAGCTGACTATTACAGAGCTGGTGCAGTAACTACAGGTCGCGCGCCCTGTCTCGCAGGGCGCGCGATTTCATTCGTCGTCGGAGATCATGAGAAAGTTGCGTCGTCTACGACAGAAAGATCCGCAAGAATTGGACAATCCGGTCGGTGATCGCCAGCACACTGGTGCACGAGAGACGAAAGAGTTTCTTTCATCGACATGAGTTTAGAGATCTTTTCATCAATCTGGCGCAGGTGCTCCTCTGCGACGGCCTTTACCTGCGCACTTTCTCGATTGTCATCGTTATAGAGCGCCAAAAGCGTACGGCAGTCTTCGATTGTAAATCCCAAGGCTCGCGCTCGTCCGATGAATGCCAGCTTATGAAAATCGATCTCTCTGAAGCTTCGATACCCGTTTGCAGCGCGCAAAGGTGTTACTAGACCGATATCCTCATAGTAGCGAATGGTCTTGGCCGGCACTCCTGACCGCTCGGCAACATCACCAATGTTCATTTCTGCCTCCTCTCACTCGGCCGGGACGGGGGCGAAGTCCTCCACCCGCCCAGACTCTTGGCGCTCGTCCATCGCCGGTCTTACGCGCCGCAGCCGCAAGGCGTTCGTCAAGACAAAGACCGAGCTAAGTGCCATCGCACCGGCAGCGACGACCGGTGACAGCAGCACGGCGAAACTCGGATAAAGCGCTCCGGCGGCCAAGGGTATCAAAGCCACATTGTAACCAAAGGCCCAACCAAGGTTCTGTTTGATGTTTCGCATGGTGTGTCGCGAGATCTCGAAAGCGTTCACAACGCCGCGAAGATCACCGGACATCAATACGACATCTGCGCTTTCGATCGCCACATCCGTGCCAGTGCCGATGGCGATGCCAACATCCGCGTGGGCGAGCGCGGGTGCATCGTTGATGCCATCGCCAACAAAGGCCAATGTGCCCTGCTGGCGCAGATTTTCCAGTGCCGCCACCTTGCCGTCGGGCAAGACCCCCGCGATCACGTGGTCGATACCAGTCTCTTCGGCAATTGCTTCTGCCGTTTCGCGTTTGTCGCCGGTAATCATTGCCACCTTCAAACCCAGACTGTGCAGTGCGGCAATCGCGGCTCGGCTCGAGGGTTTGACCGGATCGGCGACGCCAATCGCAGCCACCGCCTTGCCATTGATTGCGGCGAAGAGTGCGGTGCGACCTTGCCGTGCGAGCATAGTTTCAGCCTCTGCGAGTTCACCAAGATCGATCCCTTCGCGCTGCATCATTCGGTCAGCTCCGACAACAACCTCGGCCCCGTCAACGATGGCGCGCACGCCATACCCTGTAATCGAAGTAAACGCGCTCGGTTCCGACAGTCTGATGTTTTCCGCCTGCGCGCCGCGCACGATAGCTTCGGCGATCGGGTGTTCTGATCTGGCTTCGACCGATGCGACTGCCGCAAGAACGGTGCAGCGCTCGGCTCCTTCCGCCAGCACAAGGTCGGTCAGCGCGGGACGTCCGGCGGTGACGGTGCCGGTCTTGTCCAGAGCGACAACCTTGACGTCCCCCAATGCTTGCAGAGCATCCCCCTTGCGGAACAACACGCCCATTTCAGCAGCGCGACCGGTCCCGACCATGATCGACGTCGGCGTCGCCAGTCCCATCGCGCAGGGACAAGCAATGATGAGAACTGAGACACCCGCGACCAGCGCATAGGTGAGGGCGGGATCAGGGCCGAATATTAGCCAGACAAGGATCGTCAAGGCGGCGAGGGTCATCACAGCGGGGACGAACCAAAGCGTGATCCGATCCACCAACCCTTGAATGGGGAGCTTGGCGCCCTGCGCATCTTCGACCATGCGGATGATTTGGGACAACGTGGTATCCGCACCAACACGCGTTGCTTTATAGGTCAGACTGCCCGCGCCATTGACCGTACCGCCCGTGACAGGATCACCAGCCGACTTGCCGACCGGCACGGGTTCCCCGGTGATCATGCTTTCATCGACATGGCTTTCGCCGTCCACAACCTCACCGTCCACGGCGAGTCGTTCTCCGGGGCGCACAACAATCAGATCTCCGGTGCGCAAGGCATCGATCTCGACCTCGACCGCATCGCCGTCACGCAAAATACGCGCCGTACGAGCCTGTAGGCCGAGCAGCTTCTCGATTGCAGCCCCTGTTCGCCCTTTCGCTCGCGCTTCGAGCCAGCGCCCGATCAGGATCAGGACCACGATGACCGCGGCGGCCTCGAAGTAGACAGCGCGGACGGCCTCGGGCATCAGCGACGGGAAGAACGTTGCGACAACTGAATAAAGATAAGCTGCGCCTGTGCCGACGGCGACCAGACTGTTCATGTCTGGAGCACCTTTCAGCAAGGCCGGAAACCCTTTCAGATAGAACTGTCGGCCGGGCCCAATGAGCACAGCCGTTGTGAGGATGAACTGGATCAACCAGCTGGCCTGCTGTCCTATGGTATTGTTGATCGCCATATGCACGGCCGGGATCAGGTGCCCGCCCATTTCCATCAGGAAAACCGGCAAAGCGAGTGCTGCGGCCAGTGCCACCCGGCGTGCCAACCCGCGCGCTTCCTCTTCTTTTCGCGAAGTGCGATCCTGTGTTGCCGTGGCCTCGGCCACGCTGGCTGGATATCCGGCTTGCTCGGATGCACGGATGAGGGCCACAGGGTCGGTCATGCCCTCAAGATATGTGATGCGCGCATTTTCCGCCGCAAGATTAACGTTGACCTCCAACACGCCGGGAACCGAGGCAAGTGCCTTATCGACGCGCCCGACACAAGAAGCACATGACATGGACGCGATGTTCAGCGTCACGGATGCCGTTCGCGCTGGATACCCGAGATCTTTCAGGGCTTGGACCGCATCTTGCAGGTGGGACGAACCATCCACGCTGAAACGCGCAGTCTCGTTCGCGAGGTTCACCGAGACATCGGATATTCCCCTCAACGCGGCTAGGCCCCGATCCACGCGCCCTACGCATGAGGCGCAAGACATTCCTTCAATCGAGAGTGTCACTTTGGATTGATCTGTCATTTCAGTCTCCTGGAATCCCATTTGACACCCCAAATAGGAGTTCCAGTGACTGGAAGGTCAATACCCAATTTGAACTTTCCTGGCTTCGCTTTAAAAATCTACGGAGACCCTTGACCTTCCCCCCACTGGAAGCCCCATCTGCACTGAACAAGCTGTCACAGAGGAGACATCGACATGAAATTCAACGTTCCCGACATGAGTTGTGGTCATTGCACCAGTACGATCGAAAAGGCGATCAAGGCAGCTGACGCAAATGCGAGCGTATCTTGCGACATTCCGGCCCGCACGGTTTCTGTTGAAGGTGCACTGTCAACAGAACGGCTGACGGCCCTGCTTCGTGAAGCTGGGTACGAAAATACCGTGACTGCCTAATCTATGGGTCATCGCACCCGTCGTGACGGGTGCGATGACCTAGCGATTTCTAGCGACGGATTTGCCTGGTTTTCTGAGGTTCCGCAGATCATGAGCGCGAAGGCAACAGGATGAGAGCACTGCCTAGGAGGCAAAGAAGAATGCCTGCAATGTCCCAGCGGTCCGGTCGGCTCCCCTCCACTAGCCACATCCAGATCATGGACGCCGCTATGTAGACGCCCCCGTAAGCTGCATATGCCCGACCGGCCATTTCGCTTTCTGCGCGCGTCAAAAGCCATGCGAAGAGTGCCAAACTTACCAGACCTGGCCCGACCAAAAGCGGCGAACGATCGAGCCGCAACCATGCCCAGAAAGCAAAACATCCAGCGATCTCGGCAAAGGCAGCAATAAGATACCAAAGGTAAGTCATCTTCTCGCCGCCTCTTTCAGTGGTAGGCCGTGCCTAGGTCTTTTGGTCTGTAGGGGCTCCGACTCATTCGCCTGCATCATTGCTCATCGGGCGTGATGTCAGAACCCACCGCAGAGTGCTAGTTTGCCGACGCCCGCACGTTGTCGACCAGTTCCGTGAGCTTATCGCTTTCCACGAAGCCTGGAACCAGATTGTCGCCGATCACAAATGAAGGCGTGCCACTGAAGCCGAGCGACTGCGTCAACCGCATCGAGGTCGCGATATGCTCTTCAATTTCGGGGCGCTCCATGTCAGTTTGAAGGCGTTCGATGTCGAGACCGACCTCTTGTGCTATCCTGAGAACGCTTGCTTCTTCCGCCCGGCCGTTCATACCCATTAGGGCCCAGTGGAATGCCTCATACTTGCCTTGCAGCCGCGATGCGAGTGCAGCTTTGGTTGCAAACACGGATCCGTCCCCGAGAATTGGCCATTCGCGATAGACCAGACGCACATTGGGGTCAGCCTCCAGCAGTGCCAGAACTTCCGGCATAGCGCGGCGACAATATGGGCAGTTGTAATCGAAAAATTCGATAACGGTCACATCCCCATCGGGATTGCCGAGAACCGGTGCATTCGGGTCTTGCTCGAGCAATTGTCGCTGATCGCGCAAGACGGTTGCCTGCGCTTGTGCCTGGGCTTCGGCGTCCTGACGTTGAAGTATTTCGACTGCTTCCATGATGATTTGCGGATTCTCGCGGATAGCCTCATATACAAGTTCCTTGACCCGCGCTTCGTCCAGGTCTGCGGCCTGCACTGCCATTGGAAGTAAGGCAAATGACGATACGAGCATCAAATTTCTGAAAATCATGTCCATTATCCCTCTTGTTCTGCTGCTGTGCGTGCGGCCTGAGCATTGCGCTCTCGCTCTGGCCAGGTCGACTTAATGAAGCCGAGAATGTTCCAAATTTCCTGATCTGTGAGTTTGCCGGCGAAGCCCGGCATGCCACTGTCGAAATCTGAGCCCTGTTGTCGCATCAGTTCCGCCCCCCCGAGCTTGGTGTAGGAGAACAAAATCTGGTCACTATGGTGCCAGGTATGACCGTTGCGATCATGCGGCGGCGCGGGCAGGCGGCCATCTGAACCAGGGCTTCGCCAGTCTGGTTGCCCTTCGAGATTGGCGCCATGGCAGGACGCACAGTTTTCAGAATAGAGAGCTTGCCCCAGTTCGATATTGACGTCGTCAAACGGGGAAGAACCCTGGGAGGCATTGCCGCTGAACCACCAGGTTGCACCTAGCCCAATCAGGCCAATGGATGAAATTACCGCCAGGTAAGCTGATCTCATGCGACCTCCAGCCACGTCATCATGCCGGATGCCGCGTGCGAGAGCATGTGACAGTGAAACAGCCACTTTCCCGGATTGTCGGCAACGAAGGCGATCTCGCGAGTCTCGCCACCGAACATCAGCAAGGTATCCCGCAGGGGACCAACTTCACCGCCCTCCAGCACCTCCCGGAAATGCATCCCGTGCAAATGCATGGCGTGGGGGAAGGATGTATCGTTGTAGATCTCCACTCGCGCTGTTTCACCGCGTGACAGGCTAGCCAGTGGCTTCTCGGTCATGCCCACGGTACCATTGAAAGCCCAGAACTGGTTCGCGTCGACCAGTTGGCGGAACGTTTTTCGCTCACCCTCAAGTATGGCTGCGTCAAGGTTGCCCATTGCCCCGCCTTCCATGTTGAGCCTGATGCGTCTCGCCTGCTCCAGTCCCGGCACATCCATATTAGGGTTCGGTGGCAGAACTTGGGGGACATCCCGCACAGCGGAGGCCAAAGTGCCGGTCACGCGAAACTCGGTTTGGGCAAATCCCTGGCCGTCTTCAAGCCGCACCAGATGAGCACTTTCCCCTTCATCCGCAATGACGTCGACAAACAAATCCGCTCGTTGGCCCGGCCCAAGGATGATCGGTTCGCTGATCTCACTCGGCGTCACCAGTGGCATTCCGTCGAACGCCATCACCCACCCCTTTAGACCTGACAGGCCCAAAACAAAGATCCTGGCATTTGCCGCGTTGATCAACCGAAGCCGCATCCGCTCACCCTGGCTCACGTTGAGCGTAGAATTGAAGCTTCCGTTGGTGGCGACAAAGTTGCCACGTCGGCCTGCATGGCTACGATCATGAACGGCTTCAAAATCTGGGTCGAGTTGTGCGGTCTCCGGGTTGAGGAGCCAATCGTCAAGAATAAGGACTTCATCGCGATCAACATCCGGGGCTATCGGTTCTTCGACGATCAACGCTCCGTAGAGCCCACGAGCGACCTGTTCGACGGAGCGATTATGCGCGTGAAACCAAAAAGTTCCTGCATCTGGAACGGCAAAATCGTAGTCGAAGGTTTCGCCTGTGGGGATGGCATCTTGGGTGAGCCCGGCCACGCCGTCCATCGCATTTGATATCCGCACGCCATGCCAGTGCAGGGACGTCGCCTGCGGCAACTTGTTGACGAGCCGACGTTGAAGACGCGCGCCCTGCCGAACACGGATCACGGGGCCAGGAAACTTTCCGTCATAGCCCCAAATCTCCGTCTTGGGGTAGTCCGGAGGGGCGAGTTGTACGGCGCCACTTTGCGCTGTCATCACCTGAAATTCAGGGGTGGCTGCAGATCCGGCCTTGGGGAAGAAGCTCAACGCACTCATTGCCAACCCCGATTGAATGAATGCTCTTCTGGTGTGTGTCATTTCGTTCTCGTTTGTTGTGCGAGCCAGTTTTGGCTCACACATTGTCTCTATTGCAGTCACATGTCTTTATTAGCAGCGGCGCCCTCGCCCTGAGCGACCCGGTCGGCTCGAGGTTCGTCACCATCAAGCAAGTACACGGCCATCGCTTCCAGATCATCGGGGGACAAAAAGCGCGTATTGCCCTGCACGACCTCCACCATGCTGCCGCCGAAAGCGTCGCCTGACGGCGTCACGCCAGTACGCAACGCATAGGCGAGGTTGGAAACGGTCCAGCCGCGTTCCGCCAGAGAGTTCGGCGTGATCGAAGGCGCCTTGCTCCCCCCTGGCAATGCCTCATTTCCAGCAAAAACCGCGTCAAGCAGGCGCCCGCCTCCGATATTGCGTGGCGTGTGGCAAGCACCGCAATGTGCTGCACCTCGAACCAGCTCGCGACCGCGGTTCCATTGTGCGTTTTTCTCGTCAATGGGTTCCGTGGGTGGATCGTAGAGATAGGCCGCCCGCCATAGCTTCAGGCCCCATCTCTGATCGAAAGGAAACTTGACATCATGCTCAAGCGCTGCCTCGGCGACTGGTGGCACGGTCTGGAAAGCTGCCCAAAGGTCGGCAATGTCCTGATCCGTGAAATCCGCATAGAACGGATAGGAAAAAGCGGGATAATACGGCTCTCCGCTAGGACTAATGCCCTGGCGAACCGCCTTGGCGAACTGCTCAACCGTCCACCCCCCGATGCCGTTCTCTTTGTCTGTCGTCAGATTGGGCGGAAAAAACGTGCCAAAATCTGTCGCCAGCCCCGCGCCGCCTGCGAGTGCGGCGCCGCCAGCCTCTGAATTGGTGTGGCATGAAATGCACCCGGATACGCGAGCCAAATAGGCGCCGCGCTGGACATCACCCGTTTGCGTGATCGACGCGGGCACCTTGCCAATCGGCCAGATCACAAGGCCGCCGACCACAAGGGCGCAAAGCGCCCCTGCAGCAAAGGCCAGTTTTTTCATCCGGCACATCTTTACTTCGCCTCGTAGCGGAATTTCGCGTGACATGCCGAACATGTCTGGGTCACCATGTTGAATGCCCCATCTGCGGGCATCGAGGCATAGTCCATCATCGGGCTTCCTGACGAAGTTCCCATCATGGACGAAGCTCCCATCATGCTTCCGGGGGATTGCGTGCCCATCATGGAGCCTGCATCCATTCCCGCACCTGACGCCATAAGCCCGTTGTCGGCGGCCTCGGCAAGACCTTCGCTAACCACCTTGAGCTGCTCTGCGAGCGCACTGAATTCTTCCCAATCCGACCAGATCTCGGACTTTGCTTCGGACGGTTTCCCAGCAGACCCTTCGGGAAACAATTCGGTCATGCCTTCGCTATGTTCGACAAAGACGCGTGCTCCCGTACGAACAGCTTCAGCATCATAGGTGATTTCACCACGCATCATCGGAGCCAGTTCTTTGACCGATTGCCCCATGGCCATCATGCCGTCCATGCGTTCTTTGACGACACCTTCCGCGCCACCATGTGCAAATGCAGCTGCGGCCATTGTCGTTCCAGCCAAGAGGCCGATCATCAGTTTGCTTTTCATCGTTCCGTATCCTGTATTTCCATGCTTGATAGATTTAATTTGATGAGGCGTGGTTGCCCCTAGGTCAGGATAGGTGTTTGGGAGGCGGGGTGTCCCTTAGGACATTCCGGTTAGAAAAGCTCTGATCTGGATGTTCGCGAGGCAATTGCGACAAGTTGGTCGAAGCTCTCGGAGCTGATAAAATGACAATTACCATATTTTTCGAGCAGTCCGGCCCCGGATCGCAATGCCCGGGGAGAAGATTATCTGCATCTTCCTCATGAGAGGTCTGATGTTTTTGCGCACTTCGTTCGGAAACTTTGGCAGCGACCGTTTCATGGCCAATTGCATCGAGAGATCCCGCCGGGAGGACGACAAATAACGCGATCGAGACCAACAGGAGAATCTGGATCGCGCTACGGAATATGTTCAGCCTGGCGACCAAAGTCAGTTGATCCCGTTCGCGCGCTGCAGTTCGCGCACGTATCCCGCAATCATCTTCACATCACCTTGGGTGAGGCCTTCAACGGGAGGCATATTGCCAAAATTCCAGTGATGAGATTGGACGCCGTTTTGCGCCGCATTCAGGAACGCGGCATCCGAATGGTGGTTCGGCTCGTAGATTTTGTGAACAAGCGGAGGAGCGACCCCATTCTGGCCTGCGGCATTTTCACCATGACAGCTGGCGCATTTTGCCTCGAACGCGCGTTGCCCCATTTGGGCTTGCGGAGAGAATTCAGCTGGAAGGAGTACATTGGCAATGGGCGCGCCCTGAGGTATGCCGCTCGTGTCCGGCGGAACCATTGAGTGTCCTTGAGCAGTCTGCGCCGGGGCCGGCTGCAACGCCTGCCAACCGACCGCTCCAAGGCCGAGCACGAAGAACCCGCCAACGAACCATCCCCAGAAATTCATAGTGTTTTACTCTCCTGCATGTGATCCGTTCAGATCAACTTAACCTGCGTCCCGACCGGCGTGCGGTCGAAGACCTCTTCTATATGTTCGTTGTAAAGGCCGATGCAGCCGTTTGATGATCTACGCCCGATTTTCCGCGTGTCTTGAGTTCCGTGGATCCTGTAGTATTGCCACGACAGATAGAGCGCACGCGTTCCCAAAGGATTGGAGGGATCTCCTCCAGGCACATAGGCTGGCCATTCCGGGTTGCGTTCACGCATTGAAGGGGTCGGCGCCCAACCTGGATTTTCCCGTTTCTCGACAACTTCTGTATACCCGCGCTTCGTCAATTCATCAGTCAAGGGAACAGAGGTCGGGTAAATCCGCATCTCTTCATCTTCTGTCCAGTGTTGGAGCACCTTTGTGACAGTATCCGAAATGATGATGCCCTTCCCGAGACGGTCAAAGTGATCACGCCAATTGTGGAGAACGAACGACGAGATATTGCGTCTTACCACACCAGCCTCTTCCGCCCGGAGAGTGTGGGGGGTCATCAAGAATGCGCCTGAAATTGCAATCAGGCTCCGCCTGTTCAAACTCGGTCTCTCTGCCATTTGTTCGTCCTTGGTTACTCAATTGGACGAGACAGGCATTGCTCAGATGGGGCTGAATCTCAACCGCAACAGGCCGCAAGATTTGTATCGAAGTGTATCCTTGACCTTCCAGCGGGAGATCAAGCTAAACAGGATACGTTGACCAAAATCAGAGGTGGATTCCATGCAAGAGGATAGCGAGTCAGGTGGCAATCGCCACGGAAAGTTGATGCACTGGGGCATGATGGCTTGCTGTGCTGTCATGCTTCTACCCATCGCAGCTTTCCTGATTGGCGGAGGCACCGTCGCAGGCCTTTGGGCAAACGCTACCGTCTTTGCGCCTCTGGTGCTCTGCGTTGGCGCCCATTTTGTGATGCACAAGATGATGGGGCGTTCATGCCATGGAAGCGACAAGCACAAGAAGACCGCCCCCCAGCCAGTGCTGATTGAAGATATGACCGACAGCGCCGTCCGGCGGTAAGTCGAAATGAGAACAAGAGCGCGGCTGGCGACTGTCTTCTTGGGAGCGATTTTCGTGAGCGCTTGTTCCGGCGGACCAGTCCTGTGCCCGACAAACCCGCCGCCAACTTTGTCGACAAAGTCACCAGAGCTGGAGCTGCCCAATGGATGTCGTCTGGCAGGGCCTATCTCCAACGGTGTGGGCCAGTTGGATTGTGTAAACGGCCGATCAGGCTTTGTTGCCACTCAAGTTCAAAGCCTGGAGATAGTGCGATGACCATCTGGCGCTCGCCAATCCGTCTTGCTTTCTGCGGTACCCTCGCTGCCGCAATGTTCTGGCTCTTGATCCCCTTTGCTGCAACGGCCGAGGTATCAGTCGCCCACAAGGTCACTGCGGTGGAAGCGCGGCTGATCTCCGCCGAGGATGCCGTTTCCGCCGAAGCTCAAACGCTCTCCGCCGGTCTGGATCTGAACCTTGCTGACGGATGGAAAACCTATTGGCGTTCGCCTGGCGAGGTTGGCATTCCGCCACAGATCGACTGGAGCGGGTCGACGAATGTCGCGGGCGTTGATTTCCTATGGCCTGCGCCCGAGCGGTTCACTGCCTTTGGCATCGAAAACTTCGGCTATCATGATGAGGTTGTCTTTCCACTTCAGATCACCCTGAAGGATCCTGGGGAACCTGTCGAACTCAGAGCAAACGTCAAGCTCTTGACCTGCTCAGCAGTTTGTGTCCCCCAGGATTTTGACTTGGCACTTTCGTTGCCTCAGGGGAACTCAATCGATCAAGTCTCGGCTAATCGTATCGGGGCATTTCTCGCACGCGTTCCGGCGGAAGGAGGAGCGGCAGGCGTGACCGCCGCCACATCCCATATAAACGATGATTTCACCCGCCTAACGATAGAAATAGCTGCCACGACTGCCTTCAAAACCCCGGACGTCTTTCCTGAAATTGGTGATGGCAACACGTTGGGGAAGCCCGACATTCGCCTTGGGGCAAGCGGGCGAACGCTTTGGGCTGAATTCCCAATTCTTGCCTACATGGCAGATACAGACGCGCCGCCACGGGTAACCGTGACGGACGGGCCGGATCACGCCCTCACCGTCACGCCAGATCGGGCAACAACCGCCCCAACTCCCCCTTTCAGTATTGATCGGGTGGTCCCCGGCATTGATCAAGTGATCTGGATCGCCATCATCGCTTTTCTTGGGGGCTTGATCCTGAACGCCATGCCTTGCGTGCTTCCTGTTCTGTCGATCAAGTTATCTTCTGCCCTGAAATCCGAAGGACGCGGCAATGCCCAAGTCAGGGCAGGCTTCTTGGCCGCCGCCGCCGGAGTCATGGTCTTTATGTGGGCACTCGCGGCTGTTCTCTTCGCATTGCAAAAGATTGGCGTTGCCGTCGGTTGGGGGCTCCAGTTCCAGAGCCCAACGTTCCTGGTTCTGATGCTCCTGATCCTTGGTCTGTTCACCGCAAACCTGTTTGGACTGTTCGAATTCTCTTTGCCTGCCGCCCTGACAACGCGGTTGATGAAAGCAGGAGGTACGGCCGGGTATGGAGCGGATTTTGCCACCGGATTTTTCGGGGCGGTCATGGCTACTCCCTGCTCCGCGCCGTTTCTTGGAACAGCTATCGCATTCGCACTTGCGGGGCGGGTGATAGACATCGCTGTCGTTTTCACCTTTCTCGGGTTAGGTCTGGCCAGCCCATATCTGTTGGTGGCCATCGTGCCGAACGTTGTTCGGTTCGTGCCCAAGCCCGGCCGCTGGATGATCGCCTTGAAAGCCGGCCTTGGCATCCTCCTGATGGGTACCGCGGCATGGCTGTTCTATGTCCTGCTCGGCGTTGCTGGATCGCGCGCGGCCCTAACAGTTGCATCTCTCGGTGCGGTTATGCTCTTCATAGCGGCATCGCCCTGGGTGCCAAGATCTCTTCGCTGGCCCTTTGGGCTGGCGCTGGCGGCACTCGCGGTCGCGGCCGCGCCATTCTTGGCAACACCCGCCGCACCCGATGCCCAAGCAGGAAAAATTGCCTGGGTCACATTTGACCGCGGCGATATTGCCCGTCGAGTATCACGCGGAGAGGTCGTTTTTGTCGATGTAACCGCCGATTGGTGTTTGACCTGCAAAGCCAACAAGGCGCTCGTTCTTGAACGCGACCCGGTTCTTTCGGCATTGAACAGCTCTGGTGTCACGCCGATGCTGGCCGACTGGACCCGCCCAGATGACGCGATCACCCGTTTTTTGGAGACCAACAACCGTTACGGCATTCCATTCAACGCGGTTTATGGGCCGTCTGCTCCCGAAGGAATTATCCTATCTGAAATATTGTCGACTCAGGATGTTCTTGCTGCTCTGCACGCGGCGCGTCCGGGGGCCGCTCAAGCAACGCTCATCGAGGACGATGTGAAGGTTTCCAGATTTGGAAACACTTTGGAGCAAAGTGCCGACTGAGTAATTTCGCCTAAGCTGCGCATCAAGGACGCCGAGTCAGGCAGCATTTAACGCCCTGATTTAGATCAACCACACCATCTGGATAGCGTGTTATAATCACCTAGGAAGGACTCAAATCATGCGATCAAGGCCACATATCGATGTCAGAAGAGTGTCGCGTATTCGCGTCAGCTTCGTCCTGATATTGATCGGAGCCTTGTTTTTCGGTCTCATTGCCGATGGTTTGCATGCGCATGAGGGCGAGCCTGCCGGGTTAGAGACGCAGATTGTTCAGGTCACCGACGCAAATTCCTCCGTCCACGTTATTCTGGACGCGGATTGCGGAATTCATCCCGGTTGCGCCGCTGCTCTGATCCCTAACGGGCTTGTCAGCGCAGTAGTTTCGAACCGTAGCACGCGAATGGTAATGTCGTGGCGGCAATCGGCGTCTTTCGCCGATGACGAATTCATACACGTCCCCATTCTCTTCTGAGCATTCCAGTCAGCGAGGTAGCGAAGCGCCTCCCTTTCGGCTTTTACGCCAATCGTGACGCTTAGGTTTTTCGACAGGCTCGTAGTCTGGATGTCCGGATTCTACCTGACCGCGCTCCTCACTTCATTCGCTCCTATCAACCGTGGATCCGCCGGTTTTCTGCCCTCGCCACGGCCACCGCATGATCTCGACCAGATAAAGGTTCCAAAAATGAACATGTCGTCCCGCATCGCCTATACGCTCGCCACTTTGTTCGTGTCAGCACCAGCTTTGGCCGCTCCGCCTACGGTCTTCATTCCAGAGGGCAGCGCCAATTCAGTCCTGATGGTTCAGGCGGAGACTGGAAAAGTCCTGCGTCGGATCAATGATGTCGAGGCGGTCCACGGTCTCGCAGGCGCACCCGGCGTGCCGTATCTGGTCGCCGGCAGCTATTCGGAGATCCCGCGCGAGGATGTCGCGTCGCTAGAAAAGCCCTCCACCGTGTCTGCAGACGATCACGCCGCGCACCACGCACCAAAGGCCGCGCCAATGGGGCCACCGGATGCCGGGATCAGTCTTCTCTCGATTCTGGACGCAAAAAGTGGCGATATCCTCCGCCGGATAGAGGTGCCGGGTGCCGTACATCATACGGCAGTTTCCCCTGATGGACGCTTTGCCGTTGCGACCCATCCGGCAGGTGACGGAATATCGGTGATTGACTTGGCGACTTTCGGCATGACGGCATTTGTCCCGACTGGATCGATGCCGAACTATGCAGCGTTCGGAACTGATCCAAATCTCGTCTACGTCTCCAACACCGGTAACGGAACGATCAGCGAAGTAGATCTGTCGCGGGGTATCGTTCGTCGCAACTTCATTGCAGGTGACACCCCGGAACATATGGCGGTTTCGCCCGAAACTGATCGACTCTTTGTCGCAGACGCGGACGCAGGTCAGGTTCTGGAACTGTCTTTGAGTACCGGTGAAAAGCTGCGGACCTTCGAAATTGGCGGCGAGATTCATGGACTGGGGCTGTCAAATGATGGGGCAACTTTGTTCGTCGCGGGTAGGGGAGAGGACAAACTCGCCTCAGTTGCACTCGCTACCGGGGAAGTGCGCACAGCCACGCTTGCACCAGAACCCTACCACCTGACGGTAATTCCAGGCTCCGACATCCTTTATGTCTCAAGCCGTGCAGAGCCCGTGGTTTGGCTCATCGATACCAGCTCACTGCAAACGCGTGAAACAGTTTCTGTCGAAGGAGAAGGACATCAGATGGTGGCGCTTCCCTGAAGGGCTGCCGATGGGAATGAAAGGCACAGGATCATGGCACAGGACACTCGCCCAACACTTCGTTTTCTGGGAGCCGCCGGAACAGTAACCGGATCGCGCTATCTGATTGAAACCGGGGATCGCCGCATTCTAGTTGATTGTGGCTTGTTTCAAGGCTTCAAATCGCTGCGGGACCGCAACCGCAAGGCGTTTCCGGTACGCCCCACCACCATTGACACCGTACTTCTGACGCACGCGCATCTCGATCATTCAGGCTATCTGCCTGCGCTGATCCGCGGCGGGTATCGAGGGAAGGTGATGTGTACCGAAGCGACGGAGGAACTCTGCGGCCTGATCCTGCCGGACAGCGGCCATATCCAGGAAGAGGAGGCACGTTTTGCCAAAAGGCACCGATACTCCAAGCACAAGAACCCCAAGCCGCTCTACACGTTGAAAGATGCTCAGGCGGCGCTTGAGCATTTGCACAGAGTTCCCTTCAACAGCACAGTCGATGTTGGTGACGGAATATCCGCAGAGTTCATCCCGGCGGGCCATTTGCTCGGTGCGGCGCAGATCCGTATCAGACTGCCAGGAAGGACAATCCACTTCAGTGGCGACCTCGGCCGACAGAACGACGCACTGATGCGACCACCACAACCGTTCTCAGGTGCGGACGTGTTGGTTTGTGAATCCACCTATGGCAATCGCCATCACGCAGCCATCGACGCGGAGGAAGAGCTTCTGCCAATCCTGAAACGTGTTTTCGGGCGGGGCGGTACGGTTCTCATCCCCTCATTCGCGGTTGGGCGCGCGCAGGGGCTTATGTATCACATTGCACGCCTGCAAAACCGCGGCGAGATCCCATATGTGCCGGTTTATCTCAACTCGCCAATGGCGATCGACGCGACCGAAATCTACCACGGCCATCACGAAGAACATCACGTTGCCTGGGAGGATTGCCTTGCGATGTTCCAGATCGCCAAGCGGGTCACTTCGGTCGAGGAGTCGAAGAAGCTGAACACGCAGCATGGCCCGATGATCATCATTTCGGCGAGCGGCATGTTGACCGGCGGGCGGATCCTGCATCACCTCGCCAGCTTCGGCGGCGACCCGCGCAACGCAATCCTGCTGTCGGGCTTTCAGGCTGGCGGTACCCGCGGGGCGGCACTGGCCGCTGGCGCGGACAGTCTGCGCATGTTCGGTCGAGATTTCCCGATCAGGGCAGAGGTGATCCAGCTCGAAGCCTTTTCCGGACATGCCGATGCCGAAGAGTTGCTGGCCTGGATGCGCGCGTCGGATCGCGCGCCGCGCATGACCTATGTGACTCACGGCGAACCTTCTGCCTCGGACCGGCTGCGCTGGCGGATCGAACATGAACTCGGCTGGCCTGCCCGCGCCCCCGAACACCTCGAAACGATCCGGCTGGACAATCCAAAATGACAGAAATCGACAATACGCTCGCCCTGTCCCGCGCGGGGATCGACACTTACCGGCAACCCGTTGTCTTCATGCGCGAAGACTGCCACGTCTGCCGCGCCGAAGGCTTCGCAGCCCTGACCCGGATCGAGGTCACGCTCGGCGACAGGTCGGTGATTGCCACGCTGAACGTGTTGACCAATGGCGACTGGCTGCCCGACGACACTGCCGCCTTGTCGGAAGAAGCCTGGGCCGCCCTGAAGCCCCAACCGGGGGACCGGGCAAGTTTTACGCACCCGGAGCCACCGGACTCCGTCTCAGCGATCCGCGCCAAGGTCTATGGAGAAACCCTTGAGCAGCAAAGGTTCGACGCAATCATTCGTGACGTCCTCGATCATCGTCTCTCCGATCTCGATCTGGCAGCCTTCATCACCGCCTGCGCGGGCGACCGGCTTTCGATTGCGGAAACCATCGCACTGACCCGATCCATGCAGGCGGCGGGCGAAACGCTGGATTGGGGCGGCGCCGAGATCTACGACAAGCATTGCGTCGGGGGGCTTCCAGGAAACCGCACCACGCCGATCATCGTTTCGATCATCGCGGCGGCGGGGCTGATGATCCCCAAGACCTCTTCTCGCGCGATCACTTCCCCCGCAGGCACGGCCGACACGATGGAGGTCATGGCTCCCGTCTCGCTCGACATCCCCGCGTTGAGACGCGTCGTCGAGGCTGAGGGCGGGTGCATCGTTTGGGGGGGCAACCTCGCTCTCAGCCCTGCGGACGATGTTCTGATCCGGATTGAACGGCCACTCGATTTCGACAGCGACGGACAGCTGGTGGCGAGCGTCTTGTCGAAGAAGGCTGCGGTCGGTGCGAAGCGCGTGCTGATCGATGTGCCCGTCGGACCAACGGCCAAGGTCCGCTCGGCGGAAACCGCCGCTGCGCTGGCAGAGCGGCTCCGCGCCGTTGGCAAGGCCATCGGCCTGACGCTCTCGATCCATCAAAGCGACGGGACTGCACCTGTCGGACGCGGAATTGGACCCGCACTTGAAGCCCAAGATGTCCTTGCCGTGCTACGCCGCAACGAGAACTTCCCTGTCGACCTGCGCGACCGTGCACTCGACATCGCTGGAGCGCTGCTGGACCTTGTCCCCGAGACGGGCGGCGCGGGCGGGCGAAAGGTGGCCGCACAGCTGCTCGACAGCGGCGCTGCCGAGGCGAAGTTCATTGCGATTTGCGATGCACAAGGCGGTTTCACTGAGCCCGGTGAGGCGCGTTATCATGCGGTGATCACCTCCCGCACGGCGGGGCGCCTCATTGCGATTGACAATCGCCGCATCGCGCGCACAGCGAAACTCGCCGGCGCACCGCGGCAGCAGCTCGCAGGGCTGCGCCTTCTGGTCCAGATCGGTGACCATATCGAATTTGGCAAGCCGCTGTTCGAGATCCACGCCGAAACGCTGGGAGAACTGGAATACGCCCGCTCCTATGCCGAGGCGCAATTGGGACTTTGCACAATTGAGGAGGCAAACTGATGACCATTATCGCCCCCTTTCCCGGCATGGAGCCATTGGCGCGCAGAATGGCGGCGACATCCGGTGCCGAAATCCAGCCGGTGGACTTGCACCATTTTCCCGATGGTGAAACCCTCGTGAAGCTCGGCGGCGATCCTGCAGGACGCGAAATCGCCTTCCTCGCCACGTTGCGCGATCCTGATCGGCTGGCGTTGCCTCTGCGTTTCGCAGCTCTGACGGCGCGCGAACTTGGGGCCGCGCGTGTGGGGCTGGTCGCGCCCTATCTTGGCTACATGCGCCAGGACAAGCGGTTTCATCCACGCGAAGCTGTGAGCGCCCCGATCTTCGCGGGATTTCTTGATGAATGTTTCGACTGGGTGATGACCGCTGACCCCCATCTGCATCGCAACCCGAGCCTTTCAGCGCTGTTCCGCATTCCCGCATATCGTGTCGCCACAGCCCCTCTGCTGGCCGACTGGATTGCGGCGAACGTTCCAGAGGCCGTGCTCCTTGGGCCTGACAGCGAAAGCCAGCAATGGGTGGCTGAAGTCGCCAGGCTCGCCGGACGCCCCTACGAAGTGCTGACAAAACATCGCTCCGGGGATCGGCAGGTCGAGATCAGCCTGCCGGGCAGCGCCGTTTTCCGACAGGGGACACCCGTGATCCTCGATGATATCGCCTCGTCCGGACACACGCTGATCCGAACGCTCGAACAACTCGAGCAGGCCGGTGCCCGACCTGCGACTTGCGTAATTATCCACGCGGTTTTCGCACACGGCGCAGAGGAAGCAATCCGCCATGCCGGTGCCGCGCGGATCGTCAGTACCGATACGATTCCACACTCAACGAACGCAGTCTGCGTCGGCGAGCTGTTAGCGACAGAAATGAAAGTTGCTCAATGCGCCACTTGACCTTCCAGTTACTGGAAGAATTAGGTTTGAGGCAATGAGCTAGAAATACGGGAAAGGATCCCCGAATGAACAACCATCACGAACATGCCAACGGATCTGACGATCAAGTTCCTTCTGGCTACGCGGGCACGGTCTTCACTTGCCCGATGCACCCCGAGGTACGCCGCGCCGAACCGGGAGATTGCCCGAAATGCCAGATGCATCTGGTGCCGGAGGGCGAGCCCTCGCAACACCACGCCCATCATCAGCACACGGGCGACGCGGTGGAGCCAAACCACTTGGACTCGGTTCCCAACGACTACACTGGCCCGGTTTATACCTGTCCGATGCACCCTCAGGTGCGCCAGACGCATCCCGGGTCTTGTCCGATCTGCGGTATGGGGCTGGAACTGGAATCGGCCGCCATGGAAGCGGAAGGCCCGAACCCGGAGCTTGTGGACTTCAGCCGTCGTTTCTGGGTGGGGGCCATTTTGACCGTACCGCTCCTTGTGCTGACCATGGGCCCCTATCTTGGCCTGAGCGGGGTGCGCGAGATATTCGGTGAACGCGTCACCCTCTGGGTCGAACTCGCGCTCGGGACACCCGTTGTCTTTTGGTCCGGCTGGCCTTTCCTTGTTCGTGGCTGGAACTCGTTCCGGACAAGGAACCTCAATATGTTCAGTCTCATTGCCATGGGTGTAAGCGCCGCATGGCTGTTCAGCATCATCGCCGTCCTGGCACCGGGCATATTCCCCGATGGGTTCCGGGATGCCGAAGGGCATGTCGGCGTCTATTTCGAGGCGGCGGCTGTGATCGTCACGCTGGTCCTTGTGGGACAGGTGATGGAGCTGCGCGCTCGCGAAGGCACTGGCAAGGCGATCCGTGCTCTTCTGGATATGGCCGCCAAGACGGCACGTATTATCCGCGACGACGGAAGCGAGGAAGAGGTTCCATTGGAACAGGTCCAGGTCGGCGACCGACTACGTGTGCGACCCGGTGACAAGGTGCCGGTCGATGGTATGGTCGTCGAAGGCAGGTCCTCAGTTGACGAAAGCATGATCACGGGCGAGCCGGTACCGGTAGAAAAGGTCGGAGGAGACCCTGTAACGGGCGCCACGATCAACGGAACCGGCAGCCTGATCATGGAGGCGACGCGCGTCGGCGCCGACACGATGCTGAGCCAAATCGTCGAGATGGTGGCCAATGCGCAGCGGTCTCGCGCGCCGATCCAGAAATACGCCGACAAGGTCTCCGGATATTTCGTGCCTGCAGTTATTGGCATCGCCGTGCTGGCCTTCATTGGCTGGGCCATTTGGGGCCCGGTCCCGGCCCTTTCCTATGCTCTTATTGCGGCCGTTGCCGTTCTCATCATCGCTTGTCCCTGTGCCCTCGGCCTTGCGACACCGATGTCTATCATGACGGCGACGGGGCGCGGCGCGCAGGCGGGTGTCCTGATCAGGAATGCAGAGGCACTGGAACGGTTCGAGAAGGTCGATACCCTGATCGTCGACAAGACCGGCACGCTGACGGAAGGCAAGCCGAAACTTGTCGGCGTCTACCCTGAACCGGGTCACGATGAGGTAGAAGTGCTTCGGCTTGCCGCATCGCTGGAACGCGGCTCCGAGCATCCTCTCGCGGAAGCCATCGTACGCGGTGCTGAAGAGCGTGGCGTCGACCTGGCAAAAGCCGACGCCTTCGAGGCGGTCACCGGCAAGGGCGTCAAAGGCACGGTGGACGGGCGGGTAGTGGCGCTCGGCAACGTGAAACTCCTGACTGACCTCGGACTTGATGCAGCAGAGCTTCGGGACAAGGCGGATGCCCGTCGGGATAATGGCGAAACGGTTATGTTTGTCGTCGTCGAGAATGACGTTGCCGGTCTTGTCAGCGTCGCAGACCCGGTAAAGGCGACCACACCGGCCGCCCTGAAGGAACTGCACGCACTTGGGTTCCGTATTATCATGGCGACGGGAGACAATGAGCGTACCGCTAGGGCCGTCGCGTCCAGTCTAGGCATCGACGAGATCCGCGCCGATGTGATGCCGGAAGACAAAGCGAAGATCATCAAGGAACTTCAGGCCAAGGGGCACAAGGTTGCCATGGCCGGCGACGGTGTCAACGATGCACCTGCCCTGGCTCAGGCCGATGTCGGGATTGCCATGGGCACCGGCGCCGATGTGGCCATTGAGAGCGCAGGGTTCACGCTCGTCAAAGGGAACCTCGACGGTATCGTGCGTGCGCGCAAACTCGCCCGCGCGACCATGCGGAACATACGCCAGAACCTGTTCTTTGCTCTGATCTACAACACTGCGGGCGTGCCCGTCGCTGCGGGGATCTTGTTCCCATTCCTCGGGATCTTGATCAGTCCGATGTTTGCGGCCTTTGCCATGAGCGCTTCCTCAATCTCGGTCGTCCTAAACTCCCTTCGGCTACGGCGCGCGCAGATTTGAGGGGAAACAAGAACGATCGCGAGGTCCATCAGACCGTTCAATAAACAGTATTGGGTACAATCCATCGCCGGAGAAGGGGCAACAGCGTTCAGACAATCACCTGCAAACCAAGGAGACCAAAATGACCTACATTTCCAGACAGATGATCTTAGCCATTGCTGTGGTGTGGGGGCTGCCAGTCGGCGCCCAAGACAGCGGGCATATGACAGATAATGGGGCGATGAGTCAGATGATGAGCTCCGGACTGTTCCTGCCAAACATGGATGCAGCCAAGGGGCGTGCGCTGTTCGCCTCGAAAGGCTGTGTCGTTTGTCATTCTATCAACGGGGTCGGAGGCGAGGATGCCCCCGCCCTTGATGCAGCGTATATGGACCTGCCAATGAACCCGTTTGAATTTGCCGCCCGAATGTGGCGCGGCGCGCCGGCGATGGTCGCTGCCCAAGAGGATGAGCTCGGCGGGCAAATTGAATTCACAGGTCAGGAGCTTGCCGATATCATCGCGTTCGTTCACGATTCCGAAGAACAGAAGGCATTCTCTGCCGGCGACATCCCCGAAAAGATTGAAGAAATGATGCACCAAATGGGTGAGGAGGATCACGACTGAAGCGTCAGGGGATATCGCAGTAGAATAAGGCAATGCGTCAAAGTTTCATTTGCGCCCTAAGATGCCGATCCTATGGCGGACCGCTTCTGCGCCAGCCAAAGTAATCCAAATCCCGCGGCTAACATCGGCAAGGAAAGGACTTGCCCCATCGTAAGCCCCCAGTCACCAAACTGCACAACATACCCAATCGGATTGTTCACGTCTGCGAATTGAGCGTCGGGCTGGCGAAACAACTCTACAAAACTTCTCGCAAAACCATATCCGGCCAGGAAGAGCCCGCAAATTGCCCCTGGTGTCCTAAGCCATCCGCGCCGCCACGCAAGGAATAGGAGAGCGAAGCCAAGCAACAGGCCTTCCAAAAGGGCTTCGTACAGTTGCGAAGGATGCCGTGCGCAAATGTCGGTTATTCCCGGGCATGATTGCGCTGCGTCACCGGGAAATATGACGGCCCAGGGCATGTCCGATGGGCGGCCCCATAGTTCATTGTTTATGAAATTTGCGATCCGGCCCAAGAACAAGCCCGGAGGCGTTGCCAGAGCGAGAAGGTCAGCCATGCTCAGGAGCGGCATACGCTGACGGATGCCATAAACAAGCGCGGCAATGGTTACTCCAGCAAACCCACCATGAAATGACATTCCCCCTTGCCAGACCTTCAGAATTTCTAACGGATTGGCAAGATAGAACCCGCGCTGATAGAACATCACGAACCCTAACCGCCCGCCAACGATCACCCCGATGATAATCCAGGTCAAAAGATCCTCAATTTGGCGCGGTGTTAGCGGGGCGCCCGATGCAGGCCACAGAGCGGCGCGTTTGACCGTGGCAACACAAATTCTCCAGCCGACGAGAAGGCCGATGATATAGGCCAACGCATACCAGCGGAGAGTCAACGTAAACGTGCCGATCTCAACCGAAAATATATCCGGCCCGATATTTGGGAACGGAAGTGCGGACAAAGGCATGGACATTCTTTCTAGTCATTCGGGTGAGGTCGGATCGTGCACATACGCCGTTCGTGCTCTCTCATGGTTTGTTCATCGCGAGTGAAGCTTCCGCGGGCTATTGGCCCGACTGGAGTTCTTCCAAGGACTGCAAAATGACACTTTGGCGCGGGTCTTCGGAGGAAACGGGCACCAATAGCTCTTTGGCTCGACTGTACGCGTTCAAGGCGAGGTCAGTTTCGCCGAGCACCCTGTAGGCCCTGCCAAGACGCATCCATCCATCGATATCGTCTGGTTCAGCCTCAAGGCGTGTTGCCAAACGTTCCACCATGGATCGGATAAATGCATCTCGATCGACATCATCCATCTGGCTGGCCGCTTCGACATCTGCAGCAGTGGGGCCGGGCGAATTGCCTGACATTACTGGAGCATAATCCGACAAACTGATAGGCGCTCGGCCTAGTGCCGCACCTATCCGGTTTGCTTCCGCGACAAATGTTTCCATCCAGGGTGCGAACCCATCCACTTCGTCCAATCGCGTGAGAAGACGATTGTAGGCCTGCTCATTCGCACCCGCTTGCGCAAGCCCGACAGCATCGTAAAAAGTTCCAGCAGGATTGGTCGGATCGAGCTCAAGTGCTCTTGCAATGGCCCGCTTCGCTTGGGGTGTCACGATCCCCTGTTCGGAAACGATGAGAGCTTCCGCATAGATCGAAAACACAGCAGAATCGGCATTCATGGATTGTGTTGCACGCTCGTAGGCCGATGCGGCATCCGAAGCGCGGCCCAATTTCATGAAGGTCTGTCCAAGGAGCATCCAGCCCTCCAAGGCTCCGCCTTCTGAATCCGCCTGCAACCGCTGCAATAGCTTCTGCGCCAACGCTTCGATTTCACGATTTTGCGCGACCTCTGCCTGGCGATCCTCGAAAGCGATGCTGGATAGGTTTGGCGCTCCAGCAAAACTGTAATACCCCGCCGCGAACAGCGGCACAAAGACCGCAGCAGCCATGAGTATGACCCTGCCGCCGCCGCTGGATTCCCCGGTGTTTTTTACTCTCCCCACGGAGAGAACCCGCCGCTTGATTTCCTGTCGCGCCGCATGCGCCTCTGCGACTGAAAGCAGGCCGCGTTCAGCATCCCGATCGACTTCAGACAACTGGTCCTTCAAAACTGCGAGAGTCCTGTCTTCGGCCGGACCTTGCACCAAGGCAGGCTTCCACGCCGAAGCCGCAACAATCCCTGAGGCAGTCAAGGCGAGGACTGCCATTGCAATCCATATCATCGGTGGTCCCCTTCGCTGGATGAAGTGAAAATGCGTGCGACCTCGGCCTCCTCGTCATCGCTCAGGTCTGCGATTTTTTTTCTTTTTCGAGAGCCCATCAGGATGCCGCCACCGATCCCCAGAGCCAAGAGCCCAAGGAGTGGGGGGGTAAACCAGAGAGCGTAGGTCTCGGGTTTAAACGGAGGCTTCAGTAGAACGTAGTCGCCGTATCTCGCTTGGATGAAAGCAATTGCATCTTCGTTCGTGTCACCCGCAACCAACCGTTCCCGGACCAAAAGTCGTAGGTCGCGCGCAACGCCGGCGTTCGAGCTGTCAATATCCTGATTTTGGCAAACTACGCAGCGAAGCTGCCTGGAAACCTCCCGTGCCCGAGCCTCGAGGATTGGATCGGAGAGGATTTCGTCGGGCTCAACAGCCTGCGCAGACATTGGCATGATGAGTGCCAACACAAGGAAGAAACTACGCATGTCAGCTCCTCTCCTCTAACACACCCGCTTGTCGGAGAGCTTGGCGAAAGGCTGATACAGCCTCTTCACCGACGATCGGGCCGACGTATCGGTAGAGCACCGTTCCATCGCCTCCGACAATGAATGTCTCGGGCACACCCGAAATCCCCCACTCGATCCCGGCACGACCTGACAGATCCGAGCCAATACGTTCGTACGGGTTCCCGAGATTTCGAAGCCAATTGACCGCGTCTGCGGGTTGATCCTTGTAGTTGATCCCGAACAAACGCACGCCATCGCGCTCAACCAAAGCGCTCAGAACCGCGTGTTCGGCACGACAGGGAACGCACCAGGAAGCGAAGACATTGACGACGACTGGCGTTGGGTTTCCGAGCAGGTTTTCCCGAGACAGTCCCTGTACATCAAGACCCGGCACCGGCCCGAGATTGAACGAGGGAGCTGGCTGAGAAATGAGAACCGAAGGAATCTCGCTTGGGTCACGATTGGGATTCAGGCCCCACAAGAAAAATCCGCCGACAATCACTGCCAGTACCAAGGGAATAATCGCTACAGCTCGTTTCATTGCTCACTCCGCTGCGACCGGTTTCGTGGATCGTGCCTTGGAGCTTTGGGGTGCCCCGACACGGAAGCGGCGATCGGACAAGGACAGACTGCCGCCTATGACAAGCATGGCCGCACCCAACCAAAGCAAGCCGACGAATGGCTCATAGAGAATACGCAGAGTCCAGGCACCGCTCTCTTCGGCTTTGTCCAGAGAGGGTTCCGTGATCGAAGCGTATAGGTCTCCCGCCAGGGTTGACCGTATCGCCGATTCTGTTGTCGTACTTTGTGCGACCGGATAGCTGCGCCGCTCAGGTTTGAGAGCCGTCACGAAAGAGCCGCCCCTTTCGACGCGCAGGGTTCCCTGATCCGCAATATAGTTCGGGCCACGAACGCGCTGCACACCTTCAAATGTGACATCAAATCCCGCAATGTTGACACTCGTGCCGGGCTCTACAAATGCGATCTCTTCAGATTTCCAAACCGAAGAGCCAATCATGCCGATCATCAAGACCGCAACTCCCGCATGAGCGAGCGTCATTCCATGCGCCGCGCGGGGCAAATTGCGGGCACGCCGGATGCTTTCCTGGAGCGGAACCTCGAACAAACGAACCCGCAGCGCCCATTCACGTAAGGAAGCAAAAAACAACCAAAGCGCGATGAGGATCGAAAGATATGCCAACACGGGCCCGCCTTTGGCGAAATACCAAATTGCGAGCGTTGCCAGCACCGCCAGCACCACCACGAAGCGGACACGTTGAAGCACTCCGACCAGATCGGCTCGTTTCCAGGACAAAAACGGCCCGAGACCCATGACAAAAACCAAGGGGAGCATCATTGGTACGAACGCGCCATTGAAGAACGGCGGACCGACGGAAATCTTGTCACCAGAAACGGCTTCGAGAAACAGCGGATAAAGCGTACCGAACAGAACCGTGCCAGTCGCTGTAGCCAGGATCAGGTTGTTTAGCAACAACCCTGCCTCTCGACTAATCGGCTTAAACAACCCGCCACCTTCCATCATTGGCGCCCGCCACGCATAGAGTGCAAGTGAGCCACCAATTGAAATCGCAAGCAGGCCAAGAATGTATAGGCCTCGCTCCGGATCCACGGCAAAAGCATGCACAGAGGTCAGCAAGCCAGACCGAACCACAAATGTGCCGAGGAGTGACAGCGAAAACGTCAAGATCGCGAGCAGGATTGTCCAGCTTTTGAACGCGTCACGCTTTTCAGTGACAATCGCCGAATGGAGAAGTGCTGTCCCGAGAAGCCAGGGCATAAAACTGACATTTTCAACCGGGTCCCAGAACCACCATCCACCCCAACCCAGTTCGTAATATGCCCACCACGATCCGAGAGCTATCCCCGCAGTCAGGCTGATCCACGCGGCCAGTGTCCAGGGTCGAACCCATCTTGCCCAGGCTGTGTCGATCCGTCCCTCGATCAAGGCTGCGGCTGCAAACGAAAAGACGATCGAGAAGCCGACATATCCAAAATACAGCAGCGGCGGGTGCATCGCGAGGCCGATATCCTGGAGCAGAGGATTGAGGTCAGCGCCATCAAGCGGCGGAGGAAAGACGCGCTCGAACGGATTGGATGTAAAGAGAAGGAAGGACAGAAACCCGACGCTGATCCATGCCTGCATTGCCAAAGTTCGCGCTCGAAGTGTTTCCGGTAGGTTTGAGCCGAAAGCAGCAACCGCAGCACCGAAGATGGTCAGAATGAAGACCCAGAGCAGCAACGATCCTTCATGACTTCCCCAAGTCGCCGCGACTTTGAAGATCATTGGTTTCAGCGAATGCGAATTGTTCGCGACGTTCAAAACAGTGAAATCAGAGACAACAAAAGCGCGCATCAAGGCGGCAAAGGCAAGTCCGACGAAGACGACCTGCCCAAAAGCAGTTGACCGGGCTGAACGCATCCAGAGAAGATTGCCCCGGGCCGCGCCGAAAAGAGGAATAGTCGATTGGACGATGGCCAACGCCAATGCGAGGGCCAGCACAAAATGGCCGAGTTCCGGGGTCATAGGAGCCTCATGATCTTTGGCAGTGGGATCGACTGGTGATCAGTTTCTCAGTCGTCTAAAGCGGCCTTGCGCTTGCGATACTCGTCTTCATCAATCTCACCGCGCGCGAAGCGATCCCTGAGAATGTCCTGAGCACTAGACCCGGAAACACGGTCCTTTTCGCTGAACCAGCGAACGGCGAAGAATATCAGCGCAATAATCACGCCCCAGAACACGATCATCATCAGCCCTCCCAGCATTCCAAATCCACCGCCCCACATGTGGCCGTAATAATCTCCGCCTGGGTCCGCCATGGCGGCCGTCGCGAACAGCGTGAATGCTGCGGTTGTGTTGGTAAGTCTAAGCATGTCGGTTTCCTTTTCTGTCATTTCATGTTTCAGCAACTGGCAATCGAATTGTCGCGATAAGCCCGCCGTCCGGGTGGTTCGCCAGACTGATCTCCCCACCCTGCGCGCGAAGAATGGACCTTGCGATCGACAGGCCCAGCCCATGCCCGCCGGTTTCCAGAGATCGGCTTTCTTCAAGCCTGAAGAATGGGTCAAATACGCGTTCCAATTCTGCGGTTGGAATCCCCGGCCCTCTGTCAGTGACGGAAATTTCTATTTCCCCATCGGCTGATATCCAGCCCAGCGTTGCGGACCCGCCGTAGCGCACCGCGTTCTCGATCACGTTTCGCAATGCCCGTCGAATGGCATTGGGGCGCAATCGAACCGTGACTTCGGGGCCGTCAGAGAGCACAAACGGTACGACCATATCCCCCCGCAGAGCTTCTAGGAACGATTGCAGGTCAACATCCTGCATTGGTTCGTTCCCTGAGAGACCTTTCGCGAAGGTAAGGGTTGCTTCCACCATCGACTGCATTTCTTCGACGGTTGCGACGAGACTCTCTCGGGTTTCGTCTTCCTCTACCATTTCTGAATGTACTCTCATTGCGGTAAGCGGAGATCGAAGATCATGTCCAAGGGCCGCCAGAACCCTCGTTCGGTCGGCAACGAACCGTGTCAGCCTGTCCTGCATGCGGTTGAAACCAGCGGTCAGCTCCCGAACCTCCTGGGGTCCCCGTTCTGGCAACGCGTCTATGTCTTCTCCACGCCCCAATCGTTCCGACGCCCCGGCCAATCGCCGCAGAGGGCCCAGCAGTCCGGTCATGACAAACCAGCTCACTGCGACCAACAGGGCCATTGCCGTCAGACCAAATGTCAGCATGGAATAAAGCGGCCACTGGATCGGCGGACGCTCAAAGCGCGTACTTACGTTCAACCACTGGCCACCGGCGATCGAAATTGAAAGGTTCATCTCGATAGCGGACAGTTCACCTCGCATCATGGCCAAGTGCATCTCGGTCATTTCGTGCGACAGGTTCGGTAGCGGCAGGATCGCGCCTTGGATCTGGTGAAGCTCTACACGAATGTCGCGACTGTAGCTGTCGTTCAGGAGTGCGCGGACGCGGGTTTCAACCAACCCGCCATCCGAATGGTCGCTATGTTGCACAAGCGGCTTCGTCCCGAGGTCAAAGCGAACAAGGGGCGAGTTCGCCGCGCGGATAATTGATGGGCGCAGGTCAGCGGGTGCCTCTTCAATCAAGCGCGCAACATTTGCCGCTCGTCCAGCTGCCTCAAACCCAAGAGCAGCCCGTATGGCGAGGCTTCGTTCATCGGCGAAGAGCCACAGGCTGACAAACTGTGCGATCCCCAACGCGATAATGATGAGAAGAACGAGTTGGATCCGGAGAGATCGTAGGAGCCGCCAGATCATTCGGACACCTCGACGTCGACCGACAGGCAGTAGCCGCCGCTTCTGATCGTCTTGATAATACGTGGACGGAGAATGTCGGGCTCGAGCTTTCGCCGAAGGCGCGAAATCTGGTTGTCAATTTTCCTGTCCAACGGACCAGCGGAAATGCCCTGAGAAAGATCTAGCAACTGATCGCGGCTCAACACCATCCGAGGGCGCTCCAGAAGGACCGTCAGCAGTTTGAATTCTGCGACCGTAAGAGCGGTCTCTTGTCCCGCGTCGTCGAGAAGCACCTGCCGGTCTACATCCAAGGTAAGGTGTGCAAAGCGGACTTTGCGGCCGCTCAGAGATCCGGTGAAGGCTTCTTTGTGCTCGCTTCTTCGCAGGACGGCTTTGATCCTCGCAAGGAGTTCGCGTGGATTAAACGGCTTGGGAAGATAATCGTCCGCACCGATCTCCAAACCGACAATACGGTCCGCATCTTCACCGAGCGCGGTCAACATGATGATCGGCAGTCGCCCTTCGCTTGACAGACGTTGGCAAACGGAAAGGCCATCCTCGCCAGGCATCATGATATCCAGGACCAGTAGGTCGAAGCTTCCGACAGCCAGCTTCGCGTCCATCTCCGCCGCATCCTTGGCAGCGGTTGCTCGCATGCCATTCTTTTCCAGATAGCGGGTTACACTTTTCCGGATCTGTTCATGGTCATCCACGACGAGAATATGTGGCGCGTGTTGCATGGGGCCCTTCTAAAGCATTGGAAATCAGACGGTCAGGTTCCTTTTTGTCGCCAATTGTATCAGCCCCTGTCCATTGCGACAGACGGATACAAATCCACGGGTGTACGTCCTTACATTCAAATGTTTGATGCCAAGTTGTATGAGGTCAAAAGAAGGAAAGGCTTCAAAATGTCCTACTCAACAAAAATTTCTACCGGTCTTCTGGTTGCCGTTCTCACAGCAGGTGCTGCGCTCGCCGATGACAGCCATCACCAAGCTGCGGGCGCTGAAAGCGTCTCTCCCAATGTACTTGCTCAACCGATGGCAGGGACGGGCGGGCCCGGAATGCTGATGGGTGGCGGCATGATGGATCCCAGTCAGATGGCCGAGCATCTTCAGATGATGCACGGCATGATGCGCATGATGATGCAAATGCATTCGGGCATGATGAGCGGAAACGGCAGCATCATGGGACCAAGCACAACCGGTCAAGGTATGTTCCCGATGATGGGGGGCAACATGATGTCAATGTTCGATATGGATGGAAACGGCGCAGTGTCTCCCGAAGAGGCGCATGAGGGCCTTCAGTCGATGCTGTCGGACTATGACGCCGACGGTAACGGCACGCTCTCGATTGACGAATTCGCGTCGCTTCACGCCAAGGCGATGCGCGAGACCATGGTCGATCGTTTCCAGATGCTCGATGCTGATGGCGACGGCCAGATTTCTCAAGGCGAAATAGTCGCCCCTGCCGACAACATGGCACAGGGTATGACAGCAAATCCCGGAATGATGACGGACCAAGACAACTGAACCCCGTCGTTCAGAATTTCCCCATTCAGGCAAGCCCGTCAACGGTTCGGCGCTTTGGGTTTGCCTGAACAAGATCGAGAGGGCTCAAAATGAGTTATACCTACAACAGACATCTGCCCAATACGGCGATTGATGATGCGGAGATGCGCCTGCGCGAAGCCCTGAAAGAAAAGGGATTTGGTGTACTGACCGAAATCGACGTCCAGGCAACAATGAAGAAAAAGATTGACCGCGACATGGATGGATACCGCATTCTGGGTGCGTGCAACCCTCATATGGCATGGGAGGCCATTGGGCTGGAGCCCCGTATAGGATCGATGCTGCCTTGCAACGTGATCTTGCGGACGGTCGAAAACGGCACTGAAATCAGCGCTGTTGATCCTGTGGCTTCGATGGCCGCTGTCGAGAATGAGAAGCTGCACGAAGTCGCCGCGCAGGTGCGCGATATGCTGCGATCTGCGGTTGACAACGCATAAACTAAACTGAGGAGGCAGACCATGCTGAGCCGCCGTCAAACTTTTGGCCTGTTCGCATCGAGCACCTTGCTTGCCTATTCGCCAGCTTGGGCTGACAACCATGACGTATGGGCGCTCGATACTCTCCATGATGCGCTGAAAAGCGATTTGGCAAGGCTTGTGGACATCCGCAGACCCGAGGAATGGCAAGATACCGGCGTCGCGGAGGGGGCGTGGCCAATCGACATGACCCATCCGCGGTTCGGGGAGCGCCTCTTCGCCGCCCGCGATCTTGCTGCGGGACGCCCGGTCGCCCTGATTTGTCGGACCGGCCATCGCTCAGGTCTCGTAATGAGCAAGTTGCGTGAAGCGAAAGCTGCCGGCTTTGTTGACGCCGTAGGCGGGATGCTTGGCGCCCCGGGGAGATCCGGCTGGATCGAGCAAGGTCTGCCGACAGTAACAAGAGAAGCCGCACTGGCCGCCCTCCCAAGTGAGCTAGCGTGAGACACAAGCTATACCATGACCAATCGTAGAGCCTTCATCGCCGGCTTGGCTGGCCTGCCGTTTGCCACAGGTCCGCTGGCGGCCATCGCACAGGAGAGTGTCAGGGCGTTGGCTATGCCACCATTGCTCGACGCAACCCGCGATCGGCATTTCCGTCTGACTGCCCAAAAGGGCAAGACCGATTTTACAGGACTGGGCGGCGGCGAAACCTGGGGGTTCAACCAATCCTTTTTGGGGCCTACACTACGTCTTCCCGCAGGAGCTTCGACGCAAGCACAGATCGACAATACGCTGTCAGAGAAAATCTCGGTGCACTGGCACGGTATGCTGATACCCGGCGAAGTTGACGGCGGCCCACACCAGACGATTGAACCGGGCACGACTTGGTCTCCCGAACTGGATCTGACACAACCACCCGCTACTCTTTGGTACCACTCGCACGTTCATGGCGACACCGGACGACAAGTTCAAAGGGGATTGGCCGGTGTGATCCACGTTGATGACGGTCGGGACGATGCTCGGGGTCTCCCGATCTCATACGGCGTCGATGATTTGACATTGGTTCTGCAAGACCGCCGGTTCGACCGGCAGGGCCGCATCGATTATGGCCTGTCTATGCCAGATCAGATGATGGGTTTCATGGGAAATGTCATTCTTGTTAACGGTCAGCTAGGCACCCAGGCTGTCGTCCCTCGCGGTATTGTCCGTTTGCGCTTGCTCAACGGCTCGAACGCGAGGATTTATCCCCTATCGTTTTCTGACCGTCGCGAGATGCACCTCATCGCGACGGACAGTGGCTATCTTAATCAACCTGTCGCAATTGAGTCCCTCGTGATCGCTCCCGGCGAACGATACGAAGTCCTCGTCGATTTTTCGGGAGGAGAGGCTGGCACGCTGGTATCCTCTGCAAATCCCAATCAGATGATGGGTGGGATGATGGGCGGCGCGAGCACTGCTGGGGGGAGCTTCGTAGTTCTACCCTTTGGTGTGGATGTGAGACTTCCTGCCCGCATTCTGGAAATACCCGCCGACTTGGGCGGCGTCCTGCCTGACAGTGAGGCCCGATCAGTCAATACACGTCAGATCACACTCGATATGCCAATGGGGATGGGCATGATGATGCGTAGGTCGAATGATCGGTTTGCGATCAATGGGCAGTCCTTCGACATGGGGAGGATAGACTTGTCTCTTTCGAAGGGGGCGACCGAGATTTGGCAAGTCTCCTCAAACATGATGATGCACCCGTTTCATGTTCATGGCGTGAGGTTTCAGGTGCTCGCCGAAAACGGAAAGAAACCAAGCATACAAAATTCTGGCTGGAAGGATACCGTGCTCGTAAATGGCCGTGTCGATATCCTGGTCAGCTTTGAGCAGACGGCAGATCGCGCCAATCCCTTCATGTATCACTGTCACATCCTTGAACACGAAGATGGAGGAATGATGGCGCAGTTCACGGTCACATGATCGTGCAAGCATGGGGATATGGTCGCCTGATTGGTTGTTTGGCGATAGCAACTGTTCTGTCTCTTGCAGTTTTCGGCCTTTTTTCGGGCACGGTTTCTCTGAGCAATCTTGGGGTCGCCTTTTCACAGGCTGAAGTGCAGCGCCATATTGAAAATGCCGGAGCCGTTGGCCCCCTCGCGGTTATTGCACTCATGGCCCTCGCGATTGTCGCAAGCCCCATACCGAGCGCACCAATCGCACTAGCCGCCGGGGCTGCATTTGGCCACTATCTCGGAGCCGCCTACGTAGCCATAGGCTCGGAGCTCGGTGCTACAATCGCATTTGTCATCGCGCGAAAACTCGGTCGAAGCACAGTTCGGCGTTTTTTGGGTAAATATTCAGAGTTCGGGCTGTTGGGGTCGCAAAAGGCTCTGATGTTATCAGTGTTTGCGTCCCGCCTGCTTCCATTCGTTTCTTTCGATGCAATCAGCTATGTTGCGGGCTTGAGCCAACTTCATCTATGGCGCTTCATGCTGGCAACTTTTGCCGGGATTTTGCCGGCGAGTTTTGTTCTTGCCCATTTTGGAGCTGTGGCCATGTCAGGGGATTGGGGAACGGCTGAATGGATCACGATAGGACTTGGGGTTGTGACAGCACTGCCTTTTGTCTTTTTGACCCTCAAAAATAGAAAGCAGATCGACGATGAATAGCGACTATAAAGCGGGCAGCATTTCTCTTTGGGATGCCGTCGCCATGGGGACTGGTGTCATGATTGGCGCCGGAATTCTGGCACTCACAGGCCAAATTGCGGAACTGGCCGGCCCTACCTTTCCACTTGTGTTCATCGTTGGAGCCATCGTTACAGCCTTCAGCGCTTACACTTACATAAGAATGTCCAATGCCTACCCGTCAGCTGGCGGAATTGGAATGATCCTGCAAAAGGCCTATGGACCAACCGCCGTAGCCGCTGCAGCGGCTTTGCTTATGGCTCTGTCAATGGTCATTAACGAAAGCCTAGTCGCACGGACCTTCGCAAACTATTTGCTCCGTGGACTGGGCATTGCACCAGATGGCTTACTGGTTCCGGCAATAGGCGTTGCTCTCATTATCGCAGCCTATGTCGTCAACATCTCGGGCAACCGCTCTGTAGGCTGGATTTCCCAATTGCTCGCCGTACTGAAAGTTGGCGGTATCACTCTGTTTGGGATCTCTGCGCTTTGGGCCGGCGGGTTTACTTTTGGCACAACAGGAGATGGAACAGCTTCACAGGGTCTCAGTGGATTTGTTGGTGCCACAGCGTTGGCAATTCTGGCATTCAAAGGGTTCACGACAATCACCAACAGCGGCGCCGAGATAGTGGACCCACACCGCAACATCGGACGCGCGATCATCATTTCATTGGCGGTCTGCGTAGTGGTGTATCTCTTGGTAGCATTTGCGGTGGGAAGCAGCTTGCCGCTTGGCAAGATCGTCGAAGCAAAAGACTATGCGCTCGCGGAAGCGGCAGCACCGTCCCTTGGGGAAACGGGCTTCTATCTGACCGTCGCGCTCGCTTTGATCGCAACTGCATCAGGCGTGATTGCCAGCATCTTTGCGGTATCTCGTATGTTGGCAATGCTGACAGAGATGAAATTGATCCCGCACAGTCATTTTGGGATGTCAGGCGGAGTCCGCGACCATACACTGATCTACACAGTAGTGATTGCGAGCCTGCTGACCATTCTCTTCGACGTTAGCCGAATAGCTTCTATGGGGGCCTTCTTTTACCTTGTAATGGATATGGTTATTCACTGGGGAGTGTACCGAAACCTTAGGGCCGAGCTTTCTGCGCATGGATGGATCATGTTGACTGCAATCGGTCTCGACGCGATCGTGCTTGTCGTATTCGCTTCACTAAAGTGGCAGAGCGATCCAATGATTGTAGTGGTCGCATTCGCGATCATGGCTTGTGTATTGATCTTTGAGCATTGGTTTCTTCAGCGCACAAAAACCGAGCCACATCAACATGATCACAATGGGAATTGAGTGCTCGCGTGATGACCAGGTATCGAAGCAGTAATTCTTAGCGCTTCCAACATTCAAATTGGTCGGGTTTGAGCGATTTTGAGATCCACTTTGCCGATGTGTAGGACTACTTCCGTTGCCTCAATGCCGGGCGCCAACGCGCGTTTCACGAGGTCAGTGAAGACTATGGAAGACTGGTCGAGCCATTGAAATGAGGAAACGCAAGAGCTTAACCGCCGTCGAGACCCTCGTAGTAGACGAGCGCGGGCATGTTGCGGCGCTGGTGCACGATGCGCAGGATGACTGCCGCCCCATCCGCGGCATCTAGCCGCTTGTAGAAGATCACGTGACGTTGGCAGTTGACGGACCGCATCCCCGGAACGAAGAGACTCCTGTCCCGACCCCGGTCGGGATCCCCGGTGATCTGCTCGAAGGCGTTAACCAACTGGCGGTAATAGACGAGCCATTGATCCCTACCCCAAGTTTCGACGGTGTAGGCACGGATCTCTTCAAGGTCGGCCCTGGCCCGACCGGAAAGCCGAATAGTCATGTGGGTCAGCGATCAAACGCATCCGGTTCGAAGGCATGAGCATCGAACTCGGCGAAATCCCCATTTTCGGCCAGGGAGGCTGCTTCCTCTAGGTCGGCCTTGAGGGAATAGAACTGCCGGGCGCCATCCTTCTCCATCAGCATCCTTACGCCGGCGCGCACGACTTCGCTCAGATTGGCGTAGGCGCCGGACTCGATCTGCGCCTGCACATATTTCTGCATCGGTTCGGTCAGGTGGACGTTTGGCATCAGACTCTCCTATCCATGCTCAATCGTATCAGATACTGACATAGATATTCAAGCTCATGCTCGATCCCAACTTGGGCCCCAAATCGGCTCGCTGGCTGCTCCCGCCCTTCTGATCCCGGATTCCATGCGGAGAGCCGGGCCCGGCAGTTTCCCGATACAGCCCTTCCCGAGGCCACGAGCGCTGCGCCACGCGGTTTGGAGGGCTCATTCGATCTGTCCTTCCGTGACCACTTTCGCGGCCACATTGGAACACCCAATTTCCCCTTTGTAACAGACGTTTGTTTAGCAGCTAACGTGAAAGGGGTCCGCAATTTTGGCCACTTTCAAGACGCAGAAGCAGCCAGAACCGGCGTCAGATCTTGGAAGCGGTCAAGCGACACAAGCGAACAGTCGCAAGCAACCATCAATCAAATCTTCTTGCTATCATTAATGTTGTTTCGTATCGCTGCACCATTATAGATGGAGTCGGCATCATGAAGCACGTGATCCACAGCGTGGCAACAGCCACGGCACTAACCATATCCGGACTAATGGCCTCGTCAGGTCCGGCTCAAGCCTATCAGGTCGACTGTGCAATCCTCCTCTGCCTTGCGGGCGGCTGGCCTGCCTCCGCGCCCTGCGCGCATGCCAGAGCGGTCTTCATTCGGCGGATCACGCCATGGCCGATCGAGCCGCCCTTACAAATCTGGCGGTGCCCAATGGGTGTGTCGTTCAAAGACCCCAGTCCAATGTCGCCTATGGAACGCCTTTATGACATCACGTTCCGCGATCCGCCCGAACCGACTCCTATGCCCCTTGTCCGCGTCCAGGCGGATGAACAAGCCGACATCGACATCTCGGGCGACGCCTTTGATTTCGTGCGCAGCATTCGCGTTTATCACATCCAGTACCGCCAGCATGAAAACCGAGATGGCGACTGCAATCGCAGCGACTCCACGCGGTTGGGGTCCTACGGCGTGCAGGGCGATTACCGATGGACAAGATCCACCGTGGGCCAGGTGCCGACCGCATCCGGACTGCGCATCCCGAATGGATGTGGCAGCTACTTCTACCGTTCCGTCTTCGTCGACTGGCGCGACCACGCCGGGAACTATGGCTCTGAAGAGGTTCGCTACTGACAAAATCTGCGCGCGGTTTTGCTGTGCGCGTCCTCACAACCCCGCACGGAAGGCTGTGCAGAACCCCCAAAAAGGAGACGACGCCAGACCGTGAAGCCTGACGCCGTGCTAGAAAACTCCGTGAACAAGAGTTTCCTAGCGCACCGCTAAAACACCTGCAACCAGCAAAGTTGTTTTGTTGGCAAGAATGTTGTTGTCTCACGACATGGCGTCGGATCTCCAAGGAGACCTCGACCATGGAACCTACGACCGGCCTGATCCTGAGACGGATCACGCAGACAAATCTCTCTGTTGCTGCGCACAAGCTTGCTACCCTCATCCTCGATGCCATCGCCTGGAAGGATGGCTACAACGGTTTGTCGCGCGGAACGGCAGCCTTCACCCTCTCGGCCCTGGCGGAGAAGATGGGTGTCTCAAGACAATATCTTTCGGTTCTTTTGAACGAACTTGAGACGTCGGAGTTGCAGCTCGAGCGGGCGAAGCCGAATGGCAAGTTCGCGCCCTGGATCTTTCGGTTTTCCGCCTTCGACGAGGAGAGTGAAACCCATGATCTCGTGTCAGGTGAAGGCGACACATCACTATCTAGAGATAATAATAACAAAACTATCTTCTCAGGGCTGATCGAAATCACCGAGAGTTCGAACGTTTTTCAGACCAGTTGGGCAGAGCTCATCAAAGCAGCGAAGGCCACGTTGCCCTGCTGGAACATCGACACCCAGGTCATCTGGGATCGCTTCCTCGCCTTCAACCGGTCCCGAGGCAACGGCAGGGTGCCGGCCGGCTTCCTGCTTGGCTTCATGCGCCGATGGCGAAATTCGTGGGGAACTCCAACTTGTCCCGCGGTCAAGCCGCCCGCGAGACCAATAACGGATCCCAAAGAGCGCGAATTGCTGAGACAGATGCAAGCCGCACCAACTGCGAACCGCCAGTTCCACGCGTCCGACTTGTGTCGCTTGATCGGACACGCTGCCTACGAAGCGCGGGTACTCGATGTGATCCGCAAGTTTGGGTGCCAGAGGTTTTCAGCAACTTTGGCGGTGCACGGACGGGCGGTGTTTGCTGGCGAGATTGCGCGGTGACTTTCACTCAGTTGGCCAATCAAGCTCGACTTCAGCCAGATTGTGGGCGCAATAGCCGGTGTGGTCGCGCAGTGAGTTCTTGAAGCACTGCATCGGCTTGAAGCCATGTGCCTTCCTATCCGAGGGGCCGAAGCCGGAAGGGATGGCCTGAATGTCGTATGAACGGCGGTTGCCTGAGAAAGGACTCCCGTCTCCCGCTACAAGCGGCGGTTCAGCGACCGGAGTTGATGATTGCCAGCCGAAGGGGCAATCCAGTTGGGGAGGTGAAGTCGCTGTGGGCGGCTTCGACGGCCACGTCAGCGCAGCCGCTTCTTCATGCGCTCGATCTGCTCGGGCGAGCCCTCGAAGCTGTAGCCTTCGCGGGTCTTCTTCATCCGCACGCCGGGACCGGCAGCCTTCTTGAGGCTGTCTTCAACGTGCTTCTCCATGCTGCGCGTCAGCTCACGCTGAAGCTGGGCGGCAGAGGCGATCTTGCGGCCATTGAACCGCATTTCGATGCGAGCCATCGCGTCGTTCCTTTTCTGTTAGCCCTTCGGAGGGAAGGGATCGTTGCCGTAGGTGTTACGCTCGCGGATGCGACCGTTCTCGCCGTGGATCAGCATCTCGCTGCCCTGGCGCATGGCGGATTCTCGCGCGGCCGCGATGGCCTCGCGCTGCGTGCCATGGACGGAAGACGCGCGGGAGTTGCCCGCCCCCTTCACTGCCCAACCGCCCTGATGCGGCACAACATGCTGATTTTTCTTAGACATTTTAAGCTCCATATGTCGATTTCGGTTGACGATTCTGCCAACCTTGTGTTTAAATATAGATTAGGAAATGGCGCTTATCAACCAAAACAACAACCGCCGGGAGAGGACCATGTTCGGACAAAGGCTCAGGCTTGCCCGCAAGCGGGCTGGCCTATCCATGCAAGCTCTCGCCGACCGCGTGACCCCAAGCGTGTCGGCGCAGGCCATCAGCAAATACGAAGCGGACAAGATGATGCCGTCCTCGTCGGTGTTGGTCGGCCTCGGAAAGGCGCTCGGCGTGTCGCTGGATTTTCTTGTCGGTGGCCAGGTCGAAGCTCTGGAAAGCGTCGAGTGGCGGAAGAACTCGACTGCCTCGGCGCAGGATCGCGCGATGGCGGAAGCCATCGTGATCGAGAAGCTCGAAGACTATCTCGCCATCGAGGACATCCTCGACCTGCATCCGGCTGAAGACCCGTTCGCCGCGCTGCGCGTGGACATGGTAGCCGATGAAGAGGCCATCGACGCCAAAGCGCGGGACGTGCGGCGCGAGTGGAAGCTCGGGATCGACCCCATCCCAAGCATGACCGCCCTGCTCGAAGACAAGGGGCTCAAGGTCATCGAGGCCGATCTACCTGAGCGCATCAACGGGCTGGCTTGTCATGTTGAGCGGGCGGAAGGTGCACCGACTGAGGTGATCGTCGTCTCGCGGCACACCAACGTCGAGCGCAAGCGCTTCAACCTCGCCCATGAGCTCGCGCATCGGATCATCATCGAGACCGGCAATGTCGCGCTGAAAAAGGAGCCGTCCATGCACCGCTTCGCGGGGGCGTTTCTTATCCCGCGCGAGCATCTGGAAGAGGAAGCTGGCCGGAACCGGCACGGCATGACCTGGATAGAGATCATGCGGCTCAAGCGCACCTACGGAGTCTCTGCCGCCGCGATGCTCGTGCGGCTCGGCCAAGTGGGCATTCTGTCGAAGAGCGCTGTGGAATATGCGTTCAAGACCTATGCGCGAAGCTGGCGGCGCGAAGAGCCGGAGCCTATCGGTCCCGGTGAGGGTTTCGCGGCCTTCGAGAAGCCGCAACGCTTCGAGCGCCTCGTTTGGCGCGCGCTCGGCGAGGAGTTGATTTCGCCTGTTCGCGCTGCCCAGATGCTCGGGCTCCCTTTGAGCGTTGTCGAACGTGACATCAGGGGGCCGCGTGACCAGTGACCTGTATCGTCGTCAATGATGCGTCCTGCCTGATCGACCTGAAGAAGGGAGAGTTGCTGCACGTCCTGCTGCGGCTGCCCTATCGGTTCATCGTGCCCCTGCCCATCCGTGAGGAGGAGCTCCTCGACTTCACGGCGCAGGAATGGCGGATGCTCGAAGATGGTGGCCTTGCCACCTATGATCTGCCGGGCGAAGAGGTCGCGCGGGTTTTCGCACTGAAGCGGGAACATAGCCGCTTGTCGGCCAACGACTGCTTCGCCCTCGTGACGACAACCTGCCAGGAGAACGGTATCCTCCTGACCGGCGACAACCTGCTGCGCAAGGTGGCCACCGCCCGCGCCGTGCGCGTTCATGGCGTACTCTGGATCATTGACGAACTGCACGCGGCCGGTGTCTGCGAGGTCGAGCTTCTCATCTCCGCGCTGCAGGTCTGGCGCGCGGATGATGCTGTCTTCCTGCCCGTGGCTGAGATCGACAAGCGGCTGCGCCGTCTCAGCGCATAGCTGCAGAGATTGCCGATCATCTCACCTTCTGGGCATAGGTCTATGGAGGACAGAAGTGCGTCAAGGAATTCGGAAATCCCATCAGCAGCATTCAGTTCGCGGTGCACCACATCCGATAGCGCCCTTGTCTCGTTACCTCACGGATTAGCCCTCGCGCTTCCATCCAAGCAAGGTTGCGCTGAACGGCAGTTCGACTGGCGCCTGTAATGGCCTCGGCCATTGGCGCAGAAACGAGTGGCCATTCCGTAAGTGTGGCGAGCAGCGCCGGAGGGGTCTTACCCGAGAGCGGCGACATTTCGGTTTCTGCCCGCACAAACCAAGACTCAATGTCATCTAGGTAACGCATCGCAGTCAGGCACGACGTCGCCATTCCCTCAAGCCAGCGAGCGAGGCGATCGACCGGCGGGCCACTAACACGGAGCCCCCCTGCCCCGCTGTCGCGTTGCCCTTTAATCTGAGACGCGACGCGTTTGGCGACAATTTTTGCCCTTAATTGTGAGATACGGCTGTCATGGGGCCCCTGTTTCTCGCGCACCTTTGCGCGATGTGATCAACCGCGGCAAGCAATCGAGGCTCCTTCTCGAAGGCGCGCAAGAGAGCAACCCTTGCATAGTCGTCGATGCTTTTGCTGACGATGGCTGCCTTAGCCAAGGGATGAGATCGAGCGGCGGCGATTGCGGCGAGGCAGAACAGCCTAACTTCCGATCTGGGGTTCTGGACAGCGAACGACGGATCCCCGCGGAAGGTTTTGAGTGACATGGCAAAGGTGACTGCGCGCATTGCGCGCCGAAGTTGCTTGGGGCCGCGCGAGCGCGCGGCGCACTCAAGCATCTCTGCCCCGCGGCGCGCTCGGTATATCAGTTTTCCAGATATTTGTTCCTCACGGAGTTTGCCAAGGGTCTGCACAAGTCTCGTCCCGCAAACTTGGCAGTCAAATGCCCAGGCCCGCCTCCAATGCCTGAGCGAAAGACCCTCTCTGGCGCATTGCATGCAATGCTGGAATGGCATCTGAGCCGTCAGCGAGGCTTCTCGTGGCGTCATTGCCGGAAAGGTCAAAGATCGAACAACATCTGGGTTAACCCGTGCGGCGTTGGCAATCTTCGCCGCCGCAGCCGCGTCGACGTTGAAGTCCAAGGCGGTGCCATGCGCGGTATCGATTCTGAGATGAGCCAGTAGTTCCGCATCATCACAGTAGTTGGCCGCCGCCAGCCGAGACAACCAACCTGACAACAACTCGTCTGGCAGCGGCGCGACAGTCTTGGGCAGCGGGTGCGGCTTCACACCCGGGACTTCTGGAGCCGCCGATGGGGGTTCGCATGGCGCGACCAAACCGGCGTCCATTTTGCGATTGCGTCATCGGTGGTGCATTCCTCGCCTGTGATAATGGCGTCGATGGAAAGATCCTTGACCAGAGCGAAGATGCGCGAGGTCACCCCACCGGTCAGTGCCAAGACCTGCTTGAGAGATTTGACCTTCAGGTTGGACTTCTTTTCCAGTGGCATGGCAGCAATAAGGGTCTGGATCATGTCCGAGAACTCGGCATCGTCGCGCCAGTTTGGCAGATGATGTTCGTCCAGCCGTCGGGCAAGCTGGATATCACCGCGAATAGCATCGACGGCCTCGCTGACCCCAAGGCAGACCAGTGACACCTCGAGTTCATTGCTGAGATACCGCAGGACATTGAGAAATCGGCGCTGTTCGCGGTGGGTCCCGGCCAAGAGATTGTGGACCTCGTCGATCATGATCATCCGCAGGCCAAGGTCGCGTAAGAGCGCGATGACACGGACTTCGAGGGAAGCCACATTTTGAGCGCGGGCGCTAAGAGCCGTCGCCGGGGCGCCGACGGCGGCCAGGATGTGCAGGTAAAACCGCCGTTCATCAGGTGCGGGCGGCGCTTGCAACAGCAGAAGCGGTGTGCGGGTGATGCCCGACGCCGGATCGTATTCTGGTGCGTACTTGCGCGACAGGTTTCGGGCAATCATCGTCTTTCCGATCCCGGAGGCGCCATGCACAAGAAGCCCAGGCATACGGGTTTGTCGTGGCGCTTCGATCATGCCCTGCAAGCGGTCCAACACCTGTTCCGCCCGAGGAAAGCCGATCCAGATATCCGATTGAATGAGGGCGATCCGGCCGTCTTCTTCAGTTGTCCCTGCCCTCAATTCACCATCTCTCCACCTTGAACAATGGGCGCGATGTATCACCCGTATCGATCGGGCGCAGCCCTTCGGTTGTCGAGACGGCCGAGTTCGTGCCCTTCAATGTCCCTTTTCTTTCACGGGTTCTGCGTTCGGCCTTCGTCAGGCCCCGGCTTTCAGCTTCGATCTGGCGTTGCTGTCGGATCAGCTCAGCCAGCACCAGCTCATTAGACCCGGACTTGCCAAGGGCACGGGCCTTCCTCATCGCTTCGCGATATTCCCAGAGCGAGACGGGCGGAATTTCCAGGTTTCTGTACCGCGCCTCAACATACCGGCCATCGTCCAGTTCGACCCAGATCATTGAGATATCGCGAGGATCGTAGCGAACGACCACCTTTCCATCCCCGCGCCCAATGTGGCCTGCAAGGGCATCGGACCAGTACCTTATCTGGAACAGATGGATGCCGTCACGCCTGATCTTGCGCAGTTCACTCGGCAGGAAGCTCACCTGAAAGGCTTCCATCTCGAAGGGGATGTCGCCTGTCATTTGCTCTGAGAGCGCCTCCCATTTGGCAACGGGCGTGCAGCCAAGACTTGAATGAATGCTGTTGTTGTAACGGCAGATTTCCAGAGCAAACCAGCGATCGAATTCGCTCAACGTCATCGTGGCCTTGCTTTCGGCGTCATAGTCGCCCTTTGCCGCGATCGAGGATTGCGTTGTTCCCGGCAACAGGTGAACGGCCCCCATCATGGTGCCGATCAACCGTTCGATGTGACCACCGAAGTGAGGACTTGCTGGCGGTCGATAGACCAGATCGATCCCCCAATCCGCACAGGCCGACCGAAAGGCGCGCGACCGGAAATCGCGACCGTTATCGACGTGGATGCTGTGCGGTTTGCCCTGTGCCGGCCAAGGAACATCGCACGCCAATTCCGCAAGAAGTTCCTCCTTGAGGGCCACCGCCTGTGTCAGGCAAAGCGCCACTGACAGACGCGAAGGTGCCTCGAGAGAGGTGTAATATCCGGTCACCATCCGCGTTGCGACGTCGATCGCCAGCGTGACCCAAGGCCGCCCAATTGGTTTGCGTTCAAAGCCGTCGACAAGAATGATGTCCGCCGGTGTATGATCAATTTGGACGATCTCCAGTGGCATACTGGCCTTGTTCTCACCTGTGACCGGCGCAAATTTCTGGCGGGCCGCCTTTGCGCCCTCTCGTGCCTTCGCAACTTCGCGGGCATCCATCGCATCCAGACGACGCTGAACCGTTCGCCGTGTCGGCGGTTGCAAGCCCTCCTGCCAGCAAGCGCTGCGGATTTCTGTCACGACGCGCGACAAGCTCGAACGCTCCCGGCGCAAGAAATAGCGGCGAAGGTGCTCCTCGATTACCGCTTCGACTTTGCTGGATATTAACATCGTCCCGGTCGGGCGGCCCCGTTTCCGCGGAGCCAGAGCGCTGGTGCGCCCACCCTCTTCCGCCAACCGTTTTATCCAACGCCAGACCGTCGCCCTGCTGACACCAAGCTCCCAAACGGCGTCATTGATGCCACGTTCCAGGCTGCCAGTCCCATTGAGATATGCCTGAACAAGAGGGCGCAGCACCGCGGCCCTGCGCGCCTCTTCAGCACCAACGGCAACGGAGTCTTCGCCATCATCATTCATCGATATTTGCCGCAAATGTCTGTGAACCCTGTCTCAGGTTTAAGGGCAAAAATATCAGAATTAAAGGCAAAATCTCATATTTAAGGGCAAAGCTCAGCCGTTGATTTCGTTGGATTTCCCATCTCACAATTAAGGGCTACGCGACAGGAGTCCAGCATACATACGATATTATACTATCGCAACACCAAGTATAAAGACGCATAATGAAGTTTATGTTAAATTTCGAAGAATTCAGCGCGTAGGGACTTATTATGCAGCCTAAAGTCGACATCAAACTGCATCGGATTGTTTCATCCGAGCAGACAAATGTTGCTGACTACATTTAGATCGTTCCGTTCCTCCATTAATCGTGAAGCATCTGATGTGATGTCAATTTCCAGGCCAGAGTCCTTTTCTTGCAGAATCGCTGGCTACCCGTCACGCGCCCACGCAATTGCGGACTCGGTATCGCTGGATTCGAACCACTGCATCTCGGAGCCCGTCAATAGGTTGACCACCCGTGCGCCCCATTCCATCCATCTGCGTTCTCCGACAACCGCTATGCGACCGAAATCGTTCGCGTGGGCGGTGTCGACCTTCAGATCTTCTAGCATCGCCGAAGGCTCTTCGTAGCCCTCGAAACTTGTAAGGTCGAGAACCAGACCCGGATTATCGGTTGTTCCAAGACGCTCATGAAGCAGCGCGTGCATTTACTTGAATTCTGTCTCCGTCAACTTGCCTTCGCAGACGAGCCCGATGACATCATCACGCTCGGTCAGCGTTTCCTTGAACATTGGTCTTCTCCTTTTCACTTGCGTTGCCGTGACCGTAGAGATCGGCGTTCTGATGAGCGCGATCCTCGTGCTCGAATTCGAGGCTGGAATGGCTGATGCCGAATTCTTCCTTCAGCCGCTCCTTGATCGCGCTCTTGATCTCTTCGATCTTCGACCATCCCTCGGCTGCCACGACGACATGACAGTCGAGCGCAGCCTCGTGCTCTTGCATTTGCCAGAGATGGACGTGGTGGACGTCGGCGACGCCTTCGACTTTCCGCATCGCTTCGACGACGGCCTCGTTGTCGATGTCCGGCGGGCTCCCGAGCATCAGGGTTCGGATTGGGCCGCCTATTTCAGTGAAAGACAGATACAGGATGTAGGTCGCGATGCCGATGGTGATGGCAGGATCGACCCAACGCATGTCGTAAAGGATGATCAGCGACCCAGCGACGATAACCGCGACCGAAGCAAGCGCATCCGAAAGGTTGTGGAGAAAAAGCGCACGGATGTTCACGCTCCCCTTCTGCATCGAATAGGTCAGCATTGCGGTCAGCGTGTCGACCACAAGCGCGATTCCACCGAGAATGACGACGGTCCACCCCATGACTTCGGGTGGATCAATCATGCGCATGCCACCTTCGTAGATCAGATAGAAGCCGATCACGATGAGGGTGGTGTAGTTGATCAGGGCCGCGACGATTTCGACCCGGCCATAGCCGAAGGTCATGCGCTCATCGGCCGGGCGGCGCGCGATCTTGCGTGCGGCAAAGGCAATGACAAGCGAGGCCATATCGGAAAAGTTGTGCAGCGCATCGGCGATCAGTGCCAGGCTGCCCGACAATATGCCCCCGACGATTTGCGCAACGGTAAGAAGCCCGTTCGCCCAGATCGCGATGGCAACCCGCCGATCGCCAGAATCCGGATCGATATGCGCGTGCCCGTGGTCATGTGGCATTGGCAGGCTCCTCATGCGCGTGTGTCGCGCGTCGGTCAGTCTTGAGGCGGTCGCTGCGGAAACCACGAACGCGCGCATTCATCCAGTGGCGTATGATATGACGGTAAAGGGCACCACGCAGCCATCCAAAGGATTGCTCATGGGAAAAATAGAAGGCGTCCGGCGTATCAAACACGCCGAAATCCTGCACGATGCCGGTTTTCTGAATGTAGGTATCTTCTCCGTTCCAGGCGACGGGAGGCGCGCCAAGGCAATCCGTGCCCGCGCCATAACCGCAGAGACTTTCTGTGTCCGAGAATGACGTTTGCAGGACATCGAGGAAAGCGTCATCCAGGATGAAGCCTTCAAGGTTGATCCAGGCACCTTGAAATTCGATCTCGACCCATGAGTGGAGAATTTCCTGCGGAGCAAGCGGATACACCAGCTCAGGGACAACACCGCGCTGCAAGCCTTTGTGGATCGTAAACCCATGCAACCGGCAACGAATGCCGACACCACGCAGCAGCGCCATCAAGAGCGTGCTTTTGGTATTGCACTGCCCATAGCCGTCGGAAAGCACTTCGGATGCGGGGATGTCGTCAGCTCGATTGTATCCGAACGCGATTTCATTCCGAACGAAATCATAGGCAGCTCCGATCCGATCGTATTCGGATAAGCCGCGCCAGCTGCGGTTCTCAATTAGACGCGCAAGAGGCGCGGCATCAAAATCCAGTAGTTTGGTGGGTACAAGTAGGGGGTCGATCATCTGCAACGGGTCGCTCCTCGAATCGTCTTGGAACAAGACTAATTGCTATAGTCACTATAGCTTCAATCCTTTCTTTCAGAAAGAATCTCCCGCAACTATTTGTCCGTGTGAACCGCTTTGTGGTGTTCGCCGTGTGCGTCGCGCAGGATGTCGATACCGCCCCAGGCCGCGATCCCGGCGACGATCACACCGACGACAAGGTCCGGCCAGTTGGTTCCTAGCCAAGCGACGAGGCCACCGGCCACGACGATCCCGAGGTTCGCGGCGAAATCGTTGTAACTGAAGGTGTTGGCCGCGCGGATATTGACGTTTGGATTTTTGAGCTTAGCGAGCAGCCAAACGCAGACTGCGTTGATAGCCGCCGCGATCAGGGCCATTGCAATCATGATCGTCCCGAGCGGATCTGACCCACCGATGTAGCGGCGCCACGCATCGTAGAGGATGCCTGCAGCGAACAGGATCAGCAGCCCGCCGGAAACGTTCGCCGCCCCGCGTTTCCATTTGGCGGATCGGGACAAAGCGAAAAGGCTGATCGCGTAGACGAAGCTGTCGGAGAGGTTATCGAGCCCGTTGGCGATCAGGGCACTTGAGTCGCCGAAGGCGCCTGTTGCGAAAAAAGCCACGGCCAAACCGATATTGAGCGCCAGAACGATCCAAAGCGTCCGTCTCTCCATTGAATCTTGTCTAGCGGCCATTTTGTGGTTCCAGCTTGTGTTGTACGACACATTAACTTCTGCGGCAGATCTGCGTTCCAGCCGGAATGTTGGCTGAATTCCTTCAGGCCCCGATTTCCTCGTGTTCGGTCAAGCATTCCGAATGGTCCCGCAACACCTCAAGCACCTTGCAATCTCCCGTCCGCCCGCCGCTGCATTCGTGAACCATGCGTTTCAGTTCCGTGCGCAGCGCCTTCAGGCGGGCCATGCGCTGCTCCACCTGTTTGAGCTGGCGACGCGCGATGGCATCAGCCTCATCACAGGGCCGGTTGGGATGGTCGCTGAGGTCGAGCAGCTCGCGGATCGCATCGAGCGAGAAACCGAGTTGTCGCGAATGGCGGATGAAGGACAGCCGGTCGAGCTGTGCATTGTCGTAGCGCCTCTGCCCGCCTTCGGTCCTGCCAGGTTCGGGCATGAGCCCAATCTGTTCGTAGTACCGGATGGTCTGCACCTTCGTGCCAGTCTTCTTTGACAGAGTACCGATCGTGAGCATTTTCGCCTCCATGAAAAAGATACAGTTTGTGTAGGTTTTGCCGTCGGAATAAACAAGTGTCGGTTTCACAGACGCGTGAGTTCAAGCTATACCATGATTTCGTGCTTGAACCTCTAGCGGCTAGAGGATGTATCCGCACTTGCAATAAGAATCAAAAACAGGCGAACAGGATTGTCCCTTACATCGGCACAGAAGTTTCTTTGGGTTTTGGCAGGCGTGGCAGCGCTTGCCTTCGTATGGCTCTTGCTATGGTCCGATTATCGTGCCGATAGCGCCCGAACTGACGCCGAGCCGCCTTTTTTCGCTGAGTTCGAACTGACGGACCACCAGGGTATGGTTCAAACCGAGGAGGACTTTGCGGGGCGCTGGATGCTGGTTTTTTTCGGCTTTACCAACTGCCCCGACGTCTGCCCGACGACCCTATCTGAGGTCGCGGCGGTGATGGACGGTCTGGGCGACGATGCCGCCAAGGTCCAGCCGATTTTCATCACCATCGACCCCGAACGGGACACGCCCGCCGCACTCGCCGAATACGTCCCGCTGTTCGATGCGGGCATCATCGGTCTGACCGGCACGCCGGAACAGATCGCCGCCACATCCGAGACGTTTCCGATCTTCTTTGAACGCGTCGAAGAGGCTGCGGCGCCGGATGGTTACACGATGGGCCACACGTCGCATTTGTTCCTCTTCGATCCCGACGCGGGCTTCGCCGACTCGTGGCCCTACGGCACCTCCGCCGAAGAGATACTCGCCGATCTGGAAGAGAGGTTCTGACCGACATGAACCGTATGTCCGGAGAAACAGCCCTCGGGCTGGCGTGGATCATCGCGCTCGTCGCCTCGCTTGCCGTGCTTTTTGTCGGCGAGGTGCTGGGGCAGACGCCCTGTGTGCTGTGCTGGTTCCAGCGCGCCTTCATGTTCCCCTTGGCCATTGTCCTCGGGCTCGGCCTTTGGTGGCGGGACGGCCGCGTGGGGCGCTACGGCATCGCATTGGCGCTTGGCGGCGGCGCAATCGCCCTCTGGCACATGGGGCTGTACGTCGGTCTTGTTCCCGAACGCGTCCAGCCCTGCACGGCCACCGGCCCCTCTTGCACCGATGACAACCAACTGGTCTTCGGCATCCCTATCCCGCTGATGGCGCTCGCCGCCTTCGCGCTGATCGGGGCGCTGTCGGCCCTTTCATTGAAGGACACACGAACATGAATCGACGCGGCCTGATCCTGTCCGTTCTTGCCCTCGGCGCCGCCGGTTTCGGCGGAGCCACCTGGTTTGCAATCCGCCCCGGCCCAGTGGCCGAAGCGGAGCCCGTTGCTCCGGAACTTGCGGAGGCGATGATCCGCCCCTACTCGCCCATCCTCGGGCCTGCGGATGCGCCCGTCACGATCGTCGAATTCTTCGATCCGGCCTGCGAGGCCTGTCGCGCCTTTCATCCCATCGTGAAGGACATCATGGCCGAGCATGGGGAAGCTGTCCGCGTCGTGATCCGCTACACGCCCTTCCACGGCGCGGCATCCGAGGAAGCCATCCGCGTGCTCGAAGCGGCGCGCATGCAGGACGTTTACGTGCCGGTGCTCGAGGCCGTTCTGCGGGAACAGCCGAGATGGGCGTCGCACGGTGCCCCGGCGCCTGGCCTGATCCTTCAGATCGCCGCCACGGCCGGACTCGATGCCGAAGCCGCGCGCACGCAAATGCTGGCACCCGGTGTCGTGGCGATCCTTAACCAGGATCGTGCTGACGTCGAGGCCGTGGGAATTCGCCAGACGCCCACATTCTTTGTGAACGGCAAGCCGCTCGATCCATTCGGGGAGGCAGAGTTGCGTCGTCTGGTGGCCGCCGAAGTCGCTGCCGCGCAAAGCTGAATGGAAAGGGCAGGATCAGAACGATGAAAAAGTATATTTTGACTGGCACACTGGCCGCGCTTTTGACCCTTGGAGGGCTCTCGGTGCCCGCGCTGGCCGGACCCGAGGATGTTGTCGTCGAGAACGCGTGGTCCCGCGCCTCCATCGGGATGAACCGTCCCGGGGCCGCTTACATGACGATCCGCAACACTGGCGACGAGCCGGTGACGCTGATCGGCCTTACAACACCGCTCGCGATGATGCCCGAAATCCACGAGACGAAGACCAATGCCGAAGGTGTGAGCTCCATGAGCCCGGCGGGGGAGATCGCGATCGCCCCGGGCGAGAGCGTCGCGCTCGAACCGGGGGGCCTGCACGCAATGCTGATGCGGCTACAAGAACCGATGACGGAAGGGGACACCTTTCCGCTGACCCTGCTTTTCGACGACGGAGGCGAAGTGACGGTCAAGGTGCCGATCCTCGGAATCGCCGCGCGGGGGCCAGAGGACTGATGCGGCGACGGGCGGTCCTGGGGTACGGCGCGGCTGGTGTCGGGGCGGTCGCCCTGATGCTCTTCGTCGGTTGGTGGCAGGTCGATGGACCCGGTGGACCCGAACCTGTCGGGCAGCGGCCTGTGGCCCTGACCGAGATGGATTTCCGTCTGACGGATCATGAGGGCAACGCGGTCGGGCCGGAAACCCTGATCGGTCGCCCGACGATGGCGTTCTTCGGCTTCACCTACTGTCCCGATGTCTGCCCGACCACGCTTTCTGACATTTCGGGATGGCTCGACGATCTGGGAGACGAGGCCGACGAGATGAACGTGGTTTTCATCACGGTCGATCCCGAGCGCGACACTGTCGAAACGATGGCCGAATATGTCGGCTACTTCCATCCGGCGATCCGCGGCTGGACGGGACCGGAAGAGCAGATAGCGCGCGTCGCGGACGGCTTCCGCGCCACCTACGAGCGAGTACCGGCGGAGAGCGGCGATTACACGATGAACCACACCGCGAGCGTCTTCCTGTTCGCAGCCTCTGGGCGATTCGTCACCATGATCGACTATCACGAGCCCAAAGAATTCGCGGTGCCGAAGATCCGCCGCGCGCTGGAAGAAGAAATGGAGGGGGCGACATGAGGCTCAGAACTTTGGCGGCTTGTGTCGCAATTGCGGGGACGGTTTCGGGAGCGGCTATCGCCATCTCTGATTCCATGTCGAAAGAACCCGTGCCGCCGGAACTTGCCCAGGCAGGTAGCTGGATGCCCCAAGGTCCTGAAGCCCCCCAGAACGTTGACATCCCCGTGACGCTGCCCGCGGCGGCATGGGCAGACGATGCACCCGACCTCAGCCCGCTGCCCCTTCTGCAGGCCGCGTTTGCCGACAGGCCGGTGCAAGCGATCGAGCCACCCCTGTCGACGTGGTCGCGCGACATTGCTCCGGGCGAAACGCTCGATTTCTTGCTGTCAGAGGCCGGTCTTGCGGCACCTGACAGAGCCGAAGTTGCCCTCGCGCTTGGTGCGGAATACGATCTGCGACGGCTGCGGCCGGGGCACTCGGTCACTGTCGCTTCGACCGTGGACGGCAGCCCCCGCACCGTCTCACTCGCCGTCGAGGACGGGGTTCGGATCGAGGTGGTTTTCGGCGAGCAGATGTCCACGCAGGTCGTGGCTCCGGATCCGGAAATCGTAACCCTTGCCGGCGAAGCCATGATCGACAGCTCGATCTTCGCGGCACTCGACGAAGCCGGCATACCCGCCCGTTTTTCCGTGGACCTTGCGCAGATGCTGGGTGGGACCGTGGATTTCCGCCGCGAGATGGCCGGTGGCGAAACACTAAGGCTTCTCTGGCGTGAGGCGCGGGTCGGAGAGGACAGGATCGGACAGCCCGAACTCGCCTTCGCCGCACTGGAGATCGGCGGTTCGCTTTACGAGATCGTATGGCCGGACGACGGCAGCGGTCAGGCGACGATCTACGTCGATGGCGAGGTGCTGCGCGTCTTCGCACAGCCGGTAGAGGGTGCGCGCCTCAGCTCGGTGTTCGGACGCCGCACGCATCCGGTCTTTGGCAACGTCCGGATGCACACCGGCGTCGATTTTGCAGCGGCACGTGGGACACCGGTTCAAGCGACGGCACCGGGGCGGGTCAATTTCATCGGCTGGCGCGGCGGATATGGTCGCGTGGTCGAAATCTTGCACGGCTCCGACACCATGACGCGCTACGCGCATCTGAGCGCCGTGCCGGAAGACTTGGCACAAGGCCAACGCGTTGCGGCGGGAGACGTGATCGGCCGCGTCGGCGCGACTGGCACGGCGACAGGTCCGAACCTGCACTATGAGGTGCTCGTGGATGGGCGCCCGACTGACCCCCTCTCTGACGACCGGCTCGCCGAAGCGGCCGAGAGCGATGCGGATGATACCGCCGCGCTCTCGCGTCTGGCCGAGGCGCGGGCGCTTCTGAATGAAAACCTCGGCAGCGAGATTGCCAAAACGACAACCGAAAGGCTCTGACCCATGAAACGCATGACACAAGTTCTTGCCATCACGCTCGCCCTGTTCCCAGCGGCCCAGGCCCTCGCAGAGGCAACGGCGATCGACGTCCGCAAGACCAACGGATGCGGCTGCTGCCTCTCGTGGATGAAACATCTCGAAGAGAACGGGTTTGTGCCGACCGGCCAGGACATGTTCGGCGGGCTTCTCGTGCGCTTCAAGCTAGACAACGGCGTGCCGCAGCGCATGGTCTCCTGCCACACCGCGCTCATTGACGGCTACGTGATCGAGGGCCATGTACCGGCCGCTGACATCCGCCGCCTTCTCGAGGAGCGCCCGGACGCCGTCGGCCTCGCTGTTCCGGGGATGCCCTATGGCTCGCCCGGCATGGGGCCAGAAGACGACCGCGAGGCCTATGATGTCTTCCTCATCCGCAAGGACGGGTCGACGGAAGTCTTTTCGAGCTACGCCGAAGGATAATCTGGCCCGCCCATGGAAAATCTGTCTCCGATAATGCTCGGCTTTCTCGGAAGTCTTGCCGCCGGATCGCTCACAGCAGTCGGAGCAGTTCCCGTGCTGTTCGGGCGCATCCCGTCTCGGGCCACACGCGATCTGTCGCTCGGCTTCGCTGCCGGTGTGATGCTCGCCGCTTCTTTCTTTTCGCTGATCATCCCGGCATTGGATGCGGCGGAGCCGATGTTCGAAAACGGCGCGATGCCTGCGGCCATCGTATGCGTTTCGATTCTTCTGGGCATGGGGGCTGTCGCCCTGATGAACGAAAAGCTGCCGCACGAGCACTTCAAGACGGGACGCGAAGGGCCCGAAGCGGCGTCTTTGCGGCGGGTCTGGCTGTTCATCATCGCAATCACGATCCACAACTTCCCCGAAGGCCTTGCGGTTGGGGTCGGCTTCGGATCCGGAGGTATGGAGGGCGGTCTGCCGCTCGCCATCGGCATCGGGCTTCAGAATGCGCCCGAAGGATTGGCCGTCGCTGTATCTCTGCTGGGCGAGGGATATCCGAAGCTGCGCGCCTGGGGCATCGCGGCGCTGACGGGCATGATCGAGCCGATTGGCGGTTTGCTCGGGGCCGGCATCATCACACTGTCGGAACCGCTGCTTCCATGGGGTCTGGCCTTTGCCGCGGGCGCAATGCTCTACGTCATTAGCCACGAAATCATCCCCGAAACCCATCGCAGCGGCCATCAGAACAGGGCGACGCTCGGTCTCGCAGTCGGGCTCGTTCTGATGCTGTTCCTTGATGTCTGGTTGGGATGAGGCAATGTCACTAAACAAGGTATCTCCGATGATCGGCGTCTTCGCAGCACTTGCTGCGTTCGCGATCGATCAGATCACCAAAGCCATTGTCGTTGCGAATGCCGTCACTTTAAGCGCCGGAATTCCCGTGTTTCCGGGATTCAACCTCGTCTTTTATCGTAATGACGGCGTGACTTTCGGGATGTTGGGCGGCGCGCCGTGGTGGAGCCTCATCGCTTTCGCTCTTGCCATCTGTGTTTGGCTGGGGGTTATGCTGTTTCGCGCCGACAATGCGGTGGAAACGCTTGCCTACGGTGCGATCATTGGCGGAGCCCTGGGCAATGTCATCGATCGTGTGCGGTATCGGGCTGTAACAGACTTTCTCGATTTCTACATTGGCACAACACATTGGCCTGCCTTCAACTTGGCCGATGTATTTGTCGTCAGTGGCGTGGGGCTCTTGCTCGCCGCGCCATGGATCAGCGCGCGGCGTTCGATCAAGTCGTGAAGCCGGAAATTCTGAACCGCATCGCTCTGCGCCACCGTTTGCTTTCGCGGATGACGCTTGGTTTCGCCGCCGGGGCGATGACCGTTCTGACTTTCCCGCCTCTTTCGATTCTCCTGCTCGTTCCCGTTGCCTATTCCGCGTTGTTTGTCGGGCTTCGCGATCTCTCCTTCGGGCGCGCTTTCCTCGTCGGCTGGGCGTTTGGTCTCGGCCAGTTCGGTTTCGGGATTTGGTGGATCGCGGAAAGTTTCTACGTCGAGGCCGAGCGGTTTGGGACGATGGCGATTCCGGCGGTCGCGGGATTGTCCGCAGGTCTCGCGATTTTCCCAGCCATTGCCGCTGCGCTTTTTGCCGAAATCGCGCGGCGCGGAGCCATGGGCAGTCTCTTGGCCTGCCTCCTGTTCGCGACCTCCTGGACCGTGGCCGAGTGGTTGCGTGGTCACGTTCTGACAGGGTTTCCCTGGAACCTGGCCGGTTACGCACTTGTAGACTACGCCGCCCTTCGCCAGACCGCCGCCTGGGTCGGAAGCTATGGGCTAAGCTTTCTCACCGTGTTCGTCGCGGTACTCCCTGGCGCGGCTGCTATGGCGTCCGGGCGGCAACGATTGACCATCTCGCTCATGGCGCTGGCCGGAATCGCGACGATGTGGGCTGTCGGCACGCTGCGCCTCCAGTCGGATGCACAACAGCCACCCGGTGTCGACCTGCGCATCGTCCAGGGCAACATTCCACAAGAGGAGAAATGGGCTCCCGAGAACCGCGAGGCGACCTTCGCGCGCTATCTTGAGCTTTCAACCCGGCCCGGCGATTTCGACGTGCTTCTCTGGCCGGAAACCGCCTTTCCGGGTTTCCTCGATGAGGATACGGAGGCACGGGCCCGCATTGCCGCAGCGCTACCAGACGGCAGAGTGCTGCTTACCGGTGTGCCGGACCGTGTACCGAGCGAGGATGGCACCCGATATTTCAACACGGTCCAGGCATTTGACGAGACCGGCGAGATCCTGACCGGATACGCGAAACACCATCTCGTGCCCTTCGGCGAATATGTGCCATTCCGCGGCTGGTTGCCCATCGAGCGGCTCACGGCGGGTCTGGGCGATTTTACGCCCGGACCGGGCCCGAGAACGCTTGCGCTTCCGGGTGTGCCGCTGGTCGCCGTGGCGATCTGCTATGAGATCATCTTCCCAGGGCATGTGGTCGACGACCTGTTCCGGCCGGACTGGATTTTCAACGCGACAAACGATGCCTGGTTTGGCACCAGCATCGGACCCGAGCAGCATCTGGCTTCCGCACGTATGCGCGCCGTAGAGGAAGGCCTTCCAGTCATCCGAGCCGCGAATACGGGCATCTCTGCGGTCATCGACGCGAGCGGAGAGATCGTTGCGCGGCTCGATACCGGCGAAACGGGCATCATCGACGCTAGCCTGCCCTCCGCGCGACCGCCGACACTCTACGCGAGCTTCGGGGACTGGATGCTGTTGGCGCTCATCTTGGCTTCGTGGAGCTGGGCAATGGCGCCAATGCGACGGCTCACTACCGCCGCATGAGAAAGACCGTCATGCAAAGATGTGGATAGGTGTCCCGTCCTTCACCATTGCATAGATGTCCTCGATCTCCCGATCCGTGACCGCGATGCAGCCAGCTGTCCAGTCGCGGACATTTGTCGGGTCGATGCCGGGGCGTGGGCCACCATGGATGAAGATGTCGCCGCCGGGGGAAAGGCCCTGCGCTTCGGCAAAGGCGATGTCGGCCTCGTTCGGATAAGAGATGCCAATCGAAAGATGGTAGGTGCTGTTGGGGTTTCGCCTGTCGATTGTGTAAACTCCTTCCGGAGTCCGGCCATCCCCCTCGAATTGTTTGTGACCCTCAGGAGCGAAACCCAGCCCGACCGGATAGGTTTGCAAGACGCGATCGGCTCCGTCGAGAACAAGCAAGCGCTGTCCCTTGTAAAGCCGAACACGGGTGACTTCGGGTCCGTCATAGCTGCGGAACTTGCTGGCACACCCGGACAGAAACGCTACCAGCCCGCCCAACAGGACGGCGCGGCGGGGAAATCGGATGGTTTTCACTGCTCGATGCCTCTTTCGTGAGGTCTGTTATGGACATTACGTTACCTTGCAAATGCTGCGTGATCAATGTCCGTGGGCAAGCGCGGCCTTTGCCATCTGTGGGCCAACCTGCTCACCGCCGGACGGCGGCGCCTTGGCCTCTTGGCTGTTCAGCAGGCGCAGGGCATTGGCCACCACCAGCAATGACACTCCTACGTCGGCTGCAATCGCGCCCCACATCGATGCCAGTCCGAACGCGGTAGCGACAACGAAAACGCCCTTGGTCGCCAAGGAAATACCGATGTTCTGATGAATGATCGACATTGTCCGGCGCGAATGACCGATCAGCCAAGGCACCTTGCCGAGATCGTCGGTCATCAGGGCTATATCCGCCGTCTCGATTGCCGCGTCCGAACCAACGGCACCCATTGCGATGGCGTAATGCGCGCGCGCCATGGCCGGGGCGTCGTTGACCCCGTCGCCGATCATGGCCACCATGTCATGCGTTTCGACCAGTTCTTCGATGGCAGTCACCTTGTCTTCGGGCAGAAGCTCGGCACGGACCTCGTCGATGCCGACCTCGGCTGCAACAGCGCGCGCTGTCCGCTCGTTATCACCGGTCAGCATGACGATGGTCTTCACACCCTGCGCGTGAAGCTGCGCCACGATGCCTTTGGCATCCGGGCGGATACGGTCGCGCAATTCCAAGATGCCGGTGACACCGGTGTCGTCGCCCACGGCAACAAGGGTGCTGCCAGCCCCTTCGATGCGGTCGCGCAAATCCTTCGGAATGGCGTCGCCGAAACCCTTCTCCTCGGCAAACCGGTCCGACCCCAGCCAGATCGACCGGCCGTCTGTGCGTCCTTCAAGTCCCCTGCCCGGAACGGTTCGGGTATCTTCCGCGGCGGATACCTTGATGCCGTCGGCTTCTGCCCGCGCAAGAATGGCGCGCGCCAAGGGATGCGAGGAACGTGCCTCCAGCCCAGCGGCGAGGGTCATCAGATCTTGCGCCGATGCTTTGCCCAGCGGATGCACCGCCGCCACCTCGGGCTCGCCCATGGTGATCGTGCCGGTCTTGTCCATGGCCAGTGCAGTGGTCTTGCCCGGTGCCTCAACATATGCACCGCCCTTGATCAGCACCCCGGCCCGCGCTGAGGCGGTGAGTGCAGCGACGATGGAGACCGGTGTCGAGATGACCAGAGCGCATGGGCAAGCGATCACCAGCAGCACGAGTGCATTGTAGAACCAATAATCCCAGGCCCCCCCGAAAATGAGCGGCGGCAGCAGGGCAATTGCAATGGCGAGAGCCATGACGATAGGCGTATAGATGCGGGCGAATTTCGCCACCCACTGCTCCACCGGCGCGCGGCGGGCATGGGCGTCGCCGACCATGCGGATAATCTTGGCCAACACGGTGTCCGAGGCGGCCTTCGTGGCGCGCACCGTCAGTGTGCCTTCGCCGTTGATCGTACCGGCATAGACTTCGTCGCCCCGTTCCTTTGGGACCAGCGCACTCTCTCCGGTGATCGGCGCCTGATCGACGGCCCCTGCCCCATCGACAACCTCACCATCCAATGGGATGCGGTCTCCGCCGCGCACGATGAAACGTGCGTTGATAGCAACCGCAGAAGCCGGAACGTCCGCTTCCGAGCCGTCATCATGAAGAACTCTTGCCGTCGGCGGCGCGAGGTCGAGCAGAGCTGAAACCGCATTCCTCGCACGCCCGACGCTCCAGCTTTCGAGGTAGAGCGAGAGCGAAAAGAAGAACGCGACTGTCGCCGCCTCGAAAAATTCGCCAAGCCCGATGGCACCGGCCACGGCGACCACCATGAGCAGGTTCATGTCGGGCGACAGCCGCCGAGCGGACGACCATGCCTTGGGTGCCACGAGCCAGACACCGAACAGGATCGCAACCGCGAACAGCCCTGCCTCGACCAGTGGCATCGGCGCTTCGCCGTGACCCGCGAAGAGGCCGAGCGCCCCGCCCATGCCGGTCTCGATGATGTGCCACAGAAATCCCGCGGCCCAGAAGCCTCCACTGAGCGCCGTAAACAGCCGCTGTCTTGCAAGATGGGCCGCCTGGTCGACCGACGCGTTCTCGGCATCCCAAGGCTTGGCGGTCATGCCGGTGCTTGCGACCAGTTCTGCAATTTCGCCGTCCGATAAACTCTTGGCGCTGTCGAGAATAGTCATCCGCCCATTGATCACGTCGAACGCGAGATGCTCGGCCCCGCCGATCTTCGGGCCGACCACCTTGTTCAGGATTGCTACCTCCTCGGCGCAATCGAGGCCGGACACCTGAAAACTGCGCCCGCCCGCTGGCGCGGGGGTCGCCGGAACGATGTCGCCGCACGTTCCGGCGCTCCCGCAGCAGCTGCCGCCGCTTGTCTGGGCATCTTCGGCGTGATCGTGGTCGTGACGATGGGTGTCGGGCGGCATGAATGGACCTCTGGATTCGGGTGCTTTACCATGACATAGCCCCTACAGTAGCTAGAGCTTCAAGAGCAAAATACGGTGGTATTTCAGTTTGTTTTATTGCTAGAGGATGCGGCGACCGGCTCCATCACGCCTTGAGGCATGAAAAGCCGATGCAAAGAAAAACAGACACGAAAGGAAGCTTGATGCGGGTTTTGATGCTGAAGCAAAAAATAATTGTTGCAGTGGCGCTGTCTCTTACGGCCGGGTGCGCAATCCAGCCGACTGGACCGGGCGACTCGGCAGACCGGCGGGGCAAAGTTCCCGAAGCCGTGATTGCAATGGCTGCCCCGGATCAGGATGTTGCAACCGCGCGCTTGGTGCCCGAGGACGGGTGCTACTGGTACAAACACAGCGGCCCCGTAGAAACAACCTTGCTGCCGCTGCGCACGGCGAACGGCAATCGTATCTGCACCCCTCGCGAAACTTAATTGCGTTTGCCGTCCGCTGCTTGGCTTAGCTGCGGGCAGTCACGCTGTCCTCCGCCGAGTAAAGATAGGCGGTAGAGCCGGTCTCGACGTTCGGGTAAAGATCATTGATATGAGCCATGACCATCCGTACGCAGCCCGAACTTGCGCGGCCACCGATACTCCGTGGGCTCGGAGTGCCATGGATGCGCAAAAGGGTATCGCGATCCCCGACGTAGAGATACAGCGCCCTCGATCCAAGCGCGTTTTCCGGTCCCGGTTCCATGCCATCGGCAATGTCAGCATAAAGTTCGGGGTCGCGATTGATCATGCTCTGTGTCGGTTGCCAGTGCGGCCACCTGACCTTGCGCTTGATGGTATAGACACCCGGCTCGTAGAGGTTCCCCCGCGCGATGGCCACGCCGTAGCGCATCGCGGTTCCACCCTCTTCAATGTGGTAAAGATATCGTGCGACCGCGTCGACATGGATATCTCCCGGCACGAGACCGGCCTTCGCGACCACACGTTGCGGTAGGAACCGCGGGTGCAATCCCCATGGGTTGGAAGTCTCGGCAACATAACCCTGAGGCGTCACCTGTGCGTCCCATTCAGCCTTCTGAGCCTCGGTGGGCCAAGTGTCGGCAAAAGCCATACCGGGACCGGTCACCGAAAAAAGCGCCGTTGTTGTCTGAATGAAGTGTCGTCTTGTCAGCATTTCGTACCCTTTCGGTTCTCACCGGCGATTGATGGCAAGAACGGTATGTGTTCTCCTTGAACAGATAGGACTTCTAGTGGCTAGAGGTTCAAGGGCAAATTTTCGTAAGTAGACATGCGATCCTTGCAGTTTCCAGTTTGCTAGGGAGGAGAAAACTGCTCGCACAATACCTGGTCCGAAGTTGCGCAGCGACAATTCGTTAAGTCGCAGATTGTCTGGAAATTTAGGCACAGCGGCTTCGATATCGCGACCATGAGATCGGGAACGTCACGGCACAGGGAACTTGCGCCACTCGCAAATGCTACGATGCCATCTCTGGCTCCGGCTCTCATTCCGTTATTTCGCCCCGTTACAACCTTCACCCACTGGAGCTTCAAGCGATCAATTGTCACAAAAACGTGAGACGAATGGCTAACGAACGCTTTGGGCTGGAAAAGCCTTGTCGCATTCGAACGGAAAGTGGCTTAAACGATCATCTGGGGCGGCACTAAAGCGTGCCAGGTCAAGCCGGTGTCAGCCTCGACAAATGACCTATATTAGGTCAGCTTTCCACATGCGATACCTCCCGTTCCCCGTCACCTCGCGGATCAAACCGCTTGCCTCCATCCATGCGAGATTGCGCTGAACGGCGGCGCGGCTGGCTCCGGTCATGGCCTCAGCCATCGGGGCGGAGACCAAGGGCCATTCCGTGAAAACCTTTCGCAAGGCAACCGGCGTGCGGCCAGATAATTGCGCCATGACGTTTTCTGCCCGCCCGATCCACACTTCAATATCATCAAGTGTTCGCATCGCCGTTAGAATTGCGCTGTTCATCCCATCCAACCAGCGGGCCAAACGCTCGGGTGGCAAGCCCGAAACGCGCAGCCCCCCGGCCCCGGCCATAGCGAGCGGCGCGAAGATGGCACCGCTTCCATCGCTGGTCGCGATCCTAGACGCGGTGACGGCAGCTTCGATCTGGTCGCCGTGGCGTCCGAGGCCCGCCAAGCTCCACAGGTGATACCCCATGCACGCCCGCGTGATCGGGTGGAGACCCTTTGCGGCTGCCATGACGTCCAGCCACCCACCCGCGCGATCCTCGAAACGCTCAGCGCTGTCTTCAATGTTCTCGGGGTCGCGGCGATCCAGAAAAGCGGCCAGGTCAGCCATCGGTCCGGGACCGCCTGTCAAGCGCCGAACAGCCCATCCAACGCGTGCCAAGGCATTTGGGTCATCCTGTGCACCTGACAGCCGCATGGATACCCAGAGCGCCAGACGATCAGTACTCACCCGATCTCCTGCGACCCAGCTGAGGGCCGCTGCCTCGACAAGAGCGAGGCGATGCCGCCAGCCTTCCGGGCCGCGCAGCAGCCGGTCATCCAGAGCTCCCAGGCGTCCAGCCACCTTTGCTAGCCGCGCAGCGTGAACGCCTTCTGCCTTTGCCCAGTCTTCGATGACGGCAGTGTCCGGCGGTTCTGCACGCGGCCCGGGAGGCAAATCATCTGGTTCTTCTTCGAATGGTCCCGGCAGAAACCAGAGATCCTTTTCGTGAGCCTCTGCATCCTCCTCGGTAGTGATGAGGGGGTCGTCGTAACCATCAGTCAAAATAGAGGCTCTCGTATTCATATGTGCAAAATACTTATTTTTTGCACATTACCCAAGTGATTTTGTGGCGGTTGCCTACGCCCTTTATATAGCACGCTCGCGCGACTGCCGGCGGAACCTCTCAGATCGCGCTCAGCGCTAGGGAACCAAGGGTCTTAGGATGAACGCGACGAGAGAGCACCTACTTGCATTCGTTTACAAACGGTCGTTTATTGGTGGTACATAAAATTGCAAACGGCCCAGTTTCATGCCGCTGATTGGCTATGCGCGCGTCTCCACCGAGGATCAGACCCCCCTGCCCCAGTCTGAGGCACTGCAGTCTGCGGGATGCGCCGAGATCTTTGAAGAGCACGCCTCGGGCGGCAATCGCGCGCGGCCCGTGCTTGCACGTGTGCTGGAGCGGATTGGCAAGGGCGACACGCTGGTCGTCGTGCGGATCGACCGGCTTGCGCGGTCTTTGTCGCACCTACTTGAGGTGATCGAAAGACTGGAAGGCAAGGGGGCGTTCTTCCGCTCGCTCCAGGACCCGATCGACACTGCCTCGCCCCAGGGCAAGTTCACGTTGCAGGTTCTGGGCGCTGCGGCTGAGTTCGAACGCGCTCTGATCCGCGAGCGTACCAAAGCCGGACTTGCCTCGGCACGCTCAAAGGGCCGCGTAGGCGGCAACCCAGGTCTTCGCGCCAAGGACCCTGAAGCGCTGCGCAAGGTGCGGCTGGCGCGACAGGACGGCTACATGGAGCGCTTGAACGAAACTGCGCAGGATTGGGTGCCCCATGTGCGCCGTTTGCGCCCCGATATGGCTTGGGAAGACGTCCTCCGGATCATCAATGGCCCCCTGCCCCATGATCGGCGCTGGACGCAAAGCCGCCTGCTCCGCGCCGTGAAGGCATACGTGGCGGACGGATTCCTGCCCGCTGAAGTGCTTGGACGCGCTGGACGTCGCGAAACCGACGATCGCCTGCCTGCGATTGTCGCCGCAATCAAAGGTGCTGACCCCGAGATCACCTTGCAGGCAATCTGCGACCGACTGGAATCCATGCGTGAGCGCACCCCTCGCGGTCGCACCAGCTGGCAGCCTTCCTCGGTCAGAATGCTGCTGGAGCGTGCTGAAAAGCTGGGGCTCCTCTGAGGATCACACTTGTGTTGGCCTAACCGATTGCCACTAAATCTAGAAAGTGCTTGCACGAATCTGGTTGGTCGGGCAATAGTCTCGAAAAATAACGCGCGGTCACATAAAAAACGCGCCCACGGATCGGGGCAGACATGAGCGAAGCAGAGCAGGATCTAGACATCGCCATCGGGCACTACGCGGAACTTCTCGCGTCGAACCTGCATGCTCAGCGCGCCGCACACTTCCCTCCGGATGCAAAGAAGGTGATGCGCACTTTGACCAGCGGCGAAGCTGCCGAGCTCCTTGGCGTCGACCATACCTATCTTCGGAAGCTTCATCGAGAAGGAAAGATCGTTGACGTCGAGACGACGGCTGGAAGTCATCGTCGCTATACTCTCGACGATATCTGGGAAATCCGGCAGACGCTTGAAGGAAACGCAAAAAAGTCTGGAACTTACGTGCCTGGGCGTCGCGACGGTGACGAGCTTCAAGTTATTTCAGTGGTGAACTTCAAGGGCGGGTCCGGCAAAACGACGACGTCTGCTCACCTCGCTCAGCGCTTGGCGCTCAAGGGGTACAGGGTTCTTGCGATCGATCTCGACCCCCAAGCATCTCTTTCGGCTCTTCACGGAATCCAGCCAGAACTCGACCTTATGGAGGGCGGAACCCTCTATGATGCCGTTCGCTATGACGATCCGGTTCCGATCGCCGAAGTGATCCGCAAGACCTACATCCGCGGCCTTGATCTTATCCCGGGCAACCTTGAACTCATGGAGTTCGAGCACGAGACGCCTGCTGCTATCCAGCGAGGCGGAGCGAAAGCGTTCTTCGCGAGAGTTCATGACGCACTCGATAGTGTTGAAGCGAACTACGACGTTGTTGTGATCGACTGCCCGCCGCAGCTTGGTTTCTTGACGATGTCAGCACTTTCCGCGTCCTCGGGTGTCCTCGTGACGGTTCACCCGCAGATGCTTGACCTCATGTCGATGTCCCAATTCCTGCGAATGACCGCGGATCTCCTGGGAGTGATCAGGGATGCAGGCGCAAATCTGCGCTTCGATTGGCTGCGCTTTTTGCCAACGCGATACAAAGTCGGCGACGCGCCACAAACCGAAGTCATCGCTTTCATTCGCGGACTGTTCGGGAGGTCGGTCCTGACCAATCACATGGTTGAATCGACCGCAATTTCTGATGCCGGCTTGACCAAGCAAACGCTCTACGAAGCTGACAAGAAGGACTTCACGCGTCAGACGTTTGATCGTGCGATCGAATCCATGAACGCAGTGAACGATGAGATCGCTGAAATCATCCAGAACACATGGGGGCGGAATGGCAAGAAAGCCTAAACTTGGCCTGCCGCTGCAGACCCTTCGCAACGCTCCTGACGCTCTTGAAGGGCGCCGACTGCGTGGCGGTGTATTTGAGATCGATCCGGCGCAGATTATTACCGAAGGACGATTGGATGACAGGCTTCAGATTGAAGTTGAGGGCCTGAAGAATTCAATCTCCAAGAACGGTCAGCGTGTGCCTGTCTTGGTCCGCCCACTGGAAGGCGATCGCTACAACCTGATCTATGGCCGCAGACGCCTGGAAGCATGTCGCGAACTCGGTATCAAAGTTCGAGCCATCGTCACGGAAGTTGATGGTGATCAAGCGCTTCGAGATCAGCTTCTCGAGAACCAAGAGCGTCGTGATCTGAGCTTTATTGAACGGGCGCTTGTTGCGACGGCGCTTCTGGACGGCGACCATTTGGAAGGGGCGGAGCGCACCAATCGAGGTGTCGCTGAAGTCCTTAACCTCCACGAAGCTGGGGTTTCACAACTCTTGAGTGTCGTTCGGACGGTCGGCGAGGATCTCATCCAGGCAATTGGTGCAGCTCCTGGGATTGGTCGCCCGAGATGGGAAGAGCTCAAAAAGGCTTTGGGTGCCTACGACGGTGATCGGGACCAACTGCTAGCCATAGCTCATGCAGCGAAGTCCGAAAGTTCCGGCTCGGTCGATAAGGTTTCTGAGCGTGCGTTTCTCGCAGTTCTGGCAGCTGCGAAGAGCCCAGAGAAGAAAGCAAACCCGTCTAGAAAGGGCGTGCCTGCTTTGGCGATCCCCGGTGTCGGAGCTGCGACGGTTAAGACCGGCCGCCAAGGCAAGCAGCTTAAACTCGATCTGACTACGGATGAACCTGATTTTATCAGCTGGTTGGAGGGCAATGCCCCAAAGCTGATTACCGAGCTTCATGAGCGCTGGAAGCGTTCAGGAGACTGAGGAAGAGCAACCAACAAGAAGGAGGCACGATACAGGCAAAAAGAAAAAGGCCCCGAGAAGCTAGCTTCACGAGACCTTTGTAAGGTTTCGCACCGGGATCAGCCCGCTACAAAATCTCAGTTTTCGCACCTCTGAATGTAGCGTTCTGGCCCCTACCCCGCAAGCGCAAAGCGATTCGCGGGCCGCAGAAATTTTGCCTTCGTGAACGTTTTCATGGAGTACACACCGATTTCGCCGTTTATGCGGCCGATCTCGCACGCCCATCTGCGCGTGATCGAGCGACCCGAGGCATCTGTTCCGGGCAGACCCGTCAACAAGTGGGAACTCCTGCGCGAGCTCTCCAAGGCGCAAGCGGCCTTTGGCGTGTCAGAACGTGATCTAACTGTTTTGCAGGGGCTCCTCAGCTTCTTTCCAGACGATGCACTTGGCGGGAACGCCGAGATGGTAGTCTTCCCCTCGAACAAGGCGATCTGTGAGCGCCTGAATGGTATGCCCTGCTCCACTATGCGTCGTCACCTCGCGCGTCTTGTCGAGGCTGGTTTGCTCCAGCGGCGTGATAGCCCCAATGGAAAGCGCTATGTCCGCAAGCACGGCGAAGAGCGCGTCGCCTTTGGCTTCGATCTTTCCCCGCTCTACTGCCAGTCCGAGGAGATAGCACGGGCCGCAGAGGCCGTACGTGAGGCTGAGGAGCGCGTCAGGCGTCTGAGAGAGGTTGTAAGCCTCATGCGGCGTGATCTCGCGGCCCTCGCGGAGTTCGGAGACGAGATGCAGCCAGGCCTAGGCATCTGGGACCAGCTTCGTGACAAGGCTATCCTCACAGCGCGCGCGCTTCGCCGCAAGCTTTCAATTGAGGACCTCGCGGCCTATCGAGCCGATCTTGAAGCTCTCCTCGATCAGGCACGCAACATCATTGATGGCTCTGAAACAGAAGAAATGAACACCAATGATGCTCGATCTGAGCGTCACCATCATAATTCAAATAAAGAATCTATAGATCTTGAACCTGCTTTAGAAAAAAGCGGGGCGGCGGCAGGCGTGCCAGATGTGGACAGGGATGAGCCCGTGGCTGACGTCGATGAACAGGACACAAGACACCTACCAAAGATCCCGCTGCACCTGGTGATCGCGGCATGTCCCTCGCTCAAGACCTTCTACCAAGGCGAAATCCGGCATTGGCACCAGCTTTTCGATGCGGCATGCCATGTGCGACCAGCCATGGGGATCAGTGCATCTGCATGGGAAGAAGCGCAGCGGTTCATGGGTCCGGAGCAAGCGTCGATTGTCGTTTCTGCCATGCTGGAACGCTTTGAGGACATCAGATCGCCTGGTGGATACTTGCGAGCTCTGACTGCCAAAGCTGTGGCCGGTGAGTTTTCCTGTGGGCCGATGGTCATGGCATTGATTGGACGACGATCTGCAGCTTAACAGCTGTTAAGGTTGAGAGACTGCGTACCGTTCCGCCACCTCGGGACTGACGACTTAACAGCTGTTAAGGTCCCGTCTCGGGAGCGTCAGAACAGGAGAGGGAAAGGTTTGTTGGTTTGAGGGGTGACGGGAAGTGAGATCGGGAGAGTGGCTTCCGGCGCCCGTCGTGGAGAAGATCTGATGGCGAAATCTGCCCAGAAAGTCACCCTGTGCCCGTCCCGGGACATTCCCTTCGACAAGCTCGTGCTGAGCCAGTCCAACGTTCGGCGCATCAAAGCCGGCATCTCGGTCGAGGAACTGGCCGAAGACATCGCGCGGCGCGGGTTGCTGCAGAGCCTGAGCGTCCGGCCCGTTGTGGCCGAGGATGGGTCCGAGACCGGTAAGTTCGAAATCCCCGCTGGCGGTCGGCGCTTCCAGGCGCTGTCACTCCTGGTGAAGCAGAAACGCTTGGCCAAGACGACGCCCATTCCCTGCATTGTTCGGGATGCCAAGTCCACGATCCTCGCCGAAGACGACTCGCTCGCTGAGAACATGCAGCGCGCTGCCTTGCATCCGCTCGATCAGTTCCGCGCCTTCGTGGCGCTGCGGGAGAAGGGACAGGGCGATGAAGAGATCGCGGCCGCTTTCTTCGTCACGCCGCAGGTGGTCAAACAGCGCCTGAAACTCGCCTCCGTGGCCCCTGCCCTGCTCGAGCTTTACGCCGAGGATGAAATGACGCTGGAGCAGCTGATGGCCTTCACGGTCAATCCGGATCACGAGCGTCAGGTTCAGGTCTGGGAGGCGATCAAGTCGTCGTGGAACAAGGAGCCGTATCAGATCCGGCGGATGCTGACGGAAACCTCTGTGCGCGCCTCTGACCGTCGGGCCGTCTTTGTCGGCGTCGAGGCGTACGAGACGGCTGGTGGCACCTTGTTGCATGACCTCTTCCAAGGCGATGACGGCGGCTGGCTGGAAGACCCTGCCCTGCTGGATCGTCTCGTCAGCGAGAAGCTTCAGGCTGAAGCCGAAGCGATCGCGACCGAGGGCTGGAAGTGGATCGAGGTCTCGCTCGACCTGCCCTATGGCTACAGCCACGGTTTGCGGCGGCTAAGCGGAGACCCGGCGCCGATGACGGATGACGAAGGCGCGGCCCATGCCAAGCTGCTTGCCGAGTACCGGGCGCTCGAAGAGCAATACGAGGGCCAGGATGAATTCCCCGAAGAGATCGACGCGCGCCTTGGCGCGTTGGAAGTCGCGATGGAGAAGCTCGAGGCCCGGCCGCTGATCTTCGACGATGTGGAGATCGCACGGGCAGGGGCTTTCGTGACGCTTGACCGCTTTGGCGAGCTTGCCGTCTATCGGGGCTTTGTGCGGCCCGAGGATGAGCCACGGGAAGACGCCGATGTCCACAGCGGTGAACCGGCAGCAGACGGGCAGGGCACTGAGCTTTCGGCTGCGAGCAGCGCGGATGGTGTCGGCCATGGCACGGTGATCACCTCTGCCGGTCAGGCGCTTGCCGCCAACGTGCCCGACGACGAGGACGATGGTGCGTTGAAGCCCTTGCCTGAGCGGCTGGTCATGGAGTTGACGGCGCACCGGACATTGGCACTGCGCGAAGCGGTCGGGCGCTCCCCTGACGTCGCGTTGACGCTGCTGCTCCTGAAGCTCGTCAATGACACATTCCGGACGTCCAGTTCGGCCGGCAGCTGCCTCGATGCCTCGGTGCGTCACGTCTACATGTCCGCGCAGGCGAGCGATCTGAAGGAAAGCGTCGTAGCCAAGCTGGTGGACGACCGACACGCGGAGTGGGAGGCCGACTTGCCGCTCGGCAACGATGCCGCGCTCTGGGACTACCTGACCTCCCTTGATCAGCCGAGCCGGCTGTCCCTGCTCGCGCATTGCCTCAGCTTCGGGATCAACGCGCTCCACGAGAAGGTGAACCCTTATGGTGCCGGTATCTCCGCCGGCGGTTTGACCAGGCGGATGACCCAGTCCGACTTGGTCGCACAGGCGGTCGATCTCGACATGGTCGAGGCGGGTTGGCAGCCGACGGCCGATACCTACCTGAACCGCGTACCCAAGGCCCGGATCCTCGAGGCCGTGCGCGAGGCGAAAGGGGAGGGGACGGCGCAACTCCTCGATCACCTCAAGAAGGGCGAGATGGCGACCGAAGCCGAGCGTCTGCTGAAAGGCAGCGGCTGGTTGCCGGAGGTTCTTCGCCGTCACGATCTGGCAGCACTCGACGACGCGGAAGGGCAGGGGGCGTCTGAACCCGTTTCCGACGCCGACCAGAGCGAGGATGTCGACCTTCCTGCCTTCCTCACCGCTGACCTGCCGGGTGATGATGCATCGATGATGGCTGCGGAGTGATCCGCGCCATCCGAGGGCGGGTTTCCCCGCCCGCAATCACATAAAAGTCAACAATATCAACGAGATGAATGCAAAATGACGCATTCAGGATGAGGAATCATGTCTGCAACCACCATTCTCGACACCGCGCCCCTGGGCGCGCTCATTCGCTACACCGACAACAGTCCGAAACCGCCTGCGCGGTTCACGAAGAAGCTCGCGGCCTGGGAACGCTCCAACGGCGTTGGACGTCTCGTCAAGAAGGAGCCGCC